>NZ_CAXVJM010000008.1:0-76050 GCF_964259375.1 Collinsella aerofaciens ATCC 25986
TGCTTGCCGCGGTGCCGGGAGGGGCGCGGCATCGTGAACGACCCCTTCGCGTGGTTGCCCTTGAACGACTCGGGGAAGTAGGTCTCGTCGAGCTCGCAGCCGCAGCCCCGCTCGACCCTGAACGAGGGGGAGTAGGCCGAGAGGCACTCGATCAGCCTGTGGCGCATGGTGTAGGCGGTCTTGAGGCAGACGCGGCAGCGCCTCGCGCATTCGCGCAGGGGCAGCATGAGCGCGAAGCACTCGGCGTAGGCCATCCAGGTCTCCTTCGGGAGCTTGCTCGTCCCCAGGATGCGCTCGCTGCCCATGCCGAAGGTCCTGCCGCAGCCCCGGCAGAGGTAGCGCTGCTCGCCGTTCTTCGATTTGCCCTTCTTCACGACCGCGGCGGACCCGCAGCGCGGGCAGCGTTCGATTTCGTAGGCGGAGCCGGCCGCGTCGTCGAACGCCGCCGCGCGGATCACGTCCCTGACGGACTCGATAGCGCGGCGGCGCTCGGTCTTGCTGAGGTTCGCCATGCCCTTCTTGAAGTTGAGGACCAGGTCTTCGGCGTTCATGCTGCCCCCATCATCGCGGTCTATGGGGTCAACGATATGGCACCGTGGGGACACATGTATGTCAATCCTGGTCTAACAGAGCCTATGTTTTTCACTGATATTCTGTTGATGACCCCAGCTGAACGCATCATTCCAGTCATAGCGGGCGCCCGCGTGGTAAGCACGCTCGCTGTCGGTCAGCTCGAGCAGAAGGCTGTCTAAACGTGCAAGATCCATGGCATCACAATCGTTGATTCGGTCATATTCTGCTGTGGTTTTGATATTAGCAGGACGGCGCGCTCGGCGTACTCTGACTTCAATCGATTTAAAAGGTTGGTTTTAGAGGAGTGGATATGGCGGCATACGACAACCATGTGCTTCCGTTCTTGTGGCTCAAGGGCGAGGCGCACGAGACGATTACCGAATACCTGGAGCAGATCGCCGGTGCGAACATCCGCGAGGTCTGCCTCGAATCGCGCACGCATCCCGAGTTTTGTCGCAACGGCTGGTGGGCTGACCTGCGTTTTATCATCGGCGAGTGCAAGCGCTTAGGGTTGAAGATCTGGCTGCTCGACGACGCCCATTTCCCCACGGGCTACGCCAACGGCGCGCTTGCGGGCGAGAACGTCGACCCCGCGCTTAAGAAGACCGTGCTCAAACATCGCACGGTTACGGTCGTCGGTCCCCAGCCGTCCACGGTCATCAAGCTCGGCAATCTTATGGATCCCACGGAGCGCTTTGTGGGCGCGGCGACTTTCGACGCCGCCGGCGCACCGCTCGACCTTGAGCTCTCCGTTGAGCAGGCCGACGGCACCCCCGCTCGCCTGCGTTTTGACGCGCCCGCCGGCATCACCACCGTCGAGCTCTTCGTCACCAGCCAAAAGACCGGCTTTCGCGATGAGTACATCAATATGGTCGACGCCGATTCGTGCCGTGTGCTGATCGACGCCGTCTACGAGCCCACGTTTGTGCATCTGGGCGACGAGTTCGGCCACACCATCCTAGGCTTCTTTACCGATGAGCCTGGCTTTATGAACGAGAAGGGCACGGCACTCGATGACGCCTCTACCAGCAGCTTTATCGGAAGAGGCGACCTGGCGCTGCCGTGGTCGGACGAGCTTGCCCGCCGTTTGTACGAGGCGTTGGGCGCGAGCTGGCTCACCAAGCTACACGGCCTTTGGACGCGCGAGGCAGATGGTGCCCGAGTCCGTCACACCTACATGGACATTGCCACGCAACTCTACCGCGCATGCTTTGACGAGCAGATTGGCGACTGGTGCCGCGAGCACGGCGTCATGCACATCGGGCATGTGATTGAGGACAAAAGCTGCCACACGCGCCTGGGCCAGGGCGCCGGGCACTACTTCCGCGCGGTCGCCGGACAAGATATGGCGGGCATCGACGTTGTCATCAACCAGCTTGTCCCTGGCGTCGACCACGGGCGCTACAGCTACTTCCACGGCGCGTGGAACATGGAGTTCTTTACCTACGCACTTGCCAAGCTGGGCTCTTCGGCCGCGCGCCTCGACCCAAAAAAGCAGGGGCGCTGCATGGCCGAGGTCTTTGGCGCCTTCGGTTGGCACGAGGGCCTGCGCGAGATGAAATGGATCGCCGACCACATGCTCGTCCGCGGTATTAACTGGTTTACGCCGCACGCGTTTAGCATGGCGCCCTTCCCCGATCGGGACTGTCCGCCGCACTTTTACGCGCACGGCAACAATCCGCAATGGCCGCACTTTGGCCAGCTCATGAGCTATATGAACCGCACTGCCACGCTGCTTTCGGGAGGCAGCGCCACGCGTCCCGTCGCCGTCCTGTACCACGCCGATGCCGAGTGGGCCGGCAGCGCCATGCCTATCGAGCGCGTGGCTGCCGAGCTCACGCGTGCGCAGATCGACTTTGATTTTGTGCCCGCCGAGGCTTTTGAGGATGAGGACCGTTACGAGGTTTCGATTGCCGATGGAATGCTTACCATAAACGATTGCCGTTACCAGGCGTTTGTTATGCCAGGAGCTTCATTTATTGGCTCGGCGACGGCGCAGGCCGTGAGGCGCATGATGGCGGCGAGCGTTATGGTCCTCGCCGTCGACGAGGTGCCGAGCACGCTTTACGACGCCGATGGCGTGGTTGAACTGGGTGAACTTGCAGCGACTCCGCTTGCCGATATGGCGGGCGTGCTGGCGAGCGTTGGGCTGCAGACGGTTGTCACCGACACGCCCCAGCCCTGGTTGCGCGTGCTTCGCTACGAGCACGCCGGCGAGACCTACGTCATGCTGGTCAACGAACACCCGCACGAGCGCATCGACTGCACAGTTAAACTCGCGCAGGGCGAGCGACTTTGTGGCACGCGCCTCGACCTGCTGAACGGCACCGATCCTGTTGCGTTTGACGGAACGCTTGAGCTCGCACCCTTCGAGAGCTGCCTCGTTGCCTTGGAGACGGACGGCGAGTTTGAGTCCGGAGACGGCGCAGACATGGGCTCGAGCGATGCGCTCGCCCTCGACATCAACGGACCTTGGACCGTCGCCCTCTCCCCCGCCGGCAGCGGAACCTTTGGTGCCCCGCAGGAACTCGAGCACTTGTGCGATCTCACGGCCGAGCGATTCCCCGATGCATGCGGGACGTTCCGCTATCGCACATTGTTCGAGCTGGCGAACGACCTTGCCGATGCCACGATCGACCTGGGAGATGTCTACGAAGTCGCGACACTTACGCTCGACGGACACCCACTCGGCACACGCATCTGTCCGCCCTATCGCTTTGCCATCGACCCGCTTGCCGCCGGCACGCACGAACTCACCGTCGACGTCATCAACACGCTCGATCATGCGATTCCCGACATCTTCGCCCTCACCGAACCCGTCGCCCCGAGCGGCATCCTCGGTCCCGTTACCCTTTGCGGGCAAAACCTGCCAAAATAAACCTGTCCTTTTTTGGCAGGTTTGTTGAGTGTGGGAGTTCGCATGGATATCAAACGCAAGATTTCCGAGGCACAGGGCCTTACCCCTACCGAGCAACAACTCGGCATCTCGGCCCTTGCCATGGGCGAAGACGTCCGCGGGCTCTCTATTAAGGAATTTGCCGCACGCACCAATGTTTCGGTCGCGAGCGTGCACCGTTTTTGCAAAAAGCTCGGCCTCGAGGGATTCAAAGACCTCAAGGTCGAGCTCATCCGTCAGGCAGCCGAGACGGGTAACCGGCGCGACGTGGACATCAACTTTCCCTTCGATGCCACCTCCACTCCTGCACAGGTGATGGAGCGCATGGAAAGGCTCTACCAGACTACCTTGGCCGAAACGCAGGAGCTGCTCGACCCCGTACAGCTCGACTACGCCGCCAAGCTCGTCATGCGCGCCGGCACCGTGGACATCTACACGGGCTCGCACAACCTCTATCCAGCGGGAATGTTCCACGATCGTCTGCTTTCCGCCGGTAAGCGCGCGACGTGCTACGGCGGCGTCGAGGCCCAGGTGCGCACGGCGCTCACCTCGGGCCCCGACCATGTGGCAATCGTCATTTCCTACAGCGGCCTTGCCCCCAACTTCAAGGAAATCTTGCCGATCCTCAGTAGTCGGCATGTCCCGGTCATCGTCATCGGCACACCATACTGCGCCCGCATTCACCCCGGCTTTGCCGTCTATCTCATGGTGAGCGACCACGAGAGCATGACGCACCGTATCACGCAGTTTGCCAGCCACATCGCCGTGCAGTACGTGCTCGATTCGCTCTATAGCAGCTACTTTGCCAAAGATTACGCCCGCTGCTCCGAGTTCCTCGAGCGATTGTTTCCCTACACCCGCCTGCCCGGGCTTAAGTAGCGACGAGCGTGGGTTTTCGGACACTAACCTAACGAGCGTGGATAATCTCCCACTTTGAGACCGTCACCGAGCCAAAAACGGGAGATTATCCACTCTCATTTCAGACTGGTCATTGGGGACGTTCTTAAACGACTAGTCAAACAAGAACGTCCCCAAGTGCCGCATTTGGAGCAAGATGACGCCGCAGGCAGAGGACGGACAGCGAGCGGGTCGCATTTGAGACAAGGTGACGTGAAGCGAAAGGGCGCTGACCTTCTGGTCGCGCCCTTGAAGTTGAACGTCAGATTGTCCAAATGCAGCCCGCGCAGCGTCGAGCTGTTACGCGGTTTGGTAAAACCGCGTAACTAACGGACTCCGTACTGCTCGTAGTAGGCGTCGATGGCGGCCTTGAGTTCGTCGTCGATGACGACCTTGCCGTCAATCTCGTGGTTGTAGAGGGTCTCGACGACCTCGGCCATGGAGACGATGCTCGCGACAGGGAAACCGTACTTGACCTCGATCTCCTTCTGTGCGGTGGTCACGCCGCCCTTGCCGACCTCCATGCGGTTGAGGGACACGATGAGACCCTTGATTTCGACATCGGCAGCAGCCTTGACCTTGGGATAGGTCTCGTCGATGGACTTACCGCTGGTGGTGACGTCCTCGACCATGATCACACGGTCGCCGTCCTGGGGCTCGTAGCCCAGCAGGTTGCCCTTGTCGGCACCGTGGTCCTTGGCCTCCTTGCGGTCGCAGCAGTACTTGACCTCCTTGCCGTACAGCTCGTGGTAGGCAATCGCGGTCACGACGGCCAGCGGAATGCCCTTGTAGGCAGGCCCGAACAGCACGTCAAAGTCGTCGCCAAAGTTATCGTGAATGGCCTGGGCGTAGTACTCGCCCAGCTTCTTGAGCTGATAGCCCGTCACGTAAGCGCCGGCGTTCATAAAGAACGGGGACTGACGGCCGCTCTTGAGCGTAAAGCTGCCGAACTTAAGAACGTCGGACTCGACCATAAACTTGATGAACTCTTGCTTGTAAGCCTCCATGCGGGCTCCTCTCGTAATCGCGTACGTGCTTCACAGTTTAGCGCAGGCAGGACGTCGATGCGGGCGCGCTTTGAAGCCATGGCGCTCTGTAAGGGCTTTGTCAGGGGCGATGATTTTCCGAACAATGGGGTTGACACGGCAAACCCCCTCGTCAAAAATACCGGCGGATTGAAACGGGTACGAGATACCCAAAGCGCGCTGCGCCCGGCCTTAAGGAGGTGTGCCATGGAAGGCAGTCATAGTCGAAAAACCTGCATGTCGCCCTCGGCACGCCGCGAGGACCCCGCGCACGCATAAGCGCCAACAGTCGATCACCAAAACCACCACAAAGGTGCCTGTCCCCTTTGTGGTGGTTCGCGAGCATGACGTGAGCGACATCTAGGTTTTTTGCAATTCAATACGACACGTACGCTAACTCCCTTTAACAAGGAGGACCCTATGCTGATGCTCAAAACCGCCACGGTACTCGAAGTCATCTCCAAGCGCCGCCGCACGGCGCGCCCTGCCGCTCACGCCGGCCTTGCCAAGAACACCATCTTTGCCGCAACCCATAGCGCCGAGGACTCCCTCCTGCTGCTCGACGCCACGGCTGACGGCCTCACCGCCGGGCAGGCCGCCGAGCGCCTGGACGGCGCCGGTCCCAACACCATCGAGGCGCCGACCAAGACACTTGCCCGCCGCATCGCCGACGCCTTCATCGACCCCTTCGCCGGCATCCTCGCCGCGCTCGCGCTGGTCTCGCTCTACATCGACGTGCTCGCCGTGCCCGAGCCGCAGCGCGACCCCTCCACGGTCATCGTCATCGGCATCATGCTACTGGTATCGGGCGGCATGAAGTTTATCCAGGAAGCACGCAGCGGCAATGCGGCAGAGGCCCTCAAGGACCTGGTCTCCAACACCTGCACCGCCCTGCGCGACGGCGAGCGCATCGAGATACCCTTCGACGAGCTCGTCCCCGGCGACGTGATCCGCCTCTCCGCCGGCGACATGGTGCCGGCCGATGCCCGCATCATCACCGCACGCGACCTGTTTGTGATCGAGTCCGCCCTCACCGGCGAAAGCGAGGCCGTCGAGAAGACCGCCGTCGCCACCGTCGTCGAAGGCGCCGACAGCTCCACGCTGCCGCTCTCCGCCTGCAAGAACATCGTCTTTACCGGCACCTCCGTGCAAAACGGCACCGCCATGGCGCTTGTCGTGGCCACCGGTTCGGACACCTACCTGGGCGGCATCGCCAAGATGCTCAACGGGCGCGGCGAGAAGAGCGCGTTCGACCGCGGCGTCTCGAGCGTCTCGATGCTGCTCGTGCGCCTGATGCTCGTCATGGCGCCGGCAGTCTTTGCCATCAACGCCGCCACCAAGGGCAACGTCATCGATGCGCTGCTGTTCGCCACGAGCGTGGCCGTGGGCATCACGCCGCAAATGCTTCCCGTCATCGTGACCACGAGCCTGTCGCAGGGCGCCAAGGACCTCGCCCGCCGTCAGGTCGTCGTCAAGGAGCTGCCTGCGATCCAAAACCTCGGCGCCATGGACGTGCTGTGCTGCGACAAGACCGGCACCCTCACCGAGGACCGCATCGTGCTCGAGCGCTATCTCAACACCGACGGCAACGAGGACACGCGCGTGCTGCGCCATGCGTTTTTGAACAGCTTCTTCCAGACCGGCCTCAAGAACCTTATCGACCTGGCCGTCATCGATCGTGCCGACATGACGCCCTCGGCCATCGCGCCCGATGCCATGCTGGGCGAGAGCCTGCGCGGGCGCTATACCAAGGTCGACGAGGTGCCCTTCGATTTCTCGCGCCGTCGCCTGAGCGTAGTCGTCGCCGATGCCCAGGGCAAAACCCAGATGGTTACCAAGGGAGCTGCCGAGGAAATGCTCGAGATCTGCTCCTTTGTTGAGGTCGAAGGCGTCGCCCAGCCGCTGAGCGAAGAGAAGCTCGCCCAGATTCGCAAGCAGGTCACCGGGCTCAATGCCGAGGGCCTGCGCGTGATTGCCGTGGCGCAGAAGACCGATCCGCGCTGCGTGGGCGAGTTTGGCATCGCCGACGAGTGCGACATGGTACTGATGGGCTTTTTGGCCTTCCTCGATCCGCCCAAAGCAAGTGCCGCGGGCGCTGTCGCCACGCTCGAGGCCAAGGGCGTAGCGGTCAAGGTCCTGACCGGCGATAACGATCGCGTCGCCGCCACCGTCTGCGAGCAAATCGGTATCGATGCGAGCAACGTCTTGCTGGGCTCCCAGATCGATGCGCTCGACGACGCCGAACTTGCCGAGCGCGCCCAAGAGACGCACCTCTTCGCCAAGCTCTCGCCGCTGCAGAAGGCGCGTCTGGTGCGCGTCATGCGCGAGCAGCTCGGTCACACCGTGGGCTTTATGGGCGACGGCATCAACGACGCCGCCGCCATGCGCGCGAGCGACTGCGGCATCTCGGTCGACTCCGCCGTCGACATCGCCAAGGAATCCGCCGATATCATCTTGCTCCAGAAGGACCTGGGCGTGCTCGAGCGCGGCATTATCGAAGGCCGCCGCACCTACGGCAACCTGCTCAAGTACCTCAAGACCACGGTGAGCTCCAACTTTGGAAACGTGCTTTCCGTGACCGTCGCGAGCCTGTTCTTGCCGTTTTTGCCCATGAGCGCCCTGCAGCTGGTGCTGCTGTCGCTCGTCTACGAGATCGTATGCATCGCGCTGCCGTGGGACACCGTCGACGACGCCTGGACTGCCCGCCCGCGCGCCTGGGACGCCGCGTCCATCAAGGGCTTTATGCTCGCGCTGGGCCCCGTGAGCTCGCTGTTTGACATCGTGACCTTTGCGGCGCTCTTCTTTGTGGTGTGCCCCGCCGCCGTGGGCGCAAGCTGGACCGAGCTTGCCACCGCGGGCAACGTCGAAGGCATGGCGGCCTTTACGGCGCGCTTCCAGAGCGGCTGGTTCGTTGAGTCCATGTGGTCGCAGACGCTCGTGATCCACATGCTGCGCTCCCCGCGCCTGCCGAGCCCGCGCGACCACGCCGCGCCCGCGCTGTGCGTCCTCACCGTGCTGGGCCTGGCGCTCGTCACTTGGCTGCCGGCAAGCCCCATCGCCGACGCGTTGGGCCTCATGCCGCTGCCGACGAGCTTTTTCGCGCTGCTCATCGGCATCGTCGCCGCCTATATCGCGCTCACCCAGCTGGCCAAGCGCCGCTACATCGCCCGCCACGGCGAGCTGCTGTAGCAGACAGCCCTAAGGCAAAACCACCACAAAGGTGCCTGTCCCCTTTGTGGTGGTTTTGGTGCGCTATGATGCGTTGGCCAGGCGGCTCCAGAGCTCATCGATATCGATCTGGTCGCCGCCGCTCAGGTAGCCGGTGCGAATAAAAGCCTCGTTGTAGATATAGATGTCATGAGCGCTGTCGCCATCGTCTTCGGTGTCGTAGGCCGAAATCACATAGCGGCTGCCGTCGAGTGCCCTGACCAGCCAATACGCGGAATCGTCAACCGTACACTTCTCCTGCACCATCGCTGCATCGCCAATTGCGCCGGCAAGCGCGCGGTCGCCCGTCGTATAACCGGCCACCGAAAGCAAGATCGCCACGCTATCGTCTCCGCCGCCCGGTTCAAGCTCCTCGTACTCGGACTCCGAAAGCGGTATCGCGCTATTTGCAAGTTCGTCCACATCGTCCGAAACCTTGGAAAAGGTAAAGGCGAAAAATCCCGCGTCATCGACGGCGCCGTAGCCCACGTTCTCGCCTTGCCACTCATAATTTTGATGTTTGAGCAGGCGCACCAGATCGGCACCGCCCAGGTTGATTGCGGCATAGACCGTCACGTTGGCATTGTCGTCCACGCAGGCGGCGTCCGCCGTGCTCGCCGCCTTGGCGCCGCCCGCGCCGCCCGAGCAGCCAGCCAGCGTGCAAGCCGCCGCGCCCGCGCCCGCCACAAAGGCCGCGCGGCTCATCGTCATCTCATTCATCATGTTCATCCCTCGCTGTGATGTCGGTCGCGTCGCGCTTAGCCGAGCGCGCGCCCGGTCTTCTCCTGCCAAAATTCGTCAATCGTGGGGGCACCGCCGCCCTGGGTAAACGTACCGATCTTGATAGCCTCCTCGGTAATGAGATCCAGGCGGTAGTCGCCGTTTTCCATCGGGCTCACCATGGCAACGTGACGCGCCATATTGGAACCGTAAACGCACGCAATCCACGAGCCCGAGGTGATCTGCGCTCGGTCCTCAACCGGCACGGAAAAGCCCGCGATAACATCCTCGCAGCTCGAATAGCCCGAAAGCTGCAGCGTGTACATCACGGTGCTTCCGGTGCCGCCCTTGTCGAGCTTTCCGATTTCGTCCTCGCCGAGCCATTCGGTCGCGCCGTCCTTGCTGATATTGCAGACGCTGAGTACGCGGCCTGCCTCGTTCTCGTACATCTCGAGCGCATCTTGCCAGGTATAGCCCTGTTGCGACGCAAATTCCTGCAACTGCCAGCCCTTAAGCTCGAGCAATGCCGCGATGCTGATGTTGCGGTGCGCATCCCAGCAGTCATCCGACCACGTATCGAACGCATCCGTCGAGCTGCCGTCCGCATCCGAGCTGCCGCCCGCATCACCGGAATCGCCCGATGACGAGCCCGCGACCATCTTGTCCTTTACCGGGCGGTCGTCGTTAAAACCCGTCGTATCCTGCGCCTGCTGTCCACCGCACCCCGCAAGCGTCAGCAGCGCCGTTCCCGCCGCCACGACAAACGCCGTGCGCGAAATAACCGTCTCCCTCATCGTTGTTCCTTTCCCGTTCTTTATCACAATGCCGAGAAACACGCCCGGCATCGATTCAGACATAGCCCGCTCACGCTATTGACGAGGCAGTTCCGTCCAGCCAAAACCGGGCTCAAAGCCATCGCGCGTGCCGATCACATCGCCCGAGCCGTTCACCCAAGCCTGGTCTGCCATCACCGAAACCTCGACATCGGTGCCATCGGGCCTGGTGTAATGGTTGACTCCGCGAATGGCATCGGAATACGAGGCCGCGCCCGTGCCTACGCCCGCGCTGGAGAAACTGGCTGCGCTGGCGGCCATGTTCGCGGCGTGCTGACGATCGCTGCGATCGAACCATGCCTGTTGGTAACTGTCGAACGCCGCTTGCTGCGAAGCATGCATCTGCTGCCAGGCTGCAAACTGCTGTTGCTGCTGGGCGATATTCATCTGCGTGCGCTGGCGTTGCTCGAGCACCATCTGCTGCTTTTGAGCGCTCGCCTCGCGCGCAAGCTCCGGGTTGAGCCGCAGGGTCGATGCCATTGAGGCAAGCGCCGTAGAGGCCGCCTCGTCCAGACGGCCCTCTGGCGCAACCAAGCAGAAGCTGTCCCTGATACGCCACTGCAACAGGTCGACCGCCCCCAGCTTAAATGGTGCCTCGTCTGGGCAATCGCCTTGATCCGTAGCCTGCTCTTGCACGACGCTCTGCCCCGCCGCTGCCGCCGCATGGCGCTCGCGCAGGCGCTTGCCCAGAACGCCGCCGATGAGCCCGCTCGAAAGGCCCGCGCCCAGCAGCGCCTCGGCCCCGGCGGCAATGCCTTTACCCATAGAGCCCGCGACTCCGCCAATCGAGGCCACATACCCCTCGACTTTGGCGGCCACCGCAAGCTCGGTGGGCACTGGGGCGCTCGCGAGCCGATATCTACGCATGCGGCACTCATAGATCACATCGCTCGGCTCCATCGAAAAGCCCTGGATCGCAAAGTCGTTTGCCGCCTCGCGCTTTACGCGGGCACGCTCGCGCTCGATATCGACCTCCGCGCTCGATGGGTACGGTTGCTCGGCAACAACCTCTGCCCGCGCACCCAGCCGTGCCGCACAGGCCTGAGCCAGCTCGTCGCAAGCTGCCTCCACGTGCACAAACACCTTGCGTTCGGTTTGCGTGGGGATACGCTTGGCAACGGCGCCCGCATCCACGTAGCAGAGCTCGGAGCGGTACATAATCCGCTCACCCATCGGACCCGCCGCCGTCACGCCAACCGAAATCGGGCAGTCGAAACTGCCGCTGCGCTCAAGATGCGCCTCTTCGATATGCCAGCCCCGCGGCAGCACCACCTGCGCGAGTGCCTGGCCGCCAGAGGTATCGCATGCGGTATGAAGCTCAAGGTCACCGATGTGAGGCGCATCCGTCGTGGCCGCGTCACGAGACGACGACGCGACGCCGACAGCCTCTACCAGCGCATCGGCCGGCGCGTCCACGCTCGAGTCGGCGCCTTCGTCCGCATCGTCATCGGCAGTCGCCCCATCTGTAGGCCCCACGGCGCCCGAGTAGCCCACAACGCCCTCAAGTCGGACGCCGCATCCCGGGCAAAATCGTACCGGCACGCCGGCGACCCGAGGCAGCTGCGCCCCACACGCTGGGCAGAATCTCAACTCACTCATCCCGTACACCCCTAATTTCGTTAGCTGTTTTTGATCGCGGCAAGCTGCCGCCATAACTCATCGGCACCGTTAAGTCGGTACGCCGTCTTATCGAGCACGATGTTTTTGCCCTCAAGTTCCACCGATTGCTCCGAGCCATCCGTATAGACAAAGACGAGCGTTCGGCCGGCATCGCTCGTCCGCTCATCCACCGCATCCCCCACGGTGCAGCCATCGAGCGCAGCAAAAGTCGATGCGACCAGTTCGGCATCGTCGGTCTCATAGACCGTCCGCGCCTCCCCGTCCTCGATAAGCTTGACCGCCACCGGAACGGCGGCGCAATCGTTGAGCGATGCTTGTGCGGCAGTCTTTCCCTGAGCGCCATGGGCGCCGGCGCCGTAAGCTCGCATGAGTGTCACCGCCGCGGCAACAACAACCACGGCGATAAGCGCGCCCGCAATTTTATTAGACGCGCAACCCTGAGACGCCATAGACGCACCCCTTCCGTTCTGCTTCGCTCAACATCACATTCATATGCCTTTGAGCGCCAAAACGGCAGGTGACAAATGTCTCATATTCATATTTTTGCAGGTAAAAAACCACCACAAAGGTGCCCGTCCCCTTTGTGGTGGTTGGCTAGTCTTGGGGCGTCCAGGACCAGAAGAAGTTGATGAGGGCCACGCGCGAGGCGGCACCGGTCTTTTTGTTGATCGAGGCGATGTGGCGGTAGAGCGTAGAACGCGAAAGGAGGAGCGCCGCCGCCACGTCCTGCACGCTGTCGTCCGAAACGACCAACGCCTCCAGCACATCGCGCTCGCGCTTGGTGAGTCCAAAGGCGGCTACAAAGCCGTCGAGTCGATCGTCAAACGAAAGCTCCGGCGTCTCCGGGGGCACCGCGTCGGTCTGATCGGGCGCACGGCTCTTGCCAAGATCGTCGGTGGCAAACGCCAGCCCCCTGTGATCCGCTTCGTCCTCAACGCCTTGTCCAAACTGTCCCAGCAGCGAGATCGCAATGCCGACAAACAGCACGAGTACGACACCCACCGCCATTAGCACGTTTTGGCTCGAGATGATCGCCACCGCCGGCGCCGTCACAAGCATTGAGCAAATGTTGTTGATGACGCGGCCCATGCACGGCCACAGATACGACCAGCGCGCATACATCGAAATCGCGGCGAACTTCGCGGTGAAGAACACCACGAAAAAGCCCGTGCCCAGGTAAAAGATAATCGTGGCGGCGAGCGCATTACCGCCGTTGCCATCGGTGATAAGCACGAAGAACGAGAGCGTGGACAGCATGGCGGCGCACGTTATGATGATATTCATATACGAGCGTCCTCGCAGGTCATACAGGGCGCCGGCGGCAAGCGCGCTCACGACCAGCAGCAAGCGCGGCCAGTCGCCCAAATCGATGGCGCCGGCGGCATGCGAGGTCGTAAGACCGGCGTTGAGAGCCGCGAATACGCCGGTAAGACAGGCGGTCGCCACCGTCAAGCGCACTACGGCACCTTGGAAGGCCGCCTTTGCCTCGGGATTATCGCGCCACTTGGCGCCATGCTCCGACGCATCGACCGATAGCTCGGCAATCTCAGCTTCGAACTCGGGCGCAGACTCATCACGCAATTTAGCTCGGCGGGTACCGTGAAGCAGCCCAACCAGCGCAATCGCACAGGCGACCAGAACAAACTGTTGAGGAATGCCCGCAGGCATCACCATATGGTTGAGCACCTGTACCAAAATGCCCGCAGCATAAGAAACCGCCACGGCACGTGCCAGACAAGGCGTCTGCGCAAAACGCCGCGCCAGATTAGCATGGGCGGTCGATCCGCAGTAGCCCAGAGCGCAGCACGCCACCAAGCCGCCCGCAATCACGACCTGAAACTGCGCCGCCATAATCAGCAGCAGCAATGCCGACACCAGCAGCACGCCCGTCATATCGCTCGTTGCATCGATTGCCTGGGGACAGCGATAGTACAGGAGAGGACGCACAAAATAGCCAATCACGCTCGCGCCGACGACGATGCTCTCGTAGACAACAACCTCGTTCGCTGGCACAAACTCGGCCACGCGTACGTCAAAGAAGTACTCGCCGGCCAAAAACGTGAAAAAGAATAGCGCCAGGCACAGAATCTCCCGCATGCCCCGGCGCAAATATGCGGTTGTGTCTCCCAGGTCCCTCATGGTAACCCCCACCCGCTTGTTGTCCGGAACACCATTTTAATAAAGAACCAATCTCAATATCGAAGCCGAGCTCGAAATACTGTAAATTCGACCCCAGCCGTCCGCATGACGCCGCGATTTTGAGCCGCAAGGCCCAGAAGGGGCGCGCACGGCTTGCAGCTCGGCAAGGAGTGTCCCCAACTGCCACTCATTTAAGTACGTCCCCAATGAGTGCAAGTGCCGCAAGTGCCAATCAAATGACGAGAGCGGATAATCTCCCACTTTGAGCCCGCATGCAGGCCAAAAACGGGAGATTATCCACTCTCATTCTGTGGGTAGTCATTGGGGACGTTCTTAAACGACTAGTCAAACAAGAACGTCCCCAATGACTATGTCCAATGCGCTACACCAGGCGCATGGCCTCCTGGACAGCACCGTAAAGGTTGGCGTCGTTGCCGAGCTCGGCCGCCTTTATCTGCGGCACAGGAATGCCGGCAAGGGTCCCTTCGTAACTCGAGAGGGCCAGCGGCATCTGCGCACGCAGGGCATCGACGAGCTCGGGATGGCACGAGATGCCGCCTGCGATCACAAAGACCTCGGGGTCGAGCACGGCCTGCAGGTTGATGAGCTGTCCGTCAAATGCGCGAGCGTAGCGGTCGAGCGCGCGCTGCGCCGCCATGTCGCCATCCGCGATCCACTCAAAGACGCGGCGGCCGTCCACCGGAGAATCCGCAGGCAGGCCCTTCTCGGCAACGGCGGCATCGCGGAGCGCACGCCAACCGCCCGAACCCGCAAAGGAGTTTTCCATGCTCGCAGCAGTCGTGACATCGTTGCGCAAGAAGCTAAACTCGCCCGCAAAGCAATGCGCGCCGCGCAAGACCTTGCCGTCGATAACGATGCCGCCACCGATACCTGTGCCGACAGCGAGCACCACGCCAAAACGCGTCCCGCGCAGAGCGCCAGCCGCATACTCACCGAGTGCACAGCACTTACCGTCGTTATTGACGGCAATCGGCACCCCCAGAGCCTCGCGCATAAGCTTTCCGAGCGGACAGCCATCCATAAACGCGAGCGCACCACCGCGATGGATCGTTCCTGTGACATCTCCCTCGTAGATGCCGCCGGGCGCACTCACGCCCACGGCGCTCACGCGCTCGCGATACGGCTCGACGAGCGAGATCAGCGCCGCGACCGTCTCATCAGCCGTGGTAAAGCCCGTCGGCAGGCTTCCGCGCTCGCGGATGGAAAAATCCTCGCCCAGCACAGCCCATTTAACGGCCGTACCGCCCACATCGATTCCAAAAAACTCCTGCATGTTCACTCCTTACAAGCGTAGCTCCGGACGCGCATCGCCGCGACCATCACAGGGGCTACCCCCCCTGCGATGGTCGTGCAGCAAGTCACGCCCGGAGCCGATTATCTCTGTTTTACGC
The DNA here is from genome assembly GCF_964259375.1 of Collinsella aerofaciens ATCC 25986. Taxonomy (GTDB): domain Bacteria; phylum Actinomycetota; class Coriobacteriia; order Coriobacteriales; family Coriobacteriaceae; genus Collinsella; species Collinsella aerofaciens_BO. The sequence goes on from NZ_CAXVJM010000008.1 coordinate 15,323, forward strand.
CTCTAATTTGGTCAGGCGAAGCATCATATACTGCTTACTTGGGAGATCGATGCGGAACTTGCCCTCAAAGGTTCCGGGAAGCTCCTCCTCCGTCATGCCCCATGTGTCCACGACACTCACCTTGTATCGAGCGCCCGACTCGCCCTCAAACTCACGATACGCCGGACGGTTGAATCCAAAGTACATAAGGACATCGGCAGTCCCGCGGCCATGGTCGTTGGACATGCAGGTGACATCCCAGGTAAACGTACCGTCAAGGATACCGACCTCATCGGGCGCCCAGTCAAAATCGGCCGGCAGCGCCTCCATGTAGCGACGGCAAAAGCCAATGCGCTCGGGCGAGTCGCCGTAGAGCTTGCCGCCGTGCGCCCACCACAGCTTGGGTCCGCGGTCGACGTAGGTCTCACCGTGGGTCACATAACCGCCACGTAAACTGCCCTCCCAGAAACGACGCACGAGCTCCTGAGCGGTCAGGTTGCCCCAACCCCAGTTGATGTTGCCCTCATAGCCGACCTCGTCGATCAAAACCGGCTTGTTATACTGCGCGCGCAGCGTGGTAACGTCCTCGGCCGTGTTCTTAAGGTCGCACCTCTGGTAGCTCACATGCGTAATCCACGGATGGCTGTGGTCAAAGATCTCACGGCAATTGTGGATGCTGCGCAGATGACCATACGGGTCGTTCGCCATGATGATGCGGGCATAGCGATCCCAGTCCTCGGCCGGCTTCCACGGCATAAGATCCCACTCGTTGGCAAGGCTCCACCAGATGTTCTTGTATGCCGAGAAGCGGCGGGCGACATACGTCAGGTAGAAAACATCCTCCTCGCGCGTCATACGAGAGAAGCCCCAGTCCTCGGGCTTGTCGTACGGATGCAAAACGATGAGGTCCGCCTGGATGCCCAGCTCGTCGAGCTGCTCGATGCGGTGCTCAAGGTTCTCCCAAAACGGCTCATAGAAGCGGTAATGGTCGAAATCGCCCTTCTCGCCCTCGTAGGCATACATCGCCGGGTCCTCAACGTTATAGTCGTAGAACTTGGGAAAGACACACATGCGGATCTTGTTGAACGGAGAGGTGGCGAGCGTCTCGAGCGTCTGCTCCTGCAAGGCCGTATCCTGGTTGGTCCAGGCATAGCAAGTGGTGCCAAAGGGCAGGTAGCGCGTTCCATCCTCGTAGGCAAAGTTGGAATCCTCGTCGGTAATGAACGGAGCGTCGTGGGCAAGCACGTCTTTTGCCAGCAGCACACGACCATGGTTGTCGCCCGTAGCAGGCACGGCCTCAAAAGAGCCGGCGGTACCATCGAGCTCGGGGTCGTTGGAACTCACCGCGTAGTTCCAGACGCCGGCGCTCTCGGGCATAAAGTTAATTCGGTAGCAGCCATTGCCCTTGTAGAAGCCATGGACCTCAAAGCTGTCCTGGCCATCTGCGCGGGCGAACCGTGCCGACAGCTCGACCTCGACATAGGGATTGCCGGCCGCGGTGCCCGTGAGCTCGAGTTTAAACACCTTGTACTGCTCGACGGTGGTCATAATAACGCCTCCAAGTTAAGCGATTGAATAGTCGGAGTCCGTCGGGCAACGCGAACGCTGCCCGACGGAAGGAAAGAGAGCGACGGATTACTTGGCGTTCTTGATGAGCATGATGAACACATAGTCCACGGCGATGAGCACGATGGAGATCGGGAACGCCATGAAATAGGAGCCGGTGGCGACAACGATTGCCGAGGTCACGATGGGGCCAAGGATCTGGCCGATGGTGTTGGCGATGTTGAGGATGCCCAGGTCCTTGCCGGCGTTCTCCTTATCGGGCAGAACATCGACATTGAGTGCCTGGTCGACGGAAGAGTAGATACCATAACCAAGTCCGGCCAGCAGCGCGAATCCGTACATGCCGATAACGGACTTAAGCAGCCAGGGCAGAGCGATGCCGATGCACATCATGATCGTTGCGACGAGGATGATGGGCTTGCGGCGGCCGATCTTGTCGGAGATAGCGCCCGAGGTAAGCGAGGCGACAAGCGACACGACCATGATCACGACGGACATGGAGGAGAGGACGGCGCCGGCTTCTGCCACGGGAAGACCGATGTACTTCTCGAGGATGTAGAGCTGATATCCGTTGATGCAGAAGTAACCGAAGATGAGGAGCAGGCGGCCAAAGAGCGCCAGATAAAAGTCGCGGCAGTTCTTGGTGGGCGGAACGAACATGAGCAGCAGCGACTTGAGATTGAGCTTCTCGGACTGCTCGCCCTCGTCAAGAGCGGCAGACTTCTCGCGCGGCCAAATGATGACGGCGAGGATGCCGGTCAGCAGCCAAGAGACCGTGCCGATGATAAAGCCAGGAACTGGGTTGGAGAGGAACTGCGTACCGATGATGGTGCCAATCGACTGGCCAGCCGTTGCACCGCCGCCATAGAATGCGGAGAGCGTGCCGCGCTTGTTAAGCGGAATGCGGTCGGAAAGCACGGCAACAGCAGGGGCAAGCATGCAGTTGAGGCCAATCTGCAGCACGCACCAGGAGGCGACGATCATGGGAAGTGTGGTCGCGACCGAAGTGCTCCAGAAAGCACAGCCGCAGATAAAACCGCCGAGAACGATAAACGGTGTGCGCTTGCCAAAGCGGCTGTGGCAGTGGTCGGAAAGCGCGCCGAAAACGAGATTTGAGAACAGGGCGAAGATTGAACCGACCGAGTTCATCGCCGCGAGAATTGCCTCGGGCTGACCAATATTAAGGCCGTTAAAACGCTCGGGGAACAAGACGTTGGAGCCGATCGTGCCCGACATCATCCACATAACGCCAAAGATAATAAAACCGATCATAAAGCGCCATGTCTCGGTTTTGGTCATGGGCTTTCCGGTGTCGGGGGCGATGGCGTTCTCGTCAATCGCTGCGGCGGTTTGATTTGCCATGGGATAGATCCTCTCTCTGATGGAATGCGCGAGGGCGCCCGTGCACCAAGGGTCAAGGGGTCAAACCCGCTGGATGCGGCGGCCGTGGAATGGGGTACGGCCGCGCGCGAGCGTCTGTTGGGTTGTTACTTACTAACTAGTAAGTAACTTCCATGACCTGTATAGTACGCTTACTAAGTACTTAGTAAGCTATAAGAGCGGTAAACGGTTGTTTTGAGCCGCTGAACGGCTGAGGTAAGCTATGGGGGTATACAAAAGGCATTTGGCGGCAATACTCGAGCCGCCCTAAATAAGGCAGCGCGATTTATATGGACACTCAGAAAACTCCCACACACGCGGCAAAGAAACGCAGCGCTGCGGCGCAGGAACGCCTTGACCAGATTGTCTCGGCGGCCGTGCGGCTTATCAACGCGCGCGGCTTTAACGGCATGTCACTCCAGGCGGTAGCCGACGAGGTGGGCATCACCCAGGCGGGCGTGCTGCACTACGTGGGCAGCAAGCACGGGCTTTTGGTCGAAGTGATCCGTCGCTATTACGATCGCAGCTCAACCTTAGACGACTATCTCTCCCTCTTTCATCCTGGCGGGGCATTTGAGGGCCAGAGCCCCAAGATTCCCGAATACTGCCGTCTGCTCGTGGCGGAGAACAACAACCAGCCCGAGCTCGTCATGCTCTTCCAGATGCTCAATACCGAGGCCATGAGCACGGAGAGCCCCCTGCACGAGTATTTCAACGACCGCTCGCGCGGTGTTATCGAGCCCGAGCCCGATGTTAACTGGAGCGTTCCCGAGGGAATCGACGCCACCGAAGCCATCTCGTGCGCGCTGGCGGCGATGTATGGATTGGAAGGCCGTTGGGTGGCGCGACCCGACGAGATCGACTATCCCGCCGAGTGGTCTAAATTTGAGGACATCCTCTTTCCCCTTCCCCTCTGGGAGGGCTACCGTTAAGAGCGGCAGTACGCAATCGCCATCACCAACCGCAACGGCTGTATTGATATAAAAAGGCCCGGGCTACCACCCGGGCCTTTTCTCTTGCGTTATTCCGTTTTCCTTAATGCGCCGGCGAAACCACGAGCAGAGCGTCGTGCTCAAAGGGATGCTGAGCCACGCGCACGGTGCCGTCGCCGTTGTCGCGCACGGGCAGCTTGGCAATGCGCTTGTCCTCCATGTCGAGGGCCGTCGCCGTCCAGCCGCGCGCGCCGTCGAGCTTAAACTTGAGCGCCGTGGTGCGCGGCAGGTACGTGACGACGCGATCGCCAACGCGCGCCACACGAATGGCCTCGCGCGCGTCGTCGAGCAGCTCCTGCGCCGGAACCACGGCAAGCGCGTCGTCGGCAGCCGTGGCACCCAGGCCGGCAAGCACATGCTCGATCGCGCCAAAGTCCCACACGCCCGCAAACTGCAGGCACTCCTGCCAGCGGAAGGGCATATCAAAGCCCTCGCCCAGGACCGAACCCTGGCTGCGCGACGTCTGCCAGTTCCAAACGCCGTGTGCGCCGTAGGTCACGCCGGCACTGGCACCGGCAAGAATCGACGACCAAACGCTCGCGCGGCAATCCTGCGCGGTAAAGCGCCAGTACACGTTGCGCGACGCACCCATCTGCTCGTAGCAGGGCTCGGAGTTGACCATCGGCTTTTTGGGATAGTTGGCGATAAAGTCCTGCGGCAAGTGCCAAGCCTCGGGCTGGCCCTCGTAGTTGTGGCCGGGCTGGAACATGTAAAAGTCCAGACGGTCCAGATACTGCGCCGGAATGGTGCGATTGCCGCGGTTGATATGCATGGTGCGCAGCGCCTCGGGCGCACGCTTGACGACCTCGTCGAGCGCGTCCTCGTAATAGGCAATCGCCTCGTCGCCGGCAAAATCGGTATCACCCGTCACCACGTAGACGGGGTCAAACTCGCCCAAGTTCTCGATGACGCGGGCAACGTGGGCACGAACCTCCTCACGCGGCATAATCTCGGCGCCGCAACGCTCGGCAATCTTGGCGCCCCAGGTGCCGGGCACGTAGTTGCACCACATGAGCACGAGTGCCGGACGAATGCCGTGCTCGACGGCAGCGTGGCACATGGCAGCAGCGCGGTCCCAGTACGCCTGGTTGGGGCGGGACCAATCAAAATGCACGCCGTCCTCGCTGGCATAGGGCCAAATACCCAGATCGGGGCAGCAGCGATCCCACTGCGGCAGCGTGTTGATCTGCAGCACGTTCATGCCCTGCTCGGCGCGACGGGTCAGATAGTAGTCCCAATCGGCCTCGGCAATGCTCGTAAACGCGCTCCAGCACGTATCGGCAAACCAAAAGAACGGTTTGCCCTCGCACAAAAAGCCATCCTGGCGACCGTTAACGGTCAGCTTTCCCAAACTCATCTGCATGTCCTTTCGTTTGATAAAGGAGTTGCGAACCGGCAGATTCTTTCGCGGTAACCCCGCGCGAAAGCCCCTAGCGCTTAGCAAGCCCCGGCGAGTAGGCGCCACGCGCCCCCAATCAGTCTACCTTGTAAGAAGGGCCCCGCCGGGCTTGCGCCTGACGGGGCCCTGTCGTGTAGGTAAGGTCGTATGTGACCGAATGGTTTGGCCTTAGGCCTCCATCTCGGCAAGCTCCTCCTTGGAGAAGCCGGAGACATAGACGACGGCAGCGGCGATGACAAAGGAGATTGCCATACCAACGATAGCCCAGACGGTGTTCATCTGGCCACCCTGCAGATAGTTGGTGAAGACCAGGAAGCTGGCAGCACCGCCGGCCAGGTAGTAGGTAACACCCATGATGCCGGAGAACACAGCGCCGATAGCACCGCCGATGAACATACCGAACATGGTGCGACGGAAGCGCATGAGGATACCGAAGAGCGCGGGCTCGGTGACGCCGCCGGCGATGGCGGAGATGACGTAACCCAGGGCAAGGGACTTCTCGTCGGGGTTCTTCATCTTGAGGAAGGCACCGAAGGCGCAGCCCCAGACAGCGGCCATAGCGCAGTTGGTGGAAACGAAGACGAAGGGATCGTAGCCAGCAGCGATGATCTGAACCTGAGCGAGCAGGATGACGGGCATGTGCATACCGCAGACCACGAAGAGCTGCCAGAAAGCGCCGAGGACGGCCATGACGACGAGGACGCCGATGCCGCCAAGATCAGCAAGACCAAACAGGGCGTTGGCGATGAGGTTACCGAGCTCGTTGCCGATCGGGGCGAGGACGATGAAGGCGATGGGGATCGTGACGATCATGGTGCAGAACGGCGTGAAGACCGTGGAGAGCACGTCGGGCATGACCTTCTTAAAGAACTTCTCGATGAAGTAGAGGACCGGCACCGAAAGGATGATCGGCAGGACGGACTGCTGGTAGTTGGCCGCGGCGATCTGGATGCCGTAGACCGAGATGATGCCGCCACCCTCCTGGGTCGCAACGCTCACAACGGACGGGGCCATGAGGGCGCCACCGAGGAGCATGCCGAGCACGGGGCTTGCGCCGAGCTTCTTAGCTGCGGCATAACCCAGGTAGATGGGGATAAACGTGAACGTTGCCTCATACAGCGTGGTGTAGAGGAACGTGTAGGTCGGGTCGGTGTCGGAGAGGAAACCGAGCATGGTGGGGCCGAGGATAGCCGCGATGGTGCGGAACAGACCGCCGGCCATGAGCAGCGGGATCAGCTGGGTCATGGAGCCCGACAGATAGTCAAGGATGATGTTGGGCAGGTTCTTGATCTCGAACTTCTCCTTGGGAGCGTCGAGGTTCTCGTCAACCGCGGCACCCTGCTTGACGCCGGAGATGGCGACGAACTCGGCGAGCACCTTGGGCACGTTCTGGCCGATGATGACCTGGAGCTGGCTGCCGGCGAACTGGCAACCCAGAACACCCTTGACCTTCTTGATCTTCTCCACGTCGGCCTTATTGTTGTCCTTGAGCGTCAGGCGCAGACGCGTCATGCAGTTGGTGGCGACGGAAACATTCTCCGCGCCGCCCACGAGCTCGAGGACATCGGTGGCAATCTGCTTGTTATCTACTGCCATGGGACCCCTCCCCATATCTTCGTGTGCCAGCCCCCTTGGGCTTAGGCACGCCTTTGGCCCGGCGACTATAACCCCTTACGGTTGCCGGACCCTTGGATACGCTTTTGTAAACAAGGTGTTTACTGAACGTTTACGGGCTTTAGTTTACACGGAGCGCCGAATTTATGGCAATTTTGCCGTCTACAGTCCGGTGAACGGTAGGAAATCGGGGGTGAACGTACTTGAACGGTAAGGGATTGTCTATTTGACGCTCTGCTGCTAAATGCCTATTTACGTGGTCTTTTAATTTGGTAAACACCTCTATTCTTTGTTGACCCATCAACAAAAGCCCTGCTAAATGGTGATAAACGAATGTTTAGTAATTTGTTGAGTGTTCATTTTGACCGTTTACCGAGTTCATCTGCCTGTTCTGTAGCTCTGCATTAAACTAAACATGTTTAAGTTGTATTGCCGCTGATGTTTACCACTCGCGGCGCAGAGGAGGCAGCTCATGGAACTCAAATCGTGCACCTACGCAACCGTCACCACGCTGGGAGACTTTGGCCCCTGGATCAGCAAAGTCGTGCTCGACCTGCCGTGCACCGTTCGCGCCAACGATATCGATGCGCGCACCTTCCATATATATGTAGAGCGCCATGAACGCACGGGCGAGATCCTGATGCGCAAAGAGCGCGGCGCCGACCACGCCGCACCTTCCGTAGGCTATGTCGACGTCCTCGCCGCCTATCCGTGCGATGAGTGCGGACGCAAGCTCGCCTTTGGCACCCATGTGGCGCTCGAGATCGCCGAGCAGCGTCTGACCAAGAAGATCGAGGGCAGCGTGATGGGCTCGCGCTTGCTCGACGACCAGCTGCGCATCACGCAGCTCGCGGCCCTTCCCGGCAATGACGGTGACGATCCAACCTGCGGCCTGGTCTTTGACACCTGCCGCGGCGACATCTGTCCCGCGCTCAAGGGCTGGAGCAATGCCACGCAAAAGACCGCCGTCAACGGCATCGCGCTCGAGTACGGCTTCTTTGAGCCCAGCTTTAAGGCCGAGGACTCCGCCTGCTTCAACCCCTTCGCGCCCGAAACGACAGTCGTGCCCCAGAAGGCCCCGCTCGTGGTGTACCTGCACGGCGCTGGCGAGGGCAAGGGCGCTACGCAAGGCGAGGGCGCCACGCGCGCTTATATCGGCAACCGCGTGACGGCCATCAGCCAGGCGCAGATCCAACGCTACTTTGGCGGCTTTGCCTGGGTTCTCGTGCCGCAGTCGCCCACGTTTTGGATGGACAACGGCACTGAGCAGCTCGGCCACTCCAACCAGAGCATCTACTCCCCCGTCATTAAGGCGCTCATCGACGAGTTTGTCGCCGAGCATGCCGACCGCATCGACACCGACCGCATCGTGGTCGCTGGCCTTTCCAACGGCGGCTTTATGACGCTGCGCCTGTGCGCCGACTACCCCGAGTTCTTCGCCGCGGGCCTTCCCTGCTGCGCGCCGTGGTACAACGCCACGGACGAGGACGTTGCTGCCCTTGCCAAGACACCGCTGTGGTTTACGCACTCCAAGGGCGATGAGCTCGTGATACCGCAGGAGACCGTGCTGCCGCTCACGGCTCGCCTACGTGACGCCGGAGCCAACGTGCACCTCACCTACTTTAGCCATGTCGAGGACCTGACCGGGCGCTACCGCGAGGCCGACGGCTCGCCCAAGAAGACGTTCAACCATGGCGTGTGGATCCACCAATTCAACGACCTGTGTTATCAAGACTTCGACGGGGGCAACGTACTCATCGACGGCGAGCCGGTGGGCTGCTGGGAGTGGTCGGCCAGGGTCGACAGGTAATCCTTTCCCGACGCGGGGACCGGGGCTTAGTTTTGCAAACGTCCTCGGGCATGCATGGGTCGGCGCTTTGCGCTTCGCGCTGCGCCGACCCATGCCCCCTGTGGAATGTTTGCAAAACTAAGCCCCGGTCCCCGCTGCGTTGACGTTGCTGTAGACCCTGGACGAGCGCTTCTAGCGGGCCGCCGGGTCGGTGGCGATGAGGGCGTGGGTCCCGTCTTGCCTTGCGCGTAACTGGCTGAAATGATTTTGGTTGGAGCTTTCTTATGACTCGCGATTTAACTCGGGTGATTGTTACTACCGATATGGAAGTCGATGATATGAACTCGCTCGTTCATTTGGCTCTGTATCTCAACTTGCTTGATGTTCAGGCTGTGGTGTATACGGCTTCGCAGTATCACTTTCTTGGGGATGGCGTCCATACGCTCGGTGAAGTGAATCCGCATTGGCGTACTAAAGGACGTCGCTCTTATGAGTGGGATGTGGTGCCTCATGAGCCTGATCCGCTGGCTGGGGAGCTTTTTGAGTATCGGCCGTTTCCTGAGCATTGGATTGAGAGTCTCTGGAGCAATGAGTATGCCCAGGCTTGGCCGCAGTTGCAGGCGAATGCTGCCGCGGCTGGTGAGCCGGCGTTTCCTTCGCCGGCTCAAATGATTGAGCGTACGTTCGTGGGTAATGTTGCCTTTGAGGGCGATGTGCGTGAGGAGACTGAGGGCTCGCGCGTGATTGCTCAGGCGATCTTGGATGATGATCCGCGCACGCTTTGGCTGCTCAGTTGGGGCGGTATGAATACCATTGTTCGTGCGCTCATGAGTATTGCCGAGCGCTATCGCGATATGCCCGAATGGCCTTCCGTGCAGCAGCGCGTCTATCAGAAGGTGCGCGTGATGGGTGTTGCCGATGGCGTGGGGCAGGACAATTCTTGGCTCGACCATGGGCGCGAACTTTTTCCCGATCTCATCTTTTGGTGCGTGCCCTATATGTATGGCGGCTATGTCGACGCCAAGATGGCTCAGCCCGATACGCTGCCGCTGTTTAAGGCCCCCTGGCCCGAGCAGAATCTCGCGCAGGGCAACGGCCCCCTCATGGCACGCTATATGCTCTATGGCGATGGTAAGGTCTACGAAAACGAGCCCGAGCGCTTTCAGTTTGGCAAGCATGCCCGTCTGGATTGGGGTCTAGAAGGCATGCCCGCGATACAGTTTGAGCGCGGCGACTTTATGGCCGAAGGCGACAGCATGACCTATATTCCGCTGCTGCCGTTTGGCCTGCGCGGTATCGATGACCGCGGCTTCGACACGCTGCTCGGCCGCATGTTTCTTGATGGACATCCCAATGCGGCCGCACCCGCCGCCTTTGCCGCCATCGGCACGCCCGCAGGCGACAACCCCAATCCCTACCTGCGCGCCTATCAGGAAGACTTTGCCGCCCGCGCGCAATGGTGCGCCCATGATCCGGCAGCTTGCTCGCATCCGGCATATGTTGTCGAGGTCACGGCCGACCGCAGCGTTACAGCAGGCGAGCGCGTCACCCTTGCAGCGACCATCGTCGACCCCGACGACAAGGGCTTTGATGCACATTGGGATGTAGCCGTGGACCCTTCGAGCTATGCAGGCGCTCAGAATCTTTCGCTGTGGCAGGAATGCACGGTGAGCACCGCTTTTATCGTGCCCGTCGACGCGCAGCCCGGCGACCGCCTCGTGCTTACCCTTACCGTGCAGACGCGCGCCGAGCGCCCCTGCAGCCGCTACGCCCAGGTTGCCGTAACCGTGGCGTAGCAAGGACAGCGCCTACATTCGGCAGCCACCATATTCGGCAAGGAGCGTCCCCAGGTGCCAAACGAGCGAGGATTTTTGGACGCCCAAATGACGAGAGTGGATAATCTCCCACTTTGAGCCTGCATACAGGCCAAAAATGGGAGATTATCCACTCTCATTCTACGGGCAGTCATTGGGTACTCATTGGGGACGTACTTAAATGAGTGGGCACTCGCTTAAGTACGTCCCCAACGACTAATCAAAAATGGGCCATGTGTCCCAGTTGTGGAGACTCCTTGAGCCGTCTGGGTATCGTGAAAGATCGTGCACTCCCCCATCATCAAAAGTGACACACGCTACCTGTTGATGGGAGGCAGCCATGGGCTTCTTTGACAAGATGTTCGAGAAGAAAGAGTGCGCGATTTGCGGTACCGAGCTGGGGCTTTTGGGGAAGACCAAGATCAACGAAGGCTACCTGTGCAAAGAGTGCGTCGGCAAGCTCTCCCCCTTCTTTGGCGGCTATCGTTCCAGCACCGCGGACGATATCCGTGAGCAGCTCGCCTACCGCGAGGCCAATGCCGAGCGCCTGGCGTCGTTCAACCCCACGCGCACGCTTTCTGCCGGGCGCACCAACATCATGCTCGACGAAGACGCGGGCTTGCTGATTATCACTTCGCAGAGCCGCTGGCGCGACGCCAATCCCGACATCATCGAGTTCTCGCAGGTACTCGGCTGCGACATGGACATCGACGAGCATCGGACCGAGATCTATCGCGAGACCAAGGACGGCGAGCGCGAGAGCTACAACCCGCCGCGCTACGACCTGGACTATGACTTTAACCTGACCATCCATGTCAACACGCCGTACTTTACCGAAATCAACCTGCGCGTAAACGACTCCACCATCGAGCAGCGCGGATCCATCGAGTACCGCGAGGCCAAGCGCCAGGCAACCGAAGTTCGCGATGCACTGGTGCAGCTGCGTCAGGAAACGCGCGACAGCGTCGTGGCCGCCAAGGCCCCCAAGACCGCGGTCACCTGCCCCTTCTGCGGAGCCACCACCATTCCCGATGCCAGTGGGCGCTGCGAATACTGCGGCGGCGCCATCGGCGCATAGCCTCCGGCAGCGAAAGGACCGATCATGGCCTTCGAGAGCGTCAACTATCAGTGCCCCGCATGTGGCGGCCCCCTTCACTTTGCCAGTGCCGAGCAAAAGCTCGTCTGCGACTACTGCGACTCGCGTTTTGAAGTCGAAGAAGTCGAGGCCCTCTATCGCGAGCGCCAGGACAAGGCAGATGCCAAAGCCGATGCCGCAGCAGCAGCTCCCAAACCTGCTGTCGACGATGCCGTGCAGGAGCTGGCCCAAAACGCCGGCTACATCTGCTCGTCGTGCGGCGCCGAGCTCGTGTCCGATGGTACTGTCGCCGTTACCACCTGCCCGTACTGCGGCAACTCCGCCGTGGCACCCGGCCAGCTCTCGGGAGATTTCTCGCCCGATCTGGTGATCCCGTTTAAGCTCGGACGCGACGATGTCATGGCCGCGCTCAAGGAACACTACAAGGGCAAGATCTTACTGCCCAAGAGCTTTGTCACCGGCAACCACATCGACGAAGTCCAAGGTGTCTACGTGCCGTTTTGGCTCTACGGCGCCCACGTGGACGGCGAAGTGTACTTCGACGCGACCAACGAAACCGTAACCGAGGAATCCGACCGCACCGTCACGACCACCGATCACTACGATGCCTACCGCAAGGGCAACATCTCGTTTGAGCGCGTGCCCGTCGACGGATCGTCCAAGATGCCCGACGGCCACATGGATGCCATCGAGCCGTTTGACTACGACGCGCTGCGCCCGTTCTCGGTCGCCTATATGCCCGGCTACATCGCCAACCGCTATGACGAGGATTGCGAGACCTGCAAAGCGCGCGCCGAGCGTCGCATGGAGGAGAGCACGATCTCGGCCCTGCGCGAAACCGTCGTCGACGAGTACGACGACGCCACGGTCGAAAGCAAGCAGCTCGACTACACCTGGGAAGACAGCGACTACGCCCTGTTCCCCGTGTGGATGCTTTCCACCTCGTGGAACGGCAAGAGTTATCTGTTTGCCATGAACGGCCAGACCGGTCGCATGGTCGGCGAGCTTCCCTGTTCCAAGCCCAAGCTCGCCATCGCCTCGGTGCTGTTCTTTGTGATCGGGTTTGTCCTCTCCCAGATTCTCTTTATGGGTGGGAATGCCTTCGATCCGGACTACCTCACCTTTGATGTCGAGGGCATCCTCATCAACATCGTCGCGCCGTTGATCATCGTGGTCATCGCAGACGTGCTGCTGGTGGGCCAGCTCAAGACGGCCAACGAGGCCACCCACGCCGATTGCTACTGTGGCGAGCTCGACCTGACCGAGAAGCACGACACCTTCAGCCATACCGAGACCTCGGTTGTCATGAAGGACAACAAGGACGATTAACCATTCTGACCAATACCACCCGGCCTTTGACGAGAAAGGAAAATCACCATGGGACTCTTGAAAGCTGGATTGGGTGCTGCCGGCGGCGTCATGGCCGACCAGTGGAAGGAATTTATCTATTGCGAATCGATGCCCGCTGACGTCTTGGCCTGCAAGGGCAGCAAACGTACCGGTGGCCGCAGCTCCAACACGCGCGGCGAGGACAACGTCATCTCCAACGGCTCGGTCATCGCCGTCAACGACGGCCAGGGCATGCTCGTGGTGCAAAACGGCAAGATCATCGAGGTCGCGCTTGAGCCCGGCGAGTTTGTCTTTGACACCGGCAGCGAGCCGAGCGTCTTTAGCGGCAACCTGGGCGACTCCATCAAGGAGACGTTCGCCAATATCGGCAGCCGCTTTACCTTTGGCGGCGACGCGGGCAAAGATCAGCGCGTCTACTTTATCAACACCAAGGAGATCATCGGCAACAAGTACGGCACCGCCTCGCCTGTGCCCTTCCGCGTGGTCGATAACAACATCGGCCTGGACGTCGACATCTCCGTGCGCTGCAACGGAGAGTACTCGTACCGCATCACCAACCCGCTGCTGTTCTACACCAACGTGTGCGGCAACGTGACCGATAGCTACACGCGCGACAAGATCGACAGCCAGCTTAAGTCCGAGCTGCTCACCGCTCTGCAGCCCGCCTTTGCCAAGATCTCGGAGATGGGCATCCGCTACAGTGCCATCCCCGGCCACACCACCGAGCTCGCCCGTGCACTCAACGAGGTTCTCTCCGCCGACTGGCGCGACCTGCGCGGCGTCGAGATCGTGAGCTTTGGCGTCAACTCCATCGCCGCCTCGCAAGAAGACGAGCAGATGATCAAGGACCTGCAGAAGGCCGCCGTCATGCGCGACCCCACCATGGCGGCCGCCAACATCGCCAGCGCCCAGAGCGACGCGATGCGCGCGGCAGCGGCCAACCCCAACGGCGCGATGGCCGGCTTTATGGGCATGGGCATGGCAGGCGGCATGGGCGGCATGAACGCCAGCCAGCTGTTCGCCGCCGGCCAGGCACAGCAGCAGGCCGCCCCGCAGCCGGCTCCGGCACCCGCCCCCGCACCGGCACCCGCCGCCCCCGCAGCCGGCTCATGGACCTGCAGCTGCGGCGCCACCAACACCGGCAAGTTCTGCCCCGAGTGCGGAAGCCCCGCTCCCGCCCCAGCACCGGCCAAGTGGTTCTGCCCCAACTGCGGCAGCGAAAACGGCAGCAAGTTCTGCAGCAACTGCGGAACGCCTAGGCCCTAACCCCTTTATCTGGTAATTGGCGGGGGTTCCGCCACCCCCGCATTTGCTTCTATGGGTTTTCACACAAGAAGGAGGACACCATGAAGACAACGTTCAAAAAGTCCGCACTCGCATTCCTGACATGCGTCCTGGCGCTCGCCTTTGCCCTTACGGGCTGCAGCGGCGGCAAAGACCCCAAGGCCAACTTTGTCGGCAGCTGGGAGCTCTCGGGTGGAACCTCGCAGGGCGAGGAGCTGACCGAGGAGTACATGGAGATGTTCAAGGAATGGGGCGTCAACATCATCCTGGTCCTCAACGAAGACGGCACGGGCAGTCTCGATTTGTTCTCCGAAGTCGACGACCTCAAGTGGGAAGCCAAGGACGCCACCACCGCGAGCATCACCATTGACAAGGAAACGCATGACGTGAAGCTCGAGGACGGCAAGCTCATCCTTGAGGAAGGCGAGGACAAGCTCATCTTTACCAAGTCCGATAAGGATCTCTCCGGCAAGGTGAAGAAGGATCGCGAGGCCGCCGAGAAGGAAGAGGAGATCGATGAGGCCGTCGAAGACGACGACACCGAGAACATTGAAATCTCCCCCGCCGTCACCGTCGCCGATGACGACCTGTGCACCATCACCATCACCGAGAAGTTCAAGGACGAGTGGGGCGATATCGGCTTTGTCGTCAACATCACCAACAAGAGCGACAAGGACCTGACCTTCTACGCTCCCACCGGCAAGACCAACGTCAACGGCACCATGAAGGATGCCTGGTTCTCGGCTCACCTGATGCCCGGCACCAACGCCACCGAGGAATACAGCTTCTCGAGCGGCGATCTCGACAGCCTTGACGACCTGGTCAACACGACCATCGGCATCGACGTCTATCTGACCGATTCCTACGAGGACGTCGCCTCCTACAGCGCAACTATCGCGTAGCGACAGACATCGACAGCCGCGGATTGGCGGACATATCCGCGGGCACCAGACGGGGCCGCAGGAGATGATCCTGCGGCCCCGTCGCTTTGTGTTGGTAAAACACCGGCCATGCAAATAGGCCGCGTCCACAGGCAGGCCGCCCGCCGCTTTCAGAGTGAAGCAACGGGCGGCTTGTCTTTAGCGTCGAGGCACGGCTGGAGCGTCGATTACGGGCGCTCCATGTTGGGGACGATGCTGCCCTCGGTCACCGCATGCACCGCCAGGCGCATGATGTTGTCGTAGCCGGTCTTGCTCAGAATCTCCGAGATGCGGCGCTTGATGGTACCCTCGCTCATAAACAGCTCGCCCGCGATCTCGCGACGGCTCTTGCCCTCGCAGGCAAGGCGCAGAATCGACAGCTCGACATCGTCGAGGGCCGCCGTGCCCGAAAAAATGCTCTCGGGCGGCTTGGGAAACGTGCAGTAGCCCGCCAACGTGGAGCGCATCACGGCGAACAGCTCATCGATACCGACGTTCTTGTACACAAAGCTATCGACGCCCGCCTCGCGCGCCTGATCGACAAAGGTGATCTCGGGCATACCCGTCATGATGATGACGCGGCACTCGGGCATCTCTTTTTTAATGCGCGCCGCCGCCACAATGCCGTTGGAATCGTGCTCGGTGCACACGTCCATCAGTATCATGTCCGGGCGTTCCTTGAGC
Source organism: Collinsella aerofaciens ATCC 25986 (assembly GCF_964259375.1). Classification (GTDB taxonomy): domain Bacteria; phylum Actinomycetota; class Coriobacteriia; order Coriobacteriales; family Coriobacteriaceae; genus Collinsella; species Collinsella aerofaciens_BO. Next base: position 31,190 of record NZ_CAXVJM010000008.1, read on the forward strand.
GCAACATCGAGGGCATCGGAAGCATCGGCGATCGCGGCGACAACGGTCATATCGGGCTGGTCGCCCACGGAGCGCGCGAGACTCTCGCGCAAGATGGCCTGGTCTTCGACGATTAACACGCGGATCATGAGCTTCTCCTTTGGTCCGTGGCGCTGCAGTTGAGCGGGATGGATACCGCAAGCGTAAAGGGCGGGGCGGGGCGAACTTCCAGGCTGCCGCCCAGATCTTGCGCGACATGCCTCATACCTGGGATACCCGTTCCCTCGCGATACGATACGGGGGCCGGGGACCCGTCGTTAGAAATCGTCATGCGCGCGACGGCGTCAGCATCCGTCCCCTCCTGCCACAGGCGCACATGGACCTGATGCGCCTGCGCATGCTTGGTGGCATTGGTCGAGGCCTCGCGGATAATCTGCAGAAACGCCGCAGCGACGCGAGCGTCCTTTGGCAGCGCGCCCTCGACATCGATCTGCACGCTCACCAGGCCAAAGGCGTTGACGATATCGTCCAGCTGCTCTGCAGGCTCGCTGGCACCACCGCTGCGCAGATCGGCGGCGATTGAGCGCAGCAACGGGTCGATCTGCTCGAGCGACTCGTCGTCCAAGCGCCCCTCCTCCAGATAGCGATGGAGGATAGACAGGCGCTGGCCGATCACATCGTGAACGCGGGCACGCATGCGCAGGTAGGCCGCATTGTCGGCAACTTTTTTGACTTCTTCGATCTGGGCCTGGAGCTCTTGGCCCGCAAGCTCAAGCAGGTGGTTAGCTTGCGCCAAGCGGTCGTGCGCATGCGCATACTCCGTCACATCCAGGCCGATGATGCGCTCGAACGAACGACCCGAAACCATAACGCTATCGCACACAAAGAGGCGTATCTCGGCGGGAGAAACCTCGATCACCGCACGCGCCTCACCAAAGCGGTCCAGATCAATCCGCATGCGGTTTTTGCTGCTTTCGGGCGTTTGCATGCTGAGCTTGCGCAGGTCGCTCCACGTACCGCTCATATCGCCCAAGTCGGTGGGCATGTGAAGCTCCACCAGGTTTTTGCGCATGCAGTGGTTCATAAGCAACGGGCGGCCCTTCGGGTCCAGATAGAGGATGCCCACGGGAATCACGTTGATGGTTTCGATTGTCGAGAACGCCGTGATGTCTTCCTGGCGATTGCGAACGTCCATCAAGAGCGCCGCGACGGAGCGGAAGAGGAAAAATGCCGCCTCCGCGATAACGACAGCGGTCCACGCCAGGCCCATGGCGCGGACCACCGGCGGCGTCACGGCGGCAACAAGCAGCAGCTCAACCAGCATAACGGGGCGACGATAATGCACCATAAGCACGACGCCATAGGCAAAGGTCGCGGCGTTGAGCCACAGCACGCTGCCCATTCCCTCGGCACAAACGTTGAGCGGCGCCAGCAGATACGAACCGCTCGAGCCAAACATAATAATGGCCAGGATCATGAGGTGAAGCACCAGGCTCGCCTCGTAGACGCAAATCACCTTGCGGTTATAGGACGAGCGGCGTGACGCGATGAGCGGAACGTGAATCGTCTGCAGGCATGCCGCGAGGGCAAAGACGACGTCGAGCGCGACAATCTGGGGAAGGATAAGTGGAATCTGCATGGTCACTCACCTGCCCGTGGCATCAAGACGGTCATGCGCAGCTGACCGGGCTCGCCCTCAAGACGATACGCCACATTTCGTCCCCGCAGCGCGACCTCGAGTTCGTGGGCGGCGGGCGTCCGCGAAAGATCGCCCTCGTCGTTGGAGAAGAGCGTGGCGCGTAGCTCGACGCTACACGAATCGTGGTCGCTCAAGTGATACATAAGCGCCGGATGATCGGTGGTATAGGCAAAAAAGGCAAAGTCGTACACACAGTCGTACAGTGCGCTTACCGTGCTGGCGTGCATGGGGCGGCGTATGGCGATAATCGAGGCGCAGTCGACATCGATAGTGCGCAGATCGCTTGCAAGCTCATTGGCAATTAGCTGGATACGGTCGCGGTCGAAGCCGCTCTCCCCGTGCTGCGCCAGCGTGAGCGACCCCTTGCGCTTGCAATAGGCAACGAGCATTTTTGCGCACTGCAGCATGCGGTAGCGCTCATGCGAGGACGCCTCGTCGGTCAGCGGGGGCAGCGAGCTCAGCAGGCCGTACATCTCATCGAGCGCGCGGGCAAGCGCCCGGTCCACGTCTTGGATCAGCAGGGCCTCGGCCTCCTGGTCTGCCAAGTGCGCCTTGAGGTCATAGTCGGCCGCGAACAGTTCGTTTTGACGCTGCAGCTCCATGCGCCGATGCGCCAGCTCGCGATTGAGCTCGTTGAGCTCCGAGACGTCCTGGGCAAGGAGAGCCGAGCCGCCCAGCAGCGGAAAGGCTCGATACATCACATCGGGGGTAGACGCCACGGCAAAGGCATGGGCGCGCCCGTGCTCCTGCGCACGAAGCTCCTCGAACACACCCGGCGGAGTCGGTCCCGACATCGGCGTGGCATAGGCCACCTGCAAGTCGCGCGTCAGGACCTTGAGGTCGAGCGGCAGGGTATCGAAGATGCCGGCGATGTCGTGATACGACGGGATGACGCCGCAATCGAGGCAAATTTCGAGCGTCACCACGCACAGCACACAATAGACCAGCGAAAAGTTGAGTTTCCACGCCCAGGGCACGCGCATGACATATGAGACGCAAAAGAACGCGCCGCCCAGCAACACGAGCGCCGCCGTACCCGAGAAACGCTGGATTCTAAAGGACGAGGACCGTCTCACCAGGGCAAAAAAGGCGACGAAGTTAAAGACCGTCCATGCCGGAAAGAGAAAGTAGCCCCAGCCATACGTGTAGTCGTTGCTCCAGGTCTCGCTTGCGCGGTCGAAGTGAAATACCTGCCGATGCAAATCGTTGGTGAGCACAAACGCGATCAGCAGGGCGGCCGCAATCCACAAGGCCGTGCGGTAGCGGCGACCCGCGCGATGCTGCTCCACGCCCGCGAGGCGCATGCCGCACAGCTGGTAGAGCAACGGGATGAGCGTCATGGGTACGTAGTACAGGTACCAAAGCAGCGTGGCGTAGGTTGGCGTGAATGAGTTGTACTTAAGGATGACCTCGATCACCCACAGGGCGCAGATGGCAGCAATGGCAACAAGGCGGCGCCGCAACACATAGTCCAAACAGCGCAGGTAAGCGAGAACGCCCCAGATCGAAAACACGACCGCGGCGACAAGCAACGGAATGGAGCTCGAATGGGTAAGCTCGTCCACGATCCTTTTGGACACCCGGTAATACACAGGCACGGTGTTGGAAAACTTGGGGTCGGAGGCGAACAGCGCCGGCAAAACTGCCAAAAGTATAAGGAACAACGCAGTGATGGCGCCGGCGATGGCAAAGGCGCGGTGGCGGTATATGCGATGCGATATGCCGGCAAGGAATCGCGGCATGGCGAAGAGTCTGCCGCCCCTGGGATCCGCCACGGGTGCGGACCGGGCGGTCGCGTGGCCGATATGTCGCTCGCGGGTACCCATAGTGCCTTTAGTGTACCGACAGGCAGGCCCAAAAAACGGGCCACATGTCCCAAAATCCGTGGACGGCAGAACGTCTCTTATCGATATTGAGTCCTATTCCTTTTCACTTCTTTTGCAAGTTTTAACTTCTTTTGCTTTCTTTCACTTCTTTTAACAAGGCGCCCGGCGAGCGCAAACTGCTCGCCGGGCGCCTTGGTTAAGAGGCTATGAAGTTCTACGCGTAAAACACGTCCGTCGGAGTCGCCCCCTAAGGGCCTGAGGTGCTCAAGATTGGGAGCGACAAGCCCGACGAAGCGTACTTAGGTACGCGAGGAGGGTTGGAGCCCCAAGGTTGAGTGCCTTGGGTCCTTAGGCCAGGTCTTCGCCGTTCGTCTCGATGACGTGTTTGTACCAGTCGAAGCTCTTCTTCTTGGAACGCTTGAGGGTGCCGTTGCCCGCGTCGTCGCGGTCGACGTAGATAAAGCCGTAGCGCTTGGACATCTCGCCCGTGCCGGCAGACACCAGGTCGATCGGACCCCAGGTGGTGTAGCCCAGCAGGTCAACGCCGTCCTCGGTCACCGCGTCGCGCATGGTCTTGATGTGCTGGCGCAGGTAGTCGATACGGTAGTCGTCGTTGATGGAGCCGTCCTCCTCGACAACATCCTTGGCGCCCAGACCGTTCTCGACCACAAACAGCGGCTTCTGGTAACGGTCGTACAGGTCGTTGAGGGTGATGCGGAAGCCCAGCGGATCGATGGCCCAGCCCCACTGGCTCTCCTGCAGGTAGGGGTTCTTGGCGCCAGCGAAGGCGTTGCCCTGGGTCTTCTCGACATCGGGATTGTCGGCACCGGCAGAGCAGCGGGTGCTGTAGTAGCTAAAGCTGATGAAGTCGACAGTGTTGGCAGCCAGGATCTCGCGGTCCTCGTCGGTCATCCCGACGTCGATGCCCAGGCGCTCGAGCTTCTTGACGGCATAGGCCGGGTAGTAGCCGCGGCTCTGGACGTCGACAAAGAAGTAGTTGTCCTGGTTGTCGAGCTGTGCGGCGCGCACATCGCCCGGACGGCAGCTGTAGGGGTAGTAGGTGCCAGCGGCGAGCATGCAGCCGATCTTAACCTCGGGGTCGATCTCGTGGGCGATCTTGGTTGCCCAAGCGCTGGCGACGAGCTCGTTGTGGGCGGCCAGGTACTCGACAGCCTCCTTGTTCTCGCCCTCCTCAAAGACCAGGCCGGCACCCATAAACGGCAGGTGCAAGATCATGTTGATCTCGTTGAAGGTAAGCCAGTACTTCACCAGGCCCTTGTAGCGGGTGAAGATCGTGGTCGCGAGGTTCTTGTAGAAATCGATGAGCTTGCGGTTGCGCCAGCCGCCGTACTCCTTGATAAGGTGGATGGGGCAGTCGAAGTGCGTGATGGTCACGAGCGGCTCGATGCCGCGCGCCTGGCACTCGCGGAACACGTCCTCGTAAAAGGCCAGGCCGGCCTCGTTGGGCTCGGTCTCGTCACCGTTGGGGAAGATACGGGTCCAGGCCAGGCTCATGCGGAAGGTCTTGAAGCCCATCTCGGCAAAGAGGGCGATGTCCTCCTTGTAGTGGTGGTAGAAATCGATGCCGGTCTGCGCGGGGTAGTAATAGCCGTCCTCGAAGTCGAGCATCTTGCGCTGGCCGGAGACCACCGCGAAACGCTCCGGGCCGTGCGGCGCCACGTCCACGTTGGCCAGGCCGCGGCCATCCACGTTGTAGGCACCCTCGCACTGGTTGGCAGCCGTCGCGCCGCCCCACAGGAAGTCTTTACGGAAAGCCATGCATCGATCCTTTCACACGATGTTTGTCGTGATTTCAGTATCACCGCAAACAGCGCATCGCTCAACGGCAACGGCGCAGGTCGACACTTCTTTTCGCACGCGAGCGGTCGACAGCCGCCCACAGCTGACACTTTCTGATACCGCCGCCCCAACCACCACAAAGGGGACAGGCGCCTTTGTGGTGGTTGGGGGCGGTTTGTCTCGATCTGTAACAGATAGGCAGTCAAAACCGGGCCTGGTGTTACAGATTGAGATTATTCGGCTTGCCCGCTGTTGTTCGTCTTGATCTGTAACAGGAAGAGACGATTTAGCCTGCTAGATGTTACAAAACGAGACAGAAGGTCCCGGTCTTCGTTGATGTCGAGGTTCTTTTCGATGAGCCCCCCTGAAGCCGCCCTCGACCAGTAGTCAATTTGACTGAATAGGAAAAAAAGGAAAAAATAGGAAAAAAAGGAAAGGAGACTTATGACTGAAACCATCTTCTCCCCTTCATTTGGAAATCGCCCATCCTATCTCGTTGGGCGAGGAAATGTAATTTCAACATTCATCTCCGGCCTTGAACAGGAGCCGGGCAATCGAGACCGCGCCATGCTCATGCTCGGCCAGCGAGGAAGCGGCAAGACGGTTCTCCTGTGGGAGCTCGCCGATCGCGCTCGCAAGCTCGGCTTCGTCGTCGCCACGCCCACCGTTGCCTCCGAGGACATGCTCGAGCGCATTGTTGAAAAAATCCAAGAGGCGGGCGAGCCCTATGCCAACAAACGCCATCTCCCTAAACTCACGGGCGGCAGCCTGAGCGTCTTCGGTTTCTCAGCCGGCCTTGAGTTCACGCGCGATGTGCAGGAAACCAAGAGTTTCCAGTTCAAGCTCACGCAACTGGCGCGCAAACTAACCGAGCAAGGACATGGCATCCTCATCCTCATCGATGAGCTTCAGGCTAATTCGCCCGAGATCAGACAACTCGTCACCGCTTATCAAGAACTCGTCGGCGAGAGACTCAACGTCGCACTCGTTATGGCGGGCCTTCCGGGAGCGGTCTCGGCGACGCTCAATGACCGCGTGCTGACGTTTCTCAACCGCGCTCGCAAAGTCACACTCGAACCGCTTTCAGTCGGAGACGTCGACACCTATTACCAGCGGGCTTTCGAAGAACTCGACCTTGATATCCCAAGCGATCTTCGACTAGATGCCGCTCGCGCAACCCAGGGCTCGCCCTACATGTTGCAGCTCATCGGTTACAACATCGCCAATCGTTGCCAGGCAGGAGAACGCGCAACACGAGAGCTAGTCGACGGAGCCATCGAGGCGTCAAAGGTCGATTTCGAAAACGATGTGTGCGAGACGACGCTCGCCGCGCTCTCGGACCAAGACGTTGCGTTTCTTGCCGCAATGGCGGATGACGAAGACACCGTGTCGCGCATTTCTGATGTAGCCGAGCGCATGTCGGTCACACCCGACTACGCACAAAAGTATCGCCGGCGCCTTATCGACGCCGGCGTAATCGAACAGGCCCGCCGCGGGTACGTGCGCTTCGCTGTTCCTTATATGGCTGACTACCTGCGCAGTCAGCTGTAGGAAAACCACCACGAAGGGGACAGGCACCTTTGTGATGGTTTTGACCGGTTTGTCTCGGTCTGTAACAGTTAGACCGTCAAAACCGAGCCTGGTGTTACAGATTGAGATTTTCGGGCAGCCCCCTGCAGTTTGTCTCGTTCTGTAACAGGTAGAGACGATTTTGGCTGCTAGATGTTACAGGATTGAGACGAAGCGCTAGTCGCAGGTGATGTCGAGGTTTTTGCCGGTTAGGCCTACGTAGCCGCCCTCGGCTGCTTTGGGACTATCGGCGTGGCAGAGAACCCACTTGTCGGCCTTCCAGTAGCAGTAGCTGTCGCCGGCGGCGGACATGTTGGCAGCGGCCTCGGGACGCGGACCATTGGTGCCGGCGGGCAGCGCTACCATTACCTGGAAGCCACCGTCGTCGACCATGCACGGCGTGTAGTGCAGCGTCGTGGCGTAGACCTCGACGAGCGTGCCGGCCGGCGCGCGGAAGGCCTTGACCTGCGCGGTATCGAGCTTGCCGTCGACGATCTGCTCGCGCTTGGCCAGCAGCAGGATAAAATCGCGGGCGCCCAGGTTGAACTCGCTGGCGCGGTGATACTCCAGGCAGTTGAGCTTCGTGTTACGGCCGTTGCACCAGCCCAGCTGGAAGGGGCGGCCGCCGTACATGAGCAGACCGAGCGTGTCGGCACCTTCGACCTGTTCCAGCTCGGGCGCGGAGGCCACATACTTGCTACCCTCGGGAATGGGCGTGGCGGAAAGTGCCTCGACAAGCGGAGCTGTCAGGCTGGAGGGTACGTCGTCCCACACGCGGCCGTAGGACTTGAACTCGGGATCGGTAACAGAGTAGATATGCATGTTCGCTCCTGTTCGTAAATGTGACTATATAAACATTCTAGAACATTAGCCGTCTTTTGATGGAGTCAATACCGCAAACAACACGCACCAGAGTCACATGGGCAAAAGGGCGGCGTGTATTTTACTTAGCCGAGATAGCCCTTAAGGAACTCAATGACACCCGAGCACCAGTGATCAGTTTCCGGCGCATGAGGTTTCATTAACGCATGTCCTCCTTCTGGATACACAATCTCCTCGTGGTGCACCCCAGCCGCATCCAGTGCGTCAACCATCTTTCCGAGATTGCCGGGCGATACGACATCATCGTCGGCGCATTGCCAAAGATATGTCGGCGGATACCGTTCCCACACATGTTGATCAATGCAGAAATCATCAATCGCATCGTGCCCAGCTCCACCGCACACCGAATCAAGAAATCTATGGTCTGACGCACATTCGGACTCATGAAGGTCAATCGGGGCGTAACACAGAACCAAAGCTTTTGGCGGCTCGCATCCGTAAGATGCAAACCCCTTGTTATCCGTCCCCCACTCGGCGGTCAAATGCGCGCCAGCGGAAAAACCGATAACCGCATATTTTTTGTCCACATTAAATCGCGTTGAATTCTCGAGGACAAAACGGACTGCGCGATTAAGGTCATCGATCGGACGCGGCATCAGCGGCTCGACCCTCACCCTGTATGACAACACAAACACGTTATAGCCCGCATCGTTGAGCTCGGGAGCAACGGGAAAACCTTCCATTTGGTGACAAACGCTCTGATAGCCCCCACCCGAAATCGCGATAACGAATGGCGCCCCCGGTCGCCCCGGAAAGAAAAACAGCTTTGTGTTGCGCCGGGTCGGATCGCGAATACAATCGGCTTCATCCCAAATATCGTATGCAACCTGCCTCCCGTCATCCGCAAGCTCAACAATCCGATTCAACCCGCGCAGAACACGAGTAACTTCATACGGATTAGTGTCGGAATTCAAATGGGCCGCGATGGGCTTATTCCACATGCGCTCCCAAGTTGAAGGTCGGCAAAGCATGAGATGCTCACCGAACCCAGCGAACTCAGGAAGAAGTGCGATTTCTCCAAATGTCATATCGGCAGTAATTGTCATAACCAGTCACTCCAAAAACGAGGTGGGCTCGCGCAGATCAATCGCAAGCCCACCATATGCAATCTGCCGCGGGGTTTTCAGCAGCTTACATTCCGAATAATTGTCTATTCCGCCGACGTGTCTGCATCAGGGCGATACATGATGTAGACGAGGACGAAGGTAAGAATAAAACCAACGACATTGCAAAGGATCGCACCAATAAGGCTGCTCATATCACCGGAAGGATTCATGTAGCCGGGGAAGCTGAAAATACCACTCGACGTCATAACGAACGTGCGGGTATTGAAGATAGCCGGGATAACAGCGCTAATTGCACCAGAAATCATGGAAGCGACGATGATCTTCTTGTGCTCCAAAACTATGCCGTACAGGGCAGGTTCTGTAATTCCGCACAGGCTCGTAATGGCACAGCTGAATCCAAGGCTCTTTTCGCTCGGATCCTTCGAGCGGAAAGCAAACGCCAAGCAAGCGCCGACGACACCCATGCTACCGCAAAGAAGTCCAAGGATAGGGTCGGAACCGACGGTCATAATATTGTTGATGGAGATCACAATGAGGGCCCAATGGAGTCCAAGAGGAATCATGACGAGGCCAAATATCGGTCCAAGAATAACGCCGCAAAGAATGGGGCTGAACTGATAGACCGCCAGTACGGCAGTCGCAAGCAAGGAGCTCGCCTGTTGGATAACCGGGCCAACCACAAGAAGCGAGATGGGGGCAGCAATAGCAACTGTCAGGAACGGAACGAGTGCAAATGCCAAAGCATCGGGAAGAACCGCACGCAGCCACTTATAAAGAACGGATGCGAACCAAGCCGCCACGATAGCGGGAAACACCGTCGAGGCATAGCTCACCATCGTGAACTTCATGCCGAACAAATCCAGCGCATCACCAGCTCCAGCTGCGGCAACAAAAGTCGGGTAAAGCAGGATTGCACCGAGCACCGCACCGATATATTGATCGATTCCAAAGAATTTGGCCGCAGACGATCCGACGAGAACGGGCAAGAAATACATGCTGGCGTTTCCCATGCCGTACAGCAGGGTATAAATTCCGCTCTCAGCGGAAACGACACCTGCCGTCGTCAGGATACTAAGGACGGCGTTTATCATTCCGCATGCAATCAAGGCGGGAAGAACGGGCATCATGATGCCGCTGATCAGCTTCATCAGCTTTCCCAGAAAACCTTTGGTCTCGCCTTCATCTGCCGCGGACTTCCCGGTGTCAACCCCGGTTTCCTTTGCAACGATTTCGTAGACCTTATCGACCTTGGGCCCCACAATCACTTGGTATTGCCCTGCTGAATGGCGAATATCGATCACACCATCGATTGCCTTGACTTTTGCATCATCTACGATGCTTTCGTCCTTAAGATTGAACCTTAAACGAGTCATGCAGTGGGCTACAAATGTAACGTTTTCTGCACCGCCCACCATCTCGAGAATCTCGGCAGCGAGCTTGGTTGTATCTGCCATAAATACCATTTCTCCCATGTTGTGTTTTATATGTAACCATCGGCAAAGCGCGCGCCTTCGCCGACCAATTACCTAGCTTTCGATGCGATTCGATTGATATGCATCATCAGATAGAGTCTTTCTTCGTCTATAAGTTCTTGGCCCGTCAGCCGGCTGAGAACAGAAGCGATGTCATCGGCGCACGCCGATGCCACCGGATATTCATCTTTGAGCGAGAGATACATCTTGCGGTTGTCGCTTACGATACTTTCGCCAGAGTTCAACCTATTGAATAGGTACTGAAGGTGGGTTGCGAACCTTGCATAATCGAAGCCCTCCCGATCAGCTTGAATACCAAGCCGTCTTTCAACAGCAATAGTTGATTCTTCGAGAACGCGATCGTAAACGTCCGTGCCAAACTCTTCAGCCAGCTCACATGAATCCGAATCGGCCATGTTATTGATAAACGCCATGGCAATTCCAACTGTCTCATGAGCGGGAAGCCTAACATTGAGACGTTTCCTGATTATTCGAAGCGCGTACTCGCCGATTTTGAATTCGACGGGATATTGTTGGCGAACATCAAAAGACAAGGGCATATGGACAACAATGTTTTGCTCCTTGCGCTTAATTGCATACGCGATATGGTCCGCAAGAATAAACGGCAAATTAGGGCTTACTTCATAGGGAAGCAGTCCTGTCGACATATCAATAACATCCGAGGTCAGCTCGAGAAGTTCATCCGAGACTTCATCAATGAGAGCGATGTAGCGGGAACTAACGTTATAGAACGTTCGTTGAATCTCCGAGAGCGGTAATTCATCGCCAACGTCCTTAAACCCCAGGCCACGCCCGAATGCCACCAGCTGCCTGCCATTTCCGTCGATGCAGAGGACAGCGCTGGTGTTAATTCGTTTAACGATTTCCATGTGTCCCCCTTAAACAAAACAAGGCTCCCGAAGCAGAATCCGACAATCAATGTCGACAGATGCTGCTTCAGGAGCCTTGCCTGAATATCACTCTGGTTGCCAGTTTAAGCGAAACACCGTAAATGACCTCGTGTAAACATTACTAAACAGTTAAACGGTCGATATCTCCATGTGAACGGTTTAGAAGCAGAAGGCAATCCTTACGCCTGCTGGTAGTGCAGGTGCTTCTCGTCGATATCGGCCAGGTCGCGGTCGAGGTAGCGGCGCGCGAGCCAGTTGGCCATGGGGAGGTTCTGATCCAGGTAGTTGCCACACTCCTCGGGAGCGGCGCCGGGGACATCACCCTCAAAGCCGGCGACGAACTCAAACAGCTCACGCACGAGCGGCAAAATCTCCTCGCTCGTCACCTCGCCAAACACGACCAGGTAAAAGCCCGTGCGGCAGCCCATGGGGCCAAAGTAGACGATACGGCTCGACCACTCGGCATGATTGCGCAGAAACGTCGCACCCAGGTGCTCGATGGTATGGCACTCCGCCGTGTTCATGACCGGTTCCTTGTTGGGCGTGGTCAGGCGCAGGTCAAAGGTGGTGACGGCAGTGCCGGTCGCCGGATCGCGGTCGATGCGGCTCACGTACACGCCGGGCTCAAGCAGCAGATGATCGACAGAAAAGCTCGCGATGCGCTCCATGGCAGATCCTCTCGATAGTCAAATTGGGACGGGCTCTTTTAGCTGGTTCGAATGGTCGCACCAATCATACCAGTCAAAAAAGCCCCGTCCCAAATTAGCTACCTGGGACGAAGACCAGTGATTATTTGATCCCCGTCCCAGAAAAATCATGCTAGGCGGTATACGCGATTGTCGCTGCCACCGCATGGCGCCAGCCGGCGATCTTTTTGGCTCGCTCATCCGCGGGCATCGAAGGCTCCACGATGCCACGGGCGCCGTAGACATCGACGACGTCGCGCGTGTACATGCCGAGCGCAATACCGCAGGCCCAAGCCGCGCCCAGGCCGCTCATCTCGTCGTTGCTTGCGATGCGAATGGGCGAGCCCACCAGGTCGCTCTCAAACTGCATCAGGTAGGCATCGCGCGTGGGGCCACCATCAACGCGAAGCTCGGCCAGCGCCGCGCCCGAATCCTCGACCATCGCATCGATTACGTCGAAGATCTGATAGGCAATCGACTCATCGGCGGCCTTTACGAACTCCGCGCGGCCCGTGGTGCGTGTCATGCCAAAGACGCAGCCCTCGGCGTCACTCGCCCAGTGCGGCGCGCCCAGGCCAGTGAACGCCGGCACAAAGTAGACGCGGCTCGCCGGATTGGCGGCGTAGCACAGGTCGGTGACTTCCTCGGGGTTATTGATAAGCTCCAGGTCGTCGCGCAGCCAGGTCTTGACGGCGCCGGCGTAGCTCACGTTGCCTTCGAGCACATACTCGGTCACGCCGTCCATACGCCACGCAAGCGAGCTCGAAAGGCCGTGCGAGCTGGCGACGAACTCGTCGCCGACGTTCATCATGACCGAGCTGCCGGTGCCATAGGTCGCCTTGGCCATGCCGCGGCTATGGCAGCCCTGCGCAAACAAGGCGGCATGGCTGTCGCCGAGCACGCCGTGAATGGGCACGGGTGCCGGCAAAAAACCGCCCAGGTCCGTCATGCCGAACAGGCCATCGGAATCGGTCACCTGCGGCAGGCAGGCCACGTCAACGCCAAAGGCCTCGCACACCGGCTCGCTCCAGCAGCCACGGCGCAGGTCAAAGAGCTGCGTGCGGCTGGCGTTGGACCAGTCGCAGCGGAACTCTGCGCCGCCCGTGAGCGTCCAGACCACCCAGGCATCGATGGTGCCCAGGCACAGTTCGCCAGCCGCCGCGGCCTCGGCAGCAGCGGGAACGTTCGCGAGGATCCAAGCCATCTTGCCCGCCGGGTAGTAGGGCGAGAGCACCAGGCCCGTCGTGTCACGCACCAGCTCGGCCGCACCCTCGCGCGCGGCCAGCTTGTCGCACAGCTCGCGGGCGCGGGCGCACTGCCACACCACGGCGTCGCACAGCGGCTCGCCCGTCGTGCGGTTCCAGGCAACGGTGGTCTCGCGCTGGTTGGAGATGCCGATACCGGCGACGTCGGCCGGATCGACCCCGGTCTCCTCCACCACGGCACGTGCCACGGCCAGCACATTGGTGGCAATCTCGGCCGGATCATGGCTCACCCAGCCGACCTCGTTGACAATCTGGCGATGCGAACGGTCGGCACGATGAATCAAATGGCCGCCCTCGTCTACCAGCAGCGCCTTGGTGCCCTGCGTGGATTGATCGATTCCGATGATGTAGCGGCCCATGGCCACCCCTTTCAAAACGAATGTGACAAAGGGGCGGTCCCTTTGTCACATTCCAGTTACTCTGCGGGCAAGAACTCGGCGACGGTCTGCGCGATTCCGGCACCCGTCAGGCCGTAGTGCGCGAAGACCTCGGGGCTCGTGCCGGTGATGACCGGCGCATCGGGCAGGGAGAGGCACTTGACCGGACGCGGGCAATGCTCGCCCACGACCTGCGCGACCATGGAACCCAGGCCGCCGAAGGGGCTGTGCTCCTCGACGGTCACGACGGCGCGCGTGGCACCGGCGGCCTCGATCACGGCCTCGGCATCGAGCGGCTTGACGCAGTACATATCGAGCACCGTTGCCGAGATGCCCTGCTCGGCCAGCAGATCGGCGGCGTCCACGGCATGGCGGACCATCTCACCGGTGGCGACAAGCGTCACATCGGTACCGCGACGCACCCAGGTGGCGCGATCCACCTGGAACGGGCACTCGCCCTCGGTGTACACGTCCTCGACCGGATTGCGCCCCACGCGGATATAGGCCGGCTTGTTATCGGCTACCAGGGCGCGCACGAGCTCGGCGGTCTGGAAGCGGTCGCTCGGCAGATACACGCGCATGTTGGGAATCGCGCTCATGGCGGCGATATCCTGCGCGGAGTGGTGGCTCATACCCAGAGCGCCGTAGGACACGCCGCCCGAGATGCCGATGAGTTTGACGTTGGTGTTGGAGTACGAGACGTCGACCTTGCACTGCTCATACGAGCGCGTGGTCACAAAGGATGCCGGCGAGGCGGCCCAGGCCTTCTTGCCGCACGAAGCCATACCGGCGGCGATGCTCACCAGGTCCTGCTCGGCGATGCCGACCTCAACGGACTGCTGGGGATACTGATCAAAGAACGGCGTGAGCGACGCGGAGCCACGGGAGTCGGAGCACAAGACGACGATGTCTTTATCGGTCTTCGCGGCCTCGAGCAGCGTGTCGCAGATAACCTTGCGATTGGCGATCTTGTTAGCCATTGATGGCCTCCTTATGGGCAGCGAAATCGGCGATGATCTGGGCATATTCCTCATCGTTGGGCAGGTGGTGATGCCAGCTGGCCTTGTCCTCCATGACGGACGAGCCGTAGCCCTTCACCGTGTTGAGGATGATGACCGTGGGCTTACCCTTGGTCTCGGCAGCAAGCGTCAGCGCAGCGTCAATAGCCTGGACGTCGTTGCCCGGAATGGACAGCACGTTCCACCCAAAGGCAGCCCAGCGCTCCTCCTGGCTGTCCTGCTTCATAACGTCCTCGGTGCTGCCGCTGATCTGCAGGCGGTTGCGGTCCACGAGCGCGCACAGGTTATCGAGCCGGTAGTTGCCACCGCTCATGGCGCCCTCCCAGACCGAGCCCTCGGCAAGCTCGCCATCGCCCATGATGGTGTAGACGCGGTAGTCGCGACCGTCCATCTTGCCGGCGAGCGCCATGCCCACGGCCACGGGCAGGCCGTGACCCAGCGAGCCCGAGTTCATCTCGATGCCCTTGAGTTTGTTGTTGGGGTGGCCGATGTAGGGGCTGCCGAACTTGGAGAAGCGGGCCTTAACGTCGTCGAGGTCCAGATAGCCCTCGTGGCAGAGCACCGCGTAGTAGGCTTCCATGGCGTGGCCCTTGGAGAGCACGAAGCGGTCGCGGTTGGGATCGTCGACGGTCTCGGGCGAAATGTTGAGGTGGTTGGCGTAGAGGGTCATGAGGGCGTCGATGACCGACATGTCGCCGCCGATGTGGCCGCCGGCGCCAGCCATGATGATATCGACGCAATCGCGGCGAAGGTCCCAACGCAGGGATTCAAGCTCTTCGATAGTTGCCATTTCTACTCTCCTCGCAGGTAGGCTTTAACGTCTTCTTCGATGGGGTCGTACAGGTCGGGCTGGATGCCGAGGTACTTGCACGCCTCGTAGAGCACCGGCACCACGTTGGCGTGAATAGCGACGCAGTGGTGGATGTAGGGGCCCTCGACGATCTTGGCCTCGAGGCGCTTGAGGTTCTCGACCTCGACCCACAGGTAAGTGCCCATGCCGGCCGGGCCGTCGATGCCGCGGGCGTTGCCCAGCAGCAGCGAGTACTCGCCGTTGTCGCCGTCAAAGCGGGCAAGGGTGAGGTCGCCGTGCTTGGCCTCGGCCGTCAGCGCACCGGGGTGGTCGAAAGCCAGCGGGTAGGTGAGCTTGGGCTTGACGGCCGCGCAGCTGCAGGGCCAGGGGCCGCAGTGCTGCAGCAGCTCGCCGTTCTCGTTATCGGGATGGCGCACGGTCCAGTCGGCGAACATGCCACGGTGACGGCCCAGGTCGGCGGCCTCGACCATCAGTGCGGTGACAGCGCCATGGATATCGGTCTCGCATACGATAGGAATGCCCATCTCGTTGAGGATGGCGTTGGCGGCGCAGGGCATAATGCCCAGCTCGTCCTGAAGGGCGTTCCAGCACTGAATGGCACCGGCGTTGCAGCCGTACTTCTCGACCAAGCGCTTCATGGCGATGGCAAGACCGGCGACCGCGGGAACCTTGTCCTCGGGGATGCAGATCTCAAAGCTGTCGTTGATGTGGGCAAGCATGGCGGTCATGGCCTGCTCGTCGGCCTGGGCGTCGCGCACGGCCTGGACAAGCTCGGCCATGGGGATGGGCGAAAGCTGGATGTTGAACTTCTCGAGCAGCTCGCCCTCGTTGCACATGGTCGACCAGAAGTCGAACGGACGGGTGGCCATCTGCAGGATGCGGGTGCGCTTGAAGGTCTTGACCACGTTGCACACGGCCAAAAAGTCCCAGACGCCGCGCTCGAACTCGGGGTCGGTCAGGCGGCAGTTGGTCATGTAGGTAAAGGGCACCTGGAAGCGGCGCAGGACCTTGCCAGTGGCGAACAGGCCGCACTGGCTATCGCGCAGACGGGTGCCGTCGGGCTCGGGGCGCTCGTCGCGCGGGCCCCACAGCAGCACGGGCAGGCCGAGCTCGCGGGCAAGGCGAGCGCAGACGTACTCGGTACCAAAGTTGGCGTGGCACAGCATGATGCCGTCGACGCCCTCGGCGCGGAACTTCTTGACGATAGGCTCGATATGGCTGTCGTCGAACAGCAGGCCCTCGTCATTGATGTCATCGATATCCACAATGTCGACACCGATCTCGCGCAGGCGATCAGCCGTAAGGCCGCGATACTTGATCGCGTCCGGCGCGCTAAAGATGCTGCGGCGCGTGGGCACAAAGCCGAGCTTGATCTTGTCCATGTACGTCCTCCCCTAATCACATGTTCAGTAAACAGACGTGTGTTTCGTTTTATTCTGTTTACTAAATGTTTTACTCTTATGTTTAGAAGTTTAGCGCGAAATACCCGTGGACGGTAGAGAAATCAGCCTAAACGATATGTAAACAATCTGAACATACAAGGGCAACAAAAAGAGGGCCCCGAAGGACCCCCTCTTGGTAGCGTTATGTATGGTTGCCTTTGGCGGACTTTTCCGCTCTGAGGCCTGGCGCCGTTCCGCCTAGATTTCACGCACGCTCTGGCGCTCGACAAAATAGGTCGACACGGCCGTTTTGCAGGTATAGCTCTTGGGATTGCGGATGTTGCCCACCAGACGGCGCACCGCGATCTCGCCCACCTCGTGTTTGGGAACATGCACCGTGGTGAGCGGCGGGTTGGAGAAGGCACCCAGAGATAGGTCGTCAAAGCCGATGATCGAAACATCCTCGGGCACGCGAATACCGTGCTCGTTGAGCGCGCGCATGGCGCCTACGGCGAGCACGTCGTTTTCGGCAAAGAAAGCCGTTGGCAGATCGTCGCGCGAGGAATTGTCGAGCCACGTGCCCATGTCGCGATAGGCGCCCTCGAGCGTGGTGCCCAGCGTGACGCGCCATGTTGGGTTAGCCTCAAGGTCCGCATCCTCAAGCGCGTGGCGATAGCCGCGCTCGCGGTCCTTAAAGTTGCGGATACGAAGGTCGCCCGCCAGATAGCCGATTTGCTTGTGACCTTTCTCGATAAGGTAGTCCACGGCACGCAGCACCGAATCGGTGTTGGCAATAACTACGGCATCAAAGTACTGACGATCGCTCCAGCCATCGAGCACGATCAGGTGGGCGGCAGCGTTGGCAAACAAGGCGTAATCTTCCTCACCCAGCTCGGTACCCATCAGCACGATAGCGGCGGCCGGATCGGCAATCAGGCCCTCGACCTGCGGGCGCACGGCGTCCAGGTCGCTAAAGTCGAGCGAGACAAAGCTCGTGCTCATGCCGTGACGGCGCGCCTGGCGCTCCACGCCCTCGATGACCGCGGGATGGAAGGTGCTCTCGTCCAAGATGGCGCCCGTCTTGCGCGCAAGCACAAACTGGATGCTCTCGAGCTGCGTCGATTGCTGGTAGCCGAGCGACTGCGCGCACTCCAGGATGACCTTGGCGGTCTCCTCGCTCACGCTACGCTTGCGGTTGAGTGCGTTGGACACGGTCGCAGGCGAAAAACCGGTGATGCGGCTGATCTCGCGAACACTTGCTTTGGCCATTGTTCCCCCTAGTAACGGCCGTGGCGGAGCATCGGGGCTCGATGGCTCGGCAAATAAACGACCGCAAATTCAATCTAAACAGAGTAGTAAATATTTATGAGCTAGTTTAGCCTGTTGTCAAGCGAAGTGGCACGACTATTCCCCCCAACGGGCACATTTACTCGGTAGCTAAAAAAGCCCCGTCCCAAATTGACTACATGGGGCGGGGCGCGGAAATCTATTAACCCAGGACACGGGCCATACGCGTCTTGAACTCGGACAGGAAGCGCGGGGCGTCGACGGTCAGCGCCACGAGTGCGCCCTTGTCGGGGTCGGCCACACGACGCTCATCGCAGATGGTGCGGCCGCGATACTCGCCCAGCAGATCAACACGCAGATTGCAGCCGAGCGCACCCACGAGCGTGGGGTCGATCGCCACGGCAACGGCCAGAGGATCGTGCAGCGCACAGCCACCCAGGTAGGGTGCGTTCATCTCGTACGAGCCAATGTAGTGCTCCACCATGCTCGCAAATGCGCAGCCCGCCATGGTGCCCGAGCCCGTCCAGCCGGCAATGTCGCGGCGTGTGAGCACCACGCGATGCGTCACATCCAGACCCACCATAGTGAGCTTGCGGCCCGAACGCAGTACGGCATCGGCCGCCTCGGGATCACTTGCCATGTTGGCCTCGGCGCCCGCGCTCACGTTTCCGGGCACGGTCAGGGCGCCGCCCATCACGACCACGCGACCGATAGACATCATCGCCGCCGCATCGCGCTCCAAGGCAAGTGCCAGGTTGGAGAGCGGACCGGTCGCCACGTAGATCAGATCGGGGCCATAGGTGCGCGCGGCATCGATCAGATAATCGACCGCCGCGTTACCGTCGGCCGACGTCGCCCCCACCGGCTCGTACGGCGACGCGGGCACGCTCGCCCCGCCAATGCCGTTCTTGCCGTGGATGAGCGTGGTGGACGCCGGCGGTGTATAGGGCTCAGTCGCCTTAATGGGACGATCGGCGCCCAGGTACACCGGCACCTCGGGACGACCCAACAGGTCGAGCACCGCCAGGCAGTTGTGCGCCGATTGCTCGACGCGCACGTTGCCAAAGCACGTGGTGATGCCCACGAGCTCCACCTCGGGGCTCGCGATGGCATAGGCCAGCGCCATCGCATCGTCCACACCCATATCCAGATCAAGGATCAGCTTCTTGATTGCCATTGTTCTACTCCGCTTCTCCGTCTTGTACTAAATCGTCTAAATCAAACACGCGCTCAACTTCGGCGCGCGTGGGAATCGATTGCTGAGCGCCCAGGCGCGACACCGTCACCGCCGAGGCGCGAGCACCCGCCGCCATGCACTCAAAGAGCGGCAAGCCCTCCAGACGAGCCGCCGCCAACGCGCCGATAAACGTATCGCCGGCGGCCGTGGTATCGACTACCGTGCTCGAAAGCGCCGGCATGCGCAGCAGCTCACCGCCATCACCGAGCGTAACCGAGCCGGCGCCGCCCAGCGTGATGGCCGCGGCGCCGGCACCCTTGGCGAGCAAGGCATTGAGTGCCGCGAGGCAGCTCGCATCATCCGCGGGCAAGATGCCCGTCAGCACCTGGCACTCGGTCTCGTTGGGGCAGACCAGGTCGACCGCAGGCCAGGCCTCCGCAGGCAACTCGCAGGCAGGCGCTGGATTAAAGACCGTATAGAACCCCAGCTCGTGAGCGCAAAAAAGCGCCTCGGCAGTCGCTGCAAGGTCACATTCGCCCTGGGCGATAAAGACGCTTCCGGCAGCCGGGGCAATCTCGCTGGTGTCGCCGTCGAGCTCATCGGCCACCAAACGTCTCAGCGCGCAGGCAACGTCCTCGCCCGCAAGCGCATGGTTGGCGCCCGGTGACAGCACGATGCGGTTGTCGCCCTCGCAGCGAATGATAGTCGCGGTACCGGTCTCCACGTCATCGCGACGTGCCACGAACTCAACGCCCACGCCGGCATCCTGAAGCCCCGCCACGAGCACATCGCCAAACGCATCGCGCCCGACCGCGCCGATCATGCACGTGCGCGCGCCCATGCGCGCAGCTGCCACGGCCTGGTTAGCGCCCTTGCCACCGGCGTTGGTGATAAAACCGCTGCCACCGACGGTCTCACCCGCGCGCGGCATGCGCTCGCACGCCACCGAAAGGTCCATGTTCATGCTGCCGAACACCGCAACGATGCCGCGATCTGCCATGGGAACCTCCTCATCTGCGGGCCTTATGCCCACCGTCGGCCGTCGATCGTGCGCCCTCGCACCTCTATAACTTTAGTTCACTTTGATGTGAACGCGCCCTTGAGGTTGCGCCAGCAGCAAGCATTCACAGGAGCAGGCAGCTACAATGAATATGTGCTGATTATTCTCGTCATTGGATGATGTTTTATGGAACAATTCCCACCATCGAGCCCACGCGGACCGCGCCGCGCGCCCGATAACCAGGCGCTGCACGAACGCCCGCGCGCCGACCGCCGCGCCGGCGAGTCGCGACGCGGCCCGAACCCGCATCGAACGCCCACCAACAAGGACGCCCATGCAGCCAAGACCAACACCGGCGCCACACGCTCGTCCGCTGCCGACAAGCAGGCACCCGCTCGTCCCAAGTCCCGCTACATTCCTGCGCTCGATGGTCTGCGTACGCTCGCCGTCGTCGCGGTGGTGCTCTATCACCTCAACCTCACGTGGGCTCAGGGCGGCCTGCTTGGCGTCACGATTTTCTTTGTGCTTTCGGGCTATCTAATCACGCGCCTGCTGCTCAACGAAGTCGCCAAGACCGGCCGCATCGACCTTAAGAGCTTCTGGATTCGCCGCATCCGTCGCCTGGTCCCCGCCGTGGTAACGGTAGTGTTCGTAACCTGCGCGCTGTGCACCATCTTTAACCACGTGATGCTCACCAAGATGCGTCCCGACATCCTGCCGTCGCTGCTGTTCTTCAACAACTGGTGGCAGATTGCCCAAAACGTCTCGTACTTCAATGCCCTGGGCGACCCTTCGCCGCTCACGCACTTTTGGTCGCTTGCCATCGAGGAACAGTTCTACCTGATTTGGCCGCCTCTGCTGTTTGCCATGGTATCCATGCATGTGAGCAAGCCCAACACGCGCCGCGTGGTTCTGGGCCTTGCCGCGGTTTCCGCCCTCGCCATGATGGTGCTTTACAACCCTGCCGCCGACCCCAGCCGCGTGTACTACGGCACCGACACCCGCGTGTTCTCGCTGCTGCTGGGTGCCTGGATGGCCTTTATCCCCGATCGCGACCTGGCGCCGGTGCGTCTCGCACGTCGTTTGGGGCTCAATCGCCTGGCTGGTGCCGCCAAGCACGGCAAGAACGCCGAGGGCAAGCCTGGCGAGAAGGCCGACGAATCAGCCGAGACCGCCCCGGCACAGCCGAGCGCCCTCGTGCGCTTTTGGTCCTCGCCCGCATCCATCGATGTGTTGGGCGTCGTGGGTCTGGTTGGCCTTGCCGCCATGGTCGCGCTCACCAACGGCTACACCGCGTTCCAGTATCGCGGCGGCACGCTGTTATGCTCCATCCTCACGCTCATGGTCATCGCGGCCTGCGTGCAGCCCCAGGGAATGGTTGCCCGTGCGCTGTCCGCCGAGCCGCTCGTGTGGGTTGGCAAGCGCTCGTACAGCATCTACCTGTGGCACTATCCGCTGCTGTTGCTCATGAACCCGGTCGCCAACATCAACGATACGCCCTGGTGGCAGTACATCTTGCAGGTACTTGTGGTAGTCGCCGTAGCCGAGTGCTCTTATCGCTTTATCGAAACGCCGTTTAGGAAGGGCGCCTTCGGCCGCACCGTCACCGAATTCCGCAATGAAACCACCACACCCGCCAACTGGGCACGCGCGCACGTCCCTGTCTGCGCAGCCTGCGCTATCGTGTTGGTCGTCGCACTGGGCGGTCTGATCTTTGTGCCCGAGACGTCTGCGCTGAGCGGCGAGGGCGCCGAAGTTCTGAACAAGGAAGCCAAAAACACCGCGCCCACCGACCAGCAAGCGGCCGACGACACCGACAAGGACAACGACGGCTTCCCCGATGGCTCCTACGACCTGTTGATGATCGGCGACTCCGTGTCGCTGCGCGCCGTTGATTCCTTTGACGGCGTGTTCCCGCACAGCCATATCGATGCCGAAAAGGGCCGCCAGTTTGATGCGGGCCGCGCGACATTTGAGGGCTATATCCAGCAGAACCTTGCCGGCAAGATCGTGGTCTTTGCCCTGGGCACCAACGGTTTGGTAACGGACGCCCAGGTCGACGCGATCATGGCCGATGCCGGCGATCAACGCATCGTCGTATTTGTAAACACGCGTAGCCCGCAGCCGTGGGTCGGGTCCACGAACCAGGCCATCGCCAACGCCGCCACGCGCTACAAGAATGTACGCGTTATCGACTGGTACGGGTACAGCGCCAACCGCAACGACCTGTTCGACGGCGACGGCACGCACCTGTCGACCACCGGCGTGGCCGAGTACCTCAACCTGATCCACGATGCGGTCAAGAAAGACCTGCCCGTGCACCCCGAGGACCACGTCAACGATCCGCAGCCGGCAGCCGTCAAATCCGCCGCCGACGCACTCGTCAATGCCCTCGCCTACAAGCCGCACAAGCTGGGCACCGACAAGTAACGCGCAGCAAAATCTGTTTACACCCGCAGGGGGCGCTCCTTAACTACCGGCACCTGGAGGCACTCCTGGCGCGGCCAATGAAGACCTCTGCGGATGAATTCCAAGCCGCTCCGCCGCTCCAGACATCGTTTCCGCGCCTCGCGCCTGCCCCAAACAATCAAAACAAGCCCTTTTCGCCGCAACCTCAAAGGTCTGTGGGCAAAAAAGGCCAAATATGAGTACTGTTACCATTTTAGTAGCAGGCAAAACCACCCAAAATGACGTCCGAGCGACCCCTACAACCCCCTAAAGCAGCCAACCTGACTGGTTTAAGGCATATTGGAGCCAATTTTAATGAACATACTATAGGTTATGTTCATTATCTTTTTGGATGTAAATGCTATTCACTTAGCAACAGTACTCATATTTAGCATTTTTTTCCCACCGCCATATAACTAACGCCCTATAGCAGACGAAAAACAGGCCGCAGCCCATGGCGGCGGCCTGTTCGGAAGCAAAAGTAGGCGCTACGCGCTGTAGCCCATCGCTTGCAGCACAAACATGACGACCGTCAGCACCGTAATCACACCGATAGTCGCCCACGTGAGCACGTTCCATACGCGGCCGTTGCGGTTGGCGCCCATAATGTGGCGATCCGCCGCGATAACTACCTGGAATACCAAGACTACGGGCAGCAGCACGCCGTTGATGACCTGCGAGGTCATCATAATCTGGAACAAATCGACGCCAGGCATGAGCACCAACACGGCAGAAATGCCGATGATGGCCGTAATGATGCCGCGGTAAACCGGGGCCTCGTCCCAGCTGCGATCGGCGCCGCGCTCCCAACCAAAAGCCTCGCAGATGGCACTCGACGTAACACCCGGCAGCACACAGGCAGCCAAAAAGCTCGCTGCGACCAGGCCCGAGGCAAACAACACCGTGGACCACTGGCCCGCGATGGGCTCCAGCGCGCGGGCGGCATCGGCGGCATCGCTAATCTGAATACCCGCCGGGAACAGCACCGTACCGGTCGTGATGATAATGAAGCCCGCAATGATATCAGCAGCGATCGAACCGCTCACGGTATCAATACGCTGCAGCACGATGTCGTCCTCGCCCGCATTCTTATCGACCACGTTGTTCTGAGCCAAGAAGATCATCCATGGTGCGATGGTGGTACCGATTGTTGCGACCACGAGCGACACGTAGCTGGGATCGTTCTGAATATTGGGGACGACCAAGTCGACCGCGACCTCGCCCCAGTTGGGGCCAGCCATAAACGCGGCGACAATGTAGGTCACGAACACGCAGCTTACCAACAGCAAAATCTTCTCGATGCGCTGGAAACTGCCCGACATGGTAAGCATCCACACCAGCAGCGCCACGAGCGGCACCGAGATGCTCGCCGGAACGCCAAACAGAGCAAGGCCACTCGCGATACCCGCGAACTCCGAGATGGTCACCGCCGTGTTGGCGATCAACAGCGCCGCCATGGCCAGCACGCTCTTGCGCACGCCAAAGCGCTCGCGAATGAGCGACGCCAGGCCCTTACCCGTGACGCATCCGCAGCGCGCCGCGGTCTCCTGCGTCACGATAAGCAGCACGGTCATGACGGGAAGCATCCAGAGCATCTTATAGCCATAGCTGGCGCCCGCGCTGGAATACGTGGCGATACCGCCGGCGTCGTTACCCGAAAGCGCCGCCAGCAGACCGGGGCCCATGGCTCCAAAGATGGCCGCGATGGTCAGCTTTTGCTTGGTGCTCGGCTTTTGCTTCGTATTTTGCACGCGACCACCTACCCCATGACCGACATGGTGAGCAGCACCGCAGCAACACAGTACGCCACACACGAGATCATGACGGCGATGACGTTCATGGCGGTACCCGACGTATTGAGGTCGTGCTCATCGCGCCAGAACAGCACCATCAGGTAAATCACGGCGCTCATGTTGCCAACCAGGCAAATAACGGCAGCGATATTAAAGCAGCCGGTAAAGAGCTGCTCCTCAAACATAGTGGCATCGGGGAACGCGGCGGTGCGCACCAGCTGCGCGCACAGGTAAGTAACAAGCGAAAGGATCAGGCCCATACCCGTGCTCTGGAAGAAGAATCCCAGGTACGGTTTGGGCTCGTCGTCGTGACCGTCGTACTCGAGGAAGTAGTTCTTGACGAACGACACCATGCGCGAGGCAGCCAGCAGCACGAGCGGCATGGCGCACATGGGGAACACCACCAGATGCGCGGAGCCCAGCGCCGTCCCCAGCACCGTCGCCATAATGCACGAGGCGATGCCCCACACGACGACCCAGTACTGACGATGCACGAACCAGCTGAGCACGTTCGTCGAGTCGTCCGACGCGCTATCGCCCGAGCCGACACCGGCGATCTGCAGGTCCTCCTGATGCTCCTCGGCGATAACGTCCATGGCGTCGTCGAAGGTCACGATACCCAGGATATGACGGTTCTCGTCGCAGACAGGGATGGCAACCAGGTCGTACTTGGTCATCTCGTCCGTCACGTCTTCCTGGTCCTCGTCGGGCGACACGTAGACCAGATCGCGATAGGCGAGCTGGCCCAGCGTGGCGTCGCGGTCGGCCACGATCAGCGTGCGCAGCGAAAGCACGCCCGTCAGCATGCCGCTCGGATCCTCGGTATAGACGTAGTAGACGCTCTCAAAGTCCTCGTCGAGTTTGCGAATCGCCTCGATGGCATCGCCGACCGTCGCCGTGGCGGGCAGCGAGACAAACTCCGAGGTCATGATGCGGCCGGCGGTGTTGTCCTCGTAGCCCAGCAGATTACGAATCGCCTTCTCCTCCTTGACGCCCATCAGGCGCAGGAGCTTCTCGGCCTTCTCATAATCGAGTTCGTCGATCAAGTCGGCAGCGTCGTCCGGGTCCATCATGGCCAGCATCGACGATGCGTCGGTATCGGACAGGCCCTCGAGCATCTCGGTCATAAGCTCGTCGTCATCGAACTCCGAGATGGCCTCGGCGGCCTGTGCCGTATCGAGCTGCGCGAACACCTGCGCGCGCAGGCGCGGGTCGAGCTGCTCGATAATGTCGGCAATGTCGGCAGGATGCAGCTCGCCAAGCGTCTTGTGCGACACCGAGAGCTGGATGTTCTTAGTCGAGCGATCGAGCAGGTCCATATAAGACCAGGCGATAATGTCCTCGCTGAGCGGTTTGCCCAGATGTTTCATAAAGCCCTCGACGACATGCTCGAGTGTGGGGCTGATCGCGCGCAGCAGACCGCGGGCGCCGACCTCGGCACCCAGCAGGCGCAGCTGATTTTCGCCCGACATGGAAAACTTGATGTCGTTTACGCGCACGACCTTCATGCCCTGCGTGTCGACAATCTGCTTGTTAAGCACGTCGCGGGCAAGCAAGAGTTCGGTCGGCTGCAAGTACGAAAAACGGATTTCGGTGGCCGACGTCTTAAGGTGTACGCCCGTCTCGTCGATACGGTCGACCCATTTGCGCCAGCTGATCATAAACGGCGTCTTGCCGGGACCGCGGAACGCGAGCGACGTCACGTGCGGAAAAACTTCGCCGGTTGCAATGCCAAAATCGTTAACCACGCCGAGCTTTTCGCCGTCGACGTCCAAGACCGGCAATTTGAGCATCTCACTCAGATAATTCAATGGTGCTCCCCATCATTATTCCTGCGGACCGCGCGACCATGCCGGCACGCAATCCGTGGACTTTTAGATATGTATACGCATGCGCGGGCGGCACGCCGCTCGGCACTTACACCCCGTGCACGCGCAGAAAGCACCTGCATGGGGTCATCGACTGTATGGTCGAGGTTTGGATTTCACCTGTAACCTTTCTCTTGACCCTCATTAACCGCAGTAACTATAGCATCAGCATCGCCCTGCGGTACCGAATTTATGCGCTGCACATTGCAGGCATACCAAACGTTGACGCATCCGTGACATAGTCATTGGGGACGTTCTTCAACAACTAGTCGCCAGGGACACTCTTTGCGAACGGCAGAAAAGGACTGTCCCTAATTGCCGACAGAAAAGGAACGTCCCCAGATGCCGGCAGTTGGGGACAGTCCCCAATGACTACTCTGTGGTGTCGTCGTCCTCGGGGAGTTGGGGGAACACGGCGTTTTTGGGCATGGAAACCTTGGTGAGCGAGGTGAGCTTTTTGCTCAATGCCGTGTCCGTCTTGACCAGGTCGCTGAGCGTCACGATCTTGTAGCCGTCGGCGACAAGGCCATCGATAATCTGCGGCAGCGCCTCGAGCGTCTGCTCGGCGCATTCATCGCTATCGGTGAGCAGCACAATATTGCCCGGCGTCATCGAGTCGAGCACGGTCGATACTTGCTCGTCGGCGCCGTTGAGCAACCAGTCGCCCGAATCGATATTCCACGAAACCACGGCGGACACCAGGTCCATCGAGTCAATCCAGTTTTGCTCGTCAAACGCGGCGTAGGGGGCACGCAGCAACATCGTCTCGACGCCGGTCGCCGACTTAATCGCCTCGGTGCCCTTTGTGATCTGCTTGCGCACCGTCTCGCGATCCTCGCCCTTGAGCGAATCATCGCTGTAGCTGTTGGAGCCGACCTCGCACCCGGCATCGACAATCGCTTTGGCGGTAGCAGGCGAGGCTTCCGCAGCATCGCCCGAAAGGAAGAACGTCGCCGTGACGCCCTTTTCCTTGAGCACCTGCAAGATCTGCTTGGTCGCGCCGCTCGGACCCTCGTCAAATGTCAGGGCCACGTACTTTTCGTTGCCCTTGGGCGCTACGCTTGCGCACTCGACTACGCAGTCGGTGGCGGGCACGACCTCGCCGCGGTCCTGCGTCTTGCCCGACTGCTCGCCGACCCATACCTCGGAGCGGCCCTGAACGCCCCAGGTTTTGACATACTCAATGGCACCTGTGCCCTCGACCTTAAGCTTTGGCTCGATAGTCGTGGCCTGGACCTCGTGCTTTTCGTACACGTTGCGGCCGTCCTTGACCGTCACCTTCTCGCCACCCGTAAGCTCGCGACTATCCCATTTGCCTTGCTTCACGCGCTTGCCGTCGACCTTCACCGACAGCTTTTCGCCGCCATGGCGCTTGAGCACGCTGTCGTCGACGGCCAGCAGATCGCCGGCGTCGTACGTTTCGGTCAGGCTTTGATCGTCGATAAGATTCTGCAACGTAGAGCCCACGCGCACCGCGGTCTTTTGCCCGTTGAGTTCCACGTCCACGCTGCGGTTGACGTAGCCCACGACGGCTGCGATAAACAGCACGAGCGCGCAACCCACGGCGATGAGCGCATAGGGCAGGCGGGACGGTCGGCGCGGCGAGTGCCCGTTGCCGATGCGCGCGCTGCGATCGCTAAACCCACGGCTATGGTTGAGGTACATCGCGCCGGGTTTACGGCGACGTCGACGCTGACCGCTGGGCAGCTGCCCCAGGTCGCGGCGCGCCGTCGGACGCGCACCCGAGCGCCCGTTTAAGTTAGATCCGTTTTGGCGCATGTGCCCTCCCCCATAAACACAGCGAGCCGGAGCAACATGTCTCCGGCTCGCCTCCCATCATTTGGTATGTCGCTATTTGCTAGCTTTTGACGAGCCCCCGCTCGCCTTTTGATATTCGTCCTTAAAGGCCTTGAACATACCGCGCGTCTTGCCGAGCTGCTTGCCCAGTGCGCGGCTGCCCTTGTCCACGGCGACCGACCCCTTGTCATCGAGCACCTTGGCGCCCTTCTTGACCTTATCGCCCACCACGACACTGGCCTCGGCAGCCTTAGCGGCCGCGCCGCCCGAATACCCAAGCGTCTTGACCTCGTCCGAGACAATCATCGCGCCGTTCTCGTAGCCGCGCAGCATCGTCGGCGGCACCTGCGTGTCGCCCACCAACATGCTCGATGCGGCGCTGGCGGTCACATAGAACGTCTGCACAATGCCCGAGCGCGGCTTGAACTCAACGTCCGAGCAGTAGCCCACGACATCGCCCGATTCCGTGCGCACGTCCATGCCAACCCAGATGATGCAATCGTCCAGGTTGATATCGAGGCGCTTGGCCGCGGCGGCATCGTAGGTGCCCTTGACGTCGTCGACCGCGACAGCGCCCTCATAGACGCCGATGGCATCGAGCGCCACAAACCGGTCGGGGCGCTCGATCATACCCGCGATATCGGACTGGCGAACCATAAAGCCCACCACGCGCGTACCGCCCGGGGTAAAGACGGGAAAGTGAATCTTGCCGAGCTTTTTAGGGCTGCGCGGCGTGCCGTCCTTTTTGGTGCGCTTGTCTTCGGCAGGCTTACGATAAACCTTGACGCCGACAAAATCCCCGGCGCGCATTATGCCTCGGTCGAAGGCTCCGCGGCCTCGGCGTCGGCCTCGACGGCGTTCTCGACCACGACATCGGCGGCGGGCGTCACGTTGCCGCCCGAGATGGCGTCGTTGAGCTGCTCGCGAAGCTGGTCCATGCGCTCGCGGGCCAGGTCGACCTTGGCGCGCAGGTCATCGGTCTTGGCGTCGACCATCGGACCAAAGTCGTTGACCGCGGCACGAGCCTCTTCGGCACTGTGCTCGTAGGTGTCACGCATGTTGTCCCAGGCATCATTGGCGATATCGGCGGCCATGGCGCGGGTCTCGGCACCCGAGCGCGGGGCCAGAGCAACGCCGATGATAGCGCCGGCGGCAGCACCAAAGAGCGCACCGGAGACAAAGCTGAAAGTCTTTCCCATGATCATTCCTCTCCTGCGGGCACCTCGATGCCCACCGTTTGAATGCTGTCCATTATACCCGCAGCGCAACACTTGCCGTCGCGCTCATCTGCGTACGGTAAAAGCGCAGGTACATGATGGTGATAAGCGAGTGAGTCTACTCCTGCGGCATAGCCGGCATGGCGACCGTGGCGGCCGGGTTCTCGCCGGCGCCATCGACGAGCGGCAGGTTGCCCTCGTGCGCCGGGCCGGACGGAGCCGTTGCCGCACCGCCAAAGACGGCCGCGGAGGCCTCGTGGTTCTCGACGGTCGCACCCTCGGTATCGATTGGTATCTGCGGCTCGTCGTCAAAGCTCGGGACGCCTTGGGGCTCCGCAGGCTCGGGCTCGGCAGGCGCCTCGGCAACGGCCTCGGTGTCGGCATCGGCGGGAGCGTCGCCCTCGGGCGCATCCTCGGCCACGTCCTCGCCGTTCGCAGCGGCAACGGCCTCGTGCGGGTCCTTGCCCTCGGCCTCGGCACGCATGCCCAGCACCAGGTTACGCAGGCCTGCGACCGTGCCCTCCACGTCGGGGGCCGGCTGATCGGCATGCAGGTACGCCCAGTCCATCATAAAGGTGGCCGAAGACAGCGCGCCAATGGCCAGCGCATCGTCGGGACACGAAAGCTCAACCTCAAAGACACGCTCGTCATGCTCGCTCACGCGCGTGCGACCGCACGAGATGCTGCCGGCAAGCCCGGTCTCGTTCATGAGCTCGACCGTCACGTGCTCCAGCAGGTGGCAAAGCTCGGTCTGGCCCATGCAGTCCTGGAACTCACGACCCGAATCGCCCAGGCACAGATGCTTGGCAATCGCGGGCACCAGGTAGTACACGCGCGCCGTGGCCTCGATGTCCTCCGAGGTCATGAGCGGCATGCCGGGGTTCACCAGCACGTGCGCGCAAATCTTGTCCTCGCTGACGGTGACCTTAAGGATGTTGAACAGGCCTGCCATAACTCTCCCCTACTCGTCCTTGCCCTACTCGTCGCCATCGTGCGGGTCCACAGAGCCCGCACCCGACGCCGCCGGCTTCTCTGCCGAAGACTCGGAATCCTTCTTATCGGTTTCGGCCGGAGCGATCACGCGAATGAGCGAGATGCGCTGGCCACGCATCGACTGCACCTTGAACTTGTACCCTGCGACCTCAAACACCTCTCCGATGTCGGGCACCGAGTCGCAAAGCTCCAAAATCCAGCCGGCGATGGTCTCATAATCATCGCTTTCCTCGAGCGGCCAACCAAGCTCAATCGCGTCATCGCACGAAAAACGCCCATCGACGAGCCACTCGCGGCGCGAAAGGCGCGTGAGGTACTTGTTGTCGGGGTCGAACTCGTCCTCGATTTCGCCGACGATCTCCTCGACGATGTCCTCGATGGTGATGATGCCGGCCGTGCCGCCGTACTCGTCCACGACGACCACGATCTGGTCGTGCGAGGTCTGCATCTCGGACAGCAACGGCAGGATGTCCTTGGTGTCGGGCACAAAGGTGGCGTCGCGCAGATAATCGGCGATGGGCTGGTCGCCCTTGCCGTCGAGCGCGGGCTGGATCAGGTCCTTGATGTGCGCGATGCCCGCGACGTTGTCGGGATCCTCGTGGTAGACGGGGATGCGGCTGAAGCCGGTCTGGCGCATGGTGGACAGCACGTCGGCGACCGTCTCGTCGTCCTCGCACATGGTGGTGTCCACGCGCGGCACCATGACCTCGCGGGCAACGGTGTCGCCCAGGTCGAAGATCTCGTGGATCATGCGCTTTTCCTCGTCGAGCAGGTCGTCCTGCTCCGAGACCATGTACTTGATCTCTTCCTCCGAGACGTTCTGGCGGTCATCGGCGCTCTTGATGCGCAGGATGCGGGCCAGGCCGTCGGAGCAGGCACCGGTCAGCCACACGAGCGGGCGGGCGATCTTTTGGAACACGGAGAGCGGTCCCACGACCTGCTTGGATACGCCCTCGGCGTTAGCGAGGCCGATGCGCTTGGGTACGAGCTCGCCGATCACGATGGACACAAAGGCGACGGCGACGGTGATGATGACCGGCGCCAGGCCGCGCGCGATGGCGGAAAGCGGCGCGATGCCAAAGCTCATGAGCCACGTGGCAAGCGGGTCGGACAGGCTTGTCGAGGCGACGGCGGACGAGGCAAAGCCCACGAGCGTGATGGCGACCTGGATGGTGGCCAACAGCTGATCGGAGTCGGCGGCGAGCTGGACGGCACGCTCGGCACGCTTATCGCCCTCCTCGGCATCGTGCTCCAACACGGCGCGCTTGGCCGTGGTGAGAGCCATCTCGGACATGGAGAAGTAGCCGTTGATAAGCGTCAGGACGAGCGTGGTAATAAGGGAGATGGTTATGTCCATCGGGAGTTTCTCGAACCTCCAAGATTCGGGACGTCAGGGTAAAACGTTGATGGCGGATACGGCAATTGCGCCGGCGCCCAAACGAGGACGCGGGCGCGGTCGCTAGATTACGAAGAGGATCACCGCCATGAACTGGAAGATGCTGCCGGCGAGCACCCACAAGTGGAAAACACTGTGCAGATAGCGCACGTTTTTGGCGATATAGAACGGCACACCCACGGTATAGCACACGCCGCCGACGGCGAGCAGGGCAAGCGCGACGGGGTTCAGCAGCGCCACGAGCTCGGGCAGCTTAAAGACGACGAGCCAGCCCATCAGCAGGTAGACCAGGCCGCTTACCCAGTGCGGTTGACGCTCGCGCATAAAGCACTCGAGGGCGATGCCGATAATGGCGATGGCCCATACGGCAAAGAACAGCGCAGGGCCGCCGTCGTTTGCAAGCGTGATGAGGCAAAACGGCGTATAACTGCCGGCTATGAGCAGGTAGATGCAGCTGTGGTCGATGATGCGAAACACGCGCTTGGCGCCCGCGGGCTGAATCGCATGGTAGAGCGTGGAGGCTAGGTATTCGAGGATAATACTGACGCCATAGACAATTGCCGCGGCCATGTGGGCTGGGCCTCCGCCGCGCAGGGCGGCGAATACGATCAGGAGCACCAGGCCCGCGATACCCAGCAGGCAGCCGACACCATGGGTGACGGAGTTCATGATCTCCTCGCCCACCGTGTAGTGTGGAACGGCCGCGGTCTTGGGTCGCGGCTTAGAACTGTCGCTCGAATCGGACATGCCGGTTACATCCTCCAACGTAAAGAGTTCTCAACACTATATCAAAGCGTCTGGGTACGTGCGAAATTTGTACCATACGTGACCCTTTGTTTACCCATTCTTTGCTTGTTGACGCATCAACGGCGAACGTCCATAATGCGCTTGCATTAAATGTTGATGTATTAACATCTTATAGGAGAATACTGCATGGCTCAAAACGCACGTTCCCATCGAAAGCTCAAGATAGCCGGCATCGTTGCACTGGTGGTTGTCGTTGCGCTGCTCGGATTTGCCGGCAACTTTTTGTTTGACTTTGCCCTGAACCCCCAAGCGCCGTACACCATGAAGATGATGCAGGATAGCAAGAACGACAAAGAAGGTGAGCAGCCGGATGCCGAGGACACCGAGGCGCGGGCGTGGTTTAAAGAGAATCGCGAGAGCAGCAGCCTCACCGCAGATGACGGAACCGAGCTTGCCGCTTGGTATTTTGCTGCTTCGGAGAGCACGCACGACTACGCCGTCTGCCTGCATGGATATACCAACGAGCCCATCGGTATGGCCCGATACGTCAAGCGATTCCACGACCGCGGCATGAACGTACTCGCACCCGCCGCCCGCGCCCACGAGCGCTCCGGCGGCGACTATATCGGCATGGGCTGGCCCGAGCGGCTAGATGTCGTTGCATGGATTGGGCGGATCGTTCAGGCTGACCCCGAGGCACGCATCTTGGTCTTTGGCGAGTCGATGGGTGCGGCAACCGCCATGAACGTCGCGGGGGAATCTCTGCCCGCAAACGTAAAATGCATTATCGAGGACTGCGGCTATACGAGTGTTTGGGACGAGTTTTCTCTGCAGCTCAAGGACGTGTTCGGCCTGCCCAGCTTTCCCTTGCTCGATGTAGCAAACTTGGTATGCAACGTGCGCGCGGGCTACGACTTTCATAAGGCGAGCAGTGTGGAGCAACTCAAACACGCGACGGTTCCCATGCTGTTTATCCACGGCGACCAGGACACCTTTGTGCCGTACGACATGCTCGACCAAAACTACGACGCGTGCGCCAGCAAGGTCAAGCAAAAGCTCACCATCCATGGCGCCACCCACGCCAAGAGTGCGCAAGTTGACCCCGAGCTCTACTGGAATACGGTCGACGACTTCCTCGACGAGTATTTTTAGGCAAAAAGCAACGTCTGGGGATTTATCTGACCCCCTGTTTTCGGAAGTGCGGGGAAAATCGCGCGAAGCCCGACCAGACCGCAGTTTTACCAACGATTTATCAGGGGTTTTGTTGCCAAAAAACGGTTTGTGGTCGGCGGTATTCGATTTTTCACCGCACTTCCGAAAAGCCGCCCGTGGGCGCTGTGCTCACGGGCGGCTTTTGCTAACGTTGCGCTACAAATGCGCTTGTTTTGTCCAATAGCTAGGCGCTACTTGACCTCGATGAGCTCGTACTCGCTCGTGCCCAGGCCGATCTTCTCGGCATGCGCGATGCACGCGCGCCAGTCGGTGTCGGGATGCGTGATGCAGAAGGGGTCGTGCGCCTGCTCGCCCTCCAGATGCTCGTGGTTGTGCTCCATCTTGGCCGCGCTATCGGTGAGCTCGGTGTTGGGCAGCGGCTCGGACGCCATGACGGCGTCGGCGCAGGCCTGATCGATGGCGACCGGGTCGAAGCTCGCGAACATGCCGATGTCGTTGACGATAGGCGTATCGTTTTCGGGATGACAATCGCAGTTGGGGCTGATGTCCATAGCAAGCGAGATATGGAAGCTCGGGCGGCCGTCGACGACAGCCTTCGTGTACTCGGCGATCTTGCAGTTGAGCACATCGGCCGCGGCGTCATAGCCGGGCTTGATGCAGTCCTGGTTGCATGCCGCAATGCAGCGGCCGCAGCCCACGCAGCGATCGTGGTCGATGGCAGCCACGCGAACCGTGCGGGTGTTACCGTTGGCAAGCTCGCGCTCGCGGGTGTCGTCAAACGAGATGGCGTTATGCGCGCAGATCTTTTCGCAGGCACGGCAGCCAACGCAGTGCTCGGTCGCGACATTCGGCTTGCCGGCGGCATGCTGTTCCATCTTGCCGGCACGGCTGCCGCCGCCCATGCCCAGGTTCTTCATGGCGCCGCCAAAACCGGCCTGCTCATGGCCCTTAAAGTGGGTGAGGCTGATCACGATATCGGCGTCCATGAGTGCCTGACCGATCTTGGCCTCGTGCACGTACTCACCACCCTCGACCGGGACAAGTGCCTCGTCGGTACCCTTGAGGCCGTCGGCGATGATGATCTGGCAGCCCGTGGCATACGGGGTAAAGCCGTTCTGGTAGGCGGTGTCGATGTGCTCGAGCGCGTTTTTGCGGCTACCCACATAGAGCGTGTTGCAGTCGGTGAGGAAGGGCTTGCCGCCCAGCTCCTTCACGACATCCGCGACGGCGCGGGCGTAGTTGGGGCGCAAAAAGCTCAGGTTGCCCAACTCGCCAAAGTGAATCTTGATGGCGACGAACTTGTTCTCAAAGTCGATCTGCTCAATACCGGCGCGACGGATGAGGCGCTTGAGCTTGTCGAGCTGGCTCTCGCGAGCATGCGTGCGCAGGTTGGTGAAGTACACCTTAGCGGGTGCTGCGGGTGCAGTTGCGGTCATAGATATATCCCCTCGGTCTATATGGCGTTACAGACATAGAGGATAGTACCCGTTGAAGTAGGGTCGAAGTCAAGCGCGGCACCTAGTCATTGGGGACAGACTTAAATGACTGAAACCACTCATTGGGGACAGACTTAAATGAGTGCCTCGCCACCTGGCAGCTAGGGACGTTCCTTTCCTGCCGGCAGTTAGGGACAGTCCTTGCCAACCCGACCGGCAGACCGGCGAATCGGCAAAGACTATCCCCGATGACTAGTCATTTAAGAACGTCCCCAATGACCAATAAGGGGCTACTCCTGCACCTTGAGAGCTTCGGCCAGGCTGACGCGCTTGATAGAGCGCGTGTGTAGCAGCGCCACGATCAGGTAGGTCGCAAAGCCAATGCCGACGCATGCAGCCATGGACCAAGCGGGCACGTAGATCTCGATATTTCCGTTGTAGGCGAGCAGCATCGAGCGGAAGATGGCCGTGAGCGAGCCAATAATGACCGGCAGGCTCAGCACAAGCGACGCCGCCACGCACAGTGTGATCGACCGGATGTACAGATGCGAGATCTCGCCATCGCGATAGCCAAAGACCTTCATGTAGCTAATCGACCGGGCGCTATGGTCGATCACAGCCTTAGTCAGCAGGTACATAAACAGCAGGAAGATAAACACCGCGAGCCCAACCATCATGCCGATCATTTTGCTCATCATGCCTATAAACTGGTCGCCCACGGCGCGCATGTCGTCGGGCGTGATGTCACCGGCAAAGTAACGAGCATCGAAGTCGAGCTTCTCGTCGCTCACATAGCCGTTAAAGTAGGCGGCGTCGTTGTCGAACAGCTCGTTAAAGTCGTCGATGCTCATATAGATATTCATGTCCGACTTTGAGCCCCAGGCACAATCCTTGCCCGCGTACTCAAGAGAATAATGCTCGCCCTCGTACTTGTCGCTGAGTGTGACCTTCTGGCCCTCGCTCCAGCCAAACTTATCGAGCAGACCGCCGCCAAAGACGACGCGTCCGTCGCTGACGTTGAGGTCTTTCCAGTAGCGCGAATCGGGCGAGATGCCGTAGACGGAAATCGTCTCCTGCCCATTACCATCGCCGCGGTCGTATTGCAGCTGGTAAACGGCGTATTTCTCGGCCTGTGCGATTGCGCCTGCACCGTTGTCGATTGTATTGACCGGGTGGATATCGTCGTTGTCAGTGTCGATCTTAGAGGCCTTGTCAATCAGGTCGATAGCCTCGTCGCGGTTGCAGCCGAGGGCATCGGCAAGGTCGTCAAGGCGCGCGTAGAGCGCATCCTTCTTGTCCTGGACCTTGGCAAGCGCATCCCGCGCTGCAGTCAGGCTCTCGGCAGACGGAGATGCGTTCGCGGCATCGGCTGCCGTCTGCGCCGCATCGGCCGCGTCGTCAAGCTCGTCATCGGCATCCTGGGCGGCAGAAAGCAGCGCGCCGTCAACCGACTGCAAGCGCTCGAGCGCCGACCACTGCTCACGCTCCTCGGCAGTGCCCCCGAGCTCCAGCGGCGCCTTGAGCGTGTACTGGTGCTCGGCGACCAGGCTCGTCTCGAGGTTGTCCGCATAGTGCGTCATCGTGGGCAGGATCGCCAGGCCAAAGAGCAGCAGCAGCGACCCAAACGCAATGCCCACGAAGAGCGTGGCAAAGTTGCCCAGGTTGCGCAGGAAGATACGCAGGCGGAAGCGCGAGACAAAGCCCATGCGCTCCGGCAGCTGCAGGCCGCGCTTGGTGCCCGATTTGCCGCTCGCCTCGTGGCGAAGGAACTGCAACGGCGTCTTGCCCATCTTGCGAAGCAGGCCTACCAGCGTGATGAGGATGAGCGCGGCGGCGGGGACCACGGCGCACTTCACAAAGATCTCCCAGCTCCAGTACACCTGGAAGGGCGGCAGGCTGTACGAGCCGTAGTAGAGACCGCGCATGGGCTCGGTAAAGAACGCAACGCCGAGCGCGGTGCCCAAAAGTGCCGCGAGCACGCCCACGATGGCGGGAAGTGCCAGGTAGTGCAGCACGATCTCGCGGCGGCGATAGCCGCTGGCGAGCAGCGTGCCGATGATGGCGCTCTCCTCCTCGATAGTGGCGTCGGTGAGCACCACAAAGACAAACGCCATGATCACGATGATGATGTCGAGCAACGTCATCCACATCATGGAGTCGCCGTCCACGTCATCGCGCGCATAGCCAATGCCCTGGTTGGAGTCGGCATCGATCAGATCGTCCACGCGCGCATCGGCATCGGTCAGCGCCTCGACCATATCCTGCTCCGCATCGATGCGATCCGCGGTGGGGAGGTCGCGATCGGCAAAGGTGAAGGAGTAGGTGCAGGCAGGCGCGCCGCCGGCATCCTCGAGCGCGGCAAAGCCGGCG
Source organism: Collinsella aerofaciens ATCC 25986 (assembly GCF_964259375.1). GTDB lineage: Bacteria > Actinomycetota > Coriobacteriia > Coriobacteriales > Coriobacteriaceae > Collinsella > Collinsella aerofaciens_BO. Next base: position 68,637 of record NZ_CAXVJM010000008.1, read on the forward strand.
TCGGTGACCTCGGCCACGCCGTACGTGATGGTGTTCACCGTAAAGTCCGAATTGTTGAGGAACAGCGCCTGGCTATCGGGCTGGGTCATGATGCCGCAGATGGTGTAGGTGCGGCCCTCAAGCTCGACCTTATCGCCCACGGCGAGGTCGTTGTTGGTGGCGAAGACACGGTCGATTGCCACCTCATCGTCCGCCCTGGGCTGCTTGCCTTCGCAGTAGGACGCAATGTCAACCTTAGTGCGATGCACGTAGGTGCGCAGGGTGCGCTTGGTGCCGTCGTCGCCGGCGGTCTTTTTGATGATGGCGTCGATGGAGAAATTCTTGTAGAGCGTGACGCCACCGACGTCGCCGGCTGCATCCTCGGCGGCCTTGAGCTGGTCTTTGGTAGCCTCGAAGGAGGTGGTCACGCGGCCGTCCTCAATCGTGTACTCGTCGCGCATGTCGTCGATGAGGCAGCCGATGGAATGCGCCGCGAGCAAAAAGCCCGAGGTAAGGGCGATGCTTCCGCACATAAGCAAAAAGATGCCCAGGTACTTGCCGATATTGCGGCGCAGCTCGCGCGGGAGACGTTTTGCGAGAGGTGTCATGGCGTCGCCTACCAATCGAGATCGGCGGCCGCGATGGGCGACTCGTTGAGCTCATCCTCGACGATGTGCCCGTCGCGCAGGCGCAGCACGCGATTGGCCATGCGCGCGATAGCGGCATTGTGGGTGACGATGATGATGGTGCAGCCGTAGGTGCGGTTGACATCCTCCATGAGCTGCAAGATTTCCTTGGACGTCTTGTAGTCAAGCGCGCCCGTGGGCTCGTCGCACAGCAGCAGGCCCGGGTTTTTGACGAGCGCACGACCGATGGCGCAGCGCTGCTGTTGGCCGCCCGAGACCTGGCGCGGGAACTTGTTGCGGTGCTCGTAGAGGCCCAGCGAACGCAGCAGGTCGTCGACATTGAGCGGGTTTTTGGACAGGTGTGCCGTGACCTCGATGTTCTCCTTGATGGTAAGGTCGGACACCAGGTTGTAGAACTGGAAGACAAAGCCCAGCTCGCGGCGGCGGTACTCGCCCAGATCGGCAGGCTTGAGCACCGTGAGGTCGCAGCCGTCCACCATGATGGAGCCGCCGTCGGCATCCTCCAGGCCGCCAATGAGGTTGAGAAAGGTCGACTTGCCCGAGCCCGAGGGCCCCAGCATGACGCAGATCTCGCCGCGGTTGATGGACGTGTCGATGCCATCGAGTACCGTCAGGCGCGCATCACCGTCGCCATAGTGTTTCTTGAGCCCTTTGACCTGGACATAGGCTTTCTGCGCTGCCATGCTATCCCCCGTTGTTAGCCTTCTGCTACTTTTCTAGGGTAATAGTAAACCCAGGTGAACTATTTTTAAGCGACAGGCGCGACTTTTTTTCCAACCCACTCATTGGGGACAGACTTAAATGAGTGAAATCGCTCATTTAAGTCTGTCCCCAATGAGTGGTCCCCAAAGGCCGGCATATTGGGACAGTCCTTGCCAGCCCGGCCGGCGAGCCGGCGAATCGGCAAAGACTGTCCCCAGCGACCAGTCGTTTAAGAACGTCCCCAATGACTAGGCGGTTAGGCGTGGGATTTGTTGTGGGCGAGGGCTAGGCCTACGGCGGCGATGGCGGCGGCGAAGAGCACCGTGACGCCCAGATCGCAGGCGATGTCGCCCAGCACGGTGGACGTCAGGTCCGCGGCGAGCGCCTTGCCGATCGCGTCGTTCACCCAAAACGTCGGCACAAAGTGCGCCGCCGTCTGCACGACCGGACCCATCAGCGACAATGGCATCCAGGCGCCGCCCAAAAACGTCATGAGCATGCCGAGCAGGTTGCCCACACCGTTGAGCAGCTCCTCGCGCGCGCCCAGGCTCGACAGCGTAAAGCCAACGGCCAGCGGCGTGCACGCCAGGGCAAACGTTGCCGCCAGCGCCAGGCACACACGACCCACGCCGACCTCGGCGACCGCACCGGCAAAGCTCACAACGCCCATCATGCTCGACACAAACCAGATGCAGACGGTGAGCACCGCGGCAGCCGCGAACACAGCAAGCGAGCGCTGGCGCTCGGAGACCGGGCCGGCCTCCATGCGGCGCACGCGCTCGGGCTCGTTCATGCCCGAAAACACCAGTCCCACCGACACGATGACCGACGAGATAATCGCGTACGCGCCAAAGTTGAAGTACGACTCGAGCGTGGCAGCGGCAGTCGAGTCGACCTTGATCTGCTCAATCTCGACCTCCGCGCGCTTTGCGGCAGCGTGCTCGGCGGCCTTGGCGACGTCACCGTTGGAGACAGCTGGCTCAAGTGCCGCCGCAGCACCCGCGAGCGAGATCCAGCGCGAGGCCTCGGCAGACGAGAGCGCCGCCGCCATGGTGCCGGAGCCGTACGTCACGTCGAGTTTGGGCAGGGCCTCCCCCGCACGGGCGGCCGCAACAAGGTCGTCCTCAAACCCCTCCGGGATAAAGAACACGCAGTCGGCGCTGCCCTTGGCGCTGTTGCTCTTGGCGAGCGCATCCGCAAGGTCGTACGTATCGTCACCAACGCCCGTGACCAGGTCAAAGCGTGAGCCCAGGTGCTTGGTAAGCGCCCGCGAAAGGTCGCTATTGTCGCGGTCGACCACGATCACGTTGGTGTCGTAGGGCTCGTACTCGGTAAGCTGCGACGAGTTCCAGCTCACCGAGGCCGCGATGAATACGCCCATGAGCGAGATGAACACCGTATAGATGAGCAGGTAGAACGGGTGCGCCAGCGCCATGCGAAGCGCGGTCTTAAAGGTGCTCATAGCGGCTCCTTCCAAAGATCAGCGTAGCGGCGGCGACAAACACCAGGGCCATCAGGACGAGCGCGCCGGCGCGGACGGCGAAGGGCCCCAGGTCCTCAAAGAAATACAGGCGATTGAACATGTCGCAGATGAGCTTGACGGGGTTGAGCCAGCACTCGGCCGGGCAGGCGCGGGCGACATCGTCGGCAAGTGCCATCGCCGGCTCGCCGTAGAGCCCGGCAAACAGGGCACACGTGGTGGCAAAGCCCGTGAGGATGCCCGACTTGGACGCCTTGCCGCCCTTAACGGGAAGCGTGCCCACAAAGAGCCCCAAGCCCGTGGCGGCAAGCGCGGATGCAGCACCGCCCAGCAGGCACAGCCCCTCGCGCCCGCCAAAGTCAACGCCAACGACTAGGCGCACGTAGCTAATCGCGACCGCCATCGAGGCAAAGGAAACCAGCCACGAGCCGACAAAGATGCCGGCTAGCGACGCCGTCTTGGAAAGACCGCCCACACAGCGACGCGCACCAAGGCCCGACAGATTGGGCTGCAGATCGACGACGCTCAAGGCGGCAAACTCGGCAGACATCATCGCGACCAGGCCAAAGAGCGCGTAGTAGTAGACGACCGTACCATCGGGCGTGGTGCGTGTCAGACTTACGCGGCGGGTGCCACCCTCGAGCGACAGGGCGCGCGCAACCGCCTCCGGGTCGGCGAGCGCCGCCGGGTTGTCTTGGGCAATCTGGGACATGAGCTCGGCATTTTGTGTATACGAGCTTGCCACCGTCTCCAAAATGCTGCGGTCGGTGAGCACCGTCGACGCACGCGAGCTGTCATAGCTCGAAAGCAATGTGAGTTTGGGCGTGCCCGCGGTATCCACCGTGTAAATGCCCGCGACTTCGCCGGCCTTGAGCGCTTTGCGCGCGGCAGCCAAGTCTTCGTACTCGCTCACATCGAGCAGCTGGTCGTCGCCTTCCTTGGCAAGCGAAGCCGCCACGTCCTTAAAGGTCGAGGCGTCCCAGGCCTCGTCCGCCACGACGGCAACCGGCACCGGGTCGACCGTGCCGTCGGAGCTCAGATTCGCAAACATAAACATGAACATCGTGGAGAGCGCGACGGGAAAGATCGCGCCCCAAACCCACGTGCTCGGCCGGCGCAGCAGCGTCTTGACCGTAATGACAATGGTGTTGAACATGGCCGCCCCCTAGTCGCGCAGCTCGCGGCCGGTGATCTCGAGGAACACGTCGTTGAGGGTCGGCGGCTCGCTCCACACGCGGCCGAGCGCCACGTCGGCGGCGCGCAATGTGTCGAGGATGTCGACCAGGTTGTGCGGACTCGCCTCGCAGGTGCAGACGAGTTCGCCGCCGGACAGCTCGACGCTGAGCACGTGCTCGAGGGCGCGCAGCCGCTCGACCGTGGCGGGCTCGACGGCGCCGACCTCGACGGTCACGCGCTCGCCCATCTGGATCATGCGCTTGAGCTCGTCGTTGGTGCCCTGCGCCAGCACGCGGCCGCCGTCCATGATCATGATGCGACTGCAGATCTGCTCGACTTCCTCCATGTAATGGCTGGTATACACCACCGTGGCGCCCTCGTCGCGCAGGCGGCAGATGCCCTCCAGGATGGCGTTGCGGCTCTGCGGGTCGACCGCCACCGTGGGCTCGTCAAAGAAGATGAGCTCGGGCTTGTGCGCGATGCCGCAGGCAATGTTGAGGCGACGCGCCAGACCGCCCGAGAGCTTGCCGGGGCGGAACTTGGTAAAGTCGCCCAGACCGACGAAGTCGATCGCCTCGTCCACGAGCGCACGGCGGCGCTTGCGGTCGTTGACGTAGAGGCTACAGAAATAGTCGATGTTCTCGCGCACGGTGAGCTCGTCGAACACCGCCACCTGCTGCGGCACCACGCCGATGCGGCGCTTGAGGTCGTAACGCATGGGCGTCATGGGCTCGCCGAACAGCTCGATGGTGCCTTTGTCGTAGGAAAGCAGCTGCAAAATGCAGTTGATGGACGTGGTCTTGCCCGAGCCATTGGGGCCGAGCAGGCCAAAGATCTCGCCGGGGGCGATGCTCAGATTAAAGTGGTCGAGCGCAATAAGGTCGTCGTAGCGCTTGACGAGGTTTTCGACATGGACGATGTCTGTCATGAGGCGGCCCTTCTGTTGGTCGTGGCCCGGTACGATTTCATCATCGCAGGAGCGGGCGGCGCGCACCAGTGAGCTTTGTCACGAGTGCGGGGGGGGCGGAGGCGAAACCCCCGCTCGCGCGAGCGATCGACGCCGATTTGCCGCGCGGGAGGAATGTCACGGTTGCGCAGGCGGCCCCTCCACCACGCGCGGCTTCGCGTACAATACCCGTATGAACAGGCTTTTCGACAAATCGATCGTGCTGGCGTGCTGCATCGCAGCTGCCGTGGGCCTTGCTGTCGACGCTCGCCTGGTCGCGGCGTTTTGCCTTGGCGTTATTACCACCTCGCTGGCCGAGCTCGCGCAGGGAGAGCGCGCCCGTCGCGCCAGCGAGGCCGCGAGCTACGTTTACATCATCGCGGCCGTCTTCGTGCCGCCGTTTGTGCCGTTTGCGCCCCTCGCCCTCTATGACATCGCGCGACGCGTGCGCCGCGAGCACGCCTGGGTCGCGCTGGGCATTGGCGTCGCCTTTGTCTTTGCGCTCGTCGCGGACTTTCGCACCGACGCGCTCACCGCACGAACGCTCCTGCTGACCGCCATCCTTTCGGTTGCCGCCACCTTGTTGTCGCTACGTACCGCCCAGCTAGAGCGCGAGCAGCAGCGCATGCGCCGTACCCGCGATGAGCTGCAAGAACGAGCCCTCGCGCTCGAAGCGCGCAACCGCGATCTTGCCGACCGCCAGGACTACGAGGTCGAACTCGCGACACTCGCCGAACGTGCCCGCATCGCGCGCGAGATCCACGATAGTGTCGGCCACCAACTTACACGTGCCTCGCTGCAGACCGAGGCCCTGCGCATAGTCCACGCCGATGAACCCGGCGTCGCCGCCGATTTCGCCGACGTCAAGCGCACCGTTGACGAGGCGCTCCAACTTGTGCGCACCAGCGTCCACGCGCTCAACGACAACGCCGTCGACCTTTCCGTGCAGCTCGAACGCATTGTTGAAGGCGCACGCTCGGACGGCGGCCCGCAGATTGAGCTTGAAGTTATGACCGAACATGCGCCCGCAAACGTCGCGAACTGCTTTGCGGCGGTCCTGCGCGAGGCGCTATCCAACACCATGCGCCACGCTTGCGCCCATGCTGTCACCGTGCGATGCATGGAGCATCCGTCGTTTTACCAGCTCATCGTTACCGACGATGGCAATGGCGGGACCCGGACAGGTGGTCGCGGCGTCGCCGAGGGCATGGGGCTCGGCTCCATGCGCGAGCGCATCGAGGCGCTTGGCGGCACCTTTACCGCCGGCCCGCGCGCCGGCGTCGGCGGCTGGTGCGTGTTTGCCACCGTTCCCAAACAGCAAGGAGATGAGAGCCGATGAGGCTCATTGTTGTCGACGACGACCGCTTGGTGGTCGATTCGCTCAAGATTATCCTGGGCGCCCAGCCACAGATCGAAGTGGTGGGCACCGGTGCCAACGGCAACGACGCGGTGGCGCTCTACGCCGAACACGCACCCGATATCGCACTGCTCGACATCCAGATGCCGGGGCGTGACGGACTTTCGGCGGCACGCGAGATCCTTGAGCGCGACCCTGCGGCGCGCGTGGTGTTTCTGACGACATTCTCGGATGACGAGTACATTGTGTCGGCGCTCAAACTGGGTGCCCGCGGCTACCTGATCAAAACCGATGTCGCCGCCATTCCGCCGGCATTGGCGCAGGTCATGGACAATAAACGCGTGCTCGAGGGCAAGGCGATCGAGGACATCGATTTTGACGGAACGAGCGTTGAGGCGGGCACGCCCCGCCGGCCTGCGGCCTTCGCCAGCCTAACCGACCGCGAGTTCGAAGTCGCCGAGCTCATCGCCCGCGGTCTCGACAACAAGGAGATTGCCGCCACCGCCTATATGGGCGAAGGCACCGTGCGCAACCACATCAGCTCGATCCTAGCCAAAATGAGCCTGCGCAACCGCACGCAGATCGCCATCGCCTACCTGCGAGGGTAATTACCCAACTGCCAACCACTCCCGCATAGCAAAATGGCTGCTACAGATTTAATACCATTTCAAAACTATGTCGGTTTACTACGATGAATCGCCCACTTTCGACCACGGCAAATTGCGCGCTTACAAAACCGCAGGTAGAACGCTTTCGATATTTAGAAAAATGCAGTCATGGTCGGGAATGTCGAATTCGTCGTAGTAAACCGGCATAGTTTTGTTCGGGCGGCCCTGCACGAGTGCCTCCGCAAGCCTCGCGGGACCAAAATGATCCATTTTCTTCCACCCGCGGAAACCGGCTGACAGCGCCCGCCACGAAATCGGCCCATCTACTACGTTTGACTCGATACCCCCAACCATGCCCCCGTTTTCCAGAAAACCGCAGGCGTTCTACCTGCGTTTTTGTTTTCGCGTTTTTTGGCATGGTTGGGGGTAAGGGGATAAACGTAGTAGATGGGCCGGTTTCGTGGCAAGCCCTTCTCGCCCACGCACAAAAGCGCCGCCACGGAGGAGGGAGATACCTCC
>NZ_CAXVJM010000008.1:76059-115788 GCF_964259375.1 Collinsella aerofaciens ATCC 25986
CCGCCCGGGGCCTTTTGGCCCCGGGCGCTGCCAGCGTGCCTAGCGCTTACGGATACCCCAGACCAGGGCTCCGACGCCGACCATGGCAATGACGAATGCCATGAGCAGTGCGGCGGCCTGCTGGTCACCCGTGGTGGGCAGGAAACCCTTGACCGTCTTGACGATGTTCGTCACGGTCTTGGGCGTGCCGGAATCGGGCGTCGGTACGGGCGTCTCGGGCTTCTTGTACGTGTTGTTGAACACGATACCCTCGACGCTCTTGTCGCCCTTGGCAAAGGCGACGCTCGCCTTGAGGTTGCCCTCGCCGTCATCGACCACGCTGACGGTCGCGGTAAAGACGGACTTGTCGTAGGTCATACCGGCCTCGTCGCCCTTGACCTCGCTGATGGTGTAGACGTACGTACCGGGCTTGTCGTACTCGAACTTGTCGAAGTTGATCTTGCCGTCGGCATCGTTGGTGACGGTGGACTCAACGTCCTCGCCAACGAGCTTAAAGCTGAACTCGTCCTTCTTGAGCTCGCGTCCCTCGAGCACCTTGATGGCGCCGATGGAAACCTGCGTGGGCATGGCGTGATACTTGTTGGTAAAGCCAGCCGACTCGGTGGTTCCCTCGAGCTTGTGCGTCGCGGTCAGCGTGCCGTCGCCGTTGTCGGAGACGGTGGTCGCGACGGTGTAGGTCGTGCCGTCATAAGTGACGCCCTTGTACAGGCCGAGCGCGTTGGGGCAGGCCTCGCGCAGCGTGTACGTGTGCGTGCCGGGCGCCTCGTAGTGGATCGGGCTCAGCGTAACGGTGCCGTTGGCGTCGTTGGTGCCGCTAGCGACAACCACGCCGTCCTCGAGCAGCTCAAACGTGAACTCGCCAGCTGCAAGGTCGCGGCCGGTCAGACGCTTGACCGTCTTGACCTGATCGGTCATGGAAGAATCGGTGGGCGCCACGCTGTACGTGTTGGTGAACGTGAAGGCGGCACCGTCGTCGCCGTTGCGCACGACTTTCAGATGTCCGGCGCCGTCGTCAGTCACGGTGTAGGAAACCTTGCGCGTGGCGTTGGCATCGTTGGCCACGCCAGGGGCGCTACCGGACTCGGTCACCGTATAGGTAAAGGTGTGCGAGCGCGGAGCGGTAACGACGGGCTTGGACTCGGCGTTGGCATCGGCCTCGTCAGCGTCAACCTCGGCCTTGTCGGCGTTGGCCTCAGCGTCGCTCGATGCATCGCCAGAAGCGTTGGCCGTCACGCCCAGGGCGCGGTTAAGGTCGTCGAGTGTAAAGTGGATCTTGCCAAAGTCCACGTTGCCGGCCGCGTCGTTGGCCGCGGTCGTGCGCTCGGGCATCGGGGCGCCAGCCTCGTCGGCAGTCACGGTAAAGGTGAACTTGCCCGCAATGTCGCCCGGGGTCAGGCCCTCGGCAGCCTGGAGCTTCTTAGTGCCGGCGAGTGCGGCATCGACGGCCTCGGCGCCGTAGACGTTCTCGAACACGGGCTCGGCGCCGGCATAGTCGGGCGATGCCGTCAGGGTGCCGTCGCCGTTGTCGACGACGATGACCTTAAAGCTAAAGCTCGACTTCGCGGCGGTAATGCCCTGGTCGGCCAGCAAGTTCGTGTACTCAAAGGCCGTGTAGTTGATGGTCCACGCGAGCTTGGCATCCGTGTCGGTGCGGATGGCGCGGTTGGCGCTTACCAGGTTGGCAAGCATCTCGGTGTCGTAATGCAGCGCGCCAAAGCTCACCTGGCCGTTAATGTTGGTAACGCACGTACCCTCGATGGCTTCCGTCTCGCCCGCGTAGGCGATGCCAAAGTAGAACTCGCCGTTGACCATCGGACGACCGGTCAGCTTCTTGGTGGCAACAATCTGGGCAGCTTCGCCACCAGTCGTATTGGTCGTGGCGCTATAGCTGTTTTCGAACGGGACCACGGCGCTCTCGACCTTGTTCTCGCCGCTCTTGTGGATCGTCTCATGCGTGCCCTCGGGGCCGGAGACAGTCGTCGTAGCGGTAAGCGTTCCGGCACCATCGTCGGCAACAGCGATCGTCACGGTGCGCTCGGCATCGTCGTAGGTGTAGCCGGGCTTGCCGTCGTTCTTCTCCGCCACGGTGTATGTGAAGGTCTTGCCGGCGTCAGCCTGCGTAAACTTGACCTCATGGCCAGCCAGAATGTCAATCAAGCCGACCGTTCCCTCTGCCGTCGCAGGGGACTTGAACGTGTTGGCGCCCTCATGCAAGCCGAGCGCATTGGCCGAAGCCTCGTCGGCGGGCGTCACAGTAAAGGTGAACTGGCCCTCGGTCATGGGACGGCCGGAGAGGGTCTTGCTGAGCTTGAGGCCGCCGGCCGCGGCGTAATCGAGCTCAGAGCGATACGTGTTGGTAAAGCGTCCGTTTTCCTTCTTAGTGACGTTGGCGGTCAGGTTGCCCTCGCCGTTCTCGGTCACGGTCACTTCGGCGGTCGCGACATTGTCGTCGTACTTCATGCCGGCCGCGTTACCCACGTTCTCGCGGATCTCGTACTTGTAGGTTCCGGCAGCGGCGTAGTGGATCTTGCCGAACTTGATGGCGGCGATGCCGTCCTTCGCGTCCTTCTTGCTCACGGTTATGGTTGCGGGATCGGGCAGCGGGGTGCCTTCGGGGGCGGTGATGGTAAAGCTAAACTCGTCCCCATCCGTCCAGTCGCGGCCGTCAATGGCCTTGCTCAGATCAAAATCGAGCTCGGCATCGATCGGGGTCACGCTGTAGGTGTTCTTGAAGATCGCAGCCTCGGCGTTCTTCATAACATGCTGGGCACTGAGCGTGCCGTCGCCGTTATCGGTGATGGTCGTCTCGATGGTGAACTTGGCGTCACTGTAGGTAATGCCCTTGCTAGTGGTTCCACCGTTGACCTCGCGCAGCGTGTAGGTGTGGGCACCGGGTTTGTCATACTTCACGGCGCCCATCTTGATGTTGCCGTCGGCATCGTTCTTGCCGGTGGCGACGACCTTGGCGTCCTCGCCCTCGACGAGCTGGAAGGAGAACTCGCCGTCCTTGAGCTCGCGCCCGGTCAGGGACTTGGTAGCGGTGATCTCGTCGGTGACGCTAAACTCTCCGGCGTTCGGCTTGTAGGAATTCTCGAACTCAGCAGCCTTGGCTTCCTTCAGCTCGTGCTTCGCCACGAGCTTGCCCTTGCCGTTATCGGTGATCGTAGTCACGACGGTGTAGGTCTTGTCGTCGTAGGTGATGCCGTTGCCTTCGGCGCCCTTAACCTCGCGCAGGATATAGGTGTGCTCGCCGGCCTTGTCGTAGGTGATTTTGTCCATGACGATCTTGCCGTCGGCGCCGTTCTTGCCAGTGGCGACGACCTTGTCGCCCTCGACGAGCTCGAAGGAGAACTCACCGGCGGTCATGTCGCGCCCGGTCAGGGACTTGGTCGCGGTGATCTGATCGGTGACGCTGGAGTTCACGGGGGTCACGGTGTAGGCGTTCTCGAAGATCGCTTCCTCGACGCCCTGCAGCTTGTGCTCAACCGTAAGCTTGCCGTTGCCATCGTCGGTGACGGTAGTCACGATGGTGTACTCAGCGGTGCTGTAGGTAATACCGTTGTCGGAGTCGCCCTTGACCTCGCGCAGTGTGTAGGTGTGCTCGCCGGCCTCGGTGTACTCGATGGGGCTCATCATAATCATGCCACCGGCGTTATTGGTGCCGATCGCGACGATGTCGTCGCCCTCGACCAACTCGAAGGAGAACTCGTTGTCCTTGAGGTCGCGTCCGGTCAGGGTCTTGGTCGCCTTGATCTGGTCGGTCACGCTCGACTCGTTCGGGGCAGTATTGTACTTGTTCTGGAAGAGTGCCAGCTCGGTGCCCTCGAGCGTATGGGTCACCTTAAGCGTGCCGTCGCCGTTGTCGATGACGCTCGTCTTGATGGTGTAATTCGTCTTATCGTACGTGATCCCATTGCTCAGCCCCGCCTCGTTGGGGAGCTTCTCGCGCAGCGTGTAGGTGTGATTGCCAGGCTTATCGTAAGTGATTTTGCCCATGACGATCGTGCCGTCAGCCGCATTGGTGCCAGTGACAACGATATCGTTACCCTCGACAAGCTCGAAGGAGAACTCGCCGGCAGCAAGCTTGCGCCCGGTCAGGACCTTGGTCGCAATGATCTGGTCGGTGACGCTTGAGCTCTCGGAGGTCAGGCCGTAAGAATTCTTGAACTCAGCAGGCTTGTCACCCTTCAGAACATGATGGACATCGAGCGTGCCATCGCCATTGTCCGTAACCGTGGTCACGATGGTGTAGGTCGTGCCGTCGTAGGTGATGCCATTGCTCTTGGTTCCGCCGTGGACCTCGCGCAGCGTGTAAGTGTGCTCGCCGGGCTCGGTGTACTCGATGGGACTCATCGCAATCATGCCGTCGTAGCTGTTCTTGCCAGTGGCGACGACCTCATCGCCCTCGACGAGCTCGAACTCGAACTCACCGGGCTTAAGGGTGCGGCCGGCCAGGGACTTGTACGCGGTGATCTTGTGAGTGACGCTGGAACTCTTGGGCTTCACGGTATAAGAGTTCTTAAACTCAATCTTCTTGCCGCTATCGGCGCCCTTTAACTTATGCGTGGCCACCAGCTGGCCCTTACCGTTGTCGGCAATGGTCGTCACGACGGTGTATACCGTGCCGTCGTAGGTGACGCCGCCGGCATTGCCCTTGACCTCGCTCAGCGTATAGGTGTGCTCGCCAGCCTCGGTGTACTCGATGGGGCTGAACACAACGTTGCCGTTGGCGTCATTCTTGACGGTCTCGATAAGCTCAGAGTCCTCGCCCTTGATCTCGCGCAACTCAAAGCTAAACTCGCCGTCCTTGAGATCGTGCCCTGTCAGGACCTTGGTAACCTTGATCTTGCTGGTGACGCTGGACTCAACGGAATCTGTAGCGTAAGTGTTTACGAACTCAGTCTCGCCCGAGGTCACCTTCACGGCAGCGCTGAGCTCGCCCTTTGCGTTGGGCGTTACCGTCACGGTGATCTCCGCAACGTTATCGCTGTAGGTGATACCGTCGATAGCTTGGCCAGCGTTCTTCTCGCGGACCTCATAGGTGTACTCGCCCGGCTCGGCATAAGTAATCTTGCCAAAGTTAATGGCTGCCTTGCCCTTGTCGAGATCGGCATTGGTCACAGTTACGGTCGCGGGGTCGGGCATCGGGGCATTGTTGTCGGACGTCGCGGAGAGCTCAAACTCAAACGCATCCGTATCCGCCCACTTGCGGCCCTCGAGCACCTTGGTCAGACCAAAGTCAGTCTTGGTATCCACCGTTGTCGGCTTGGTTGCAAGGCTAAAGACGATCTTGCCGTTGTTGCCCAGGCGCGAATGCACGTGCGTGGAAGTCGCAACGGAGGAAAGGTCATTCCACGTGGGGTTAAGCACGTCACTCGCGGTCTTGGTGTTGTTGCCGCCCACGTCGTCCTTGTTGGTATGCAGTTGGTCAATATAGGCCAAACGCGCGGTTCCCTTATTAAAGGACCAGTAGCCGCCCTCATTGACCAGAGCGCCGTCGCAGCTGGCAATCTCGTGACCTTCAAACGCCACAACGGCATAGTCGTTCTTTGGCTTGCCGTTTGCGTCCATCGCCACAAACTCGTCCTTGTAGTAATAGACGTCGTTGCCCTGCGGCTTTACCGTCGTGCGCTGGGTGCATGCCTCGTCCGTGTAGATAGGCGTGACCTTTTGGAAGTAATAGTAGCTGTTGGTCTTGGCAGGCTCAAACTCGGCGACGACATCGCCCAGCTCGCCGCCCGACCACTTGTTGGCCAGGAAGGAGACCGTCTGGTTGTCGGCGTCCTTGTGAGTGCCGATATACTCCTCGAGTTCCTTATCGGGCGTAAATAGGTTGTTGCGCGCTTCGCCCTTGACGCTCGAGGTGTATTTAACCTGAATAGGCTTGATGTCATTGAGCGACGTGTGCTCAAAAATCCCCTTTTCCATGTCCACGTGATAGCGGATCAGCGGAATCAGCGATGCGGGAATCTTAACCGTCACGATATCGCCCTGCTGCGCGTCGTCAGAATGCACGACGGTGATGACCAGGTCCTTGGCAATGTCCGAAAACTCGTACGTGTCCACGCTGCCCTTGGCGGTCTTCTTGGTGGTCTTGGTTGCCTCGCCAAAGGTGGCGCCATTAATCTGAGCGCTGATAAACGCATCGACCTGCATAAAGTCGCCCAGCTCATCACTAAAGGTGATGTAGCCGGACTTGTGAGCATAGCCGTCCTCTGTCTGGGTGGGATAGCCCTTGCCCGAGGTGATAGAGCTCGAGATGTCATCAAATACCTTCTTGAGCTCATCGGCGTTCGACGCAGCCTTGTAGAAGTCGGAATTCTCGGCGCGTTTACCAAGCTCATTGGTTATGTAGGACGTGGCGTTTGGATAGTTGCTTGACACGGCGTGCATGAACCTGTTTTCTATGCTTGCCTTGCTAATGGCCTGATCCGGGTTTGCGCCGCTAAAGATGCCGATGGTGTAGATGGTAGCGCCTTTATCTTTCATGGTCTTGGCGGCATTAACGGCATCATCAGCGACATCGGACTCAAAACCATTAGAACTTGTAGGAGAGCCGTCGGTAAAGAACACAACGACCTTCTGGGCATCCTTGCGACCCGACATGTCACGAGCAAGCTCAAGGCCGTAATCAGCCCGCGTGGCGCCGGCGGGCTTGATGAGACTGACCGTTTTCTTAAGTTCCGTCGCATTAAGTTCCGTCGCAGCGTTATCGACACACGGCGTCAGGCTCTTCATAACCTGCGAATAGTTGTGCGTGTATCCCCAACGATCGCGATACGTATCGTTGCCGGTCTCTTTTTTCTTTCTACCCGAGAACTTAACGATGGCAACCTGATGCTGTTTGGAAGCATCCTCAATCTTTGCGTTCTGCTCGGCGATGGTGTCGATAAAGGAACTGGCAGCCGCCTTGAGCGCATCGATGCGTTTGGTCGAATCGCTGCCGCCCATGTCATCATCCATCGACCCGGAGGCATCGAGCACCATCACGATATCGAGCGGTTTAGTGACCAGCGACGTTGTATCAGAAGTCGAAGATATCGTGGAAAGCGTCGTCACAAAGTCGGACTTTTCGTCCTGCGCGGGCTCGACCGTCTTGTCCGTCCAGATTCGGCCTACATAACGTGTCGTCTGGTCCTGCTCGCCGCCCGACGCCCAGTATTGCCAACGGCTGGTGGTGTCAGGATCGACTATCTTATTGCTCACCGTCGGTCCGTCCATTCCGGTGCTGGACCTGGCGTTGGCCTCGGGCAGCATGGCAAATGCTGCAGCCGGCAACACCAGCACTACGGCCAGTATCACCGCCAAGAGGCCCCTCGTGTACTTACTCATCGCGTCTCCCTTCTCGCGGTCTTAGACCTTGCATCAGCCTAAAGTTACGAAATGAGACACAATTTGGGCAGGTGACACACGTTCCAGATTCAGTTTTGAGCGTGAGACAAATGTCTCACCAAAGTTGAGACATGAGGGTTTTCGCAGGAAAACGGGTGCGACCAAAGATAGACGGGCCAAAATGGCCCAACTTCCTCCATCATTAGAGGGTTAGTTAATAGCTCTCTCGCACGAAACCGGCCCATCTACTACGTTTGACCCGATACCCCCAAACACAACCGCGTTTTACAAAAAACCGCAGGCGTTCTACCTGCGGTTTTCTTTTCGCGTTGATCTCCGTGTTCGGAGGTAGGCGCCCAAAAGTAGTAGATGGGCCCATTTCGTGCCGGACGGGTTACGCGACAGCCCTCGCAAGGCCAAAATGATCCGTTTCCCTCTGTCCATGGGAGATCAAGGGATGTTACGGCTATGGCGGCATTTCAAAACTATGCCGGATTACGGGGCTAAAGTCGGAACCCTCATCCATACCTCCATTTTTTGAGAAACGGCAGGCTATCTACCTGCGGTTTTGTTTTTGCGATTTTCTATATGGTCGGAGGTTCGCCATCCAGCCCCGTAATCCGGCATAGTTTTGATCGCGGCGGCCCAACCGCGCGTTCACGCGCGGGGCCGGTGGGGCATTTTTGCCCCACCGGCCCCATCCCAGCGCTACTCCGGCTTGGTTTCTACCGTGGGAGTCTTGTCCGCCGCAACCGGAGTACGGGCGGTGTCCATGCTCAGGCAGTGCTTGGGGCAGCTCTCGATGCACTCGCCGCACACCACGCAGGCAAACGGGTCGATCGACCACGTTCCGCCCTTGCGATCGACCGCGAGCGCGCCCGCCGGGCAACGCCGCGCGCACATGCCGCAGCAGATGCACACGTCCATGTCGTTGACGATATGCCCGCGCAGGCGCTCGGGTGCCGTCATCTCCTCCTGCGGGTAGCACACCGTAACCGGCTGCCTGACCATAGAACCCAAGGCCGTCTTGGCAAATGTCAGCAAACTCATGCCGCGCCTACCTTTCCGTGCAGCTTATGCAGGGGTCGATGGTCAGGATAATCATGGGCACGTTGGCAAGGAGCACGCCCTGCAGCGCATGCGTCAGACCCGCCAGATTTTGCGACGTCGGCGTTCGCACGCGAAAACGGTCCAGGTTCTTGGTGCCGTCGCCACGCACATAGTAGTACGCCTCGCCGCGCGGCTGCTCAATCACAACCTCGCCGCGCGCGCCGTCGGCCGGCGTGAGCTTGGTGCGCCCGCCAATGCCGTCGTGCGGAATCTTGCCCACAAGCTCCTTGATGATGTCCATGGCCTGCGTGACCTCGGCGCAACGCACCTGACAGCGGGCATAGCAGTCGCCGTCGCTAGCAACGATAGGCTCAAACGCAGCCAGATCCGCATAGGCACCGTCGCCGAACGCGCGCACGTCGTAATCCACACCCGAGGCGCGCCCAAACGGGCCGACCATCGACAGATCCAGCGCGTCCTTTTTGCTAATCACGCCCACGCCATGCAGGCGCTCGCCGCAGCTGTCGTCGTCCAAAAACGTATGCACCAGGGCCTCGTAGTCGGGACGCATGGCATCGAGCGTCTGAACAATACCCGCCAGCTCGGAGTCCTCGATGTCGTGCTTAAGGCCGCCGACCTCGTTGATCGACAGAATCACGCGGCCGCCGCAGGTGCTCTCAAAGATCTTGAGGATCTGCTCGCGCAGGGTCCACGAACGATAGAACAGCGCCTCGAAGCCAAAGGCATCGGCGAGCAGGCCCAGCCACAGCAGGTGCGAGTGGATGCGCGAAAGCTCATGCAAAATGGTGCGGATATACTGCACGCGGCCGGACACCTCGATGTCGAGCATGCGCTCGCAGGCGCTGGCATAGCCGCAGCTGTGGCCCACGGCGCAGATGCCGCAGATGCGCTCGGCGATGTAGCCAAACTGATGCATGTCGCGCTTTTCGGTGAGCTTCTCGAGTCCGCGGTGCACAAAGCCGATCTGCGGAATTGCCTCGATAACGCGGTCGTCCTCGATCACCAGGTCCAGATGAAGCGGCTCGGGCAGCACTGGATGCTGCGGGCCAAACGGAATAACGGAGCGATGTGCCATGGACCTTACGCCTCCTTTTTCTGCTTGTCGCGGGCGGCCTTGGCGGCAAGCGCCGCGCGGACCTTGGCTGCTTTATCGGGATCCATGGCGGCGAGCTTTGCTTCCAGCTCGGCGGCTTTGAGCGCGGCCTTGGCAGCGGCATCGTCATGCTGAGTATCGGAGCCGGCAGCCGCAGCGGGCTGGGCAGCGGCACCCGCGGTATCGCCGGCACCCGCGGCGCCCTCCCCCGCAGCGGCGGCCTTCTCGGCCGCGGCCTTGCGCGCCTTAGCCTCGGCGGCGGCGCGGACCTTCATGGCCTTCTCGCGCGCAGCTTTCACCTCGGGCGTGATCACGCTCATGGGCTCGGCGGTCGAGACCTGGTAGAAAAAGCCGTTGAAGTCGACCTGCATGTCGGTGATGGCAAGGCCAAATAGGTCGTGCGCCTCGTTCTCAAACGGGAACACCGCCGGATAATACGAGCTGATGGACGGAATCTCCTGGTACTGGTCGATACCCTCGACCACCAGGTTCTCAATCGCATAGTTTCCGTCCCGCGCGATCTGCACTTGCGCAGCGCGGACGTTGATAAACGTATAGACCAAGCGATACGATCCGTCGTCCACACAGCGCTCGGCATGCATCTGTACAAAACGTGCGCCGGCACCCTTGAGCGCCTGCACGTGCGCCAGGAGCTCATCGATCCCGACGGTGGTATAGATTGCCTTTTGCATTACTTGGCCTCCTTTGCAGCGGCGGGCGCACCGTCAGCCGTGCCTGCGTCGACACCGGCCCCGGCCTCAGCCGCAGCCACAAACCCGTCCTCGCCCAGCTCAACGCCACCGTCCCAGGTTGCGGCACCGCCCACGGTGAGCGGGTCACCGCCAGCACGCATCACGGCCTCCTTCTGGTCCAGGATGCCGCACGCCTCCACAATGGCATCGATTACGGTCTCGGGACGAATGGCGCACCCGGGCGCGTACACGTCCACGGGAATCGCGCGGTCCACGCCGCCGATCACGTTGTAGGCATCGCGGAACACGCCGCCCGAGCACGCGCAGATGCCGCACGCCACCACGCACTTGGGCTCGAGCATCTGGTTGTAGATCTGGCGCACGACGGGCAGGTTCTGCGCGTTGACCGAACCCGTCACCAAAAAGATATCCGCATGCTTGGGGTTGCCGGTATTGACCACGCCAAAGCGCTCCGCATCGAACAGCGGCGTGAGCGAGGCCAGCACCTCAATATCGCATCCGTTGCAGCTCGAGCCGTCGTAATGAATAACCCACGGCGAGCGCGACATTTTATGATCCATGGATGCCGCCTCCTAAATAAACACGTCGACGAGGATGGGCATAAGGTTGAGCAGGCCAAACACCAGCGCCACGCCCCATCCGAGCTTAAAGCAGCTGCGCCAGGTGCTGCGCGCGAAGGTGTTGTCGATCAGGACCTCGACAAAGTACGTCGCGGCCATCACGACCAGGGCGACCACCCAGCTCACCGGGTTGTCCCAAACAAAGAACATGCCCACCCACATCAAAAACAGCACGGTCTCGCACCAGTGCATAAGGGTCATCTTGGCCAGCGTGCCGCCGCTCATCTCGGTGGCGACGCCCTGGACGATCTCCTGATGCGCGTGATGCGAGTACGAAAGGTCAAACGGCGACTTGCGCAACTTGATGGTAAGCACCGCGAGCAGCGCGAGGAAAATGGGCGCGCTGTACACGATGATGGGGGCCGACTGCCCCGTCACGGCGATGGAATCGAAGCTGTCGGTGGCAAGGTACAGGCCCACGCTCATCAGCAGAACGGCAGGCTCGTAACTCATAACCTGCAGCAGCTCGCGGTCGGCGCCGACCTGGGCAAACGGGCTTTGCGTCGAGGCGGACGCCAGCACCACAAAGATCGCGGCGAGCGTCACCATAAAGGCGCACAGCAGCGTGTTGGAGCCCGACACAAAGATGCCGCCGCCCACGACGGTAAAGATGAGCGCGCACGCCATATAGGTATCGTCCATGGTATTTACGCTGGCGGGGGCCTTGCGCAGCAGCTTGGCAACGTCGTAGAAGGGCTGCAGCAGGCGCGGGCCCACGCGGCCCTGCATACGGGCGGACAGCTTGCGATCGATGCCGTCGATCAGGCCACCAACCAAAGGCGCCAGCAAGGCAAACGCCACGGTGCCAATAAAAATGCCCACGACGCCCGAACCTTCAAAATACTTGCCGCGCAGCACCGAAGGCGCGCTCATGGCAAGCCGCTCGGGCCCAATCCACGCGCAACACAGCAGCGCAAACAAGATAATGCTGCAGCACACGACGCTACCCGCGGGGCCGATGCGCTTCTCGCCAAGGGCGTCCTCCGAGTACCAATTGCGCTTTTCGGCCTTCACCTCGCGTCCCATCGAGCCGCGGAAATGGCGGTAATTGTCGGTTCCCACACCCGAAAGATATACGTTTACGTGCGGTTTGTTGCTCACGCGGAATGAAGTCAGCAGCACCACGGCGATAAAAGCCACGATAACCACCATCAGATACATGGCATCCTTGCCAATAACGTACGGCACGCGGCCAAACACCATGGCCAAGTAAGGCGACACCAGGCCGCTCGAGATGAGCGGGAACGCCACGCAGCACAGAATCAGCAGCGCGGCGATGGTGTTGAGGGCTATCCATTCGGTCTTATGGACATTGACCTCAACGTTTTGAGCCGTCGGGTCGACGCCCGAAAGCTTGGCAAGCCACTTGCCCCAGAAGTAAAACGTCGCGGCCGAGCCAAAGGCAAGCACCATGATCATGAGCACGTTGCCGGTCTGCGCGAACGCCACCAGGGCGCCCCACTTGGACACGAGCATGCCAAACGGCGCGACGAACATACCCATGATGCCCAGCATCATCAGGCGCGTCAGGTGCGGCATGCGGCTGAACATACCGTCCATGTCCTCGATATTGCGGCTGCCGATATGATGCTCGGCCGTGCCCACGCACAGGAACAGCAGCGACTTTGCCACCGTGTGGAACAGGATCAGGAAGATGGCGGCCCACACGGCCTCGGGCGCGCCGACACCCAGGCAGGCACTGATGAGGCCCAAGTTGGAAATGGTGGAGTACGCGAGCACGCGTTTGGCGTTGCTCTGCGAGATGGCCATGAGGGCAGCGAGCAAAAACGTGATGGCACCCACACTCGTGACCATAAAGCCAGTCACGGGATAGATGGCATAGAGCGGGCTCAGCTTGACCATCAGGAACACGCCGGCTTTGACCATGGTTGACGAGTGCAGCAGGGCGCTCGTGGGCGTGGGGGCAACCATGGCACCCAGCAGCCAAGTATGGAACGGCATCTGTGCGGCCTTGGTGAGTGCGGCGAGCGACAGCAGGATGACCGGCATCACCAGCAGCGCGGACTGCGCGGTTCCGGCGCCGGAAAGCTCGATCATGCCCGAGATGGTCAGCGGCATGCCGTTAACGTGCAGGTATATGAGTCCGGCCAAAAACGCGATGCCGCCCAGCATGTTGAGGATGATCTGGGTGAAGGCGTTCTTGATGGCCTCGGGCGTGCGCGTGTAGCCAATCATGAGGAACGAGCACACGGTGGTGATTTCCCAGCCGCAGAACAACCACTCAAGGTTGTCGCTCGTCACGATGACGAACATGGCCGAGAGGAACAGGAACATAAGCGCCAGGAACTGCGGGCGTCGGTCGGGCGCAGTCTGCCCGCGCAGCGCAGCCTCGTGCTCGTCATGGGCCTGGAAGTCCTTCATGTAGCCCAGGGCATACACGCAGATAAGGCTGCCGACAATGCCGACGGCGAGCACCATGATCACGCTCATGTAATCCAGGTAGAGCGGCGTTGCCGTGACGGCTTCGGCCGCGGGCAGCGTCATGGCTGCAAAGGCGAGCGAGCCCACCAGCTGGACTATGCCGAGCACCGTGGTGAGCGCGTTCCTATATTTATACGCGTTGTATAGGATGACGGCGCACAGGATGACATCGATGGCGGAGCTGATGATCGAGAGCACATGCGAGGTGCCGGAGGCAACCTCAAAGCTCTGCGGGCCCGCGCCAAAAAACATGACGGCGACTACAACTGTCACCGCCATAATGATGCCGGAACCTATGAGCCCCACCGCATCGCGGGCGCGGTCACCGCGCGCGAGCAGCATGCCCAGCGCCGGTACCAGCGGAAACAGGGTAAGGAAATACAGTAGCGTCATACCATCACTCCCGCATGCAAAAACGCTGCAATTGTTTAACGTTATAGCTCAATTGAGGAGTAGCGGCGGCGGGTTTTCGGTCAACTGGGGAGTTTTGTACGTGCGGGGTAAGGAGTCTGTCCGCATTGGAGCAGAGGGGCGGCAAGAAAAATGCGCCCCTGTGGGCGCACCATCCCGTTCGCTATTCCGCCTTTTTAACGCGCGGCTTGCGGCCGCGCGGCTTATCGACCAGCGCGGACTCACCGCTCTCGCGATACTGGCGGCACCAAGCCTTGACCGAAGACTCACTGGGAATCTTGTACTTGATCATGGTCTCGCGAACCGTCAGACCGTTTTCCAGACGGTCCTTAACCACGGCGAGCTTTACGTCGTACGAATAGGTGTGATGACGAGCGCCCGCGTTGAGCACGGCGTCGGCACCACCCACGGCATATGCGCGGGCCCACTGACGAGCCGTGGCCTGGGGAATGCCAAGCTTTGCGGCGAGGGCGCGGTGACCGACCCCCTCTTGGAGGATCTCGACGGCGCGCTGCCTAACCTCGGGCGCATGCGTACGAGTCCTTATTGCTTCTGACATACCTGCCACTTCTTAGCCCTAAACGTTTACCTGTGTTCTTACGTGCATGTTAGATAGTAGCATTTTGCTGTTTGCTCAAAGCAGTTAATTAAAATAGACGCGGCATTATCTGGGCATTTGACACCTATTTACGGCGTTTCTTTATCGATTATTTACGCTGGTAGCTAGCTCGCAGCTAATCGTCATTCGTTTGCCAACAAAATTGGCATCTCTTTATGTCCTTTGGTCTAGAGGGAATAATTATTAACCCCTCCCCCAATAATTTTGAGCGGCCTGCAGGGCAGTGACGCCTCACTTCTCATGATTACCGCGCATTGCCATCCACCCGAGCAAAACAAAAAGGACGGGACCTGCTGCGCTTGCAGACCCCGCCCCGGTTGACACCCGATGGGACGCAGTCGGGCGAGGCAGGTCCGTGCTGCCGCCCCGCCTGGCCGCGATGTTCAACTACAGCTCGTTGGCCGCGTGATATGCCGTGCGGATGGCGCTCGCGATGTCGGCGGTGCGCTCGCCCGAGCAGTCGCCCACACAGGTCACGGGCACCGTCACGCCGTCCAGGTCAAACGCGTTGGCCTTGGAGCCCACGGCCATCACCACGTAATCGCAGGCAATCTTCACCGGCTCCTCGGCGCCGTCCTCGGTGGTGCGAACGGCCTCCACGCCCTCGTCGGTAATGGCGGTCAGGCGGGTCTTCACGTGCTGCTCAACGTTGTGCTCTGCAAAGTCGCTCATAATCAGCGGCAGAATGGTCTCGGACTCGCCCGCGGCAATCTTGTCGAGCATCTCGACGATCGCCACCTCGCAGCCGTGCTGCAGCAGGTACTCGGCAGTCTCGGTGCCCACCAGGCCACCGCCAATGACGGCGACGCGGCCCGTAAGCTCCACCTTGCCGGCCAGCACGTCCCAGCTCGAGACGACCTTGTCCGAATCGGCACCCGGAACGGGGATGACCACGTCGTGCGCGCCCACGGCCACAATCGCGGCGTCGGCGGCGTTGAGGTCCTCAGCGGTAGCGACGTGGTTGAGCTCAACCTTCACGCCCAGGCCAGGCAGAATCTTCTCGTAGTACTCGACCGAGCGCATGATCTCGTCCTTGCGCGGGGGTGCTGCCGCCAGCACAATCTGGCCGCCCAGATGATCACTCGCCTCATAGACGGTCACGTCGTAGCCGCGCTTGGCCGCCACGCGCGCGGCCTCCAGGCCGGCAATACCGCCGCCCACCACGGCAATCTTCTTGTCACCCTCGCCCGGCTTAATGGCGACGGTCGCCTCGTCGCCGTTCTCGGCGTTGAGCACGCACGAGATGTACTTGCGGTTTTGAATCGCGTCGACGCAGCCCTTGTTGCAGTTGAGGCACTCGCGGATGGGCTCGCCCGTAGCGGCCTTCAGCGCAATGTCGGGGTCGCACATGAGCGAGCGGCCATAGGCGATGATGTCGGCCGCGCCGTCTTCCAGAATCTTCTCGCCGGCCTCGACCGAGACAACACGGCCGACGGTTGCCACCGGCACGGAGACCAGGGCCTTGACGCGCTCGGCCACCGGCAGCGTCCAGTTGTAGGGCATGGCGCCCATGGGCGGAATGGTATCGCCCATGTTGCCGGTGTGGTTGGCCTGCGCGACCTGGATCATGTCGATGCCGGCGCCCTCGAGCAGCTTGGCAAACTCGCAGGCCTCGTCGGGCTGCAGGCCGCCCTTGCCGCGCGGCGTGCCGTCGGGGTTCTCCATGATCACGGGGAGTTTATACTCCACCATCAGCTGCGGCGCGGCCTCCTTAATGGCAGCGACGACCTCCAGCGCATAGCGAACGCGGTTCTCGAACGAGCCACCATACTCGTCGGTGCGCTGGTTGAGGATGGCCGAGCACAGCGAACCCACCAGGCGGTCGCCGTGGACCTCGATGGCGTCGATCCCGGCCTGCTGCGCGCGAGCGGCCGAGGCAGCGATGGCCTCCTTGATCTGGGTGAGCTGCTCTACGCTCGCCTCGTTCACAAAGTGCTGCATGTCGTGGTGCAGCTTGGCGTATGCCTGATTGCGGATCTCGTTGGACTCGGCCATCTTGGCGGCAAAGGTCTCCTCGTCGCCGGCGGCCTTGGCCTCCTGCGCGGCCTTGGCGGCGGCCATGGAGCCCATGACCATGCGGCCGACACCGGGCACGTCGTACTCGGGATGGAACAGCTGCAGCGCGACCTTGGCACCGTGCTTGTGAACGGTGTCGGCCAGCGCCTTAAACGTGGGGATCTGGGCGTCGGTCGCCAGCTTGGGCGTGGGGCTCGCGGTCATGACGGGAGCGACGTCGCCGATGACGATGTAGCTCACGCCGCCACGGGCCAGGCGCTCGTAAAAAGCCAGGCTGCGCTCGCCAATGGAACCGTCGCGCTCCTCGTAGCCGGTGGTCAGCGGCGGGAACATAATGCGGTTCTTGAGCTCAAGGGGGCCAACCGTAATGGGCTGGAGCAGCTTGGATGCAGGTGCGGTCATGGACATTCCTCTCTTGTAGGCGCGGCGGCGATGGTGCCGCGTAGTTGTCTAGAGGATATGACATGGGGGTACAGCAGCACAACGGAAATCGGCGGATAGCAGGTGGCGGCAGGTGGATGGGGCGGGGCGGGGCGTCGGTTTGTCTCAATCTGTAACAGTTACTCGGCAAAAACCGGGTCTTACTGTTACAGATAAAGATATTCATCTCGTCCCATCCTCAACAATCTAGATCTGTAACATCTAGACCCACTTTTGGCCTCCACCTGTTACAGATCGAGACAAACTAAACCCGTCTGCCAGAAAATCTCAATCTGTAACAACAACTCGGCAAAATCCGTCCCTCGTGTTACAGATTTAGATAAACACGACCCGACCCACCGGTATATCTCGATCTGTAACACCTAGCGGCTAAAAGTCGGTCTAGATGTTACAGATCGAGATCTTTGATTGAGAGGCCGAGAATTGGACCGAAAACACGGTCCCCAAATAAAAAAAGCTCGCCGGCTAGGCCGACGAGCTGCAAGTTCTTGGTCGCGGGGGCAGGATTTGAACCTACGACCTCCGGGTTATGAGCCCGTAGTTTCCAAACTATTTGACACTCTTTGATACCGCTTGACACCGTTATATGAGCAGGTAGATATGCATTTCTTCTAAAAACACCAAATAACGGTTCTGTTCAATTTCGACCAAAATTCGACCACTGAAAACTTGACTTCCGCCACTGCGTGGCATACGCTCGGAGCAGCGCACCCGAAGCGCCCGCTTCACGGGCCGCACGGGCGTGCTGCTCCGAGCGTATGCCACGCAGCCATGGAGTCACACTCGTATTCATCTGACCAAAGGATCGGCACATGAGCAGGCCTCTTGTCGTTGGTAAGGGAAGCGCCCTTAAAAGCAAGACGCAGAAAAACGTGTACTATATCAGGCACAACATGGGCAAAGACCCCATTACCGGCAAATATAGGTACTCACCTCGCCGAAAGGTCTACGCAAAGAACAAGTCGGAATTGAGAGCCGAGCTCGAAGCATATAAGGCTGAGCTCAATAGCGGACTCACCATCAAAGACCCCGATAAGACCGTATATCAGTACACCAAAGAGTTCCACGACGATCGCGTGGACGCCGAGACCATCAGCCCGCTTGCCCTTGACCGCGAAGAGCTTGAAATTAAGGAAATACAGGAGCTTTTCGGCAATTATCCCGTAAAGGACCTGAGGCCCCACATAATAAACGCCGGTTATGCTGAAGCCCGCAAAAGTGGAAGATTCTCCGAATCTGAGCTGCATAAAATCAGTGTAAAACTGAATCAGATTATGAAGGCCGCCATGCTTGACGACTTGATTGTCAAGAACCCCTGCGCCGGCACCGTCATCCCGCGGCCCAAAGGAAAAGAGAGGCAGGCTCTTTCCCTCGATGAAGCCCGGAGGCTTCTCTCCCTCCTCCTTTCACAGGAGATGGACTCCCACAGAATAGGCACTCTCTTGTTGCTCGATACCGGCATGCGCCGCGGAGAGATGCTCGGACTCAGATGGGGCGACGTCCATTTTGGCGACGGCTATGTCCGCATCGACGGACAGTATGCCGCCGACAAGCTGGTCAGAGACCCAAAGAGCTCAACGGGAAAAAGGTCCGTCTCTTTGAGCCCGCTTGCACTCGAGAGGCTCGCCGCCTGGCGCGAGCTTCAGCGCACGCTTCTCGCCGAAGTCGATCTCAAACAGACTTCCGGCACCCCGATTGTGCACACATTAGTCGATCCCCAAAGAAACACGAGGGCAAAAACTAAAGATGACAAAAAAGGAAAGAGGGGACCAGTCGCCATCGCGCACATGGACCCAAACTGCTTTTCGCGATGGTTCCGCGAATGGTGCTCGGACTATGGCTTTGGGCAGTTCAGAGAAATCACGCACTACATTGAGCGAGACGGAAAGATGTACGCTCGAGGTACAAAGTACTCCGGCCTGACTCCACACATGCTCAGGCACACGCAGGCAACGTTGCTGATCGGAGAGAACGTCGACATCAAAACCGTCAGCAGCCGCCTCGGGCACAGCACCGTCAAGCTCACGCTAGACACCTATGCACACGCAATTGCCGCCAAGGACCAGGCAGCCGCTAACACGATCGGCAACTTGCTTTCAAATTAAATCAGCCCTTCGCTTTCGGTGCGCTTCGCCTCGCGTTCGCTCTCTTCCTGCTGTTCCTGGCGTTCTTTGCTCTCGTGCAGTCCTGTGAACAGCATCGCGATTTGCCGTTTGCGGTGTCGGCGAACGGCCGGCCGCAGTGCTCGCATATTTTGACGACATCAACCGAATAACTCTTTGCAAGCGCGACCCAAAGGCGCGTAGCAGCATCGGGAACGCAAAGGTCGAAAGAAGAGCCGCGGCCATAATCGATGACGCCATTAGCCATCTGCGTCGGAGTCTGCCGCTTGGGCTCGAGGATTCTCCTCCACCTATAACCCGCGCAGCGCGAGAACCACTCCGTCATCTCCTGCACCAGATGCGAGGCAAGGGATTCCTCGGTCTTGAGAACGCGCTCGGAAGACTCGTCGAGCCCCCTGAGAGTATCACCAGGTACCCTTGCAACAAAAGACGGACCTGGAAAGTCAGTTTCTCCAACTGTCTCCATAAAGGACAATGTATCGTTCTTGCACCACCTGACAAACGAACGCTCGACCATGGCAGTCCCGGGCTCGATCCTTTCATTGATCACCGCCCACTTGCCACCGCGCTCAAGCCCGCCCACGAAGCTATCCCTAAACTCATGATCGCTAGGGATTTGCAGGTTGGTGAGAACCACATACGCGGTTTTATTTGCCTCAATGTTGCAGAAGCAATACACGCGCCAATAGGGATCCAAAACCCCCAGCGAAGACGGCGAACCCATCTCGACCGACGAAGCCAGAGAGGAGATCTTCATTGCCCCGGCGACCGAAAGCCAGGCATCAAGCGGTTCGTCGATTTCATAGGGACCGACTCTCCCCACAAAGCCAAACAAAGGACCGGTTACGCGCGCCGCGGCAGCGAATCTCTCCCGAGGGTCGATGTTGGAAGCCTTGTCACCGGGATGCGGCGCGTTGTCGACGCGACAAACCGGTGCCGGCACTTCTGACAGGGAGAGCAGCATTGCACCAACGCTTCCGTAATCTTCCAATTTACAAGACGGCAGAACGCCTTCCGGAAGACCGTCAAGAACCACGGAGCGAATCAGGCCGAAAGCAAGGTCCTTGTCCGCCCCCGGCGCGCCTGTTTCCACGCTCGACGGCCTGTTCGGCATACCGATTGACTCTTCGCGATAAGTGAAGCTCATGTGATCGCCAGCGTTCTCGCCCGCAACGTCCGGAACGAGACGACCGTTCTCGTGAAATTCAAGCCCGTCCTTCGTCTTATAGCCGACCTGAACCTGACCGGTCGCGGGATCAAGCGGCATAATCGGCCAATCTCGCCATTCATCTTCAGGCGGCAAAGACGGCTCCCCCTCCTCTACAACGCCGATAGCCCTTGGGTCCGATTCATCACTCTTGACATCGGTCAACAGCGTTTCAATCTTTTTTTTAAAAAAATTTATAAGCATCATCGCAGGTAAACCCCCGTAATAGGTTATGTAATACCCCGATTTATGCCCGCTGACGGCATGGTGTAGTCAAGGAGCAGCTCCCGCCCCACAGCACACCCACCGAAGGAGGCATACATATGGACGACAACGACACGCCCGGCATCCAGACGGGCCCGCTTCTCACCCGCGATGAGGTCGCGGACAAGTTGCATCTCACCCCCGATACCGCCGGCCAGCTCATCGCTCGCACCGGCATGGGCATCTACCTTTGCCGTCGCACGTACATTTATGAGCGCGATCTCAACGCTTTTCTCAGCGCCCTGCGCGGCAAGGGCGGCGAGTAGCGTGATCGACTACGAAGGACTGCCCGCCCCCAGGAACTACTACGACACCATCGGCACCATCATCACGCCCGAGACGTGGCAGGCATTGCATGGGCCCGGCTGCCGAGACCATCGCGTTCCCGAGCATACTCCCAAGCTCATCGCCGAGCGCGCCTCGACCATCTTCGCAGCAAAGACCGGTAGCGCCAAAGAGGAGGAAGCCGCCCGTCTCTCTGCCGGCGCATGGATCTGGTACGCGCGCGACGATGCCGACGAAGCGGCAGCGGCGGCTACGGCGGCCGCCATGACCTCTCGCGAGCGTGCCGCATTCGTCTCGGCACGCGAACTCGCGACGGAATGGAACGGCGGCGAACTTTACGGCCCCAACTCAAAGGCTCATTCCGTCGATCGCCATCGCAATCCGCCCGTGCTCGTCATCGCCGATCTTGGCGCGAGCAGTATGCGCGAGGAGGCAATCGCGCTGATCGAGTTGCTCGGAGACCGCCGGCGCCACAAGCGCTCGACATTGTTCGCATCGACCTTTACCGGCAAGAGCATCGCCAGGGCGCTGGAGACAGCCGGATCGAACTCCGAACAGGTGCGCAAGCTCATCGACTTGATTAGCGCCGGGGTGCGCGAAGGGAGGCAGTCGTGACCAGCACGAGGGCGCGAGCTCCGCCCTACAGCGGTATTCGCCATTAGCAACTTTTCTATACGTCTCAACATTTAGGAGGTACCTATGCGGCATCAGACTGTCGTAGTCCAGACGGACAGCAGTCCGGTCCTCGCCTTCGACACCGCCAAGAAGCGGTATGTCTACCATGGCAGCCAGGACATCCCCGTCCTCAACCCCGAGCAGGCCGAAAACGCCCAGAGCGTCTGGATCCTGCAGTTCAAGCGCTCGATTCGGAACGTCCCCCGCACTTTCATGGCGTTTAGCCCCACTGACGAGGCCGTCGACGCGATGGATTGTCTCGCTGCCATCGACGAGTGCTATGGCATCCCCGACCACGAGCTCGTCAAGATCGCAGCTCGCGCCTATGTCGTCAACGGCACCGGCGCGACGCACGACGCGTTTGTCAAACGCTTCTCAGCTCGACTCGAGGGCATCACTCAGGAACTCGGTGTTTTCGGCGCGGTCCCCATTGAACTCGCCGATCGCGCCCCCTCGCCCCTCTTCACTGTCGAGGACATCGACGGCTAGCTCATCGTACGCCGCCGCCCGAGGGGGGGGCGGCCCTCTCACATCGAAAGGAAAACCATGCCCAAGAACAGTGTCTATAAGAACCACAAGCCCCTCACCCTCAACGGCCACTCCTTCCGCATCCCCTCGAACGCCGAATGCCTGCTCGACGGCTGGAGCACCTACGGCGTCCAGCCCATCGTTATCGAGCCCACAGAGAGAATCGAGGGCATCCCCGACGCCTTCGTCATCGCGTCCCACTCCTCCGTCCCCAATATCCCTTACGTCGCACCCGCCATCGTCGCGGAAATCGCCAGGCGCTGGCCCGGTATCGACCCCCGCGAGCTCTCCAGGGTCATCGTCGGGGTCGCCCGCAGCGGCGATCGCTCTTACACCCCGGACAGCGTTCTCCGCGGTATCGACAGCATCCTGGACCTCGATGCGATAGGAGTCGTGAACAAGCTTGTCGCCTATCCTCCCCTCCCGGCAGACCAGGCGCCCGAGGGCTATCCCAACGTCCTACTCGAAGACGAGTAGGCCTCAAGCGGGGCGGATGACCACCGCGCATCGAAGAGAGAATCGAATGACAGCAACAACAAAGAACGTCAGCGTGAAGCTCGACTCAAAGCTCTACACCGCCCTCAAGACGCGGGCAGAGCTCAACGGTTCCAACGTCAGCGACGAGATCCGCTCGCTCCTGCGCTCGGCGCTCGCCGCGGAGGGGCTCGACCTCTACGGCAACGAGGTCGCGGGCTTCATACGCGGCGTCGTCGACGCGCGGATGGACGTCGCCGCACTCGACATCGAGCGCAAGCTCGACGCCGCCGAGGACCGCATCGCCGCGGTCCTCTCGCGCCCCATGACCGCCGCCATCATGGCCGGCCTCATGTCGGCCGACGTCCTCAAGGCCTCCTACGCCTCGCTCGATGACGTCCCGGTCGCGGACATCTGGAAGAACTACCTCGCGCAGGCCGGCGAGCTCAGCCGCGCAGGCCTAGGCCACATCGACGAGGTGAAGCTCCACGCGCGCGAGCGCGCCGATGGCTAGCCCGCCCGTCATCGTCAACCACTCCGTCGTCCGCGCGGGGGCGTCCGCGAGGGCGTCCGCCGCGGGACTGGCGGCATACGCCGGCACCCGCCGCGGCGTCGTCATCGAGGTCAGCGAGGCCGACGGTAGGAGGCTCGGCGTCGACGGCCTGGCCGCCTACGCCGCGAACAGGACCGGCTCGACCGGCGGCCTCTGGGGCGCGGACGGCCCGGTCGCCGTCGCCGAGGCGAGGCGCGCCATCGCCCAAAACGGCGGCGCGGTGCTCACCACCGTCGTCACAGTCCCGAACGACATCGCCCCCGGTGCCGGCCTCGACCGCCTGGACGCCTGGCAGGCGCTGGTACGGTCCGAGTGGCCGAGGCTCTTCTCCGCGATGACCGGCGTGCCCGAGAGCCGCGTGGAGTTCTACGCGGCGATGCACGTCAACGGCACGAGCCACCACGTCCACATCCTCACGGTCGACCGCGAGGGCGACTGGGACTCCCTGCTGCCCAAGGGAAAGATGGAGGCGGCGCGGCTCGAGATCTCCTCGAAGGCCATGGCGCCGCTGCTGCGGGAGGCCTACATCGAGCGCGACCTCGCGAGGGAAGCCACGCTGGATGCCGTCGCCCGCATCGACCGGAACCGTTTCGATATCGAACTGCCGCCGGGCGGAAGGATCGAGGCCGCCCACCTCAGGCGTTTCCACCCGGAGGCCTCCGCCGCGTTGAGGGAGGCCCTCGGCCGGGCGGCATCCGGCTCCCCCGAGCTCGCCGGCGCGCTGGAGCACCACAGGAAGGCGGTCGAGAGGTGCGCCGGCCTCAAGTGCCTGACCGGTGAGGCTCGGGATGTCTACGTCCGCAAGGCAGCTGCCGACCTCGGCCTCCGGTGCGAGAACGCGGCGCTTCGGGTCATAGTCCCAGACAGAACGCCGGCTCGCGAGGAGGTGCCGACACGACGTGCCGCGCCCCAAACCGGCCCCGCGACGGAGAGACGGAGGGAAGCCGGACTCGCCACCGAGGCCCGCTCCTGCATCCCGAGGGCGCGCCTCGAAAGGATCGCGCGAAAGGTCGCGCACGGCCGGGACCTCGAGCCGGCAGACCTCAGGGGGTGCCCCACGGCAGATCGGGCCTTCAGGCATGCGCCGTCGCCCGGTCCGGCCCTCGGACGGGCAGCCGCGATGGCGGCACTGGTCGCCAGGGAGACCACGCGGGACGCCGGCGGGCGCGACATGGGGGACGAGGCCGGCGAGAGGGCGCTGCGACTCATCGCCGCGACCCTGAAGATCCTCGCCTCCGGCGGCACCGGGCCGTCGAGCGTCCCCGCGCTGAAGATAGCAAACAGGATAGAGAGGACGATCACGAGATGAAACCGAAATCCTTCAACCGCGACATGAAAAAGGAACTCGCCGGCACGCTCGCGGCCCACGGCGTCGCCGCCGTCATAGCTTGCGCCGCGACCGCCAGCGCCTGGGACTACGCCAGGTGGTGGACTCTATCCCTCATCTCGGGCCTCTCCGTCCTGCTGCGGCTGCCCACGGCCGACCCGGGCCCCGAGCCCGCCTACGTCTTCCGCGGCCCCCTCGAGGCGGCCGCCGACGCGGCGGCGTCGGGCCAGGCGGGCGAGCTGCTCGCGGCGCTCGCCCTCGTCGCGGCCTCCGTCCTCGCGCTCGGATTCGTTTCTTGGGGCCGTTCATGGGCGAGGCTCCACGACGGAACGTTCGCCGGCGACCGCGCGCCCACGCGCACGCACGGGGACGCCTGGCTCGAGTCGAGGCCCTCCAGGGTCGCGAGGCGCTGCCCTCCCTGGGACGGGAAGGTCGCCGCGGAGGGGCTCGTGGCGGCCGGCTGCATCGGCGGCGGGATCGCGATGGTCCCCGCCGTCCACTGCCTCATAAGGGCGGGCAGCGGCGCGGGCAAGACGAGGAGGTCCCTCGCGATCAGCGTGGCCGCCGCGATCGACCGCAACGTCCACGGGATCCCGACGTCCGTCATCGTCCACGACCCGAAGTCCGAGATCCGCGCATGGACCGAGCCACTCGCCAGGAGGGCCGGGATGGAGGTCGTCGCCATCCGGCTCGACGAGCCCGTCAAGTCGGCGAGGTTCAACCCCCTCGACCGCGCTATCGCGGCACTCGGGACCGAGGGCACCGCCGGTGCCGTGGCCGAGCTCCGCGAGCTGTCGTCCGCCATCGTGCCCGATGCCTTCTCCTCTGGCCAGAGGTTCTTCACGGACGCCAGCCGCAACCTGCTGACCGGCCTCTGCCTGCTCGCGATAACGGACGGGCGGATCCCCGACGGCGCGCTGAACCTCTCGACCGTGCTCGCGCTCCTGGAACCCCGCGACGGGAAGAGCGCCGTGAAGTCGCTGGAGGAGCTCGCCGCGGACCTGCCGGCGGGAAACCCGGCGCGCCAGTTCCTCCTCGTCGCCTCGTCGAACGGCGGCGGAGGCGAGGCCCTCGTCTCCACCGCGCGCAACTACCTCATGTCCTTCTGCGACGACGACGTCAGCCGAATGCTCTGGGACGGCGA
This sequence comes from Collinsella aerofaciens ATCC 25986, assembly GCF_964259375.1. Classification (GTDB taxonomy): domain Bacteria; phylum Actinomycetota; class Coriobacteriia; order Coriobacteriales; family Coriobacteriaceae; genus Collinsella; species Collinsella aerofaciens_BO. The sequence continues at coordinate 101,398 of NZ_CAXVJM010000008.1, forward strand.
GGTCGACCTCGCATCGGTCGGGCGCAAGCCCACCATCCTCTACATCGCCAGCGCGACGGACCGGGGCGACCGCGGCGCGCTCGTCTCGTGCATCTTCTCCCAGGCGCTGTCGGCGCTGCGCGAGACCGCGCGCCTGTCGGGCGGCAGGCTGCCGGCCGAGACCCTGCTCGCCATCGACGAGGGGTCCGGGATCCCCAAGATCCCCCGCCTCCTCGGCGATCTCGCGGAGGTCCGCAGCATCGGCCTGCACGTCGTCTTCGTGCTCCAGAACACCCAGCTTCTGGAGGCGCGGTGCGGCTACTCGAGGGCCGAGTCGGACGCGCTGCTGGCACTGCTCGGCACCCAGGTCGTCCTCTCGGTGGAGTCCGTCGGCGAGGCGGAGGAGATCAGCAAGCGCCTCGGCGACTACAGCGTGAGGACAACCGGGGAGAGCTCCACCAAGGGGACGCAGAGCTCCTCGTCCGGCAAGTCGTTCTCCGTGGCGCGCCGCCCGCTGATCACCCCGTCGGAGCTCATGGCCTGGAGCGCGCGCGAGAACGGCGCGCTCGTGATCGACGCGGAGGGCCCGATGGCGCTCGCCAGCCGCGACATCACCGAGACGTTCCTGGGGCCGCTGCTGGGCCTGACGTCGCCGGAGGCCGAGGGCGCGATGCTCGCGCGGGCGCTCGAGGGAGAGGTCCGGAACACCGTCCCGGCACCGGTCTGGCGCATCCCGGAGAAGCCGAAAAAGCCCAAGGGGTCGCCGTCCGGCGGCAAGAAGCGCAAGGTGTCCGTCGCACCCGACGGGTTCTGATGCGTCATACGGCCCTGCCTGCGCAAACGGCCAGCCGTCATACGGCACGCGAGGCGCGTATGACGGCTGGCCGTGACCGCCTTCCGGTTTAACCGGCCACGCTACCAGCGGAAACGAACTCGGCACGCCGAGTTGCGCCGCAAAATCCCGGGCGCCCGTAGTGCGCCCTTATCCTGCTCATGATGGCGCACCTCGACCCAAAGGCCCTCCAACACGTCGTCGAACCCGAAATCGAGCTCCGCCTGGACGCTCTCGCCGAGCGCATCGCCCAGGGCGAGCTCCGGCACCTTCGTCACACGGCCGTCCAGCAACCCAATCTCTGTCATCGCGCGCATGGTGCAAGCCCCTTCCGACACGGGATTGTCAGCTCAACCCGACCCTTACCCATGCGGACGAACATAACTCGCCAGGGGAAGCCCCTGAAGGCCGTGCGCCACAACATGAGGCCGAATCCGCCCCCGGCTGGACAGGCCAACAACGAAGGAGCACACGGAACCGGCGCGGCGTTACAACCGTCCCGGCAAGCGTGTCACTTGGCCAAGTCATGATGCCGACAAACCCGGAAATGCTCCAACGGAGCGCCGAACGAGCGTAACAATATACAGCCGTGCAACACGCGTTGGACGACCAGAACATCCCAAACAAAGGCCTGTCGGTCCCACCTTCAAGCCCAATAGCAAAATGTGCATCAGCGGATTTGCAGCGATACAAGTCTCAACCGTCACCATCACACCGCAGCGCGCCTAGTCCCACTCATCCTACTGCAAATGTCCCAGAACGAGAAAACGGCCAGCCTAACATGCCAACCTTTATATCCGCACGCGCGTAATTCAACTCATAAGGACCGGCTATCCCTTGCCTGTGACACAATCTCAAACGCACAGAACAGAATCATCAGTCCAATCATCGCATAAGAGGCAGCCGAACCTTCAAGCACTATTCCACAAAGAACAATCTCCGCGCCGCCAATAAGAACTGTTATCAGGCGCTCTGCCTTTTTGCTCTCGCCGCTCGCATAAAAAGGCGGCAAAGCGCACAAGATCACATATAGCCCGGGAAGGGAATACAGGATCGATAGCCCAAGCCCCCCATCAACCGCAGTGCTTTGCGTAAGAATCAACTGAACCCAAACGGCAATTATCACTGAGCAGGTTGTCGATAAAAGAAGACTGGAAATATAGCACGCAACAAAGTCCCGTCGCATTCGAACAGAGAAATCCGCGAACTCTCTTCGCCGCGTGGAAACAATAAGGTACACAGAAATTGCAATAGAACCAATCAGGGAAAACAGCGGAACAACCAGCAATTCAAGCTTATTACCCCATCGATCAACCACACCCCCACTCCAATGAGCGGGAATTGTATCAGGGAGGGCTGACCAAGCCGCCCATAGAATCAGAAATGGAAGAATAGATAGGATGGAAGATGATAACACTGCAGTAGTTTTTTTTGAGGCTCTCACCGATTCCGCATCTCCTTGCGCGCTCACATTCCACTCCGCCTTAAATCAAGTTTAAATAAAAACTTGAATGCAAATTTGTTTTAATTAGTATGGAAACTATATCCATTTAGTTCTAATTTGTTCGTAGTATCAAATCGATACCGACACTAGCGTGACACAGTCTTTCAAGACAGCTATTCAACATTGGTGGTCACCGCTATGGACAATGTGAACCACCTAAACGAACTCTCAATACAGTCCCAGCTTAGCACCCTTGAAAAACTGGTCGCGGACGCGGAACAATCTACCGACGCAAGACGCGATTTCGAAGCTCAGCCTCGTGCCGTATTCCAGAAATATGGAATTACAGACCTCCAAATCAAAGCGGGAAATCGAAAAGTCTCTGTACGAACTGGTGGAGTCAACCGAAAAGGAGGCGCGTGTCCCCGTTGCACGCGCAGTATATCGTCGTATCTAGCTCCCACCGTCCAAGGCACTTGGACGGTGGGAGTTCCGCATCCCCGGGAAAGGAAAAGCGCGGCCCATCCGGACCGCGCCCGCGCCCTCCTCCCATTTCACCCCGCGACGTAAACCGTCCGGCCCGTCTCGCAGTCGATGGTCTCGGCGTCCCCGAAACCGACCCGGACGGCAGCCCATCCGCCGGCGCCCGCCAACGCGTCGGCCTCGGACCTCGCGGCGGCGATGAGTCGCTCGAGCTCGGCCGATCCGGCCGGCGCGGTCCCCACCTCGAACGCGCCGCCGTCGCCGCCCGACTCGTACTCGACGACGACTGTCGAGCCGAGGGCCTCCTCGAGGGTCTCGGGCAGGCCGCCCATGCCGTCGAGGACATGCCCGGCGACCGTGGCCAGCGGGTAGCGGGCCATCCCGGACGCCGCCGAGCGGCCGGTCATCCGGACTGCGCTGGCGGCCTCGAGCGCCTCGAGGAGCGCCGCGGGCACGTCGGCGTCGATGGCGATGTTGCCGCGTCCGCGGCACCACTCGGCCGCCGCCGGCACGTTCGCCGTGAGCACGCCCCACTCGGCCATGTAGCCCTCGGAGCGCGGGTCCGTGGCGTCGAGGAGGAGGACGGCCAGGCCGCCGCTGTTAGCGCTAATCTAAAATTGACCACTTTCGCAAACGCATCTCGCCGAATGCGCTAACGCGCTTTCGCCGACCCCGCTAACGTACTTTCACCAACTGCGCTAACGGAACTATGCTCCGATCGGGTATCCGACCCGGGAGGAGCGGGATATGGAGCGAAACGTAATGGGAGAGCTGAACGTCTACAGGGGGTCCGGCGCGAAGCCGAACTTCAGCGAGATCGCGAGGAGGCACGGCATGGACCGGCACACGGTCGCCAAGTACTGGCGGGAGGGCGAGGCCGCCGCCGACGGGAGGTCCGCGAGGGGCAGCGCCTTCGACCCGCTCGAGGAGGTGATCCGCGCGAAGGCCCAGCTGCCCGGGATGACCAAGATGGCCGTGTACGCGTTCCTGCGCGAGGGCCGCGGGGAGGGGCTGCCCGGGTACGGCGCCTTCACCGCATGGTGCCGGGCCCGCGACGTGCCCTTCGGGGGTGTGGGCGGCCGCGAGCCGCACCCGCGGTTCGAGACGCCCCCGGGCAGGCAGCTGCAGTTCGACTGGAAGGAGGGCATGAGGCTCGTCGACTCGGAGGGCGAGGCCTTCGAGTTCAGCGTGTTCACCGCGACGCTCGGCTACTCCCGGAAGCACCGCTTCATACCGGTCAGGAGCCGCACGCTCGACGACCTGCTGTCCTGCCTGCTCGCCACCTTCACCCGCCTCGGCGGCGTCCCGGAGGAGTGCATCACGGACAACATGTCGTGCCTGGTGACCGTCTCGGGCCGCAGGAGGACCAGGCAGGAGAGGGCGTGGCGGTTCGCGCGGGAGGCCGGCTTCGAGCTCAGGCTCTGCGCGCCGCGCTCGCCGCAGACCAAGGGCAAGGACGAGTCGGCCAACCGCTTCCTGAACCGCCTGCTCGCCTACGGCGGCGAGTTCACCGGGTGGGGCGGCCTCGCCGAGGCGGTGGCCCGGGTCGAGGCCCAGGCAAACTCGGAGCCGAACCGCACCACCGGCCTGCCGCCTGACGCGCTGTTCATGCGGGAGAAGGAGAGCCTGCGACCCATCGGGAACCTCCGTCTCCTCGAGTCGATGGTGGGCGACGTGAGCGTCCAGACCGTCCCGCCGACCATGCTCGTCAGGGCCGCCGGCAGGGAGTGGTCCGTGCCCAGGCGCTGCATCGGCCGGCGCGTGAGCGTCATAGCGATGCCCGGCGGCCAGGTCGTGGTGAGGATGGCCGGCGAGGAGGTCGCCGTCCACGACGCCGCGTCCGGGCCGTCGAGGCCCATCAACTACGACCCCGACCACTATGGGCAGGCCCTCGAGGGGAAGCGCGGCCTGGCCGACGCGGACATCGCCGAGGCCGCGCGCGCCAACCTCGCGCTGCTCGACTCGCTCGGAGGGGCGTGATGGGCGCCGTCGCGGAGGGTAGCCCCTCGATCAGGGCGCAGGCGAACCTCTCCGCGCTCGGGCTGCACGAGATGGCGGCGTCCCTGCCCGACTACGTGAGGATGGTCGCCGCGGGCGAGCGGGGCTTCGCCTCCGCCCTCGAGGAGATGACGCGCGTCGAGGTCGCCGCCCGGGAGGTCAGGATTACCAGCCAGCGCATACGGTCGTCGGGGTTCCCCTACGTCAAGGGGCTGGCGGACTTCGACTGGGGCTTCCAGCCGTCGGTCCCGCGCGCCGAGATCGAGGAGCTCGCGACCCTGAGGTTCGTCGAGCGGGCCGAGAACGTCCTGTTCGTGGGGAGCCCCGGCGTGGGCAAGACGCACCTCGCCGTCGCGCTGGGCATCGAGGCGGTCAGGGCGGGGCGCGAGGTCAGGTTCGTGGACTGCGCCCGGCTCGTCGAGGACCTGGAGGACGCCTCGTCGCGCGGCATCCTCAAGAAGAGGCTCAAGTACTACGCCCACTCGAGGCTGCTGATCATCGACGAGCTCGGCTACCTCGACGTCGGTAGCGCGGGCGCGGACCTGCTGTTCCAGCTGATATCGACGCGCTACGAGCAGCGCTCGACGATCATCACCACCAACGTGGGGATCAGCGGCTGGGGCAGGGTGTTCGGGGACGACGTGGCGGCGAGCGCGATCGCGGACAGGGTGTGCCACCACTGCCACCTGGTCAAGATAACGGGCAGGTCCTACAGGCTGAAGGACCTGCCGAGGGACGGTCCCGTCAAGCCGTGACCGGAATCGGTGAAAATACGTTAGCGCAACCGGTGAAACCGCCTTTGCGCGAACGGCACGCCTGTTTAGCGAAACTGGTGAAAAATAGATTGACGCTAACAGCCGCCCACGTACTCCCCGGCCACGAGGGCGAGGCGGACCGCCTCGCCCATGGAGTCGAACTCGACCGTGACCATGCGGCTACCTCCTCCTGACGGCGCTGAGCGGCTTCGGGGAGAAGTGCTCGTCGCGCTCGACGGCGGCGAACCCCATCTGGCGGTTCAGCTCGGCCATCTCCTTGATGCTGAAGTAGCCGAGCTCGTCGTCGTAGCCCTCGACGAGGCCGAACGCCTCGTCCGTTCCGTCGAACTCGAGCAGCCACCAGTCCCATCCGTTCACGCACGAGAAGTAGTGGGCGTAGACCGTGGGGTCCTCCGCCCCGTCCTGCTCGTAGAGCCTCGGCACCGTCTTGGCGATTTCCTCGGTCATCAGCTGCTGCATGTCTTCCTCCGTTCCGGGCACGTGGCCCTCAACATCTCGCCCCTGCGGGCAAAGCCGAATGGCGACGCCGCGCGTCGTCGTCGGCTTTGCTCCCTGCAAAGCCGCACCGGAGCGAAGACGGGTCAAGGGAGGTCCATGACGACCTCCACCAACCGGAGCGGAGCGGAGGTTTGTGCGGGGTCTCATGGGCCCCCTTGACGCGGCGTAGCGGAGGTGCCACCCGGCCGCGGAGCCGTGGCCGATTCACGGCGGACGCCGGCAGCCCTCGTCCAACATCGATACCATTTGAACCGCTATTCACTTTTCGAGAGGAGCCATATGGAACTCGAGGATATCGTCTACGAGCTCGCCTGCCTTCATGAGTCGATGCTCTTCTGCTGCGAGGACCGGTCCGGCAAGGAGGACCCGGTCTTTGCGCATTACTGCATGGCGCTGGGGAGGATCGTCAGGGACCTCGAAGAGGCCGAGCGGCGCATCCGGACCGAAACGGCCGAGCGGCGCATCCTGTCAATAGAAAACGCCCCGGCAATGAACTGCCGGGGCGTTTTCTAGAGCTCGATCTCCGCGATTATTTTTTTCATCTCGAGGGCCCATCCGAGCTGTTCCTCGATGTACCCCGGCCATGCGTCCTGGTGGCCCTTGATGGGGTGGCCCGCCTTGTAGAAGCGCAGTCCCGAGGCCTTTTTCGCATCGAAGGGTGCCGCCGTCAGCCCGAGGCGCTCCTCAAAGATTCCGCTGTTGGCGATGGCGCGGTGCCCGATCTCCTTGTCGTCGTCCACGTACAGCTCGATGCCCGTGCGGCCCTTGTGCGTATCGATGAGCAGGGCGAGATGGTATGCCGAGACCCCCAGGCGAAGCGTCGACCAATGGTCCTTGCTGGGCTTCTGTGGGCTGAACTCCTTGAGGAACTCCGGATGGCCGCCCGCCACCTCGCGGTAGGCCGTCCAGTACGCCAGCTTGACCTTTTCGGTCTCGCTGAGCCCCTCGGAGAGCTTCACGGTCTTGGTCCACTCGTTCGGCTGCTCGACCACGCCGAAGCGCGGGGCGGGCAGAGAGTCCCCGATCTTCCAGAGCTCGACCTCGACCAGGAAGAACCCGAAGTCGCTGTCGGTGTGTTGATTGAGCCACTCGATGGCCTGGCGATGCTCGTCGCGGGCGTGCGCCACGACCCAGATGACGACCTCGGCGCCCTTGCCGGCGGCATACGTGATCACCTTGCCAAGGTGGTCGTGGTTGGTGTCCTCGAGCTGGTTCTCGATGATCACCTTGCGGCCCGTACCGGACTCCTGCGCGTAGATGTCCACGTTGAACGATCCGACCGAGGACTCCGTCTCTATGAGCTCGAGCTCGATTCCGACCGCCATCCCGAGGGTCGCGAGGTTCTGCTCATCGGCCAGCCACTTGGTGAAGTCGTGGGCCTCATGCGGCCACACCTCGCGCAAGGGGACCTTCTTGATGGTGTCCAGGTTATAGGTCTTCATCCGCCGCCCTCTCGACCGATAATCCAGTGCCGTTGTAGAGCCTCTCGCCGTCAAACGAACGCAGCAGGAGCCCACGACGTTCGTCGACGTCCTTCAGCTCGCACGGATACACGAATAGCAAAATGTTTTGCCGGTACTTGTAGTCAGCATAGACATCCGGATCGCCCAATCGTGTAGGTATGGACACGATATCGTCCGCCATACGCTCACTTGACCCCACGTATATTCCGAGATAGTCGCTGAAGTTCTTATCGTGGTCATGCCTGCGGTATGTCGCGATGAGATAGCAGCCGGGCATATCGTAGCCGTTGAACGCAGCCTCGGAGGCTTTGCCCTGCTGGCAGATGAACTCGTGCAGGGGCATCACCGTCGACGCGCCTTCAAATATTGATTGCCTGGCGGCATCGATCTTCTTGCGAGCCTCAGCAGCGGCCCTTGAGTCCTGGAACGCCTTCGTGGCATCCCCCAACGCGCCGGCCGCCGCGCCGACTCCTTCCGCCGCCGCACCAAACCCCTTGCCGATGCCGTCGGCAACAGCACGTGCGCCGTTGGTCGCCCCGTCGGCAGCGCTTTTCACGGCGCCATCGACATCGAAACCGAGCTGCTTTGCCCCATCGACAACCCCGGCGGCGGCAGCCAAAACCCCCGCTGCAAGATTCACCGTGTCTTTTACGGTTTTCAAATTGACGGCCATGTCGAGCCTTCCCTTCTATTCCGACTTGCCAAATCTGTTCATGACCTCAAGCAACTCGCCCGTCGTGACGATTTTTGCCTGAGAGTTGCCGTTGAAAACTGCGTCGAGCTTGCTTCGTCCCACGTTATCGCCTATCGCGAGATGCTGCGTGCTCTGCGCGGGCTTGCCATCGGTCGCCTTCATCCCGCATTCCCTAAGTGCGGCAAGGATCTCATCGCGAATGTAGCCCGGGGTAACGCCGGATACCTTCACCTTGAGTCCGACCGGATCAGCAATTTCGCCCGGATCGCCCCTGTGGCCCACCTCCTCGGCTTTCGCCAGAACCTCTTCGATGGTTTCTTGCGACCCGTTCACCAGTCCCAAGCCCGTGAAAACACGGTCGAGCCGTCGGTACCGGCGACAGACTGCCCGGCGGCGCTGCCCGCAGCAGCTTTCTCGGGCGCGGGCGTGGCGGCCTTCTTGGGTTGCTTCTCAAAGTTTGCCATCGTCGGCCTTTTGAGAATCGATTCGAACATCCGCTATTGGGGCACAAGTGGTGCCTGTGCAAAAAAGTGGTCAAAAGCGCCCAATGCCTTTGACCACTTGGCAAACGCTATGCCCCGTTTTAGCAACTCGAGCTGGAACGCAATGTCCCCAAACCGACCGTTACGAACACCCCATCCCGTCCTAATGATTAAAACGGGAAGATGAAAGACAACAGAGCATTCGCACGTCATCCCGCCTCGTAACCTTCTAGCAAGTCCGCCCGAAAGTAGCCGTACACTCCGTCCGCCGTATAGCACTCAACGTACTTGATATTTCTGTTCATCCAGATGTCAAAAGCCGATTTGGAGGTAACCGTCAATACTGTCCCAGCTTTAACTTTTTTGTAGTACGGAAACATAGTGGTACCAGGCGTGTCGTCTTCTTTAAAGTTCATGAGCATCGATTGATTTGGATTCGAGTCCTCCATTAAACGGCACTCGCCGACCGTCTTTGAATGTTCCTCCGCCCAGTTTATCTGCTGGTTGGCGATATCAAGATTGCTGTAGTTTATAAACTGAACCGTAAAAACAACCATAACTGCCATTGACAAAATTTCAAGCACCGGCAGCAGGCCCCCTGCCACCTCACTGATTCCTTTTAAGATAAAAGAGATCACAATAACAACCCCGACGAAAACCGCAGCCACGATAAGCACTTTTTGCAATGCGGCACCGTAATAATTCAGCGCCCTGTATGTATTGTCTATATGAATGGGCACGGCCTCCCCGTCCGCGCCCGTCAGAACGCGATCAACGGCGTTCACCGCATAGCCATCCGTCCCCAACGAGCTCCAAAACCAAGCCTGAACTGATACGATAAAACCTAATAAACTAAATAACGCCGCTCGAAGCGCAAACAATCGCCCCCCTTCCCTTCACATATTTGAGTGGTCGCAGAAAAAGCGGTATATGCGACAGCAAGTTCAAGCGGCAGAAACAGGAAATTGAGGCCCGGCAATAGCCCGACAAAGAAATTCCCCAGCACCCATGTCCCACCAAAGAGCAGCAATATAATCACTGCGACGACTATTATCGTTGGAATGAAAAAGATAACCACAGCTCCTCCTTATATCAAATTCATTTCCAAAACGGGCATCTTGACCTGATTAATCTATCCTCCAAGCTCGCCTACACAACCTGGCGCGGTCACAGATACCGCCTGCCATCTATTCGAACAGTACGCACTCATTATTTTAGATAGTGAGCCAGGTGACCCGATTCTCATTTCAGGCCAATTCGGCCAAAAGCAATCTACTGTCTCGTAATTCCCCTTTCCAAATAAGGCCCCACCTCCCGGCGGGGCCTTTATCACATCCGTGACATAAACCAACTTGGCCTGAAGAGCCTCACTTTTCCACTGGATAGTCGAGCAGCTTTTGTTTAATTACGTCTCGTCCCCAAAGAACCACCTCATTCGCCCTAGCGAGCTCAGACGCCCCTTTGGTAAAGGTGCTATTCGATACGACCATGGCCTTGTTGCAGCCGTAGTATGCCATGCCAGCGGCAGCTTCTTGAACCGCAGAGTTTCCAACGGCAGAGCCGTAACACTTCGCCTGGATAGCAAGTTTGGCGGTGCCCTTCTCCGCAATAACATCGACGCCCTGATCTCCCGAGTGTTGCGTAACGTGCGCGGAATATCCCATTCTCTTGAACAGCCTGCAAACGCAATCTTCGAACTCGTCCCCACTCATAAGGTCCACATCGTCAATGGAAACGCACTCGGCAGAACTCTTCTCGGAGTCCTTCCTGAATAGCTGGTTACGGAATAGATTGTGTTTTTTCTTTTCTTCGCCTGCCTGCACAAGCGCATACGTTGAGGAGAAACTCAAAACAAACGGATCATGGCCAAACCAGCCTTTACTCATGAGGTAATACGTGAGAGTGGCCATTGAATCGAGGTCGGAAGTCATGACTTCGCCACCGAGGGCAGCTTTTTCCACGAAGTCCTCCATATCATCAGAAGAAGACGCCCTGTCGTGGTCCGCGGTCCACTTCGGGGCCATGCGGTCCATCGCGCCACGACGGATCAATAGATACGTGGTTAGCGTCGAAAGCGACGAGTCTACGTCGAGTTCATCGACTATGACTGTACGAAGGTTTTCGAAAAGCTCTTTCGCGCTATCAAAGATCTCCATGTTGTTGCCATTAAGCAAGAGAGCACGGCAATCCCCGGCCTGCTCATCGTTGAAATGATAATAAGCGTCTGATGTCAAGTCGGCGCGGCTTATATAGAAAAAGAAAGCCCTCTCAACGAGGAAGTCCTCAATCATCTGGCTGGGGAGCATATCGAGAAAATTGCCTATGGCCTCAGACAAGCCCGCGTCGTAAAGAGAGTCGCTCAGCTCAAAGCACTTCTCCACACCAGACTTGGCAAAACTGTCGATTAGCCTATTTCTCGTCTCAAGCAGATCATAAAATCGTGAGGCGTCCTTTCCGTTTGCGAATAAGTACTTGTCGCCATCGACCGTTACAAAGGCTTGCTCCAATGCGATCTCTTCGTAACTGATATCCAAGGTCGCAGGGGAAACCCACTGAGAGTACATCGTGCACCCGGCATTATCCTCGCAGCCGACGAGGACCATCGTCTTGATGGAGCAGCGCATTCTATACGGTTTAAATTTTTTGTCCTCGCTATCGAAAACACGGACCGTGGACAAAGACTCAAACGGAAAAAACCAATCGTCAGGAATGGGATATGAGAACCCTTTGTCGTAGTTACGATAATCAGACTCCGTAAGTACTCCAGGGGCAATAGATTCAAAATCCATAGGGCAACTCCGATCTCGAAGTTAAACGATACGAAACGAGGCTAAGTGAAAACAACTTAATCTTTAAGCTCAGCCCGCCTCGATGGACTTCGGCGAGAAGGCGGGAACGATGCCCAAGCGGCAGCCGTCTCGACAAATTTGATCCAGCTAAAGGGACTCCATCCTTCTTGTCCGACAACTCTCAAATAAAGCGAAGATAGCGTGGAGGGCTGCCGAACGGTCCTGCCGAGCTCATCGTCAACCGGAGTCAATCGGTGTAGAGCTGGCTCAGGCAGGTACCCTGTTCGAAAAAAGCTGTTTTAAATTGATTTCGACCAAAATTCGACCAAGATTGAAAGTCAAAAAAGAAGACAGCTCAGAGGAACAATGCCTCTGAGCTGCTAAAAGTCTTGGTCGCGGGGGCAGGATTTGAACCTACGACCTCCGGGTTATGAGCCCGGCGAGCTACCAGACTGCTCCACCCCGCAATGTCTGGGCGCCTCATGTGCGCAAGAAAGAATATTACGTGGGAGTTCGGTAAACGGCAAGGAAAATCTCGTAGAGCATAATTCCTTCATATTTAAACCCCTCAGCCCATATCACCGTAAACGAATCGCAACCGAACGCCGTCGGCGGCGCGTATACAATGGTGCGCGTCCTTTTACGCCGACACCTGGAGTAGACATGCTGCTCGCTATCGATATGGGAAACACGCAGACGGCCATGGGCCTGTTTGACGGAGACGAGCTGGTGCAGTCGTGGCGTATGCCCACCGACCGCTCCTTTACCGCCGACGAGATCCACGTGCGCCTGATGGGCTTCTTTAAGATGTACGACCTTTCGCTCGGTGCGGTCGACGCGATCGCCTTTGCCGGCGTGGTGCCGCAGCTCTCGCGCGAGTGGCACGCCGTGGCCGACCGCATCGCGGCGGACGCCATCGTCATTGGGCCGCAGACGGCGGTCGTGACCAAGCTGCGGGCGGCGCGCCCCCAGGCCGTTGGTGCCGACCGCATCGCCAACGCCGTCGCTGCCGAGACCTTCTACGGCGCTCCGGCGATCGTGGTGGACTTTGGCACCGCAACCAATATCGACGTCATCGACGAGGACGGCTATTACATTGGTGGAGCGATTGCGCCAGGCATCCGCATTTCGATGGACGCGCTCGCCGCCCGAGCCGCCAAGCTCGCCAGCGTTCCGCTCGAGGCGCCCGAGCACGCCATCGGCCGCGATACCGAGGAGTGCATCAAGGTCGGCGCCGTAACGGGCGTCGCCGCCATGGCCGAGGGCCTGGTTGCGCGCATGAAGCGCGAGCTGGGGCGCGAGGACGCCACCGTTATCGCCACGGGCGGCCTCGCCAGCATCGTCGCCGATTCAACCGACGCCTTCGACGTGGTCGATGGACAACTCACCATCAAAGGCATTTGCGAAATCTACCGCCGCATGCAGGAGCTGGGGTAGGACGGGGACCTAAGTCGAGCACGAGCGGCGAACTAGGCAACGCATTGGTCCTATTCCTCAAAATCGAAAATTTTTTAGTTTTGAGGAATAGGACTTTCTGCTACGTCTCACCGCACAGCCACCTCGCCAGGTCCACGATCTGCACCCCATTGCGGTCCGTGGCCTCGTGATGCGTGCGGGCGAGAATCATCTTGGGGTACGCGTCGCCAATGCTCAGCAGTGGTGAAATCTCGCGTTCAAATGTCTTATCCGAGCTGATGTCGTCGCTCACCTGAATGTAGAGCTTCTCGCTTCGCTTGATTGCTACAAAGTCTATTTCCTTTTTATAGAGTACGCCGACGTATACCTCGTATCCGCGGCGCAGCAGCTCGATGGCCACCATGTTCTCGTACACGCGACCCCAGTCCATATCGCGTGTACCGAGCAGTGCGTATTTAAACGCATGGTCCGCCAGATAGTACTTCTCGCCGCTCTTAAGGTATTTTTTGCCGCGAATGTCGTATCGACGAACTTTATAGAAGGCAAACGCATCGCACAGGTACCCCATGTACGTGCCGACGGTCTTGTTCGTAATCTTTAGCCCATCCGCATTTAATGCATCAGTAATGTTGCGTGCCGACGTAATGTTGGAAACGTTGTCCATCATGTAATCGGCAATGCGCAGCAGCGCCGATTCGTTTCTCACGTTATGCCGCTGCACGATATCTCTCACAATGAGCGTCTTAAAGACGTTGGAGAGATATTGATAGCGCTGCTCCTGCAGTGGATAAGGGTAAGAGCCAGACATGCCGCCGGTTCTCGCGTACTCATCGAAGTCGCGGTCGACCTCGCTCTCGTCGCCATAGAGACGATACTCCTCAAACGAGAATGGGAAAACCTCGATCTCGAAGGTGCGCCCCGTAAAGAGCGTTGACAGATCGCTCGACAGCAAAAAGGCGTTCGATCCGGTGATGAAGATGTCGTACTGCTCGGATGCGTGAAGGCTGTTGATCGCACGCTCAAAACCGTCGCACATCTGAACTTCATCGATAAGCAGAAAGTTATGCTTGCCGGCCACTCGATGCTCTTTTACATAGGTGAGCAACGCGTGATACTCGAGCAGGTTCTCGAACTCATCGAGGTTGTAGTTGATATGGATGACATTCGAATTGGACAGATTCGCCTCCACGTAATCGCGGAGGGCCTCGAGCAATTTTGACTTACCGCTACGGCGGATGCCCGTTATGACCTTGATGTCCGGCACGCCAATAAGGCTCGTCAACGTGTCCATATATGACGTTCTATTGATGAGTTTCATTGGGGCCTCCTCGCGGTCTTTTATCGCTATTCCTCAAAAACGAAAATTTTTCAGTTTTGAGGAATAGGCTCTGTAGCGAATATACCTCGCGAAAGGCCGAGCTGCCTTAATCCTATTCCTCAAAAACGAAAATATTTCAGTTCCTTGATTCTCATTTTCATTGCAACAGCCTCAGGACTCAGCGCAACGCGTTGCGCTGAGTCCTGAGGCGCGAATCCG
>NZ_CAXVJM010000009.1:0-98535 GCF_964259375.1 Collinsella aerofaciens ATCC 25986
CCCGTTGCCTCGCTTCTATGAAGCGTTGGCAACGGGGGCCTTCGCGCTGCGGAATGATTTTGGAAACTAAGTACGGGGACCCGCCCAAGCCGTCCTGCTCAATCGCCCTTGTGGCGTTGGAGCGGAAAGGGCGGGGCGCGCTGGGCGCTTTGTTGATGAGGGGCTAGTATGCCCGGGCTTGGTTGGGGAAGGTTTTGTCTAGGGATGCTTGGAGCTTTTCGAACGATGCTCGCAAGTTGTGGCTCTGGTTGGTTGAGCGTTTGGCTTTTGTGGTGGGGGAGTCGAGGAGGCCGTCTCTCTGTGTCGGGGGGAAGGAGAAAGGGTCTGCATGTTTTAGGGATGGCTGCTGTGTTGCGTCATTGGAAGAATGCATGCTTATGCGGCCTCCTCGATGTCCACCAAAAGGTTGCGCACGGGGTGTGCTGCTAGGTCCCGTGCGTTGGCAGTATTATGCCGCGGCTGCTGCAAAGAAGCGCTAAAGAAAGGCTTAACCTGGTTTGGTGTTACGATGAAACTGCAGGTCAGAGGTATCGAGTAACACTCTTGAAAGGTTTTGAGCTTAAGGGCTTTCTAAGGTTTGTGGCGCGGATGTGGCTCGCTTGTGTGGGGCGTGTGGATGGCTCGTTCCTAGCGCTGCGGCCCTGCGGCCCGCACCTGCTCGATGACCTTTTCCATGGTGGCGTCGATGCGGTCCTTTTTGAGTTCGCATTCCCAGATGGTTATGGGCGTCCAGCCCATTTGAGTGAGTGCTGCCACGGCAGCGCGGTCGCGCTCGACGTTGCGACGGAACTTTGCCTCCCAAAACTCAACGTTGCGCTTGGGCTGGCTCGGATTGCACTTAGGGCAGCGGTGCCAAAAGCAGCCGTTGACAAAGATGGCGATCTTGCGGCCGGGGAAGGCGATGTCGGGCTTGCCGGGAACCTTCCATTCCAAGCGATAACCCGTAAGGCCCGCTGCGCGCAGGCGCTGTCGTACGAGCAACTCGGGCTTGGTGTTGGCGCGCTTATTGCCCTTCATGGACTTTTTGATGGCGGCGCGACGGCGGACGAGTTCGCGCTCGTCAGCGGAGAGGTCCGAGGTGTCGATGCCGTCCAGCAGGCCGGGCTTGGGACGCTTTTTGCTGCGGCGCTTAGGTTTACGTTTGGGCTTGGTAGCAGATTCGTCTGCCGCGGTGGCCTCAGCGCCGTTAGCCTCAAGCCGATCTTCCTTTAATTCAATCAGAGCATCGATAAGCCCCTTGTCGGCGGGCATCCACTCAACGGTGGCAAGCGAGGTGCGCGGAATCCAGCGGATATCGAGCTGGCGGTCGTGCTTCTGGGGCTCATCGGATTCATCGGCGAGCGAGCAGTAGTAGCATTCCATGGAGAGATGAAAATCGGGGTAGTCGTACTCAACGGTATAGAAATCGCGTAGGTTGGTGACCTTCACCTGCAGCTCTTCCATAAGCTCGCGGCGCACAGCGTCCTCGGGCGTCTCGCCGCGCATGAGTTTGCCGCCGGGGAACTCCCAAAGTCCCTGCATGTCGCCATAGCCGCGCTGCACGGCAAGCAGCTCATCGGATCCTTCCTTGCGAATGATCCCAGCGGCAACATGAACAGTCTTCAACAGGAGTCCTCTCTCAACATCAACAAGTGACAGGCTAGCTACCCGTACCTTACACAACGGTAAGGCAAGCGTAAGCCATATCGATGGTAGCCGACTCGGCTTCTTGCGACTATAGATGCCGTAGACTAATCGCAAGAAAGGACTCGGTATGCAAACCACGCACATGGCGACCCCGGTACTGGAGGTCGCGCATCTCGAAAAGGTATATGGCGCGCTGGGCAATGTGACCCGCGCGCTCAATGACGTCAGCTTTACCGTCAACCGCGGCGAATTTGTTGGCATCATGGGCGCCTCGGGCTCGGGCAAGTCGACGTTGCTCAACTGCGTGTCGACCATCGATAGCGCCACAAGTGGCACGATCCGCATCAACGGGCAGGACGTAACACGCATGAAGCAGGCTAAGCTTTCGCAGTTCCGCCGCGAGGAGCTCGGCTTTATCTTCCAGGACTCCAACCTGCTCGATACGCTCACGGCACGCGAGAACATCGCCCTGCCGCTCACCATCGCCCGCACAAACTCGGCAGAGATCTCGACCCGCGTGCAGGATGTGGCCGCGCGTCTGTCTATCAGTCAGGTGCTCGACAAGTATCCCTATCAGATGTCCGGCGGCCAGCAGCAGCGCGTTGCCGCGGCTCGCGCGCTCGTCACCGACCCCACCATGATTATGGCCGACGAGCCCACCGGCGCCCTCGATTCCAAGAGCGCTCGCCTGCTGCTCGAGAGCCTGGAGGCCCTTAACCGCCGCCTACGCGCCACCGTGCTCATGGTCACGCACGACAGCTTTGCCGCCAGCTACACGAGCCGTGTGCTGTTTATTCGCGACGGCAAGATCTTCACCGAGCTGCGCCGCGGCGACACCGACCGCCGAGAGTTCTTCGACCGCATTATGGAGGTCGTTGCCATGATGGGCGGTGAGGGCTCCGATGCTCTGTAAACTCGCTTGGGGCAACGTCCGCCGCGCCGGCCGCGACTACCTCGTCTACCTTTTGACGCTCACCCTGGGCGTCACGGTCTTCTATGCCTTTAACACCATCTCGATGCAGGTCGACATCGCCGGAATCGATGAAGAGGGCTTGGCGCAGGTTATGGGCAGCATGCTCGGCTACCTGACGTACTTTTTGGCCGGTGTCATGGCCTTTTTGATGGTGTATGCCAATAACTTCATCATGAAACGCCGCAAAAAGGAGTTTGGCCTGTACCAGGTACTCGGCATGGGGCGTGGGCGCGTCGCCACGATCATGGCGCTCGAGACCGTGATAGTATCGGTCGTGGCCTTTGTCGTCGGCATTGTGCTGGGTGTGGGACTCTCCCAGCTCATGACATTCTTTACGGCCTCACTCTTTAAGACGCAAATCGCCAATTTCCACTTCTTTTTCTCGGTGCATGCGTTCAACCTGACCCTTGCCTGCATGCTCGTGATGTTTGTGCTCACGCTACTGCTGAACCTTCGCGCCGTGCGTCGTACCAAACTCATCGAGCTTATGGGTGCCGAGCGTCGCAACGAGAGCATCAAGACACGCAACCCCTGGATCGCGATTGCCATCTTTGCCGTGGGCGTGGTGCTTGTGGGCGTGGCCTATTACCGTCTGCTACGTGATGGGTTCCCGCTAACCGCGACGGACAGCAAGCTGCAAGAGGCCATGAACCAGTTTGGTATTACGACCGCTATGGTTACCGTGGGCACCTTTGCCCTGTTCTGGGGACTCTCGGGCATGCTTATCAAGCTGCTGCAGAGTCTGCGCAGCGTGTATTGGCGCGGCCTCAATATGTTTACCGTGCGTCAGCTTTCGGCCAAGGTCAATACGGTGTGCTTTTCGATGGGCGTCATCGCGATGATCCTGTTTTTGGCCATCACCTCGGTGACGTGCGGTATGTCTATTGCCAATGTGATGAACGAAAACCTGGAGCGCTATAACCCTGTTGACGTGTCTCAGACGTATGTCTATTACACGCCCGAAACGCTCGACTACTACAAAGAGTATGTCAATCCGTCTGAGGCCGATCGCATGGTGTTGGCCGATACAACGGTCGATTTGTACTCCGCATGGCACGGCGATCGTATCAATTCCGATAACGTTGCAGACGGTATTAAGGGCAAGTCGGCGGACAACAACGACGAGACCGGCAAGAAGGTCAATATCGCCGATGTTGCCGGTGAGCATGTGCAGATCGATTCGTATCTGAGTTACCCGCTTGGCGGCTCGGGCCCCTCGGTGGTGGCGGGTGAGATGTGCAAGGCCATGGGAGAAAAGCTCCCCAAGGCGCTCGAGGGAAGCAACGCCGATGCGATGGGTCTGTATGTGACGCCGGCGAGCCAGTACAACAAGCTGCGCCAGATGATGGGCGAGGAGCCGGTGAGCATTGGCCGCGACCAGTATCTGCTCACGTGTGATATGGGCGGTGAGCTGGGCGACCTGTACACCAAGTATATGGCTGGCGGCCATGCCCTTACCTTGGGCGGGCATACGCTCAAGCCCGCAACCGATAAGGCGGACGAGGACACGGCGGCCATCGCCAACTCGGCGATGGGCAGCAATCCCGGCACCGTGGTCGTAGCCGATGAGCTGCTGTCCCAGCTTAATCTGCAGCCGTATGCCAGTAATCTGCTCGTTAATTACAAACAGGGGATGGATACGACCGAGGCAGACGAGAGCATTAAATACACCTTGCTCGACGATCTGCTCGTTGACGGCAAGGAGCCGGGGTCGTGGGGAGTCTTCATCAAGCGCTCCGAGATGTATACGCAGGCGGCGCAGATGAACGGCATGATTAGCTATCTGGCCATCTACATTGGCTTTGTACTGGTCGTTGCATGCGCGGCGATTCTGTCGATCCAGCAACTCTCCAACGTGGCCGACGGCAGCCGCAGCTATCGTGTGCTGGCACAAATCGGCTGTGACGACCGCCAGATCCGCCATTCGGTGATGGCGCAGCAAGCGGTGTTCTTCCTGTTCCCGCTGGCAGTGGGCCTGGCGCACTCCTTTGTGGCGCTCAAGGTGATTATCGAGCTGGTGAGCATATTCGGAGATATGAGCATCGGCGGCACCGTGGGCCTCACCTGTGCAATCTTCCTGGCGGCCTATGGTGGCTACTTCCTGGTGACCTACCTCATGAGCGCCGGCATGGTACAAGCTGCCATCGCCACCCGCTACAGCGAGTAACAAGCGGACAAAACCGTCGCAAAACCAGTGCGAACAACCGCCGCGAAGGGAGTCCAGCCCCCCTTCGCGGCGTTTTTTTGTCTGACTGATGAGTCTCAAGGCCAAGTGAGTAGACTTTTTTGGATCTGTCGAGCACATCGCGGGTGGCGCCCAATAAAACCGCAGGTCAGAACTGTGGCGCATTTGGTCGTGCTTCGCCTCCTGCAAAAAGTCTACTCACTCAGTTTTTTCTGTTAGAAGATCGCCGCGAGGGAAAGCAGCTCTCCTACGGCTGTTGACGTTTGCCCAGATAAAACCTGCCAAAATAAACCCGTCCCTTTTTGGTCGGTGTGGGTTTTTGGACGCTTGCCCGACGAGAGTGGATAATCTCCCACTTTGAGCGCGAACATGGGCCAAAAACGGGAGATTATCCACTCTCGTGGTGAGCGGGCCCTTGTGTCGATTCATTCCCTTTTTAGTAGGCTGTGCTTGCACTTTAGCGTGCGACAGCGGATAATGCCGAGCACTCGACAATACGCTTATTGCTCTCTCTATAGATTGAGGAGGCCCCTATGGCCATGGATTTCAAACGCAGGCTGCCGATCCCCATGGAGATCCGCGAGGAAATGCCGCTTTCCGCCGAGCTTACCGCTAAGAAGCAGGCATTTGACGCCGAGGTCGCCAAGGTCTTTACCGGCGAGGACGCGCGCAAGGTGCTCATCATCGGCCCGTGCTCTGCCGATCGCGAGGATTCGGTCCTCGAGTACATGAACCGCCTGGCCAAAACCGCCGAGGAGGTCAAGGACAAGCTCATTATCATTCCGCGCGTCTACACCAACAAACCGCGCACTAAGGGTACCGGCTACAAGGGCCTACTGCACAATCCCGACCCCGAGGCGCCCGATGACCTGCTCGAGGGCGTCAAGGCCATTCGCCACATGCACCTGCGCGTCATCGAGGAGACCGGCTTCTTTACCGCCGACGAGATGCTCTACCCCTCTAACTATCAGTACCTTGTCGATCTGCTGAGCTACGTCGCTGTGGGCGCGCGCTCGGTCGAGAACCAGGAGCACCGTCTGGTGTCGAGCGGTATTTCGGTGCCTGTGGGCATGAAGAATCCTACTGCCGGTTCCACCACTGTCATGCTCAACTCCATCTACGCCGCTCAGGCGCATCAGAGTTTCATCTTCCGCAACTGGGAGGTCGAGTGCGACGGCAATCCGCTCGCGCACGCCGTTATGCGTGGCTACATCGGTCTCGATGGGCGCACCTACCCCAACTACCACTACGAGCACCTCGAGCGCCTGGCCGAGCGCTATACCGAGCACGCCGGCTATGCCAATCCGGCAGCGGTCATCGACTGCAACCATGACAACTCGGGCAAGCGTCCGCTGGAACAGTATCGCATTTGCAAGGAGGTGCTCGACAGCTGCCGCCGCAACGAAGCTATCTCCAGGCTGGTCAAGGGCTTTATGATCGAGTCCTACCTTGAGGACGGCAACCAGCCGGTCGACGGCGGCGTCTTTGGCAAGTCGATCACCGACCCGTGCCTGGGCTGGGAAAAGACCGACTACCTCATTCGCGAGATCGCAGAGCGTATCTAGGTTCCGCCGTTCTACCGAACGGCGGACCGGCCGACGCTGCGCGCCGCCCAGAGCGACAATTTGTCATTCAAAAGGCAAGGCATGACCAGAAGGTCTATGTCTTGCCTTTTTCATGCCAACTTGTTCGCTCTGGACGGCGCTCGCTGTCCGTTCTCCACCTGCGGCGTTGTCTTGCTCCGAGCACTCATTGGGGACGTAATTAAATGAGTAGTCGTTGGGGACGTTCTTGTTTGACTGGTCGTTTAAGAACGTCCCCAATGACTACCCTGTTGGCCTTCTCCAGGCCCTGTGGGCAAAAAATGGCAAATATGAGTACTGTTGCTATCGTAGTGCCATATTGCCGGCATAAGATAATAGACATAACAGAAAATATGTTCATTAACCTCAACACATATAGGCCCGCTATAGAGCTATTTGAGTAATTTAGGGGCGCTTGCAAGCCGTGTGGGCAGCATTTGGGGCTGTTTTGGTTGTTACTAAAAAGGTAACAGTACTCATATTTGCCCTTTTTTGCCCACGGGGCCTCGAAGGGGCTGTCAATCAGGTCCCAGGGGAGGCGGCTCAAGGGCCGCAGAACAAAAACGGGGGCGCAGGTTGTCCTGCGCCCCCGTTCTCGGGCGTTATTCGTTCCCTGCGGCAGAATTTACGCCGCCTCGTCGAACTGCGAGTTGTACAGGTCGGCGTAGAAGCCGCCCTGGGCGAGCAACTCGTCGTGCGTGCCCTTCTCGACGATGTCGCCGTCGCGGATCACCAAGATCACGTCGGCATTGCGGATCGTGGACAGGCGGTGCGCGATGACAAAGCTCGTGCGGCCCTGCATTAGCGCATCCATGGCACGCTGAATAAGCTCCTCGGTACGAGTGTCAACGTTGGAGGTCGCCTCGTCCAAAATCAGCGCCGGACGGTCGGCCAAAATGGCACGGGCGATGGTCACGAGCTGGCGCTGACCCTGCGACAGGTTGGTGCCCTCCTCGTTGATCGTAAAGTCGTAACCGCCGGCGAGCGTATGGATAAAGTGGTCGCAGCGTGCGGCGCGTGCGGCGGCCTCGACTTCGGCATCGCTCGCATCGGGGCGTCCGTAGCGGATGTTTTCGCGGATGGTGCCGTTAAACAGCCAGGTATCCTGCAGCACCATGGCAAACTCGCCGCGCAGTGCCGCGCGATCCCAGTCTCGCACGTCGACACCCTCGACGCGCAGCGAGCCGCCGTCCACATCGTAGAAGCGCTGCAGCAGCTTGATGAGCGTAGTCTTGCCAGCGCCGGTGGGACCGACGATGGCAATGGTCTGGCCGGGCTGCGCCTCGCAGCTAAAGTCGTGGATGATGGTCTTGTCGGGCGTGTAGCCAAACTTGACATGGTCGAACTCCACGTGCCCGGGGCGCTTCTCGGGAATCTGCGCGTCGGCCTTCTGCTCCTCCTCGGGCGCGGCCAGGAACTCAAAGACGCGCTCGGTGGCAGCGGCCATCGACTGCATCGTGTTGCTCACGTTGCCCAGCTGCTGTACGGGTTGCGTAAAGTTGCGAACGTACTGGATAAAGCTCTGGATGTCGCCGGGCGTGGCATTGCCGGTCAGCGCGAGCTGCGCACCCACCACGACAACGCCCACGTAACCCATGTTGCCCACCAGGCTCATAAGCGGCATCATCAGGCCCGACAGGAACTGCGAACGCCAGCCACTAATAAACAGGCGGTCGTTTTGACGGTCGAACTCCTCGATTGAGGCCTCGGCGCGGTCGAACACCTGAATGACGTTCTGGCCGGCAAAGTCCTCCTCGATAATGCCGTTGACGGCGCCCAGGACCTGCTGTTGCTCGCGGAAGTACGGCTGCGAGAAGTGAATCATTACGGTCAAGATAATCGCGGCGGCCGGCAGCGTGAGCACGGTGACGCCGGTAAGCGGCAGGCTGATCGACAACATCATGACGAGCACGCCGATAATCTGCGTGACGGACGTAATAAGCTGCGTCACGCTCTGGTTGAGCGACTGGCCGAGCGTATCGACGTCGTTGGTGATGCGGCTGAGCACGTCACCCTTGCTGTGACCGTTGAAGTAACTCATCGGTACGACGGCAATTTTGGCGGCGATCTCCTTGCGCATGCGGTAGCAGATCTTTTGCGTGACACCGGTCATGAGCCAGCCCTGGATGAGGCTGCAAACAGAGCTTGCCAGGTACAGGCAGAGCAAAAAGCCGAGCGTCTTGGCGATCCAGTTAAAGTCGACATCGCCGGTGCCGTTGACCTTGGCAACCAGGCCCTCAAACAGCTTGGTCGTAACCTGGCCGAGCACCTTAGGCCCCACGATATTAAAGATGACCGAGCACACGGCAAAGGCGACGGCGGCAAACACGGCAATCTTGTGCTGGCCAATATAGCCGAGCAGCTGCCTCATGGTGCCCTTAAAGTCCCTGGCCTTTTCGCCGCGGCCCATGCCACCCATGCGGCCCATGGGACCGCGCTGGCGGGTGGGCTTGGGGATCTGAGTCTTGGTTTCGTCTGCCATTAGCGCTCGCCTCCTTCCATAACGGCTGCAATTTCTTCTTGGGTGAGCCCCAGCTCCTTGGCGGAAAGCTGCGATTGTGCGATCTCCAGGTACGCCGGGCAGCTATGCAGCAGCTCCTCGTGCGTACCGGCGCCCACCACGTGACCGTCGTCGAGCACGATAATCTGGTCGGCGTGCATGATAGTCGCGATGCGCTGGGCCACGACCACGAGTGCAGCGTCAGTGACGTTTTTGGCCAGCTCCTCGCGCAGGCGGGCGTCAGTCTTGTAGTCGAGGGCGCTAAACGAGTCGTCGAACACCACGACCTCGGGCTTTTTGGCCAGGGCGCGGGCGATGGCCAGGCGCTGGCGCTGACCGCCCGAGACATTGGAGCCGCCCTGGCTGATGGGGGAGTCATAGCCGTCCTCGCGCTCGGCGATAAAGTCCTCGGCCTGGGAGATGCGTGCGGCCTCGTGCATGTCCTCGTCGCTCACCATGTCGCCGGCAAACTTGAGGTTACTCTCGACGGTGCCCGAGAACAGGCGCCCCTGCTGCGGGATGTAACCAATACGGCGGCGCAGCTCGGAAAGGGTCATGTCGCGCACGTCGATGCCGTCGAGCGAAATGCTGCCGCCCGTGACGTCGTACAGGCGCGGAATCAGCTGCACAAGTGTGGACTTGCCCGAGCCCGTGGAACCAATGATGCCGAGCATCTGACCGGCGTGCGTGGTGAAGTTTACGCCGCTGATGACGTCGGCGCGGGCATCGGGATACTGGAAGCTCACGTCGCGGAAGGTGAGCTCACCGCGCGGCGCGCTGGCCGCGGGCAGTTTGGGCGAGACAGGGTCGTTGATGCTGGTGGGGCAAGTGATGACCTCTTCCACGCGCTCGGCTGCGACCTCGGCGCGGGGCAGGATAACCGAAACCATGGTGAGGATCATAAACGCCATGACGATCTGCATGGTGTAGGAGATAAACGCCATCATGTTGCCGACCTGCATCACGCCGTCGGACACGCCCTGCGCGCCAAACCAGACGATAAGTACGGTGATGCAGTTCATGACGAGCATCATGAGCGGCATCATAAAGCTCATGGCGCGGTTGGTGTAGAGCTGCGTGGTCATCAGGTCGAGTGATGCCTTGTCAAAACGTTCGAGCTCATGCTCCTCGCGGTTGAACGAGCGGATGGGCATCAGGCCGTCGAGCAGCTCGCGGGCGGTAAGGTTCACGCGGTCCACAAAACTTTGCATCTTTTTGAACTTGGGCATGGTGAGGCCCATGAGCACGCCGACGACAGCCGAAACCGCGATGATGGCCACAGCGATGGTCCACTCCAGGCCGGTGTGGTTGGCCAGGACGCGCATGACGGCGACGATGCCCATGACGGGGGCCATGAGGCACATGCGGATAAACAGGGTTGCGGCCATCTGAATCTGCTGAATGTCGTTGGTGCAGCGGGTGATGAGCGAGGCCTGGCTAAACTTGCCCACTTCGGCCGGCGAGAAGTGCATAACCTTGTTGAAGGTCTCGCGGCGCAGGTCGCGGGCGATGGAGCAGGCGGTGCGCGAAGCCACGGCACCGGTCAGGATGGTGGCGACCAACGATACCAGACACAGACCAAACATCGTGGTCGCCATGCGGCCCAGGTAGGCGTTCTGCACGTCGGCGGGGTCGATACCCTGCGCCTTGTACTCGTCTTGCACATAGCTCACGGCGCGTTGGGTCACGATGGAGCCCGACATGGAGCCCATTTTGTCCGCCATTTCATTGGTGCCCTCGACGAGCTTGCTTTGGTCGATTAGGTCGCCTTCAACGCCTAGACGCAGACTCTTCATGGTGATCTTACCGCCGTCAGCATCAATCTGCTTTTGCATATTCTGCGCCGCTGCGGCCTTCTGCTGCATCTCGGCGAGCTGCTCGGGCGTCATTGCTGCCATCTGCTCGGGGGTGGGCATGGACGGGGCGGCGTTGTTGCCCTCCTCGCTGGACGTGCCCATCATGTCGCCCATGGAGCTGGCGTCGATGCCTTGGTTGAGCGAAAGGACGACGGTCTCGGGCAGGCTCATGATATCGGCGAGCTTGCTGCCGTCGGCGCGCTCATCCTCGGTTCCCCTGTACGTGCGAATGCCGTTTTTGTCTGCCTTGCCAAACGCAGCTTCTACTGTCTTGGCGTCCTTGGCGCTCATAAAGAGTTCGAGGTCGTCGAGCGATTCGGCACGAATGGTGTCGGGCACGGGCGAGGCGATGCCGCCTTGCTGCACGCCCACGTCGACGATGTCGCTCATATAGGTAGGCAGTGCCAGATCGGCGTTGCAGCTGATTACGATAAGTACGATAGCTGCGAACAGTGCTGGGACATGCTTTTTAAAGAGCTTGAGAATCCTCACTCGGCATCTCTCCTTTCTTGATTGCGGTCGATAATTTCGTTGGCGCGTCTTAGAAGGCGCACCATCTCTTGGGTATCTGTTTCGCCGAGCTGCTCGAGGAAGGCCGCGGTGCGGTTCTCGAATTCCCGACGTTTGCTTTCGAGACCTTGTCGGCCTTTATCGGTCACCGTGACGTGCACGCGACGACGGTCGGTTTTTGAGTGCTCACGCTCAACCCAGCCCTTGGTTTCGAGAGCGCGTAGGATATTGGCGATGCGGGCGCTCGAGACCCAGGCGCGATCAGCGAGTTCGCTCGGCGTGAGCGTGCCGCCAGCGAGTATGAGGGCGCGCATGACAGCCATCTCGCCGCCGAGAGCTTTGTCCGCAAAGCGCGAAATGCGCTGATGCATGCTGCCAAACTCAGCTAAGAGCTGACGCCCAAGCTCATGGAAATCGGTATCTTCCACCGAAAACCCCTAACACTAGAAACTATTTTCGGTGAAAGATGATACCATGTGCGCGCATCCTAACCGGCAGATTTTGAGGCATGTCCCAAAAATCTACGTGGCTGCCAGTCAATATAAAGAGCGTATAAAGACTTAAAATCATTCAATAATTGTAGCGTTTCAAAGAATTATCATGTACGCGGTTAGGCGAGGGGTTGTCACCACCATGACGACTGGGACTCATATAATCGCCACGTGCGATGCTCCAACTTCCCGCAAGGAGACACCTTATATAAAGGGGGATGGAGTCATGGCATTTGACTTCACGGGCAAGACCGCGATTGTCACGGGTGGCACTCAGGGCATTGGCCTCGAGATCGCCAGGGGCATCGTCGCGGGCGGCGGACACGTCGCGCTCATCGCAAGGAACGCTGCCAAGGGTGAGGCCGCCGTGGCCGAGCTTGGCGAGGGCAACAAGTTCTATCAGCTCGATGTTGCCGATGCGCCCAAGGCGCGCGAGACTGTCGAGCAGATTTTCACCGATTTGCCGCAAACCAACATCCTGATCAACTGCGCTGGCGTCATCAGCACCAAGAAGTTCGACGAGATCGATGACACCGAGTGGCGTCGTACCATCGACATCAACCTCAACGGTACCTTCACTATGATGAATGCTGTGTACCCGCACTTTAAGGCGGCCCATGCCGGCACTATCGTCAACGTGAGTTCCGTTGCGGGCAAGATCGGTGGCGGCCTGCTCGGCACCGCGGCTTACGCGAGCTCCAAGGCCGGTGTTAACGGTCTAACCAAGGCAGTCGCCAAGGAAGGCGGCAAGTTTGGCGTCCGCTGCAACGCCGTGTGCCCGTCGCTCACCCTTACCGATATGACCTCGATTCTCTCTGACGAGAACTCTCAGCGCATCATCAACGGTATTCCTCTGGGCCGTGCCGCCCAGGCAAGCGAGCCTGCGCAGATGGTGCTGTTCTTCGCTTCCGACCTCGCCAGCTTCGTGAACGGCGAGATCGGTGACTGCGACGGCGGTATCGTCCTGGACGGGTAATACCCCGCGGCGATCGTTTGGCGGCGACCCTGGCGACTCGGGGTTGTCGCCTTCTTTCTGACATAGGCGCGTGCGGCCGCGTGTCACACGCATCAAAAGGAGATATAAATGAGTGAATCGACTGCGGTGGAGGCGCCGGCGGCAAAGGAGCCGTTCTTTAAGATGTCCTCCATCCCGGGTGCCAATATTTTGGTGCCGCTTTTGCTGGGCTGCCTGCTCAACACGCTGTTCCCCGACCTGTTCAAAACGCTCGGCAGTTTTACGCTCGGCATGACCCAGCAGGGCGCAGGCCCGCTCGTGGGCGCTTTTTTGCTCATCGTCGGTACGACGATTTCGTTTAAGAGCGCTCCTGCCGCCGCTGCCCGCGGCGCCATCATCATCGCCGTCAAGCAGATCGTGGTCGTTGCCGTGTCGCTGCTCATCCTTTATGTGTTCAACGACAACCTGTTTGGTATCTCGGCCATGGTGATGCTGGCCGCTTGCACGGGTGCGAACAACGCTATGTACGCTGGACTGATGGGCACCATGGGCAATGAGGCCGAACGTGGTGCCGTCGCAATCACCACGCTGGTTGTCGGCCCTCCGGTCACGATGATCGTGCTCGGCGCTGCCGGTCAGGCTCCGATCGGCTGGTCGCTCGTGGGCGCCATCCTGCCGATCGTCGTCGGCATTATTCTGGGTAACCTCTTCCCGAGCTTTAAGAAGATGATGGCACCGGCACTTTCCGCCATCATCGTGCTCGTCTTCTTTGCCATGGGCTCGACCATGACCTTTGGCCAGCTTATCAACGGTGGTCTTCCCGGCATCCTGCTCGGCGTGATCTGCTCGGTGGTCTTTGCAATTCCCGTCATCGCGGTCGATAAGCTCACGGGCGGTACGGGTGTCGCAGGTGCGGCCATTTCGAGCTGCGCCGGAGCCAATGTGGCCACGCCTGCTGCCATGGCAAGCGTCAACGAGGCCATGTACGGCGGCGCGGTGCTCGCGACGGCTACGGCGCAGGTCGCAGCATGTGCTATCGTGACGGCCATTTTGACCCCGCTGGTCACCAGCTGGTGCTACAAGCATTTTGAGGGTCAGGGCCACAGCAAGGCAACGACCGACAAGGCCGCCGCAGCCGCCTAATGCCAAGCGGCAATCAAAGCTAAATAACTAACCATGCCACAGGGCGGTCCCGGGGGAAATCCCGTGGCCGCCCTGCAGTTTCTGCGGGGTCTCTGGGGCACTTTACTCTGCTAAAGCTGGCATAACAGCTAGAGCGAACGTCGTACAAAGGCAAGGAAAAATACCAAACAAATCGGTGAACGGTAGTTGCTCGCGCTCGCATTTCCTGCGGATTTGTTAAAAACGCCCTAATGGTATAAAAAAAGAAACATATAACAGCCCTGATGAAGGGGGTGGCTATGTTATCCTTCTCAAACGGGTGAAATCTTGGGTTTTGGGTTGCAGTTCCAAGGTGGACAAACGTTTTTCCCTGTACCAACGTGTGGTGAAGAACGGAAGAAGCCGGTAGTGCAAGCCGATAATTCAAGAATTCAATAAGCAGCGGTGTGAGAGAGCGCCGCATTACACGTAACTAGGAGCGTGGTTACACAATGCAGGAGGCATGGGAAGGCTTCAAGGAAGGCATCTGGACGGGAGAAGTTGACGTCCGAGACTTCATCCAGAAGAACTACACCCCCTATGAGGGCGACGAGTCGTTCCTCGCCGGTCCGACCGAGCGTACCAAGGAGCTGTGGGGCGAGGTTCTCGACCTGCTGCTCAAGGAGCGCGAGCAGGGCGGTGTCCTCGATATGGACACCAAGACTGTCACGGGTATCGTGAGCCACCCCGCTGGCTACATCGATAACGCCCACCGCGAGAAGGAGACCATCGTCGGCCTCCAGACCGACAAGCCGCTCAAGCGCGCGCTGCACGTCAACGGTGGTATCCGCATCGCTTGCCAGGCTGCCAGCCAGCACGGCTACAAGGTCGACGAGAACGTTGTCGAGCGCTACACCTTCGAGCGCAAGACCCACAACGCTGGCGTCTTCGATGTCTACACCCCCGAGATGCGTGCTTGCCGCTCGGCTCACATCATCACCGGTCTGCCCGATGGCTATGGCCGCGGCCGCATCATCGGCGACTACCGTCGTGTCGCCCTGTACGGTGTCGACTACCTGATCAAGGACAAGGAGGCCCAGAAGGCTTCCACCCCGACGGTCATGACCGCCGACAACATCCGCGATCGCGAGGAGCTGCAGGAGCAGATCCGCGCCCTCGGCGAGCTCAAGATGATGGCCGAGACCTATGGTTTCGATATTTCCAACCCTGCTACCAACACGCAGGAGGCCATCCAGTGGATGTACTTCGCCTACCTCGCTGCCGTCAAGGAGCAGAACGGCGCCGCTATGTCCATCGGCCGTACCTCCACGTTCATCGACATCTACGCTGAGCGCGACCTTGCCAACGGTACCTTCACCGAGGAGCAGATCCAGGAGTTCGTGGATCACTTCATCATGAAGCTCCGCATGGTCAAGTTTGCCCGTACCCCCGAGTACCAGGCCCTGTTCACCGGCGACCCGCAGTGGGTCACCGAGTCCATCGGCGGCATGGGTGTTGACGGCCGTACGCTCGTTACCAAGATGAGCTACCGCTACCTGCACACGCTCGAGAACATGGGCACCAGCCCCGAGCCCAACATGACCGTTCTGTGGTCGACCCGTCTGCCCGAGAACTTCAAGAAGTTCTGTGCCAAGACTTCTGTCGCCAGCTCCTCGATCCAGTACGAGAACGACGACCTCATGCGCGTTTACCACGGCGACGACTACGGCATCGCCTGCTGCGTGTCCTCCATGCGCATCGGCAAGGAGATGCAGTTCTTCGGCGCCCGTGCCAACCTGGCCAAGTGCCTGCTCTACGCGCTCAACGGCGGTGTTGACGAGGTCTCCAAGAAGCAGGTCGGCCCCAAGTACCGCGCCGTCGAGGGCGATACGCTCGATTACGACGACGTTGTGGCCAAGTACAACGACATGATGAAGTGGCTCGCTGGCGTGTACGTCAACTCGCTGAACATCATTCACTACATGCACGACAAGTATTGCTACGAGCGCATCCAGATGGCTCTGCACGACAAGCACGTGCACCGCTGGTTCGCTACGGGCATCGCTGGCCTTTCCGTCGTGGCTGACTCCCTGTCCGCCATCAAGTACGCCAAGGTCCACCCCGTCCGTGATGAGAACGGCATCATCGTCGACTTCGAGACCGAGGGCGAGTTCCCCAAGTACGGTAACGACGACGACCGCGTCGACCAGATCGCTCACGACGTTGTGCACCAGTTCATGGAGTACATCCGCATGAACGACACCTACCGCAACTCCGTGCCCACGACCTCGGTTCTGACCATTACCTCCAACGTCGTGTACGGTAAGAAGACCGGTTCCACGCCTGACGGCCGCAAGGCTGGCCAGCCGTTCGCCCCGGGTGCTAACCCCATGCACAAGCGCGATAGCCACGGCGCCATCGCTTCGCTGTCTTCGGTTTCCAAGCTCCCGTTCCGCGATGCTCAGGACGGCATCTCCAACACCTTCTCCATCATCCCGGGTGCGCTCGGCAAGGAGGACCAGGTGTTCTTTGGCGATATCGACCTTGATCAGCTGGGCGAGTAACTATTGTTAGTGCTATACTAACAATAACGATTACTGATTAGCGCGCCGGTTTCGGCCGGCGCCTATCGATCGAAGGAGACACATTATGAAGGTTTCTGAAGTTTCCGAGACTCAGGCCGATAACCTGGTCCACATGCTCGACGCTTACGCCGAGAAGGGTGGCCATCACCTGAACATCAACGTCTTCAACCGTGAGACGTTGCTCGATGCTCAGGCTCACCCCGAGAAGTACCCGCAGCTGACCATCCGCGTTTCCGGCTATGCCGTGAACTTCCACACGCTCACCAAGGAGCAGCAGGACGAGGTCATTTCGCGTACCTTCCACAACAAGTTCTAAAGGGATTTAACTCCTGTAGGATTACTGGGGCCGGTTTTGGGTTATTTTCCAAAACGTCCTCGGACATGCAAAGAGGCTCCGCTGCGCGCGTTGCGCGGCGGGGCCTCTTTGCGTCCTGCGGGATGTTTTGGAAAATAACCCAAAAACGGCCAAGCGGGGTTCTTCGGAGTCACCCTTTAGGCGGAACTCTCCTAATTAGTTGGATGAGTCGTTTACTTACTTGTGCTGTTACCGTCTTCCCGCTGTTGTTGGGGTATGCTTTGTTCGTATGTAAACGTATGACATGTTGATGGGGGAGGGTGCTATGGCTCGCGAGAGTGCTCGTTCTAAGGATACGGCTAAGCCTGGCATCAAGGAAGTTGCGGCGGTGGCGGGGGTTTCGCCTACTACGGTATCTCGCGTGCTTAATAATCGCGGCTATATTAGCCAAGAGACCCGCGATAAGGTCCATGCCGCGATGGAGCGCATCAACTATACGCCCAACGATATCGCCCGTGCCATGCTCAACGGTCGCCTGAATCTTATCGGTATGATCGTTCCCTTTGTGAGCAGCCCGTTCCATGCTCAGGTTGTGCAGGCGGTCGAGCGCACGTTAGCGGAAAACGGCTTTAAGATGTTGCTGTGCAACAGCGCCAATCGACCCGATCTTGAGCGTTCCTATATTGACATGCTCCGCCGCAATATGGTCGACGGCGTCATCGTCAACTCCCTCAATATCGGTGCCGAGGCATATGCCGAGATGGGCTTGAGCCTGGTTGGCATCGACTGCGATCTTGGCGAGGGCTCTGTCCAGATTGCAAGTGACAGCTATGGCATTGGCGAGCTCGCCACGCGCCGTCTGATTGATGACGGCTGCAGGCGTATCCTGTGCCTGCGCAGCAATAGCCGCATGCGCATGCCTGCCAATAAGCGTACCGATGCCTACCTCGATGTTGTTGAGCAGGCCGGTTTGTCCGCGCTTGTCCGTGAGGTTGAGTTCGTTAAGCCCGACGACGAAAAGGGCGCGGTCGTTGCGAAGATCCTCGATGAGAATCCCGATATTGACGGCATCTTTGCGGGAGACGATACGATGGCGGCCATCTGTCTCAACGTGATGAAGCAGCGCGGCTTGAGCGCTCCAGACGATATTAAGGTCGTGGGCGCGGATGGTGCCCGCCGAACTATGACGTTTATGCCTGACTTAACAACCGTACGTCAAGATATCGATCGCATCGGAGAGCTCGCGGCGCAATCCATCATCGCTCTTATTAACGGCGATAATCCCGAATCGAATATCAAGCTCCCCGTTGAACTCATTGAGGGCAAAACCGCGTAGTTCATCCCGTGCCAAAAGAATTCCTCAAACGCCTCTGATGACCGTTCATCGGCATATGTCAACCGTTTGCCGACGACTGGAACTGCGAAAAGACGTATTGGTGTGAAAACGTTTGACATATGAAAACGATTGACATATCTTGCCATTGTACCGAGTTAGTATGTCGTGGAAAGGAAGTCTCGGATGCACAAGGTGTATTACCAGCCTGAGGGAATTTGGGTAGGCGACATCATGCCGTACGGCGAGGACGGCACGTTCTATCTCTATCATCAGCGTGACACGCGTAACCCCGAACCTTTCGGAGAGCCGTTTGGCTGGGCACTCGCTACGACCAAGGATTTCGTCAACTACAAGGACTTTGGCGAGAGCCTTGAGCGTGGCGGCGACGAGGAAGTCGACCAGTACATTTATGCCGGCACGGTGTTTAAGGTGGGCGACAAGTACCATGCGCTCTACACTGGTTGCAATCGCGATAAGGTCCGCGCACGTTTGATGAAGCAGGTTCTTCTTCACGCAACGAGCGACGACGCCGTCAAGTGGGAGAAGAACATCGCCGAGACGCTGCTTCCGCCCCAGGAGGGTTACGATGACCGCAACTGGCGCGATCCCTTTGTGCTTTGGGATGAGGAGAACGAAGAGTACATGCTCATCCTCGGCACGCGTGTGGGCGAGGACAAGCGTCTGATGACCGGCCGCCTGGTCAAGTTCACCTCCAAGGATCTGACCAACTGGGAGTTCCAGGGCGACTGGTGGAACCCGGGCCTGTACACCATGTTTGAGATGCCTGATCTCTTTAAGATGGGCGACTGGTGGTACCTCGTCTTTTCCGAGTACAGCGACGGCAACAAGACCCGTTACCGCATGTCCAAGTCCATCAACGGTCCTTGGATTACCCCCGCTGACGACTCCTTCGACGGCCGCGCGTACTACGCCGCTCGCACCGCATTCGATGGCGAGCGTCGCGTTCTCTTTGGTTGGGTTCCTACGCGTGACGAGGGCGGCGACCCCAGCTCTTACCTATGGGGTGGCACCTTTATGCCCCTCGAGATCGTTCAGCGTGCCGACGGAACGCTCGGCACCAAGCTCCCCGACAGCATGCTTGGCGCCTTTGGCGAGGCTAAGGCAGTCGAGACCTTTGAGCTTTCCTGCGAGTCGGGCAAGGTCGAGCAGGTGCTCGCCGCGGATGCCGGCTCCACCTACTTGCTCGATGCCGACATTGAGCTCGGCGGTAACGCTGCCGGCTTCTCGGTCAAGTTCGCCGAGGACGCCGAGACCGGTCTTGCCTATGAGTTCCGCGCCAACCTGCGCGAGGGCAAGCTCGAGTTCACGCCGGCTCCCCAGTACCCGTGGTTCCAGGTCAACAACATGGGCCTCGAGCGTCCGTTGTTCTTTAAGGGCGAGGGCACTCACCATGTGCGTCTGGTCGTCGACGACGACATCGCGACCATCTTTGTCGATGATGTTGCGCTCAACGCTCGCTTCTGCAACAAGCAGGGCCAGGGTGTGGCGCTTACCGTCACCGACGGTGCGCTCAAGTGCGCAAACGCAACGATCGCGTCTCTGTAGCGGCAACGAACCGTTTTATGATTTAGAAAAGGAATGGAGAGGAACATGGACTACAAGGCAGTGTCCCAGCAAGTCGTCGACAACGTCGGCGGACTGGAGAACATCGAGGGCGCCACGCATTGCGTGACCCGTCTGCGTCTGGTGCTCAAGGATACGAGCAAATACAACAAGGCCGAGCTCGAGAACATCGATGGCGTCAAGGGCGTGCTGTACAACAGCGGCCAGCTCATGATCATCTTTGGTACCGGTACCGTCAACAAGGTTTACGATGAGTTTATGGCTCTGACGGGCGTCAAGGAGATTAGCGCTTCCGAGGTCAAGGGTGCCGAGGCGGACAAGAAAGGCAAGTTCTTCTCGGTCCTCAAGGTGTTCTCGGACATCTTTATCCCCATCATTCCTGCCTTCGTCGGTGCCGCTATCATCATCGGCCTTAAGTCGTTGATCGTTGCCAACGGCCTCTTTGGCATGGAGGGCAGTCTCGCCGATCACAGCGAGTTCCTCAAGAACCTCGCAAGCTTCTTTGCCATTATCGCCACCACGTTCGACTACCTGCCTGTCCTGGTTATGTACAGCGCGGTCAAGCGTTTTGGCGGTAACCCGATCCTGGGCATCCTCGTCGGTATCGTCATGGTTCACCCGAGTCTTATGAACCGTAACACGTTCGTTATGGACCCGACGGGTGCTGAGTACTGGAACTTCGGTCCGCTATCCATTCCCATGGTTGCTTTCCAGGGCGGTGTGTTCCCTGCAATCCTGACTGCCTGGTTTATGGCCAAGGTCGAAAAGATTGCCCAGAAGTACATCCCCGAGGTCGTCTCGTTTGTCTTTGTCCCGACCGTTACCCTGATTCTTGCTAACGTTGCCCTGTTCACCGTGTTCGGCCCGCTCGGCAACCTGATCGGCGACGTCCTCGCTGGCGTAATCGATGTCCTGTACAACAGAATGGGCGTCTTTGGTGCCTTTGTCTTCGCCGCGTTCCTGCAGCCGCTCGTCGTTACCGGTACGCATCAGTTCATCCAGGGTATCGAGGCCAACCTCGTTGCCACGACTGGCTTCAACTACATCCAGGCCATCTGGTCGGTTTCCATCATCGCCCAGGGCGGCGGCGCCATCGGCATGTACCTCATTCACAAGAAGCACTCCAAAGAGCGCAACATCTGCATGTCGTCCTTTATTCCGACGCTGGTCGGTATCTCCGAGCCCGCTATCTTCGCTGCAAACATGCGCTATTCGATCATTCCGTTCATCTGCGCATGCATCGGTGCAGGCTGCGGCGGTGCCTTCGTGAAGTTCTTTGAAGTGCGCGCTATCGGTCAGGGTCTGACCGGTGTGCTTGGCCTGCTCATCGTTACGCCCGAGACTCTCGTGTGGTATGTGGCTGGTAATCTTATCGCCTTTATCGTGCCGATCTTCTTGATCTTTGCCTACAACAAGGCAAAGGGCGTTCCGACCACCGATGAAGAGGGCGCTGGTGCTGGCTTCGATGTCAGCTTCTAGTTGAGCCGTTCAGCGTAATGTGCGGATAAGTCCATTTGAGGAAGGGCGCTCGGCTCGTGCGAGTCGAGCGTCCTTCCCTATAGACGAGAAAGTCAATGGCGATGTTTAATCAAAAAAATAAGGTGACACGCGCGGACTATGATCAGTGGCGTGCCGGACAGGATGAGACGGCTGGTCGCATCGCGTCCGACCCCGATAGGCTCCTGTTCCATGTGGAGCCTGAGCTTGGCTGGCTCAACGACCCCAACGGTTTGGTTCAGATTGGTGATACGTATCACATCTATCATCAATACGATCCGTTCGATGCTGCGCATGGCGGTCCAGTGCTTTGGAACCATCTGACGACAAAGGATTTTGTGACGTACGAGAATCACGGCCCTGTGCTGTTCCCCGATTCCGATTTGGATTCGAACGGAGCGTATTCTGGTTCTGCCTTTGTACGCGATGGCAAGATTCACTACTTCTATACCGGCAACGTCAAGCATTTTGACCGCGATGATTACGACTACGTGTTGACGGGCCGTGAGCAAAACCAGATTCATATGGTTGCCGAGAATCCCGACGAATTGGGCGAGAAGTGCATAGCTGTTGGACCGGTCGATTACCCCGACGATATCGGTACGCACGTGCGCGACCCCAAGATCCTTGAGCACGATGGTATCTACTACATGGTTCTGG
The DNA here is from genome assembly GCF_964259375.1 of Collinsella aerofaciens ATCC 25986. GTDB lineage: Bacteria > Actinomycetota > Coriobacteriia > Coriobacteriales > Coriobacteriaceae > Collinsella > Collinsella aerofaciens_BO. The sequence goes on from NZ_CAXVJM010000009.1 coordinate 21,738, forward strand.
GCGCTCGTACGAAAGACGACCGTGGCTGCGTGCTTGTCTATACCTCGCGCAATCTTGAGGACTGGAGCTATGCGACGCGCATTGAGTTGGGCGAGAAGTTTGGCTTTATGTGGGAGTGCCCCGATCTGTTTGAGCTCGATGGCGAGCTTATTCTCGTTTGCTGTCCGCAGGGTGTGCCTGCCGATGGTTGGCGTTACCGCAATCCGCATCAGTGCGTGTGGTTCCCCATCGAGGCCGATTGGGAGGCGCCGAGCTTTAAAATCGTCGGGCAGGGCATGCCCCCGATGGTCGATGCCGGTTTTGATTTCTATGCTCCGCAGTCCTTTGAGGATGCTGCAGGCCGGCGTTTGATGATCGGATGGTCGGGTTGCCCCGATGCGACGGCAGAAAACCCGACGGTGGCGCGCGGGTGGCAGTGCGCGTTGACGGTGCCGCGAGAGCTGAGCATGCGCGATGGTAAGCTCTGCCAGCAGCCGGCGCACGAGATTGAGAGGATGCGCGGCGACTGCGTTCGCGCGACAGGCGGTGAAACCGTTGAGGAGCCGGGACGCCTGTTTGATCTTGTGGTTTCCTGTGAGGGCGCCAAGATGGTCGAGCTCGAAATCCGCAAGGGTGTCTTTGTACGTTATGCGGACGGGATGCTTACCCTCGACATGGGTGACGAAGGCTATGGGCGCGACCAAAGGTCGATCGAGCTCAGCGAGCTTCGCGACCTGCGCGTGCTTTCGGACACTACGATGGTCGAGATTTTTGCCAACAGCGGCGAGGCGGCACTTACGAGCCGTACCTATTCGCCGGCGGTTTCGGCGATGGGGTTGCATGCCGAGGGTGCGGCGTCGATGGGTTTCTACCGCCTCGCGCATTAACCGTGCGTGGAGCACGATTGGACTTGCCGGGTGGAATGTGTCGCAGTTGCCGCAGCGAACTACCGTTTATCGTGTATAGCTACCGTTTGCGGAGTAAGTAACACTCATTTATAAACCGTGTAAAATCTCAGTTAAGCACGGAGTTTTCCAGGGAGACGCTGTCCTTTGCTATGTGCAAGGGACGGCGTCTCTTTGGCGCTTGGACGCTGTTGTGCAGCAGTGCGGCGGCGCGTGTCATGTATTGAAAAGCCAATGTCGAGATGGGTCGTGATAATAATGGGCAAGTACGTAATCGTGGTTGAGTCTGGGTCGGATGTGACGCCGGAGCTCTGCGAGCGCTACGGCATCGTGCGCGTGCCCATGCATGTCACGATTGGTGACGAGACCGTCGAGGACGGCTCCATCGATCCGCTCGAGATTTACTCGCGCTGCAACGAGTTTGGCGTGATGCCCAAGACCAGTGGCTGTGCGCCTGCGGATTTTGCTCACGTGTACGACCGCATTCACGCTGAGCAGCCTGACGCGACCATTTTGCATCTTGCGTATTCCGAGGCCACGACCTGTTCGCATCAGTCCTCTAAGATTGCAGCAGAGGGGCGCGACTACGTGTTCTCCATGGACACGCGCTTTGTCTCGGTGGGCCAGTCGCTCGTTGTCGTCGAAACCGCTAAGTATATCGAAGCCCATCCAGATGCTACCGTCGACGAGATCTTTGCTTTTACGAATTCCGTCATGGACCGTGTGCTGCTGGGCTTTGTTCCTACCGACCTAGCCTTCCTTAAGGCGGGCGGTCGTCTGTCCAACGTGGCATTCCTTGGCGCCCACCTGCTCAAGATAAAGCCCTGCATTGAGGTAACGGGCGGTAAGTTTGTGGCGACCAAGAAGTTCCGCGGCTCTATGCTCAAATGCGCCCGCGCCTTTATTGACCACATGGTTGAGAAGGGCGAGATTGACTACTCGCACATTGGCCTGGCGTATTCGGTAGGCCTTTCCCAGGAGCTGCGCGACGACATGGAAGTCTATGCGCACGACCTGGGCTTTAAGGACGTTACCTGGACTCAGGTCGGTGGCGTCATCTCGAGCCATTGCGGCCCGACCGCCTTCGGTGCGGTGCTCACGCTCAAGGCGTAAGGTCTGGCGTCTATCGATTTCTATTGCCTCGGCGGCGGGCGGGTTGCGACAACCTACCCGCCGCTCTTGCGTGGGGTCAAATAGAACAACCCAATTGACCGCTAAACCGTTTCGCCATCATGCATATGGGCTAGAATGACTCTGGCATTTATGTAGCTAAAACCAATGAGAGGCAAGGTAGCGGGAATGGCTGAGATGACGCTCGAGGGTGTGGACGCTCGTCCTGAGGACTCTGCGTTTGTCCTGGGCCGCGTGCATTCGATTGAGACGATGGGAACGGTCGATGGACCCGGCATCCGCTTTGTGGTGTTTGTTCAGGGCTGCCCCATGCGCTGTGCGTATTGCCACAACCCCGATACCTGGTCGGTTAACGGCGGCACCATGGTGACCGTCGAGCACCTGATGGACGAGTTCCAGAGCAACCATGAGTTTTACCGCAGCGGTGGTATTACGGTATCCGGCGGCGAGCCGCTCCTGCAGCCTGAGTTTTTGGCCGACCTGTTCCGCGCCATGCACAACAACCCCGATGGTCGCGTGCACACCTGCTTGGATAGCTGCGGCTATGCGTTCGACCCCTCGCATCCCGAGAAGTTCGATGCCGTGCTCAACGAGACCGATATGGTGCTGCTCGACATTAAACACGCCGATCCCGTCGAGCATAAAAAGCTGACCGGTTGCGATCCCGCACGCATCCTGGCGTTTGGTGATGAGCTTGCGCGCCGCAAGATTAAGGTCGTTATCCGCCACGTGGTGGTGCCGGGCATTACCGATACGGTTGAGGAGTGCGAGAAGCTCGGTCGTCTGATCGCTCCATGGCACAACGTGGTGGGCCTGGAAATGCTGCCGTATCACACGATGGGCGTTGTCAAGTATGAGCAGCTGGGCATTCCCTATAAGCTCGAGGGCGTGCCCCAGATGGATACCGCGCGCATGCCCGAGCTGCGCAACGCCGTCATGACGGGCATGAAAAAGCGCCGCGACGAACTCAAAAACGCCATCGGCTAGCGAGCCATTTTCAGGCACTCATTGGGGACAGACTTAAATGAGTGCCCCTGGGCACCAAGTTGATTGCCAAAGAGCCCCGTCCTTAAAAGACTGCTCTCTGGGTTGCGGTGAGATGCGCAACAGAATCGTGCCATTTGGATAAATACGCTTGTGGTTTCTTTAAAGACACCTTAAACGCCGCTGAATATCTTTGGAAAGAAATGCCTGCTCGGTATCATACTGCTCGTATATAAACGGTGGCAGTCAGGAGACCACGTGCGAAACATCGCATCGCGGGACGAGTATGTGCCGCAGCATGGCAGCAGATATAAGACGAAGGGCACGTCTTCGCGTGGCCTTGCCGGCGCTCGCATCCGCGTGAGGAAGATTGCCGCCATTGGGATGCTAACGTCGGCGGTTATTATCCTCGGAATTACCGTTAAAACCTACGCCTCGGAGCGAACGGTGCGCCCAGATGCGTCAACGGTACAGCTGCAAAACGAGAAGGTTTCAAAGTCCAAAGCGTCGGCAGATCAAGCTCTGTCGATGGCAGATCTCAAGACGAGACTTTCGAAGGCGGACTTCAACGATATCCCTTCGGGTGATACCGTTCGGACCTTCTCGTTGGTGGATAACAAGACTCCTGCCTTGGAGGATGAGAGCCTTGCCTCGCTCCAGGATGCCCTGTGTCGGGCGCAGGAGCTGGGCGACGTGGGTGTAGTGTTCTACGACCTATCGAGCGGTAGGGGCGTGACGTATAACGCCGATGTCGAGGTGTATGGAGCGAGCAGCTACAAAGCGCTGTATGCGCTCTATATTTGCGAGACGTTGGTCGAATCGGGGCGGGTGTCGCTCGATGGGCCTTTAGCCACGTATGGTGGTTGCAGCATGGGCTGGCAGACGGTGCGCGACCTTATCGAGAATGCCGTCGCCAACTCAGACAACGATTCGTTTATCGCGTTACGCGCGGCGTTTGACCATGATGGCTATGAGGATTGGATTGCCAATCTGGGTGTTGATGACGAAACGGCACTGGATCCGATGAGTGATTTTCCGACCTACTGCCCGCGCACTTCTGCGAGGTTATGGCGTGAGATGAGCGAGTATCTGAGCATGGATACCGAGACTTCACAGTGGTTGTCGGGCCTTCTGACATCAACATCGCGCTCGTTTATTCGCGATGGCATTGCGGACGAGCAGGTTTTGGTGCGCAACAAGGCAGGCTGGATTAGCGAGGACGGTTACTATTCGACATGCGATGCAGGCCTCATCGACATCGATGGCCGTACCTATGTCATGAGCGTCATGACATCGATGCCATGGAGTGACCGTTCGAGCGAGGTTACGGCCGCGATTGCAAAGGCTCTGTTTGATACGCGAGCTGCACTGGCTTAGCGTGTTCGTTTGGCGAGGTCAAACAAAATGCTGGTACCATACCTTGGTTGAGAATTTCGTATAGGTTTGGGGAATGGTATGGCTACCATCGCGATTATCGGTGCGCTCGAAAAAGAGATCATGCAGATTAAGGAAGAGCTGAGCGACGTTTGCGAGGCACGGGAGGCGGGCTTGACCGTTGTGAGCGGTGAGCTCGACGGCCTGACAGTTGTCGCCACAACGGCGGGCATGGGCACGGTGAACGCCGCCGCTGCAACACAGCACCTCATTAGCAAGTATGCTCCGCAGGCTGTTGTGTTTTCGGGCATTGCGGGCGGTTTGAACCCCAAGCTCCATATCGACGACGTGGTCATTGGCAAACGCCTACGCTATCTGGATACCGATACCGCGCTTATCGCCGAGTCCGCACCGGGGCTCGAGGAGTTTGGCTCGACGCCCGCGCTGGTCGATATTGCCGCCGAAGTGCTTGCTGAGCGTGGGTTTGTTGACGCTTCGACAAATGCAGTCGCTTCGAATGAGGGCACCAAGCAGTTCCTGGTCGGCACGATTGCCACGGGTAACCGCTTTGTGACGGGCGCCACCATGCGCAACGACGCTATCGAGGCGACGCATGCCGATTGTGTCGGCATGGAGGGCGCGGCAATTGCCCATGTCGCAACCAAAAATGGTGTCGATTGCCTGGTGTTGCGCGCTATCAGCGATAATTGTGACGAGGCGTACGATGCAATTTGCGAGCGCGAGTTCGATCTGTTCGAGTACGCGCGTGTCGCAAGTGACATCACGCTCGATATCGTCCACCGCATTGCCGCTGCGCAATAGCGCGTCTATTTGTAAGAACCTGCGACCAAGGAGTGTCCATGGCCGATTCCATTAACTATCAGCTTGCCAAGTTCGTCGCCAGCTACGGCAAGGTTTCGCAGATCCCCGAGTCCACCTGCCCCGAGGTGAGCTTTGTCGGCCGCTCCAACGTGGGCAAGTCGTCCATCATGAACAAGCTCTTTGGCCGCAAGAACCTGGTGAAGGTTTCGAGTACGCCGGGCAAGACGAGCAACATCAACTTCTTTGAGGCCGATGACGTGCATTTCGTGGACCTGCCGGGTTACGGTTTCGCCCGTCGTTCCAAGGCCGAGCGCGACCGCTGGGCCGAGCTCATCGGCGACTTCTTCGACTCCGAGCGCAGCTTTAACCTGGTTGTGTCGCTGGTGGACATTCGCCACGACCCCAGTAAACTCGACCATGACATGATCGACTACCTGCAGGGCAACGAGTTCAACTTTATCGTCTGCCTCACCAAGGCCGACAAACTCAGCCGCACCCAGCAGGCCCGCCAAGCAGCAGCCATCAAAAAGCAGCTCAACGTCCCGGCCGAGAATGTAATCATCACGAGCTCCCAGACCGGCGTGGGTATCGACGAACTAAAAAAGCGCATCGCCGAGGCCTGCCTCTAGTCAGGGTTAAACCGTCAAAAGCCCCCGTTCATATCACCCCAGTGATAGTTATTGGTAAACTATCACTGGGGTGATATTTTTTAGGAGGTCGATATGGAGCTTTGGCACGGGTCGGAGGTTGTTGTCGGGCATCCATCGTTGGATAAATGCAGGCAATTCAATGACTATGGGCGCGGGTTTTATTGCACACCGCATGAGGAAATGGCAATGGAGTGGGCATGTCGGACCGAGTCTGATGGCATTGCCAATCGATATGAGCTTGATTTAGATGGCCTTGCGATTTTGGATTTGGAATCAGGTGAGTTCTCGATTCTCAACTGGCTTGCAATTCTGGCGAATAACAGAGAGTTCAATGTTTCAACGCCAGTAGCACGCGAGGGGCTTCGTTATCTGCTGGATAACTGCCTGATTGATATTTCTCCCTATGACGTTATTCGAGGCTATCGTGCAGACGATTCCTATTTCTCGTTTGCAAGACAGTTTGTCAACGGCATGATCTCGCTCAGGCAATTGCAGCGCATTATGTTTTTGGGGGATTTGGGCATTCAATATGCGCTTATGAGTGAGCGTGCGTTCTCGGCGATTAAGTTCCGCGATTGGAAGCAGGCTTCGGGAGCTGAGTTTTATCCCAAACGATTTGAGCGAGAACAGAACGCTCGACGAAAGTACCTGGATACGGTAAACGGATTTGACTCTGATGGTGTCGACATTAGGGATTTGATGGCAGGGAGGGTTGATTTAAATGATCCAAGAGTTAACGGATCGTGGGCCGAGTAGGACATATCCCGTCTATTACCTTGAGGACGCAATGAACAACCTCGGGGATTGCTTCGACTATGCCGTTAACGATTACGGAGCAGAAGGATCGGAAGTTGCTGAACTCTTTTGCCTGAGCGGCGTAGCTCGCGAGTTCGAACGCGGCAACGCATGGGTAGTGTCGGGAAAGTCGGGCGTTGAACTATTTGCGCTCATCTCCGAAAGATCTGGTTACCAAACAGGGTCGATGCCAGATCGGACCTACCGATTTGAGAAGACACCAGAATATTGGACGGGCTGGATACTGGCATATTTGCAGTGGCGCCTAGGGGGATCGTTCGAAGATCTGCTTCATGTTGTTCCATTTGATGCGCTGCGAAACCTGTACTACCCCTGGCATGAGGCCTCGGAGGAGCGCGTGGCGCGCCTTGTCTGTGATATGGCGAAGAAGGCGCCGCGTCAGACTAAACTGGCGCTAGCAAGAAAGAGGATTAAAAAAACCCAACAAGACCTGGCATACGAATCGGGTGTATCGCTCCGTTCAATCCAAATGTACGAACAGCGCCAGCGAAACATCAACGAAGCCTCGGTAACGACAGTGAGGGATTTTGCAAAAGTCCTACACTGCAACATCGAAGACCTCCTAGAACCAGTCTTCGAATACAAAGAAACAAGCGCAGCGTAAACCAAGCGCACAGGCGAAGCCTGTCACTAGTAAGTGCCCCTACCTAGCAAGAGCCCCTACCAATAAAAAGCAACTATCAGCCCGGCGCTTTTACAAAGCGCAGGTCCCTGTAGCCGCCGTCAGCGAAGCTAACGTAGGGGAGGCCAGGGGCTTTGCCCCCAAATCTTTCCGCAGGACGGCAGGACCCCCGCCGCACGAAGTGCGCAGCGGGGGTCCTGCCATGTCCGAGGACGATTTGGGGGCAAAGCCCCTGGCCTCCCCGGCGAGTATACGGGACGGCGACTACAGGTATTCGATCTGGGCGCCTTCCGTGTCGCACGTCAGAATATGCGTATCGCACTTGGGGAACTGCTCGCGCAGCTTGACCTGCAGGAACTTTGCCACGATGGTGTCGTCGGTCACAGCCATGAGGGTCGAGCCCGAGCCGCTAATCCAGATGGTCTTAGCGCCGCCGTTAAGGCAGGTGTCGCGCACGGCGTTGTAGTCGGGAATCAGACGGCGACGATAGGGCTCCTGAATACGGTCGTCATTGGCGGCGGCAATCAGGTCCAGATCGCCGGTCTCGAGACCGCGCGTCATGCCGGCGATGCGGCCCATCTGCCATACGGCGGTGGAAAGCGGAATCTCCTGCGGCACGACCTTGCGCGCCTCACTCGTGTGTACCTCGTAGGGCGGAATCACGGTAATAAAACGCAGGCGATCGCTCACCTCGTAGCGCAGGCACTGGGGGAGCGAATCGGTCGGCGTAAAGGAGCAGACGGCGCCGCCCAGGATAGCGGGGGCGACGTTATCGGGATGACCCTCGACCTCGGTGGCAATGCGGACGAGTTCGGCGCGGTCGACGGTGTGGCCCGTCAGCGCGGCGGCGGCCATGATGCCGGCGACGACGCAAGTGGAGCTGGAGCCCAGGCCGCGAGCGACGGGCACGTCGGTTTGAATGTCGATGGCAACGGGAAAAGCCGGCTCGCCCCATGCGGCCAGTGCATCGACAAAGCTCACATAGACCAGGTTGTTCTCGTTTTGGAACTCCTCGGGGCATCCGGTGATGGTGAGCTTATCGGCGCGCTCAAAGGTAAAGTGCGAGTAGAGGCTGACGGCCATGCCGAGGGTGTCGTAGCCAATGCCCAAGTTGGCGCTCGTTGCTGGGACGGTGATCTTGATCATGTGGGTCCTCCTGGCGTGCCTGGCTGTTTAGTTCGCTGCTCGGACAGTCCTGCGCAAGACGGAAAGCACATTAAGTGCTTTCCTTTGCGTGCGGAACTCGCGACGAACTAAACAGCCAGGCACGCTGTGCGCGTTCGTCATCATCCCGGGGGTTATCTGATGAAAGAAGGTGCGCCGGCTTTCGCCGGCGCTTAATGAGGGATCTAGTTGGTGCTCATTCGTTTTGCTGCAGACTCGACGTAGCTTGCCATCTCATCGACGTCACAGACGTCTTCGAAGCGGACGGGTTTGGATTCGAGTTCGGCGAGCTGGGTCGGGGCGACCGTGTTGGTGGCCTGCTCGAGCACGCGCATGGCTTCAAAGTCGTCCTCGGGAACGTCGAGCCCCAGGGCGTCGCAGCAGGCGCGCGGGAACTTGTAGGGGCTGGCGGTCGAAAGCAGGACGCGGGCCTTGGCGCCCTCGGCGGGGGCGACCTGCTCAAAGACGTGATAGCCGCAGGCGGTGTGCGGGTCGATCACGTAGCCGTTCGCGTCCCAGCAGCTCTTGATGGCAGTGCGTACCTCGTCCTCGCTGGCCCAACCGCAGCCAAAGACGCTCTGAATCTTTGCCAGCAGGTCGGCGGGAACTTCGTAGCGACCAGTCCGCGCCAGCTGCTCCATAAGGCCGGCAACGAGCTCACAGTCGCCATCGGACAGGAAGTAGAGCATGCGCTCCAGGTTAGAGCTGATGAGGATGTCCATCGAAGGCGAGATGGTCGTGAAGAACGGGCGGTTGCGGTCGTAGACGCCGGTGCTCAGGAAGTCAGCCAGCACGTTGTTCTTGTCGCTCGCGACGATGAGCTTGGCGACGGGCAGACCCATGCGCTTGGCATAGTAACCGGCCAGGATATCGCCAAAGTTGCCGGTCGGTACGCAGAACTCCACGGCGTCGCCGGCCTCGATGGCGCCGGCGCGCAACAGCTGCGCATAGGCGGCAAAGTAGTAGACGACCTGCGGTACCAGACGGCCGACGTTGATGGAGTTGGCGCTCGAAAGCACCGTGCCTGCGGCCTCCAGACGCTCGGCAAGCTCCTTATCGGCAAAGATGCGCTTGACGGCGCTCTGGGCGTCGTCAAAGTTGCCGCGGATGCCGCAGACGGCGACGTTATCGCCCTCCTGAGTGGACATCTGCAGATTCTGTACGCGGCTGACTTTGCCCTCGGGATAAAAGACGGTGATGCCCGTGCCCGGGGCGTCGGCAAAGCCGGCAAGTGCTGCCTTGCCCGTGTCGCCCGACGTGGCGGTGACGATCATGATGCGCTCGGCGCCGCCGTCCTTGGCAGAGGTGCGGGCCATCAGGCGGGGGAGCATCTGCAGGGCGACGTCCTTAAAGGCGCTTGTGGGGCCGCCAAAGAGTTCCATCACATAGGTCTGAGGGGCATCGGCGCCCGGTGCGGCGTCGAGTTTGACGAGCGGCGTGACCTCTTCGCTCGCAAACGTGCTGCGGTAAGCCTCGTCGACACACGCCGAAATTTCTTCGGCCGTGTAATCATTCAGTAACATTCCCAACACATCTTGAGCGATTTCAAAGTACGATTTATCTGCAAGCGAGCTGATATCGAGTTGCTGGGTGCCCAGCTCGTCCGAGACAAACAAACCCCCGTCGGGAGCGATGCCGGTACGGATTGCCACCTTACTTGAGCACGATAAAGTGCGTCCTCGTGTACTATGATAAGTTCCCATATAACACTGCTCCTCGGATGCCTTGGTCCCAATCGGTGAAACCATGGTATCAGAGCGCGCAAAACAGGTTTGCAGAGGCTTTTAGAAAGGTAACCTCAAGCCCATGATTAAGATTGCCAAGTTTGGCGGCTCGTCGGTCGCCGACGCCGAACACTTTAAGAAGATCAAGGCCATTGTCGATGCCGACCCGGCCCGCCGTTTTGTGGTGGTTTCTGCCTGCGGTCGCCGCTTTAAGGGCGATACCAAGGTGACCGACCTGCTCTACTTGGTTAACGCACACGTTAAGTACCACGTGTCGTGCGAGGAGCTGCTCGAGGACATTGGGCAGCGCTATTTTGATATCGCTGACGAGCTGGAGCTCACCTATCCCATCCGCGAGGAGTTCGCGGCCTTTGCCGAGCGTGCCCGCTCGGGTGGCTACTCCACCGAGGAGCTCGTGAGCCGTGGCGAGTACTTCACCGCTCGCCTGATGGCCGAGTACCTGGGCCTGCCGTTCCTGGACGCCGCGACGGTCGTTGCGTTCCATCACGACGGTACGCTCAGCATGAACCGCACCTCCGAGCTGGTGCAGGAGTACGGTCAGCAGGGTGGCTTTGTCATGCCCGGTTTCTACGGCGCGACGCGTGAGGGCCAGATCAAGCTGCTCGACCGTGGTGGCGGCGATATTTCCGGCTCGATTCTGGCTAAGTGCCTGGGCGCCGACCTTTACGAGAACTGGACCGACGTCTCGGGCTTCTACTCTGCCGACCCGCGCATCGTACCCGAGGCTCAGCCCATTGCGCGCGTTACCTACGAGGAGCTGCGCGAGCTTTCGTACATGGGTGCAAGCGTCCTGCACGAGGAGGCCGTGTTCCCCGTGCGCGAGGCCGGTATTCCGCTAGTCATCAAGAACACCAACGCGCCGCAGGACCCCGGCACCATCATTAGCGAGACGGCCGACGAGGGCGAGGCGGAGCCCATCATTACCGGCGTGACCGGCAAGCGCGGCTTTGTCGCCATCAACGTGGCCCGCGACCGCACCAAGCCCCGTGTCGGCTTTATGCGCCGCGCGCTTTCGGTCTTCGAGCGCTATGACGTCTCCGTCGAGCACATGCCCACCGGTGTCGACCGCTTTGGCGCCGTGGTGCAGGAGCAGGACGTGCACGATTCGCTGTACTCGCTCGTGGGCGACATTCAGCAGGAGGTCGAGCCGCTCGAGATCGAGGTTGTCGAGGGCCTGGCGCTTATCGCGACCGTTGGCCGCAACCTGCGCGGTCGTGCCGGCATCTCTGGCCACCTGTTTGGCATGCTTGGCCAGGCCGGCGTGAGCGTGCGCATGATTTCGCAGAGCTGCGACGAGATCAACATCATCATCGGTGTCGAGGAGAAGGACTTTGACCTGGCGATTCAGACCATTTACCGTGCCTTCTCCGACGAAAATGGCATTGTGAAGGTCTCCGATCTGGAGGCTCCCGCGCCGGTCGATCCCGCCCTGGCCGCGCTCCACAAGTAGCTGCTATCTCGCTAGATTTTTGGGGCATGTCTCAAAAATCTACGGCGGGGCGTTTCGTTTCGGTTTCGTTTCGACGGGGCGGGTTTCGTGCCTGCCCCGTTCTTGTATACACTGGCAACAATAATCGGCCTGCTCGGCGTGCGGGCAAAAGCCACAACCTTTAAAGGGGGAAGCATGAAACAGTACACGGTTGCTATTTTGGGCGCGACGGGAGCTGTGGGCACCCAGATGCTTGAGTGCCTCAACGAGCAGGAGTTTCCGGTCGGTAAGCTAAAGCTGCTGGCGAGTGCGCGTTCCGCGGGCAAGACCGTTGAGTTCCGCGGTGAGCAGATCGTGATCGAAGAGGCTTGCCCCGAGGCCTTTGAGGGCTGTGATATTGTGCTCGGAGCCGCCGGCGACGATATCGCGAAGGAGCTACTGCCCGAGGCCGTCAAGCGCGGCGCCGTCGTGGTCGACAACAGCCATGCCTTCCGCATGGATCCCGAGGTGCCGCTGGTCGTGCCCGAGATCAATGCCGACGATATCAAGTGGCATCACGGCCTTATTGCCAATCCCAACTGCGCGACTATCATCGGCCTGGTTCCCACGTGGCCGCTGCATCAGCTCGCTGGCGTGAAGCGCATGATCGTCTCGACGTATCAGGCGGCTTCGGGTGCCGGCGCTCCCGGTATGGCCGAGCTCGAGGCTCAGCTGGCCGCCCTGGGCCGCGGCGAGGAGATTCCCGAGCCGCGCGCGTTTGCCGCCCAGCTGGCGAGCAACCTGATTCCGCAGATCGGCGGCGTCAAGGAGGAAGGCTTTACCTCCGAGGAGATGAAGCTGCAGAACGAGGGCCGCAAGATTATGCACCTGCCCGAACTGCGCGTGAACTGCACCTGCGTGCGCGTGCCCGTGCTGCGTTCGCACTCCGAGAGCATTACGCTCGAGTTTGAGCGTGACATCACGGTCGAGGAGGCTCGTGCTGCGCTGGCTGCCGCTCCCGGCGTCAAGCTGGTTGACGATATGGCTGCCGAGGATGCACACGACCGCTTCCCCATGCCGATGGATACGTCCGACCAGGACCTGATCTGGGTCGGTCGCGTGCGCCGCGATATCTCGAACCCCGAGGCTGCGCGCGGCATCACCTTCTGGTGCTGCGGCGACCAAATCCGTAAGGGCGCGGCAACCAACGCCGTCCAGATCGCTAAGCTGCTCTGCGAGTAGCCGTGGACCTGTCCGGCGGGGGCCGGGTTTAGTTTTCAGAACGTCCTCGACCATGTGTGGCGCCTTGTCCTGCTCCTTCGGAGCCGCGGACAAGGCGCCACACTGGTCTGCGGAGTGTTCTGAAAACTAAGCCCGGCCCCCGCCTGTGGTGACGCTGCTGCGAGTGGCCTGCGATGGGGTCGTTGTTGGTTGGGGCCGCTGGGCTGATGTGGGGGCGCGTGGCTGTTGCGGGCCCTGGTTCCGGCGGCGGCCCCGGCGCTTTGCGCCTGCCGCCTTGGGGGGCTGTGGGGCGCGGCCGGCAGCTGCGGCGCGTTGCGCCTGCTGCCTTGGGTGACTTTGGGGTCGATTGGGGTTGTCTGCACAATTCGCGGTATCATGGTGCGGAGTTTTGAAAGGAGCCGCTGGTGGTCACGACGACGTTTGCTTCGCCTTTGGGCGAGATCTTGCTTGCCGCTGATGACCGCGGTCTGACGGGGCTTTGGTTTGAGGGACAGGAGCACTTTGGCTCTACGCTGCTCAAAGAAGATGCGGAGCACGTTGAAGGTGCCGATGCGGTTTCTGGCGCCGGCGGTATGTCTTCGGTGAATCCGGCAAATGGCGCGGCTTCTTCGGTGCTTGAGCGTTCTTGGGCTTGGCTGAATGCTTATTTTGCGGGGCAGGAGCCTCGGTTTACGCCGCCGTTGCATATGATCGGCACGGCGTTTCAGCGTGAGGTTTGGTTTGAGCTGCTTTCTATTCCGCATGGCGAGGTCGCCACGTATGGCGAGATCGCCCAGCGTGTTGCGGCTCGACATCGTGTGCCGGGAAATGAAGCGCCCGTTGTATCTCCTCGCGCGGTGGGGGCTGCGGTTGCTCGCAACCCTATTTCGATTATCGTGCCGTGCCATCGCGTGGTGGCGGCCGACGGGTCGCTCAACGGATATGCCGGCGGCCTTGACCGCAAGGAATGGCTGCTTCGGCTTGAGGGCGCGTACGAGGAATAACGCTCGAACAATTTGCATAACTAGGACGCCGCGAAAGGACGAGTCGCTGTCCCTTCGCGGCTAACATGCGTCCAAGTACCCGGCACGTGCGCCTTAAGTTTGGCTAAGCCACATCCTGCGTATTTGAAAACGCGCAGGTTGAGCAGCTAAGGCTGCGCTAAGGCAGCTGACGGTGCGCTATCATCGGCAGTATCGAAACCTGTATTTCCATGCGCCAAAGGAGCAACTATGAAGCTGATGCTTGCCGAGGACGAACCCGGCCTCTCCCGCGCCCTTACCGCGATTCTTCAACATAGCGACTACGAGGTCGATACCGCACTCGACGGTCTGACGGCACTCGAATATCTACTCGCCAACGACTATGACGCCGCGATTCTGGACATCATGATGCCCGGCATGGATGGTATCGAGGTGCTCAAGCGCACACGTGAGGCCGGTAAACGCCTGCCCATCATCATGCTTACGGCCAAAAGCGAGGTATCCGATAAGGTCGAGGGCCTGGACGCTGGCGCCAACGATTACCTGACTAAGCCGTTCGCCGCCAAGGAGCTGCTCGCTCGCATTCGTGCCATGACGCGTGCCGCCACGGCGATTGACGCCACGACGCTCAGTGTGGGCAACGTGCGCCTCGACACGGCGGCTTGCACGCTTATAGGTCCCTTGGGCGAGGAACACCTAGCCAATCGTGAGTTTCAGCTTATGGAGCTCTTTATGCGCAACGCCGGCACGCGCATGCCCACCGAGCGTCTGATGCTCGATGTTTGGGGCGAGGACGCGCCCGAAGGTACCAACGTGGTGTGGGTCTATATCTCGTACCTGCGCAAAAAGCTGACGGCGCTGGGTGCCAACGTGGCCATCCGCGCATCGCGCAATCAGGGATATTCGCTCGAGGTTGTCGAGGGGGACGAGCAGGCGTGAGCGTACGCGCGTGGTGTAATCGCATGGCGGAACAGTTTCGTGCCGCCTCGAGCAGTACGGGGCGGGCAAATGCTGCTGACGCATTGGGCCGCCGCCTGCGTCGCAAGTTCATCCTGGTTGCCATGGGTGCTGTGACCGTGGTACTCACGCTCATCATTGCCGGCATCAACATCGTTAATTATTCGCATGTCTGTAAAATGGCCGATGCGCGCTTGGACTATATCCTGGCAGGCAAAGGCGGCATCGATTGGGAAGACGAGTCCAGGACCGATCCCGGCAATGGCGGGGACGCGAGCACCGGTATGGTTGCGGACGGCTATCGGGCGGGCGTTCGCGTGGGACATTTTGAAGGCATGACGGCGGAGTCCCCCTTCGACACGCGCTACTTTACGGTGACGCTTGTCGAAGGGCAGGTGGTCGATGTCAATACCGCCCGCATTGCCGCGGTGGGCGCCAAGCGTGCCGCCCGTATTGCCATGGGGCTGGATTCCAAGGGCCTGACCTCTGGGTTTTCTGGTAACTACCGCTATACGACCACAGCTCAAGGCGAAAAGACCACCTATGTGTTTGTGGACTGTTCGCGCGAGCTTGCAAGTTTCCATTCGTTTTTGAGCGCGAGTGTGGCAATCAGCTGCATTGGCTGGCTGGCGGTGCTGGCAATTGTAACGGTCGCCTCGGGCGCCGTGATTCGACCGATGGTCGAGAGCTACAGCAAACAAAAGCGGTTCATTACCGATGCAAGCCACGAGATCAAGACGCCGCTCGCTGTGATCGATGCCGCGAACGAGGTACAGGAGATTGAAAGCGGCGAGAGCGAGTGGACGCAGAGCATTCACGAGCAGGTGGCGCGACTGACGGCGCTGACGGAGCGTTTGGTATTTTTGGCTCGCATGGACGAGGGCTCGGCGGGCTTTACCATGGCGTCGATCGATCTTACTGAGGCCGTGGACAAGGCTGCGGCGCCGTTTAAGTCGGTGGCGGCTTCGCGTGGGAAGCGGCTGTCGACGTCGATCGCGAGCGGTGTACGGGCCCATGCCGATGCCGCGGCAGTGGCACAGGTTGTTGAGCTGCTGCTGGACAACGCCACACGCTATGCGAGCGAGGACAGCGTGATTGAGTTGAGTTTGCGTGCTGTCTCGCGCGGTCAGGGTAAGGGCGTCGCCGAACTTGTCGTATCGAACGCCGTGGACGAGCTGCCCGAAGGCGACCTGGACCGATTGTTCGACCGCTTCTATCGTGCGGATATGTCGCGCAGCTCCAAGACGGGCGGCTCGGGCGTGGGTCTATCCGTCGTGCGCGCCATCGCCGAGGCCCATGGCGGGTGCGCTTCTGTTTGCGGCAGCGGCAACCAGATCACCTTCACCGTCCGCTTCTAAAACCTACCAAAAAGGGACAGGTTTATTTTGGCAGGTTTTATCTGGGGAAACGTTGACGGAGGAGGCTGTGGGCTGAGGGTACGTTCCGGCGTGACGCTGCGGAGTGGGACGCACTTTCCTCTTGGGGCGCCTAGCGGAAACTGCATCCCGGTTTGAGGCTTCAGAACGGGACGCAGTTTCCCCTAGGGGATCGTTCCGGAAACGGTATCCCAGTTTGGGCCCCCGGAACGGGATGCGCTTTCCGAATGGCGTCCCAAGCGGAAACCGTGTCCCGGAATATAGCCTCAGAGTGGGACGCCGTTTCCGGTTGAGACCGCCTGCTTGGACATCTTTCTACGCTCGCTCTTGCAGGGTGTAGATCGATTTGTCCATGTTGAACAGATATGCCACAACGCAGACGATGAAGAACGCCGACAGATTGCCGAAACCGAAGACCTCGCAGCCAATGAGGATCGGCGCGAGTAGCGTGTTGGTGGCGCTGCCAAAGACGGCGGCGTATCCCAGCGCGGCGCAGAGCTCGACGGGCATGCCGAGAATCCCGGCGAGTACGACACCCAGGCTGGCTCCGATGGAGAACAGCGGCGTCACCTCGCCACCCTGATATCCTGCGGCAAGCGTGGCGATGGTGAGTTCGAATTTGAGCGCCCAGTCCCAAGGCATGATCGACGCCTCGCCGTTGTCACCCAGTGCCGCGGATATCAGGTTGGTGCCAAGGCCGCAGTATCGCCCCTGCCACAGCGCGAACAGAATCGCCGACAGCGCAAGGCCCATAACGGCAACGCGTATGTAAGGGCTGGGGAGCAGCCGCGCTGCAAGGGTCTTGGCATGGGCAAGGCACCAGGCAAAAGCTCCACCTACCATACCAAACGCGATACCCAACAACGCCAGCCGTCCAAGACCGGGGAGGTCGAGCGCATACGAGGCGGTAACGGCGACCTCAAACTTCTCGAGCCCCAGAGCGCCGGAGGTCATGCTTGCGGCGAGCGAGGCTGTAAGCGCGGGAAACAGCGCGCGGTATTCCATGCGTCCTGCGACCAGTACTTCGATCGCAAAGACCGTGGCGGCGAGGGGCGTTCGGAAGAGTCCGGCAAAGCCGGCGGCCATGCCGATAAGCAAAAACGTGTTGCCGGGTTCTCGGAAAGGTAGACGTCGGCCGATCCAATGCGAGACGGTTGCGCCGATCTGCACGGCTACGCCTTCGCGTCCCGCGCTGCCGCCAAAGAGATGCGTGGCCCACGTGCTCAGCATAATGAGCGGCACCAGACGCGGGGAGATGGCGTCCTCACGTCCGTGACCTACGTCGAATACTAAGCTCATGCCCCGATCGGTGCCTTTGCCCCAGGTGAGGTAGGCAAATACGATGGCCAAGCCCATGAGGGCGAGGAAGGGAAGGAGCAGTACGATGTGCTCGTCACGGAAGGCGCCGATTGCCAGGAGCACACGACCAAAAAGGGCACAGATGGCGCCAACGATAACGCCGATAGGGATTCCGACGGCGCCCATGAGCACGAGACCGCTATAGGTGTTGACCAGGCGTTTGATTCTGCTCGAAGCGCTGCTTTCTGACATTTTGCTTTCCGACACTTGCTCTCTTGATAGAAAAAGAGCTGGAGTTGCGCATCGTTGAGAGGCTTTCCAGCTTTAGCAAAACAAACTTATAAGATGCGACGGGCCGCGTCAAGATAATTACCGGACGGCCTAGGAGGCGGCTGGTTGGCTGGCTTAAAACCTAGCGCGTGAAATGACGCCCCACGCTATTCAGCGCGCTTGATAGGATGACGAACCACGGTCTTAAGTTTCTCCGGTGCGCATTTGCGTGGATCGGAGAGATAGATTTCGTGATGTAAACGGGTGTCTGAGAAGTCGGGAACATAGCCCAGCTCGGTCGTGTATTCATGCATAGCGTCTACGGTCGCCGGTTCGTTGTCGTAGGGCCCGGTGTGCATGCATTGAACGCAGAGACCCTCGTCAACTTTAAGCAGTTCGACGGCGGAAAAGTCCAGTTTCTTTTTGGTCGTGGCTTCCGCGACTGCCCAGTCAAAGTCATCTCGGGTGACGAAATCGGGCAGGCGGATGCACGAGATAAAGTTGAAATCGTCCTTGCGTACATAATCGATGTCGCCGCTTGGGGGGTCTTGCCACCAGAAACCCTCGAGCGGCGGTACCACAAAGTCGAAATAGCCCTCGATGCTCCTTGAGCCTTTCTTCGACATCTTGACGGTATAGGCGATGCCGTAAAGCAGCGGCAGGGCGTTTTGATACTCGCCACCTTCGGTATTTGGGTCGCCCTTTCCGCGAACGGCAACGTAGCTCATAGGCGGGACAGTTACGATACTCGGCTTGCTTGCAGGTTTGTAGAGCTCCTTGCATTCCTTCTTAAAGTCGAACGCCATGTTGGCCGCCTTTCTGCGTATTGGCCTACTTAGATAGTGGAATCATATCATAGAAACGAACAGTTGTTCGAATGATTTGGCTGACAGATAGAGATGCGTGCGTTGTGTTTGGCGGTCGGCCTGACCCCGTCGATGATTTCTCTGCCTCTCCGACGCCTCATCTATGGCTGTCGTTTCCCCATATAAAACCTGCCAAAATGAACCTGTCCCTTTTTGGTCGGCGTGAAATGGGTAATACTAAAGAGTTATCCGACCAGATGGGAACCGATCGATGGCCTATATCGAATTCAAAGACGTCATCAAAGCATACGGTGAGGGCGACGCCCGCATTCATGCGCTCGACGGCGCGAGCTTTACCGTTGAGCGCGGTGAGCTCGCCATTATCCTGGGCGCCTCGGGTGCCGGCAAGACCACGGCGCTCAACATCCTGGGCGGTATGGACACGGTAACTTCCGGCACCGTGACGGTGGACGGGCGTGACGTGAGCGCTGCCAACGAGGCGCAGCTCGTGGAATACCGCCGCGCCGACGTCGGCTTTGTCTTCCAGTTCTACAATCTGGTTCCCAACCTGACGGCCCTCGAAAACGTCGAGCTCGCGGCGCAAATCTGCCCCGATTCGCTCGATGCCGAACAGACGCTTCGCCAGGTTGGTCTGGGCGAGCGCCTCGCCAACTTCCCCGCGCAGCTTTCGGGCGGCGAGCAGCAGCGCGTGTCCATTGCCCGTGCACTGGCAAAGAACCCCAAGCTGCTCCTGTGCGACGAGCCCACGGGCGCGCTCGACTATAAAACCGGTAAGCAGATCTTGCAGCTGCTGCAGGATACCTGCCGCAAGCAGGGCATTACGGTCATCATCATCACGCACAACTCCGCGCTTGCGCCCATGGCCGATCGCCTGATTCGCTTTAAGAGCGGGCGCGTGGAGAGCGAGACGGTCCAGCAAAATCCCGTGCCTATCGAGACGATCGAGTGGTAGCGCCCATGGACCAAGATTGCCAAAACAGCCAAAACCACGATACGGAGCACGCGGGCCGCGACCGGGAGTTCGCGACCTACCGTACCGCTCAAAGCTCAAACGATATGGTGCCGACGGTTTTTCGCCGTGGCATCTACCGCACGATTCGGGGCAGTCTTAAGCGCTTCCTATCTATCGTGGTCATCACTGCGCTTGGCGTGAGCGTGATGTGCGGCCTTAAGGCGGGCTGCGAGGATTTGTGCGATTCGGTCGACGCCTATTTTGACCAGCAGAATGTCTATGACATTAACGTGCAGTCGACCTATGGCCTTACGCGCGACGATCTCGCGGCTATCCAAGAGGTCGACGGCGTCGAGACGGTCGAGGGCATCTACACCGAGACCGCCTACACCGCCGTGGGTACAACGCGCGAGCGCGTGGTCGTGCAGAGTCTCTCCAAGGAGAACATCGATCAGCCGGTGCTCGTGAACGGCGATTTGCCCGAGAGCGCCGATGAGGTCGCGGTGACTTCGAAGTTCCTGAAGGCTTCGGGCAAAAAGCTCGGCGATACGGTGAGTTTTGCCGCCAATGACGCGAGCTCGTCCAATCAAAGCGCCAAGGATCAGTTTGCCGCGGGCGATTACACCATTACGGCCGAGGTCCTCGATCCCACTGATGTGAGCTCCGACTCGACAGTCAACGCCTTTCGCGCTGCTTCGGCGGCAGACTATAAGTTCTATGTGAGCGAGGACGCCGCGACATCTTCTTCCTACTCCGCGGTCCACGTGATCGTCGAGGGAGCCAAGAGCCTCAACTCCTACTCGGATGCCTACACGGCAAAGATCAATGAGGTCAAGGGCAATATCGAGAAGATCCGCGAGGAGCGTGAAAAGGCGCGCGTCCAGGAGCTGACGGTTGACACGCCGGCAAGCTTGGATGCGGCTGAGCGCCAGGCCGCCATGCTCTTTGGGATTGAGCAGGATAGCATCAACCGCATGGCCGAGGGCAGCGAGGAGCGCGTCCAAGCTCAGGCCGAGTTGGACCAGCGCCGCGCCGCCGCCGATCAGCAATTCGCCGATGCCCGCGCCGAGCTTTCCAATCTGGGTGAATGCACTTGGTACATTCAGGACCGCGGTAACATCGCAAGCTACTCGAGCGTGGAAAGCGATAGCTCGTCAATTGAGGCCATCGCCACGGTGTTCCCGTTTATCTTCTTTATCGTCGCCGTGCTCATCAGCCTCACCACCGCCACGCGCATGGTCGAGGAGGAGCGCACGCTTATTGGCCTGTACAAGGCGCTTGGCTATTCACGCGAGCGCATCCTGTCCAAATACGTGGACTATGCGCTGTGGGCATGTCTGATCGGCGGCGTGCTCGGCAACATCATCGGCTTTGTGGGCCTGCCACTGTTCTTGTTTACGGTGTTCGACGACATGTACTCGCTGCCCCAGATGCTGCTTTCGTACGATATCGTGTCTTCACTCGTGTCGGTGGCGCTGTTTGCCGTGGGCGTGGTGGGCGCTACGATTATCGCCTGCCGCCACGAGATGGCCGAGACCCCAGCCTCGCTCATGCGTCCCAAGGCCCCGCGCGCCGGCTCGCGCATTCTGCTCGAGCATATCGGCTTTATCTGGCGCCGCATGGGCTTCTTAAACAAGGTCGCTGCACGCAACCTATTCCGCTACAAAAAGCGCGCCTTTATGACCATCTTCGGTATCGCGGGCTGTACGGCGCTTGTGATCTGCGGTATGGGCATCCGCGATACGTCGGTGGCACTTTCGCCCAAGCAGTACGGGCATATCACGCGCTACGACCTGCTGGCGGTCGCCAATCCCGACGATTTTTCACAGACGTGCGCGGCATTGGATGGGCGCAGCGCGTCCAATGATTCCAACGTGACCGTGACTTCGACGCTGCCGATTATGACCGACAACGTCACCTTTACATTTGGCGGCAAGAGCGAGACTGTGCAGCTGATCGTGGTGCCCGATGACCGCACGAGTGACTTGGGCGATTACGTGCGTCTGGAGGATGAGTCCAAAGAACCGCTGCCTTTGCGTGACGGAGACGTGTATCTGAGCAAAAGTTCACAGCTGGTGCTGGGGATTCAGCCGGGCGATACGGCTCACGTCCAGGATTCGTCGCTCAATGTTGCCAAGGTCAAAGTCAGCGACATTTCGCTTAACTATCTGGGCAACACGCTTTACATGACGCAGGGCACCTATGAGCGCACGTTCGGCCGAAGCGCGCGTCTTAACGGCATCTTTGCACTGCTCAAGGGTTCGTCGGCCGACCAGATTGCGTTTAGCAAGAATCTTAAGAGTGACGGTTGGCTTACGATTTCGAGTACGGCCGAGCATTGGGAAAACTATGAGGCGAACTTTACGATTATCAATTCGGTCGTGGTGCTCGTGACCTTTATGGCAGCGTGCCTATCGTTTGTGGTGGTGTTTACGCTGTCCAACACGAATATCTCCGAGCGCGAGCGCGAGCTGGCGACCATTAAGGTGTTGGGCTTCCGTCGCGGTGAGGTGCACCATTACGTCAACAAGGAGACGTTGATCCTCACGGCGATTGGCGCTGCGCTGGGCGTGCCGCTGGGCGGCTTGCTGGCCGAGAGTTTTACGTACATTTTGCAGATGCCGTCGCTGTACTTTGATGTCGAGGTCGAGCCGATAAGCTACGTGCTCGCCGTGGTGCTTTCCTTTGGCTTTACGTTTATCGTCAACCTCGCTACCAATCGTACCCTCAACAAGATCGACATGGTCGGCGCCCTCAAAAGCGCCGAGTAGCCTGTCCTGGGATTCAAGTTCTAGCGAGCTGCCGACGCGCCCGCAGCAGCATTTTTGTATAAACCGCCCCGCCAAATGCATACTTTGACGGGGCGGTTGCTTTTTGCCCACAGGTACCCCAGGGGGGGCGTGCAAATTCCGGAGTATTCAGCATCCCGGGGTCCGCGGGCGCGGGGGCGGGGGGTGCAAAACTGCGCTGAAAGCCCCGATTCTGAGCCCCAACGCCTCTAGAGCCGCTCGGTTTTTTTACAGGATGCGGCCCATGGTGCCTGCCTTTCGCCCAAAATCCAGTATGCAGGCACCCTCGGCTGCTGAATACTCCCAAAAATGCACGCCGCATCCTACCCTAGGCACCCGTAGCTACTCTGCGGGTGCGTGGCCTGATAGTAAGTTGCGGTGGAATAGTTCCTGTTTGGCATAGCAGAGCCATGAAACAGGAACTATTCCACCGCAACGTATTGAGAGGGCTCTTGGCTGTTATGCGTACTAACATTTGTCATGAAATGGCAGGCCATTAGGGGGTTGCTACTCGTAGTTGCGGTAGGGTTGGGGCAGATTCTAACTAGAAATGGTGGTCGCTACCGGTTATTCTCGGCATACTCGGCTCATTCGATTACGGTCGCCACATGAAAGGAACCACTATGGATCTTGCGATGGCACAGCGCCTCGTCGATCGCCGCAAAGCTGCCGGTCTTTCCCAGGAGGCTCTTGCTGCCCAGTTGGGCGTAAGCCGCCAAGCTGTCAGCAAATGGGAACGCAGCGAATCCTCGCCCGATACCGATAACCTTATTGCACTCGCCGCGCTGTATGGCGTGTCACTGGATGAGTTGCTATATGGGGAAGCGGCTAGCGATGTCGACACCTCGGCCGACGATGACGTTGACGCAAATAATTACGACGAGACTGAAGGCACCGAGTCTTCTACCGAGCACGTGGATCCTGACGGCAAGCCACTTGTCGACATTTCCCTTGCACGCGGCATTCACGTCGTCGACCCCAACAAAGGTGAAGAGGTTCATGTTGGTTGGAGCGGCATCCACGTGGCTAACGAGCGTAAGGGTGAAGAGGTCCATGTGGGGCCGGGCGGATTGCATATCGATACGCTAGAGGACGATGGACACAGCGTACATACCAATGCCGACGGCACCGTCACCATCGACGGCGAGACGTTTTCCAGCTGGAAAGAGGCACACGACAAGCTCGACCATCATGGCAAGCATTTCCACACCAAGATCGGTCGCGCATGGAACGAGTTTCCCTTTCCTGCACTTGTCGTCCTCGCCTATCTCGCGCTCGGCATCATCTGCGGCACGTGGGGTATGGGGCTCTTTCTGGTCTTTCTGATTCCCGTCTACGAGGCGATGGGCGACTTTATCGACCGACATCATCTCTCCAAGCTGATCGGCGTCGTCTATGCAACAGCCGCCATTGCCTGGTTCCTCTATATGTGGCTTTGTTTGGCACAGCCCCATCCCGCATGGGTCATCCTCATCACGATTCCCTTCATAGAGGCACTCATGTGCTGGTGCCGAAAGCAATGGAAGCGCCGCAAACAAGCCTAAGCCGTTCCAACCCGTCAACAATGCTTGGCCAACGCCGCTCGCCCCTTCCAAGTTGCGGTGAAATACGGACCGTTGAGGACCTTGGAGCGTCTAACAGTCCCGATTTCACCGCAACTCACGAATGGACAGGGCAATTCCAACACGGGAACTGGCATTTAACTCGCCGCATGCCAAGAAAAAGGCCGATTTACTACGATGAACTCGATGAGGCCGACCACACCCATCTTTTTCAAAAATCGGCAAGCTTTCTACCTGCGGTTTTACTTTCACCCTTTTCGGCATGGTCGAAGGCATTCGAATCATCGTAGTAATTAGGCGCATTTTGTAGCAAACGGTTCATTCAAGCTCGAACTCGAAGACCGGTGGTCCCCTCATCCACGGCTGTGAGCGAAAATACCAAATAGAATAAAAATCGAATGGCTAAGTCTGTTTGGTGAACGGAGGCAATATGGGCGAGGTAACTGAAAGCGACTGGAAGCTGTTTAAAGAGCTGCTCCCAAAATGGCAAGAAAGCTATATGGAAATGCTCATCGGCCAGTACATCGAGATACTGAACGGTGGCAGTGAAGCGTCCAGTAGATTTTGGGCGTTAGAAGAGCGTATCAATAGGGACAAGCTGTCCTCAGGAGTGCTTGTGAACGATATTCGCCGCAGCACCATGCGTTATGAGATAGCCAACTTGCTTTCCGATAACGTTATCACGCTCGACGACCTTGACGGTTTCACCGAAGACATTAAGGGCTACGCACGACGTTGCATCGGTCGGCAAGAACGCTGAGCGACATGCGCATCCACAGCCGCTGTACTGCATAAACCGCCCCGCCGGATGCATATTTCGGCTGGGTGGTTGCTTTTTGCCCACGGGTACCCCAGGGGGCGGCGTGCAAATCCCGGAGTATTCAGCATCCCGGAGTCCGCGGGCGCGGGAATGGGTGCACAAAACCGCGTTGAAAGCCTTGATTATGAGCCCTCGGCACCTCAAGGATCGCTCATTTTTACAGTATGCGGCTCATGGCGCCTGCTTTTCGCCCAAAATCCAGTATGCAGGCACTCACGGCTGCTGAAAACTCCCAAAAATGCACGCTGCACCCCACCCTAGGCATCCGCAGCAAGAAGACGAATAGCCTCGGCCTCCCTAGTTACCGCAGGAGCCCCCAGGGCTTACCTCCCAAATCTTTCCGCAGGACGGAAGGACCCCGCCGCGCGAAGCGCACGGCGGGGTCCTGACATGTCCGAGGACGATTTGGGAGGAAAGCCCCGGGGCCTCCGATGAGAGCAGTTCCAGCCGAGGCTATTCGTCGCCGAAGCTGATGCCCAACGCCTTGGCCTCGCGCACCAGATCGCTCTGGGGGTCGACAAACTTGAGCTTGCCGGCGACCTCCTCGAGCGGCATGTGGCACATCTTGCCGTCGCGCAGGGCGATCATGTAGCCAAACTCGCCGCGCAGGCAGCCAAGCGCGGCTTCGACGCCGCACTGGGTCGCAAAGATGCGGTCCTGAGCATCGGGCTGGCCGCCGCGCTGCGTGTGACCGGGGATAGCGACACGGGTCTCGCGACCGGTCTTGGCCTCGATCTCCTTGGCGATGTCGTAGACGATCGACGGGCTCGTGCGCTCGGCGAGCTTCTTCTTGTACTCCTTCTTGGACAGCGCCGCGTCCTCCTTGGAGATAGCGCCCTCGGCGACGGCCACGATGGTAAAGCGGCTGCCGGTCTCCATGCGATGCTCGATGGTCTTGATGACCTGGTCCATGTCGTAGGGGATCTCGGGAATCAAGATGACATCCGCACCGCCCGCGACACCGGCGTACAGCGGGATCCAGCCAACCTTGTGGCCCATGATCTCGATGACGAACACGCGGCCGTGGCTCGAAGCGGTGGTGTGGATGTCGTCGATGCACTTGGTGGCGACGTCGATGGCGCTCGTAAAGCCAAAGGTCATCTCGGTGCCCCAGGTGTCGTTATCGATGGTCTTGGGCAGGGCGATAACGTTGAGGCCCTCTTCGCGCAGGCGGTTGGCGGTCTTGGTGGAGCCGTTGCCGCCCAGCATAAACAGGCAGTCGAGCTGCAGCTTGTGATAGGTGTGGACCATCGCCGGCACCTTCTCGACGCCGTCGGCCTCGGGAGTGTCCAGACGCTTGAACGGCGTGCGGCTCGTGCCAAGGATGGTGCCGCCGCGGGTGAGGATGCCGCTAAAATCGGCGGGCGTCATGACACGGAATCTGCTGTAGATAAGGCCCTGGTAGCCGTCCTCAAAACCATAGATCTCGATAGGCTCTTCGCTATTGGTCATGAGCGTTTTGACGATGCCGCGCATGGTGGCGTTGAGCGCCTGGCAGTCGCCGCCACTAGTAAGAAGACCGATCCTAAGCATGGTGAATCCTTCCGGGCAAGTTATAACATGCGCATAAGTTTACCCCCGCACACTGTTGATGCGGGGGTAAAACGTGTTAGCTCAAGCGTATGGAAATGTAAGCAACGTCAGGCGAGCGTAAGGACGACGGTGCCAGCTCCTTACAGTGCGAAGGCGTCGACGTCGCCCCAGTGGCGGCGCAGCGTAATAGCGGCAGCGGGTTCGGTATTGTCAAAGACGACCGACCACTGCGTATTGCTGGTGATGTCTTCCGGATTGGGCTCTTGCGCCGCAGCGCGTAGGGCCTTCCAAGCGACTGCCTCGTCCTGGGCGCCGACATGGGCGTCAAGGACATCGGCGATTGCGACGGCGCGCTCTTTACCATGGCCCAGCTCGCCATTCTTTTGGTTGGGCAGCACTTCGTCACCATAGCAGGCATAGAAGTTCGTAACCTGGCGTACAGGAGTCACTTTGCATGCACGGTCGGGGTCGCGCGGATCCCACTCCACCACCCGCGCGTCACCGGCGGCGTCGTTGATAAAGAAGTGGTAATCGCGTCCTGCCATGGCGTGCATGTCGTAGGCAGAAAGCAGGTCGACGGCCTCCTGCGTGGTGGCCGCGCGGTCGAGCACCAGACGGATGGCGAGCGAAGTGTTGATGACGGGGCGCTGCGTGTCCTGGTCACAGGGCTTGGAATCCAGGGTGAGCACGGCAATGGACACGCCGCATTCGTTGACACCGTCGAGCTGGGCAAACGGGCCCATCAACGCCGCGGCGCGTCCGGCGACGGAGTCAAGTGGAGTGTTGGCGCCCAGGTTATTGAGGGCCGCAAAGCCGATGGAGGCATAGCCGTCGCGCGGGTGATTGCGCACCAGCAGCGCCGAGGTGTCGTCCTTAAAGTCGTAATTGCGACCGGTGCGCACGCGGCCTTCGGCATCTACGGCGACAAAAGCGCTGCAGGCAAACTGGGGCGCCTGGACATGTGCCGGCACGCCGGGGAGCACCTGCGCCACCACGGCATCGATGTAGGCCTGGTCGTCGCGCACGCCAGCGGCGATGATGCGGTCAAGGTCGTAGTCGTAGGCGATATCGATCGCGTACAGGTCGTATCCATCCGCATGGTCGGTCAAGCGTTTGAGCGACGCGACAGACTTGATTTGCTTGTGATAAACGATACCGGTGGCAGTGGCAAGGCCGACGGCGACTCCCGCGACACCGCAGGCGATGGCAATGTTACGTGGCTTCATGACGGCTCCTCTCGTCTTGTTAGCGCAATTGTCGCAAAAGGAGCGCGGGCATGATGGCTCAACTTGGTGAGCGGCGCGGAATTAAGCACGGAATGAAGAGTGCGGCGCTGGCGTGGCGGGGTATGCTGGAGGGGATCATCAGCCCAGCGAAAGGGGAGAACATGACGGATCGGGAAGCGCCCGAGCGCGTGCACGTGACGGCCGACGATATCGAGGCAGCCAACGACCTTATCGACTTTATCGAGGCATGCCCCAGCATGTTCCATACGGCGGCGACCATTATGGCCGAGCTCGACGAGGCGGGCTTTACCTACCTGCCCGAGAATGCGGCGTGGGACATAGAGCCGGGCGGGCGTTATTACACGCAGCGCAATACCTCGAGCGTCATCGCTTTTAAGGTGGGCGAAGACCTGGCCGCTACGTGGGGCGAGGACGGCGTTGCCGGCGACTATCATTTTCAACTCACAGCGTCACACAGCGATTCGCCGACGTTTAAGGTTAAGGCCGTGCCCGAGCTCGACGGCGCGGGCGAGACGCTGCGCCTGAACACCGAGGCCTACGGCGGCATGATCGACTACACCTGGTTCGATCGCCCGCTGGCGCTCGCGGGCCGCGTGTTGGTGCGCGAGGGTGACCGCATTGAGAGCCGCCTGCTTGCCACCGAGCGCGAGGTCGCTATTATCCCGAGCCTTGCCATCCATATGAACCGTGGCGTTAACGAGAGCTTTGCTCCCAGCCGAGCCGTCGACCTGTGCCCGCTCATCAGCGCCGGCGAGCTTAAGCAGGGTGACTTCGATGTCCTGATCGCCGAAGAGCTGGATGTTGAGCCCGAGCAGATTCTGGGCCGCGACCTGTTCCTGGTCAATCGACAGGATGCGCGTATTTGGGGCTGGGCCGATGAGTTTATCTCGACGCCCAAACTTGACGATCTGGCCTGCGCCTACACCTCGCTGCAGGCATTTTTGGGTTCCGAGAACGCGCACGACGTCTCGGTCTATTGCTGCTTCGATAACGAGGAGGTTGGCTCCGAGACCAAGCAGGGCGCCATGTCGACGTTCTTGGCCGACGCGCTGCGCCGCATCAACGGGTCGCTGGGCTTTGACGACGAGTCGTACCACCGTGCGCTTGCCGCTTCGATGCTCGTGAGCTGCGACAACGCGCATGCCGTGCACCCCAACCACGCCGAGAAGTGCGACGCCCGCAACCAGGTTGTGCTCAACGGCGGCATCGTCATCAAGGAGGCCGCCAACCAGCACTACTGCACCGACGCCTTTAGCCGCGCGGTGTTCCAGGCCATTTGCGATGACGCCGACGTGCCCACGCAGGCCTTCGCCAACAAGAGCGATATGGCCGGCGGCTCCACGCTCGGCAACCTGTCCAATATGCAGGCGAGCATGCACGCCGTGGACGTGGGCCTGCCGCAGCTGGCCATGCACTCGAGCTACGAGACCGGCGGCGTTCGCGACGTGATGTACGCCATCCGCGCCCTCACCGCCTTCTACGAGCGAAACCTAACCATCAACGGCGCCGAAAGTGTGGAGCTCTAAAACCTGCCAAAAAGGGATGTTAATTTTGGCAGGTTTTATCTGGGCGAATGCAAAGGGTGGAACCGAACTGGATCGGTGATACGTAGCCGCCGAGGTGCAGTGTGCCTCGGCGGCTTTTTGTGTACAGAGTACGGCTAATGCTTGTAAATGCTATACATGCTTTACGTATCTACCATAGAGTTTTATGATAGTTTTGAAGTATTAAGGAGGGGCCATGACCACAACAGCCGCTCAGATCAACGTACGTCTCGATGCCGATCTTAAAAGGAGTGGGGACGCCGCTCTCTCCAGGGCCGGTATGACGCCGAGCCAAGCGGTGCGAGCGCTCTGGCAGCTTGCGGCGTCGCTGGCCGATCGCCCCGGTGCGCTCGAGGATATCCTGCTGCCCAGTCGTGCCCGGGCGGAGCAGCGCGAGCGCGAAAAGGCCGCCAAGCGTAAGCTCGAGCTCATGGATCAGGGGTCGAAGCTGTTCGCTGCCGCTTGCTGTGAGTCGGGAATCGATATGGTCAAGGCTCAGCCATCGGACGACGAAGAGCTCAAACGGAATGCCTATGCGGATCGCTATGGCGAGGAGATGAGCTGGCTCTATGAGTGAGGCTCCAAAGCGCATCTTGGTTGACACCAACGTGTGGCTCGATTATTTCATTCCCTCACGACGTGGTCGTTCGGTGGCGATTGAGTTTTTACGCGATGCATGCACGGCGCAGGTGGATTTGCTGTATGCGGCGACATCGTCCAAAGACCTGTTCTATTTGATTTCAAGCGAACATAAGGCATGGTATCGGCGAGAGCATGGTTCGCTTTCCCAAGATGCCGCTGCGGCAGCGACATCGCTTGCATGGGATTGTCTTAGCGTGCTGTCGCAGCTTGCCACGCCAGTGCCCTGTGACCTGAGCGACATATGGATGGCGAGCAGGCAGCGTGAGCTCCATAGCGATTACGAAGACGATTTAATCATTGCGGCAGCGATGCGCGCTCAGGCGGATCTACTGGTCACCAACGATGCCAAGCTCTGCTCACACGCACCAGTCGCCGCAATGAGCGCAGAAGACGCAAAGAATTACTTAGCAACGCTCTAGCAATTTGAAGACCCCACAGGTTGGCCAAACGGCGGGCTCGCAGCGTCGAGGGGTTCCGGCGTTTGGTAAAATGCCGGAACAATCTAGTGCTCGATCCAACAACGTAAAGTCTCGCCGGCCTGCAGGTGACGCAGATTCTCCGCGGCAATGTCGACCACATTGTTGAGCGTAGCCTCCAAGTGGAACCAGCCCGAGATATGCGGCGTGATGAGCATGTTGGGCGCATCCCACAGTGGGCTTGTCTCAGGCAGCGGCTCGGGGTCGGTGACGTCGACCGCAGCGCCGGCAAGGTGCCCGGACTCGAGTGCAGCAACCAAGTCGTCGGCGACCACAAGATCGCCGCGGCCGCCGTTGGCAAAGAAGGCGCCCGGTTTCATCGCGGCGAAGAACTCGGCGTTCGCCAGGCCGCGGGTCTCGGGTGTGCTGGGCATAAAGGATGCGACGATGTCAGCCTCGGCCAGGCGCTCGGGGAGGGCGTCTATGCCGTCCATGTCTTCAAACACGATGGGGTAGACGAGCGGATGACGCTTGATACCGCGGACGTGCGCGCCCATGCTGCGGCAGAGCGTGGCAAAGTGGCCGCCGATATCGCCCGCGCCCAGCACCAGCACGTTGGCGTTTTTGAGCGAGGTGACCGGCCCCAAATCCTCCCAGCGATGCTCGCGCTGCAAGTCGTGATAGCCGGGCAGGCGCTTGATCATGGAAAGGACCATGGCAAACATGTGCTCGCTCACGGCCTGGCCGTAGGCGCCCACCGAGCAGGAAAGCTTGGCGTCGGCTGGCACAGTGCCGGCGGCCAAGTAATCGTCATAGCCCGCGGTCTGCAGTTGCAGCAGCTGGAGGTGCTCGCATGCGGTAAGCAGGGCAGGGTCTATGTTGCCCAAAATCACGTCGGCGTTGGCGACTTGTTCGCGCGTGGCGGCGTCGGCGCTCGTGTAGATAAAGTCCTCGCCCGGAGCGCTCGACTCAAGAATTGCGCGATGGCGATTGTTGACGGGCAACAAAACCAGGATGTTCACAAGCAGTCCTCTCCGCTCAACCTACCAAAAAGGGACAGGTTTATTTTGGCAGGTTATATCAGGCAAAACGTTCAAACAAAAACGCCGGACGCAAGACGAGCGTGCCCGTCAGCATCCGGCGCATCCACGGCTACCAGCTGAGCAGCTCGTAGCCGTCCTCGGTCACCACGAGCTGTACCTCGCACTGGGCCGAATCGCTGCCGTCCTTGGTGCGCACGCACCAGCCATCGCCCTTGCTGATCTTGATGTCGGGCGCTCCGGCGTTGACCATGGGCTCGATGGTAAAGACCATGCCCGGAGCCATGATGGTGTCCACATCGGGCGCCTCGGTGGTAAAGCCCACAAACGGGTCCTCGTGGAACTCCTTGCCAATACCGTGTCCGCCGTACTCGCGCACCACGCTAAAGCCGGCGTCCTCGACCGTCTTTTGCACGGCCTCGGCCATCACGGACAGCGGCAGCCATGGCTTGACGGCCGCCAGACCCGCCTCCACGCTGGCGCGGGTGACGTCGACCAGGCGCTGGCGCTCGGCAGAGACCTCACCGATGCAGAACATGCGGCTCGAGTCGCTAAAGTAGCCGTCTAGGATCGTGGAGCAGTCCACGTTGATGATGTCGCCCTCGTGCAACACGTCCGTATCGCAGGGGATACCGTGGCAGACCACATCATTGATCGAGGTGCACACGCTCTTGGGGTAGCCCTCGTAGTTGAGGTCGGCCGGCGTGCCACCGTGCTCGACGGTGTAGTCGTAGATCATCTGGTCGATCTGGTTGGTGGTCATGCCCGCGGCGATGTGCTCGCCCACGTAGTCGAGCACGCCCACGTTGATGGCGGCCGAACGCTTGATGCCCTCGATATCGGCGGGCGTTTTGTAGAGCGTGCGGGGCAGAACCTCCCAGCCTTCCTCCCACAGGCGCTCGAGGCGCTCGTCGAAGGCGCTGTGACATTTCTTATATTTCTTGCCGCTGCCGCACCAGCAAGCGTCGTTGCGGCCGGGTACGGGTCCTTTGTCATACATGGCTAACTTCCTTTCATCCGCAGCTAGTATAGCCCACCCGCAGACCAGCTCATTTGGGATGGGGCTAATTTAGCTGCTGGCGGGCGGCCGCGCTAGTAGCTCACCTGGCAGGGGATGCCGAGGGCGCGCACGCGCGCGGCAATGGCGTCGAGCACCTCGGGCGCTGCTTTGGCAAGGCCGGCGACCGGTGTCTCGCGCGCCACCGTGTAGATGGTCGCTTCTTGCGGGCGAATGCGCTCAAGCGCCGCGAGCCAGGGGGCAACGTACTTCTCGCCGGTGTTGTCGATGAGCTTGCCCTGATCCTCGCCGGTCAAAAAGATCGTCTGGATAATAACGTGACCATCAAAGCTTGTGAACGTCTCGATCTGGTGCTCGACGTTGTAGGGGCCAACAGGCTGGTCGAGCAGCTGGATAAACGCCGGGTCGACAGTATCGAGCTTAAGAATGTTGTCGTCGACCATCATGAGCGCGTCGTGCACCTCGGGGCGGTCGGCGCGTGTGCCGTTGGAGAGCACGGCGATCTTGGAGTTTGGGGCAAGCTCGTCGCGCAGCGCGACGGCGCCGGCGATGGCCTGTGGAAACTCCGGTGCGGCGGTGGGCTCGCCGTTGCCTGCGAAGGTGATTACATCGGGGAGCTCGCCCTCGGCTGCCATCTCGCGCAGCTTTGCCTCGAGCGCTTCGAGTACCACGGCAGCCGTGTTATACGGCTCATGGCAGGGGCGCTCGGCGTTGAGGCCGTTTTCGCAGTAAATGCAGTCGAACGTGCAGATTTTGCCGCTGGTCGGCATCATGTTGACGCCGAGCGAGAGACCAAGGCGACGGCTGCGAACGGGCCCAAAGATGGGGCTGGCATTCAAAAACGTAGACATAGGCATATGCTCCTCAAGACAATTGTGCCTAAGCATAGCATCGGCTCCAAAGCAAGGTGTGGGCTCTTGCTTTACAAGTTTCGTTTTTTCACGTCGCTCATGATGCCGTGCCATGAAAAGCCTCGGGTCGGGTAAAGTTAATCTGTTAACAAGGTGTAAAGCAATGCGGGTCCATCCAACCGTGCTGACGTGCAACTGGATGAGCATTGATGATGGGGGCACAACATGGATTTTACGGTCGAGAATGCGGGCACCACGATTGCCTGTCGCGAATATGCCGACCCGGATGTGTCGCCTGATGCTCCTGCCTTGGTGTGCGTGCACGGCGCTTGTGTCGACGGCACATTTTTCGACAGCATCGCTTGTGAGCTCAGTCGCAACTACCGCGTAATTGCCTACGACCGCCGCGGCTGTGGTGGCAGCAGCGATGCGGCAGACGGCAGCTATGATTTTGCCGCTCAGGCCGCCGATCTGCAAGCCGTGATCGAACACGTTGGCGCTCCGACAAATGTGCTTGCGCATAGCGCCGGTACGTTGGTGGCGCTGGAGCTTCTTCGTACCGAACCCCATCTCGTCGCCCGTGCGATTCTGCATGAGCCGGCTGTGTCGGCCGAAGGCGTCGGCATGGGCACAGCTCCGGTTTTGCTCGATATGATTGCGGCTGGAAAGGTTTCAAGGGCGCTCCGGCTTTTCTTGGGAGCCCTCGGCGACTTGGACCCCGAGGCTCCTGGAACGACCGAAGCAGAAGCCAAGCATGCCCTGCGCAACGGCCGCAGTTTCATGGCAAACGAATACGGGATTACTATGACCTGCGTTCCCGATTGGGATAGCGTTCGCGCGTCAAAAACGGTGGCCGCCGTGCTCCTGGGCGAGCTCTCGATTGGCACGCCCCGCGAGGCTGGTACGCGAGCGGCTGCCGAATATCTCGATTGTCTTCTCGTGACGATCCCGGGCGCGCATAACGGTCTGCGCGATCGCCCGGCAGCGGCTGCCCGGGCTGTCCGAGGCATCCTGGGGCTCTAACACCCGCAATGGCTAAAGCAGGCTTCACCCGCAAACGTTTCGGCCGTGTTAACAAATATGCTCAAAACCTCACGTCTGCGACTTCAATCGCGCCGCCTGCCAACTCATAAAACTGTAACAGCATTCACGTACTTACCTGCATCGACAAGGTGTTACCCTTGTAGCATTTGGAACCCACCGCTACCATGCGAAACTATCGAAAGGGCCCCATATGCTCAATAATCACGAGGTCAATCTAACCGACGAGGAGGCTGCCGCCGAGGTCGCCCGCGTCGCGAAGACCTACCCCGTGGTGCGTTTGCTGTCGGCCGATCAGATTAAGAGCGAGCCTAACTGCCTGCTCGCCGGCGATCGCTGCCCTTGTCTGCGTCAGTCGAGTCTTGAGGCCTTGGCAGATTCGGGTGAGGTGTCGGAGCAGCTGCTCAATGATGGTATTGAGTACCGCGCCCGTCTGCGCCCTCTGAAGGTCGAGGGCGAGCCTCACGTCTTGCTGATGGTGCGTCCGATCGATGAGCAAGAGGCCGCAGAAGAGGACCTTGTCTACACCGACGTGCTGACGAGTGTGCGCAATCGCCGATATTACGAGGAAAAGCTCCGAAGCGCCCACATGAATGCCGGCGTTGCGATGATCGACCTTGATGATTTTAGGGTCTTCAACGATACATGTGGCCGTCATGCCGGCGACCTTGCGCTCGGTGCTGTGGCGACAGCCATACGCAGCGGAATTCGTTCGACTGACGAGCTTGTGCGCTATGGCTGCGACAAGTTTGTGGTTGTCATGCCCAATATTCCCTCCGATGACTTCACCCGTCGCCTGCATCAGGTGTCCGATGCCGTTCGTTCCACGATTATTCCGGGCCATGAGTACGTGAGCTTGACGGCATGTGTTGGTGGCGTTCGCATTCATGGCGAGACGGTCGATGAGGGCGTTGGCCGTGCTGTCCAGTTATTGAGCCGCGCTAAGGCAAAAGCCGGTACGGTCGTGACCGATGCCGATTCCATCGAGGCCTTCCAAAGCGAAAAGCCTTTGGTGCTTATTGTCGATGACTCCGAGATGAACCGAGCCATTCTCAACGAGATGCTCAAGGACGAGTATTGCATCCTCGAGGCCGATAACGGTCGTATAGCGCTCGACATGGTCGACCGCTATGGCGATGAGTTGTCGCTCGTGATGCTGGACATTGTCATGCCGGGCATAAGCGGCTTTGAGGTGCTGGCCGATCTGTCGCGCCGAACGGGTATCGACAATCTGCCTGTCATCATGATTTCGAGTGAAGATTCCGATGATATGGTTCTGCGCGCGTACGAGCTGGGCGCTTCGGACTATATCAACCGCCCGTTTGACTCCCGTATCGTGCGCCGCCGCGTAAGCAACACCATCCGCCTGTACGCCAAACAGCGCCGCCTGACGAGCCTGCTGTCCCAGCAGTACAACGAGCGCGTCAAGAACAGTCGCATGCTCATCGACATCATGGCCGGCGTCATGGAGCTTCGCAACGGCGAGAGCGGCAGGCACGTTACGAACATCGAGAAGCTGACCGAGCTGCTGCTTGGCTGTCTGGTCCAGCGTAGCGGCACGGTCTCCCTCGACAATGAGGAACGCTCTACGATCGCCCTGGCTTCGGCGCTGCACGATATCGGCAAGATGTCGATTGACGATGCGATTCTCAACAAGCCCGGACGCCTTACGCCCGATGAGTTCGAGATTATGAAGACGCATACCACGATCGGCGCCGGCATGCTGCTTGAGCTGGGTAGCCATCACGCCGGTAATGCGCTTATGGAATATGCGTACCAGATTGCGCGTTGGCATCACGAGCGCTGGGACGGCAAGGGTTATCCCGATGGCCTTAAGGGCGACGAAATTCCCATTGCCGCGCAGGTGGTTTCGGTGGCTGACGTGTACGATGCGCTGACGAGCGTGCGCGTGTACAAGGACGCTATCCCGCACAAGGAGGCGATCCAGATGATCCTGGACGGCAAGTGCGGCACCTTTAACCCGCTGTTGCTCGACTGCCTGCTCGAGGTGCAAGACCGTATTGCCGAGACGTTGGCACGCCCCGCCGACGTTGTCGCGTTTCCCACGATTTAGTTTGACCAAAGGAGTTTTAATCCATGATTTCCATGCGTGAGGCGTATGAGAAGATCGGCGCTAATTATGATGACGCGTGCGCTCGGCTGATGGGCGAGGAAATGCTTGCCCGCTTTGCCCTCAAGTTTTTGGATGACGAGAGCATGGACAAGCTGGAGGCCGCCATGGCGGCAGGAGACGCCGAAGGTGCGTTTATGGCAGCGCACACGCTCAAGGGCGTGAGCCAGAACCTGGGATTCGATAATCTGTACGAGCCGGCGGTCGTGGTGACCGAAGCGCTGCGCGGCGCCGATGCCGTTGACGGCGCTCGCGAGGGAATGCATGCGCTGCAACAGCAATATGCGGCAACGATGTCGGCCTTGCGCGAGGCGGCCGAGTAAGAGCTCGCGAGCTTTGATGACTATGAGAGTGGATAATCTCCCGTTTTAGGCCCGGTGACGGCCTCAAAGTGGGAGATTATCCACGCTCGTTCGATACGTGTCCAAAAATCCACTCTCACCCCTTCTGATTAGTGAATGGCCTATGCGCACTGTCGGGACTTTCCGCATGCAATCCATATCGTTGTTCGATAAACTGTTCGAATAACGATAGAGTCGATGAGGGTGAGTGTATGTCCAACAGCGTTCAGCGTATGGCCAAGGCGGGCGAAAATATCAGGAAGCTTGGTTTTTGCATGGCAGCCGTTTTTGCAGGGATGCTCGTCGCTTTTGCCGCGTTGGTTGTTTACGTGATCTGGTATGCGGTTACAAACGTTGCTTCTGTCGATTCTTTCGGTGTCGTGACGCTTCTCAATGGCGGGTGCATCGTTATCCCAAGCGGACTGTGCCTGGCACTCGTCGTGGGCATTTCGCTTGTCGTTTTGTGTGGGATCAGCCGTAATATCTCTCAGGGCGTCTCGCCCTTTACCAAGACGCATGTGCGGCTTATCCGTGTTCTCGCGCTTGCCTTTGCTGTTAACGCCGCGGTTTCGCTTGTTGGTGCCTATGGATCGGTCAATCTCACCATTGGCGGACTGGAGCTTTACATCGTGCCTCATTCCTTCGTTATTGAGATTTGCCAAGGCGCTACCTTTGATGCGGGGTCGTTTATCGGCGCAGTTGTCTGTTTGTTTATCTCGGCGATCTGGAGTTATGCCTCGCTGCTCCAAGAGCAGTCTGACGAGCTTGTGTAGGAGGGAACATGAGCTATCTCATCATCGAGCTTGAGACGCAGCTGCTTAAGACCGGAAAGACCAGCGCTGATCTGATTCGGGCCACGGGGCATACTCCGGCTAATATTTCAAAGCTTAGAAACGGAAAGATAAAAGCTATTCGCCTAAAGACGCTTCTCGATATCTGTGATGAGCTTGATTGTCAACCGGGAGATATTATTCAGCGCGTGAGCGAGAAAGAGCTTGAGGAGCTTATTGTCGAGCGCGCGAAAAATGTCGTGAGACAGATGCGGGATGGCGGAGGCAACGAGGCGTCGCTTCCGACATCAGTCTTCGCTGTCGATTTGAGTGACGAGTAGCTTAAGGCGAACAACTAAAACGAAATATCAGCGTGAAGGGACTCGTGTCTAACACGGGTTCTTTCTTTTAGATTATCTTGACAAATACGAGTTATCGAAAAACAATAACAACTATGGAAAACGATAAAGGAAAGACGGAGCGATATGAGCGGTTTTGCTATCAAGCAGAACGGGAGGCCAATGAACGCATCAGCGATAAAGCTATCAAAAGTATCAAAGCGCTACGGGAAACGGCGCGTTTTGCATGACGTTTCCTTCGAGGTGCATCAGTCTGAGCTCTGTGCCCTGGTCGGTGCAAACGGTGCGGGCAAAAGCACGCTTATTAAAATCGTCCTTGGCATCTGTGAGCCATCGTCGGGAAGCGTGGAGCTCTTTGGAGGCAAGTCAAAAAGAGAGCTGAGCCTGATGCGGACGCGTGTCGGCTATGTACCAGATTCCAGTGGAGCATACCAATCTCTCAGTGCGGTTGAGAATCTTCGGATCCGATGTGCGGAATGGGGGCTCGATGAGAAGCGTGAGATTCCTCGCGTTTTGAGCCTAGTTGGACTGGATGCCGATGAGAAAAAGAGCGTGAGCAGGTTTTCTCTGGGAATGAAACGGCGACTGGATATAGCTACGGCTTTGTTGGGTGACACTGATCTGCTTATTTTTGATGAGCCAGCAAATGGGTTGGACCCGCTGGGCATCGAGAGTATATGGGCCCTTATCGGTCGATTGAATCGAGAACAGGGTAAGACCATGCTCATCTCTAGCCATGATTTGGATGAGTTGGCATCAGTTGCAACAAGTTGCGTGTTTCTTCATGACGGCGAACTGCTGAAAAAGGAATCGATGGACGTCATAAGGGATGAGGCGCCATCCCTAAAAGAGTATTACAGGCGCTTGATGAAGGCGGTCTCGCTATGAAGCGGGCGATCCATCCCATAAAGGCAGATATGATGCGTTTGCACAGGATGTTTCCGGCGAAGTTTGGTCTTGCGCTTATGCTGGCGTTCGGCCTTCTCTTCGGCATCTTTCTAAAAAACGGAACAACGTTGCTCGCCTTTGGCAATAGCGTTTTTGGGGAGGATATTGGCTTCTGCTGGAATGTAATCGATCCTTCTGCACCCGATGAGTCCCTTGTGCGTAGCGCCTTTGCCGGCACCTCTCTGTTCGTTCCGCTCATCGTTTGCCTGGCGATTTTACAGGAGCGCGGCTATGAAGAGGGATGCCGAATTTCTTCAGCAAGAGGTCTTGCCCGCTTTAACGGGGCTCTGGCACATGTACTTTCGTCTGCTTTAATAATCGGCGCAGCATATAGTGCGCTTTGCCTTCTTCTGTTTGCAATCGCGATAACACGTGGAGGGCAAAACTATGCGCATGGCATGCTGGCTGCATTTTTGCCCGCAATGATGATTAACGCCGTATTGGTGATATCGATTGCGCTGGAGACGGTGACCATCTATCGGATTACAGGCAGCGCTGTATTGAGCGGGGCTGCGATAATTATCGGATTTGTCATGAGCTTGACGCTCTACGGAACTTACCTTCAGACGCCCATATCGTCCTTGCGATGGATTTTCCTTCTTCCGGGGCCGTACCTTGGAGTCGGATGTGCCCTTGGGTATAGCGATATGGGGCAGCTGACGCTTCTGGGATATGGCGTGGCAGCGAGCTGTCTATCGGTATTGATTTACGCTCTCGTGAGCTTTCGCGCTGGGGGTGTGCTCAATGGCTCGTCAGATTAAAAGACTTCTCCAGTCAGAATTGAAGCATGTGAGCAAATGGGCGTACGCTTTAATCCTGGTAATTTATGCGTGTATGGTGGTATTGCAGCTTAATTCTTTCCCGATGTGGTTCTGTAGCCTCCGTGAGAACAGTTTCTTGGGCTTTTTCCCAGACCCGACGCTTCGGCTATCGGCAGAGGACGTCCTTCTATTTGGTAATGCAGAGGCTTTTCGCAGTCTGCTGTTCAACGTAGCCCCGTTGGCTCATGCATTGTTCTTTCCGTTTATCGCGGCTTGTATCGTGCCGCGCTTTGTCAGTTCGGACTTTATTGAGGAACCGTGGGGGTTGTCGGAGGCTCGGGGAGGGAAGCGTGTGTGCGCTATCGTTGCGCGAGTGGTGCTGTCTTCTTTTGCCCTTTTGGGCGCGTTTATCCTGACGAGTGTCGTTTTGTACTGTCTTAACTGCGCGATCGTTTTGGATGCTCAGCAGTATTTCAACCTGAATATTTTTTGCTATCGACTTGTTCTTGCCGCCGCTGCCTGCCTTGCATACGTGGTTTCTTGCGTAATCGTTGTTTCCTATTTTGGGTCCGGCTTCGGTCCGATTGGCATGCTGCTGCTTGTCAACGTCGTAGCGATCTACATACAGCTCGGGACCAATTTCGTGCTTCCGCTTCCGTCCTCGATGCTCATGTGGATTTGCGGTGTGACTCCGTTGGGGATTGGTCAATGCGTTTGGATTTTAATTGACTGCCTAATAAACGTAGCAAGCATTTTTGCCATTTGCTTTGCTGTCGACCGATTGCGGCCGAGATTTCTCTGATTGTTTGTGAGGGATGATCATACCGAGCATATCAAATACAGGGGGGGGCGGGCACCGTGGCTGGTGTCCGCCCCCCCCGGCTTAGGAGGCTTTAACTTGTGTAGCTTGCGAACTAGCGGGCCTGCTTTACCTTGGCCGCTGCCTCGACAAACGACTTCCACAGGTTAAAGTCGGTCTCGAGCGACTTCCACGTATACTCGGGATGCCATTGCACGCCCAGGCAGAAAGGCTGGCCTTCGACTTCGATGCATTCGGGAACGCCGTCGGTTGCCTTGGCGACCAAACGCGTGCTCTTACCCAGACGGTCGACGCAGCAGTGATGTGCTGAGTTGGTCTGGATCAGCCTGTGCCCGCCAAGCGCGCGCTCCAGCAGCGAGCCCGGCACGACCTCGACGGGATGTACGGGGTCGTTGAGCACGTGGGTATGGCGCCACTGCGTGCGGCCCTCGCGAGCGCCCAGGCTCGGCACGTCCATGCACAGGGTGCCGCCAGTGGCGACATTGAGCAACTGCGTGCCGCGGCAGGTGGTAAAGAGCGGCTTTTTGGTGCGGAGTACCTCGCCGACCAGCTTAAATTCAAAGCTATCGCGGATCTCACAGCACAGCGTGGGGTCGTAGGGTCGATCATCGCCCCAACGTTTGGGATTGACATCGGGGCCGCCGGGAATGGCGATGCCGTCGGCGATATCGACGTAATGGCGGATGACCTCAATGTCCTCGGTGATGGACATCTGCAGCGGCAGGCCGCCTGCAGCAAGGATGGCATCGACAAAGACGCTGGCGATCTCCTCGTTGGGGGAGAGCGTCTCGCTTAAAAACGGCTTTGCCTCTTCCCAACGCGGCGCGACGAGGATGAGTGGGCGGTCGGCGGGGGCGACGTCGACATGTGGGGTGTAGGACGATGAAGTGCGAGTTCCGATCATAGGTGTTGCTTTCGAGTTTGGATGGTCATGGCGAGCAGATATGGCAATTGGGCTAGTGGCCCTTGATGGAGTTGAGGAAGTCCTGGGCGCGCTTGGTCTGCGGGTGGTCAAAGAACTCGTCAGGGGTGCCGGTCTCCACGATCTGGCCGTCGGCCATAAACACGACGCGGTCGGCCACGCGGCGGGCAAAGTTCATCTCGTGCGTAATCACGATCATCGTCATGCCCTGCTGGGCCAGGCGAACCATGACCTCGAGCACCTCGTTGATCATCTCGGGGTCAAGGGCGCTCGTGGGCTCGTCAAAAAGCATGGCCTTGGGCTGCATGGCGAGCGAGCGGGCAATGGCCACGCGCTGCTGCTGACCGCCCGAGAGCTGTGCGGGCACCTTGTCGGCCTGCTCGGCAACGCCCACGCGACCCAGCAGATCCATGGCACGCTCACGTGCCTCATCCTTGGAGATGCCCAAAACGTCGACCGGTCCCAGCATGACGTTCTGCAGCACCGTCATGTGTGCAAACAGGTTGAACTGCTGAAACACCATGCCCAGCTCGGCGCGCATGCGGGCAAGATCCTTGCCTTCCTGCGGCAGGGGCTGGCCCTCGATGAGGATCTCGCCCGAGTCGATCGTCTCCAGGCGGTTGATGGTGCGGCACATGGTCGACTTGCCCGAGCCCGAGGGGCCGATCACGACGACGACCTCGCCGCGGTCGACCGAGAGATTGATGTCGTTGAGGACGTGCAGGTCGCCATAGTGCTTATCGACGTGCTTGAGCTCGATCAGCGGCTGATTGCCGGTAGAAGAAGTGCTCTGTGCCATGGTGCTCGGCTCCTTATGACTAAAAATCGAAATACGTTAGCGGATGATAGTTGCGCCGGTCTTGCGCGAGACGTAGACGGCGGCCTTGTTGATTGCGACGTTGATGAGGATATAGATGACCGCGATCACCAGGTATACCGACACGAGCGCGTCGTAGTTGGTGATGAGCACGCGTGCGTTTTGCATGAGGTCGGGGTAGCTCACCACGTAGGCGACGGTGGTGTCTTTGACTACGACCACAAGCTGCGAAATCAACGACGGAATGATAAACCGAATAGCCTGCGGCAGCACGATTTTAAAGGTGATTTTAGCTTTGGAGAGGCCGAGCGCCTGGGCCGCCTCGACCTGGCCGCGCGGTACGGCGTTGACGCCGGCGCGGAAGATCTCGGCAAGTACGCCGGCTGCGGCAAGCGCGACGGGAAGCGTGAGCATCCAAAACGACGGCAGCGCGATCTTGTACTGGGGCAGCACCAAAAAGAAGAAGTAGATGAACAGCAGGCTCGGTACGCCGCGGAAGAAATCGGTAAGCACGCGGCAGACGAGCTGCAGCGGCTTGATGTCGCTGGTGCGGCCGAGCATAAGGGCCAGGCCCAGCACCAGTGCGATAGCGCCGGCGGTGAGCGCGACCTTAACGGTGCCCTCAAAGCCGGCAAGCAGAAACTTCCAGGTGGTGAGGTGCGTAAAGAAATACCAGTAGTGGACCGAAAGCTGGCCAGTCACATAAAAGCGCTGCAGCACGAGGGCGATGAGCGCGGCCACGGCGACCAGCGAGATGGCGGTGCCGATGCGAATCTTGGCGCGCATCTTGGGGCCGGGGGCCTCGTAGAGCGCATCGCGCATGGTGAGCGCGGGGGAGGAGTGCTTGCTCATCGGAGGATCCTCACCTTC
The DNA here is from genome assembly GCF_964259375.1 of Collinsella aerofaciens ATCC 25986. GTDB lineage: Bacteria > Actinomycetota > Coriobacteriia > Coriobacteriales > Coriobacteriaceae > Collinsella > Collinsella aerofaciens_BO. The sequence continues at coordinate 64,465 of NZ_CAXVJM010000009.1, forward strand.
TTATCGATGTAGTTGCCAATGTGGCTCACCACAAAGGCCGTGCCCAGGTAGCCGAGCGCCGAGATAAAGAACGCGGCGACGCCACCGAGCGAGCGCGTGTTGATGTAGCTCACCACGCCGGTGAGCTCCTGCGGTTGAAGCGGCACCTGGCTGCCGAGCGCGGTTGTGAGCATGACGGCGATAAAGAGGTTGGTCATGGGCAGCACGCTTGAACGCAGTGCCTGCGGGATCACAATCTTGGCGAGGATGCGGTTGAAGCCCATGCCCAGCGAGCGGGCTGCCTCCACCTGGCCGACGCCGACGGTGTTGATGCCGCTCATAAAGTTCTCGGAGCCAAAGGCCGAGCCCAGCAACACCGTGGCGACGATAACGCAGGTGCGGTAGGGCAGGACGACCTTGAGCTGCGGCAGCGCGTAGACGACGATGATGAGCAGCGCGATGCCGGGGATGTTACGGAAGACCTGGACATACAGGTCGCCAAAGACGCGCAGCGGCTTGAGCGGCGACACGCGCATCACGGTGACGGCGACGGCCAGAACCATGGCAATGACAAACGATTCAAGCGTCATGCCCCAGGTTGTTAGCAGCGCGTCGATATAGTTCTGGCCATAGAGCGACCAGAGCTCGGAGAGACTCATCCTAACCTCCAACGGGTAAGGAAAGGGCCCCCGCATGAACGGGGGCCCCGAACAACTCAGTGACCAAACAGTCTAGCAAAATAAAGTGTTTGGTATGTTTCTGTGCGGTTTCGTGGCCGTTGGGCGACTAGGCGCCAATCGCGGGCGGCTCGGGAACATTGGTGTCGCCGGTGCGATCGCCAATGCAGATCTGCCACAGCTCGGTCCAGGTGCCGTCGTCCTCGATCTTCTTAAGGAAGTCGTTGACAAAGGCGACGCCGTCGGAATCGAGCGGCAGGCCGATGCCATAGGGCTCCTTGTTGCCAAAGGGCTTGCCGGCGATCTTGTATTTACCGGGCTCGCGGACCAGAGCGCTCTGCTGCATGTTGTTGTCGATGACGTAGGCGTCAACACGACCCTGCTGGAGTGCCTGGCGGGCCTCCTCGTCGGTCTTGAACTCCTGCTGGCTGGCCTTGGGAGCGAACTCCTCCAGGATGGCGGGGCCGTTAGAGCCGGACTGGACGGCGACGTTCTTGTCGGCCAGGTCGTCGACGCTCTTGATGTCGTCGTTGTCGGCGAGCACCAGGATGGCCTGCTGGGTGTAGTAGTAGGGACCGGCAAAGGAGACGAGCTTCTTGCGCTCATCGGTGATGGTGTAGGTGGCAAAGACGGCGTCGACCTGGCCGTTCTGCAGGACGGACTCACGCGTGTCCGAGGTCACCTGGGTGATCTCGACCTTGTTCTCGCCCAGAATGTAGTTGGACAGGAGCTGGGCGATGCCGGCGTCGAAGCCACGGGTCTTGCCGTCCTTCTCGTTAAGGAGCGAGAAGAGCGTGGAGGTCTGAACACTGCCGATCTTAAAGACACCGGCGTCCTTGACGGCCGTGGCCCAGGTGCTGGCGGCGATAGCGTCATCATCGGCCTTGGGGCCACCATTGACGAGCTTGTCGAATGCCTTGGCATCGAGTGTGGTGGAAGCCTTGGTATCCTCGGAGCTCTTGGAGGAACCGGCGGCGGAGCCCTTGTCGGCTTCGGCGCTGGTGTCGGAGCAGCCGGCAAGACCAAGGCCGGCGATAGTTGCGAAGGTGGCGGCGACAAAGCCGCGGCGGTCGAGAACGACCTGCTGGGGGAGGTTCTTGCTCATGGTAGAACACCTTTCTCAATAAAATCCCTAGCGGTTGAGTAGAGTTATACCCCATCCCGCTCAAATGGGTCAACACGAAATAACTCAGAAACATACTTACCTTATGGGTTATTCTACCTACCAAAAAGGGACAGGTTTATTTTGGCAGGTTTTATCTGGGGAAACGTCGGTTATTGCTGCTGAGATAGGGTTTTGCAGACGGCATGATCGCTCGCAGCGGTCGCTATAATGGCGGCAACGCGACACATATATAAGTAAGGAGATCGCGTACGAACGGTTATTCGTTTTTCGCGCCGCGAAAATAAAAACCTCCGCAGGGGTGCTTCCCTTGCGGAGGTTTTTTACTCGTTGAGTAGCCTTACGGCTTCGGCGGCCATGTTCTCGACCGTCATGCCGTTCTGGGCGAGCAGCTCGTTGGGGTCGTAGCGGTCGGGGAAGCCCTTGGCGATGCCGAAGGTGCGGGTGCGCAGCGGCGTGCAGGCCAAGTAGCACGCCACGCGCTCGCCCCAGCCACCGTCCAAGATGCCGTCCTCGAGAGTGACGACAACGCGATGCTCGGCGGCAAGGCTGTCGAGGAACTCACGGTCGAGCTCAGTTGCATAGCGCGGGTTGACGAGCGTGGCCTCGATGCCGTACTCGGCAGCCAAGCGGTTTGCCACGCGCTCGCCCAGCTCAAAGAAATCGCCAAGCGCGAGCACGGCCACGTCGCGACCCTGACGCACCACGTTGTAACGAACGGCGCCGTAATCGGCGTCCTCGGCAGGCGCCAAGTCGGGGCGGCTTACCAAGCCAATGCCCGGCACGCGAATCGCCACGGGATGCTCGCGGTGATCGAGCGACCAGCTCAGCATGGACAGATATTCCTCCATGCAGGCCGGCGCCAAGTAGTGCATGTTGGGAAGACCGCCCAGCATGGAAATATCAAAGAACGAGAGGTGCGTCTCGGATGTGGTGCCAAAGATCGACGCGCCAAATACCAGGATGGTTGCGGGGGCGTCGTTGAGGCACAGGTCGTGCCACAGTTCGTCGTAGGCGCGCTGCAAAAACGTTCCGTACACACCAAAGACTGGCTTGGCGCCCGAGCGCGCAAGCGCGGTGGCAAAGGTCACGGCGTGCTCCTCGGCAATGCCCACGTCAACAAACTGCTTGCCTGCCGCGGCGCGAAGCTCGGGTGTAAAGCCCATGATGTAGGGCGTGGCGGCCGTGATGCCCACGACCTGCGGATCGTGCTCGATGGCGGCGCTGAGCGCCTCGCCCGTAATGTCGGCATAGGTGCGCGGCGCAGGCTCGCTCGGATGGCCCGGGCAGAGCTTGCGCCCAGTCGCCATGTCAAACGGACCCACGTGGTGCCAGCGCTCGGGGTCGCTCTGGGCCGGCTCAAAGCCCTTGCCCTTGGCGGTGGAGACGTGCAGCACGATGGGATGATCGATATCGCGCAGTTCCTGCAATGCGTCGACCAGGGCCAACACATCGTTACCGGCGTCCAGATAGCGGTAGTCGAGCCCCATCGCGCGGAAAACGTTGCGCTCACAGGTGCCGTTGCTGGCGCGCAGCTCGGCCAGATTGCGATACAGGCCGCCATGGTTCTCGGCAATGGACTGGTCGTTGTCATTGACGACGATGATCAAGTTGCTGTCGAGCTCGGCGGCATTGTTGAAGCCCTCAAACGCCAGACCGCCCGAAAGCGAACCGTCGCCAATGATGGTGATGACGTTGTACGCAGCGCCCGCCAGGTCACGAGCGTGCGCCAAGCCGCAGCCCAGGCTCACCGATGTGGAGGTGTGCCCCATGGCAAACAGGTCGTGTTCGGACTCGTTGGGATTGGCAAAGCCAGAGGCCTCGCCGTAGCGTGCCGGGTCGATATAAGTGTACGCGCGCCCAGTCAGCGCCTTGTGGGCATAGGTCTGGTGTGACACGTCAAAGACAATTTTGTCGGTGGGGGAGTTAAACACGCGATGGAGCGCGACCGTAAGCTCAACGACGCCCAGGTTGGGGGCAACGTGCCCGCCGACGGCGGCGGAGCTTTCGAGGATGGCGTGGCGGATCTCGCCGCAGAGCAGCGGAAGCTCGGCGCGATCGAGAGCCTTGACGTCCTCGGGCGTTGTCGTTTGCGTAAGCAGCATCGTTGTGGGTTACTCCATGCGAATCGTGCGCCGGCACTCCCTCGGCCGGCACAATTGCACAAGACAGTCTCGCACATTTTGGCGTTTGATATGTGACGGCGGCGCGGTAATTCGCCAACTGGTGGGGCAAAACGTTTTGTCCGATGCCATACTGATAAGTTCCATGATGATTTTATTCATTGCGTGCAGGCTGTGGCTTGCCGCCGAGCGCCGCCGGAAGGAGGCCGCATGTCCGATACCGTTCGTGCTGAGAAAATCGCGTGCGAAGTAGACCATGCTGCCCGTCAACTGGCACAGGAGGGCCGTTTGGACCTGACGCGCGAGTTTATCCAGCATGGCGATGTGACGGTGTATACGCATGTGACCTCGGTGGCGCGGGCAAGTCTGTCCTTTGCCGAGCGCCTGGGCCGCGTCGGTATCTCCGTCGACCGCTTGTCGCTGCTGCGCGGGGCCCTGCTGCACGATTACTTTCTCTATGACTGGCACGATCCCGACCCAAGCCATCGACTGCATGGCTTTCGGCATCCGTTTTTTGCCCTGGCGCGTGCCGAAGAGGATTATGAGCTGACGTCGCGCGAGCGGAATATTATCGTACGGCATATGTTTCCGCTGGTACCGGTGCCGCCGACGTGTCGCGAGGCATGGATTGTGTGCCTGGCGGATAAATGGTGCGCGCTGCGCGAGACGATTGCCGGCCGTCTGCCGCGCAAAGACAGGGCGGACGATGACGTGAGCAGCGAATCGAACGAAAAGAGGAGAGGGTAGACGGTGGGAACCGCGATCGACATGGCATTTGACGGCGCGACGCTTGCCGCCTGTCCGCTCTCGGCGCTGGTACTCTCGTTTGCCTTCTACGGTTTTTGCGGCTGGGTATGGGAGTCGACAGTCTGCGCCATGCTCAACCACGGACGCTTTGCCAACAGCGGCTTTTTGCTAGGGCCGTGTTGTCCCATCTACGGTGCGGGCGGCATCGCGTGCTGGTTGCTGCTGCGTGGAATCCCAGACGCCTCGAGCCAGTTTGTCGCTGCCGCGCTCGTATGCAGCGTGATCGAATATAGCGTGGGCGTGCTGTTGGAAAAAACGACGGGTGCCCGGTTTTGGGATTACTCGCATCTGCCGTTTAACCTGCACGGACGCATCTGCCTGTACTGGGCCTGCGCGTTTGGCTTGGGTGCGTTGTGTATTTGCCGTTTAGTGGAGCCGGCATTGCTGGGGCTGCTTGGCCATCTGCCGGTGCTGATTGTGCGGCTGTCCGCCTTTATCGTCGCGGTCGCGATGATGGTCGATGCGGTGTGCTCGTTGGCCAGCTGGCGCCGCCTGTCCGATCAGCTTGAGCGTGTGCGTGCCGACCTTGCCGACCGCATCAATGAGTCGCTTGCCGACGCCTCCGACTCTATGCTCGAACGTATTCCCGATTCGGCGATCGACTCGGTGGCGCAGACGCATATCCGCAGCCGTGCCGTTAACGCGTGGCTGGCGGAGCTGGGCGACGCGGCGCTCGACGCCCTGCGCGAGAAGGCTTCGATGCCGACGTTTATCTCGGACGGCGCCCGCGGCCTGGCGCTTGCCGCCCGTCGCGTGGCCGATGCCGCGCCGAGCGTGCCGCGTCCATCGCTCGCCCGTCGCCGTGCCGGCAGGCGCGCGAGCCGTCCGGTGCCAAGCGTGTCGCTCAGCCGTCGCGACCTGCGCTTCTTCAATGCCTTCCCGCGCTTGCGCATCAACCGCTACGAGGGCGTCATCCGAGCCACCGACCTCCGCGACCGAGCCCGTGAGCTCTTCCGGCACTAGGGACTGGAGTCGTGGAGGCGCCTTTCAAGTGCGCGTTTCTAAAGGAGCCATGTTATCGCTTTGTCCAATCGTGATTCCCTTAGGGAAAACACGATAAAGAGCTCCTAGCCGTGTTTTCCTTAGGGAAATCACGTTTGAGTTGAGACTATGGGGCGTCATAACTGCCAGAGGGCCGAAAAGGGGCATAGAAGTTGCCGTCTGCACCTCGAGGGCAACCGTTCACCGAATGACGTTGTCGTGGTGCGCGCTAGGACGACGTCTCTGACCTGTGGCGTCAAGCAGCGCGTCAAGCTTTTGGTCAGTTAATGGTAAGAGATTGGTAAGGTGCCTTTTGGCTATGCTGCCTCTATTGGGAGGTGGCTTTCGTGAGGAATACCAGCGCACGGCAAAGAATCGAAGAGCAGCTTGATTGGGCGGAGCGCATGCAGCGTTGTCTCGTGCCCAAAACCAGGGCGGATCGCGAAGCGCTTCGTCGTGCCGAAGCGGCTGGGGTGGCCGTGCGTCCGTTTGGCGGGATGTTTATGCGTGCCTCCACGTGGGATGCGCTCAAGACAAGCCCGCGCGTCCGTTGGCGCTATGTTCAAAATACGTTTCTCGATGAGCATCCTGACGAGGCCGTCTGTTCCTTTTCTGCCGCGCTTGACCATGGACTTTGGGTTTCGAAGAAATATCTGGACACAATTCATCTTGTAGCGAGCGGGTGCTCGCATGGAAGATGCGGCACGGGAATCCATCGACATGAGTGCCCCCTGGGTGAGATCGAGCTGAACGGTACCGTGAAACGAACAACGTTGGAACGGACGGTGCTCGACTGCTCGCTCGTTGCTTCTTTTGAGGACGGCCTGGCTATAGCGGATAGCGCCTTGCGGTTCTGCAAACTCGATATCCAGGAGTATCGCGGCTATGTTGAGACGATGGCGCGATGTCGTTCTGGGGCGTTGCGCGCTGAGATGGTGGCGCGCTATGCCGATGGTGCTTCGGAGAACGGCGGCGAGTCCGTCGTGCGTGGACTGATTATCGCGCTGGGCTACCTTCCTCCGACTATGTTGCAAGCCGAGTTTGTTGACCCGGTCGATGGCGGTGCGATTCGGGTCGATATGTACTACGAGTTGCCGAATGGACTCCGCTTGATTATTGAGGTCGATGGTTTTGGTAAATACGTTGGTGCGGACGGCTTGGGAAAAGAGATGCAAAGGCGCTTGGTTGAGGAGCGCCAACGAGAGTCGCACATTACGGCTTTGGGCATTCCGGTCATGAGGGTGCAATTTAATCGCGTATACGAGGACGGTTATCTCGAGCACCTTCTCGAACGTTTCGGTGTGCCAAAAGTTGCTCGCCATATGTAATGTTGGACTGTGATTCCCCTAGGGAAAACACGTTAAAGAGCGCCTAGCCGTGTTTTCCCTAAGGGAATCACGGCCAAATGTAATGCAGAGCCTGCCTCGGGACCGACTCATCTCTGTTTACAGCTGATTCGAAATACGGGCATGGACGCCCTCTCGGTTTGCGCATTTCCCGTTGGTTTCGCGTCCGTTGCCGCGCCGTTTCCAAGATTGCGGCACCGTTTCCATTCGACAACACAGCGTTTAACAACGCCGTATCTGGTCTACACCAGTTGCCCCTCGGCCGCATTATGGGCGCCGACAACGTTCATGCGACCAAGGGGGACGAATGTACGATACGGGATCGACAACGTTTATGCTCATCTGCACCATGCTCGTGTTTTTAATGACACCGGGTCTGGCGTTTTTCTATGGCGGCCTGTCCAGGCGCAAAAATGTCATCAACACCATGCTTATGTGCTTTGGCGCCATTGGCTTGGTTGGTGTGCTGTGGATTGTCGCCGGCTGGTCGCTGGCCTATGGTGGCGACGGCGCGAACCCGTTTATTGGAGGCCTTGACCAGCTGCTGTGCCTGCCGGTACTCAACCAGGTGCTGCAGACGGCCGAGGGCAATGCCGCGGACGGTGCCGTCTACCCTCAGATCATCAACATCGCCTTCCAGATGGCGTTTGCCATGATCACGGCCGCTATCGTCACGGGCAGCCTGGCCGGCCGCGTTAGGTTTGGTGCCATGACGGCCTTCCTGGGCATTTGGCTGCTCGTGGTCTATGCGCCGCTCGCCCACATGGTCTGGGGCGGCGAGGGCTCCTTTATCGGTGACATCATCGGCGCGCTCGACTTTGCCGGCGGCGACGTGGTGCACATTTCGTCCGGTCTGACGGGCCTGATCCTTTGCTTAATGCTCGGCCGTCGTCGCGGTTTTGGCATGGTGAGCTACCGTCCGCATAACGTGCCGTTTGTGGCTCTGGGCGCCGGCCTGCTTTGGTTTGGCTGGTTTGGCTTCAACGGCGGCAGCGAGTTTAAGGCCGACGCCGTGGCGGCGCTCGCCATCCTCAATACCGTGACGGCCAGCGCGGCGGGCATGGTCTCGTGGCTTGCCGTCGAGCGCGTGCATACCGGCCGCCCCACGCTGGTGGGTGCCAGCACCGGTCTGGTTGCGGGCCTTGTGGTGGTCACGCCCGGTGCGGGCTTTGTCGAGCCGTGGGCGGCGCTGGTCATGGGCTTGATCGTCTCGCCTGTCTGCTACCTGGCCATCAGCCATCTTAAGACCAAGTTCGGCTACGACGACGCGCTCGACGCGTTCGGGTGCCACGGCATCGGCGGTATCCTGGGCGGCGCGCTCACGGGTCTGTTCTGCGTGCCGGAGCTTTCGTGGACCGGTAAGGGCGGCCTGTTCTACACGGGCGATGTCTCGCTGCTCATCTCGCAGATTTTGGGCATTGTGGTTACGGTCGCTCTTGTGCTGGTGCTCGACTTGGTGATCGCCGCGGTGGTCAAGGCACTGTTCCATGGCAGCCTGCGCGTGGATGAGGCCGACGAGGCGTTGGGCCTGGATGCGAGCCAGCACGGCGAGAGCGCGTATCCCTCCTTCTCGGGACTTGACTAGCGGCACGGCTTTCCCAGGCACCCGACCTTGCCCCTCAAACCGTCGCTTGCGTATCGAAGTACGCGGCGCTCCTCTTTCGGGGCAATCTCGGGCACCTGGAAAACCCGTGCCATGTGAAGAACAATCAATTTCTTTTATTAAAGAGAGGAATTCACTATGAAGAAGATTACGGCGATTGTTCGCGCCGAGAAGCTTGAGGTTCTTAAAGATGCGCTGTTTGCTGCTGATGTTCGTGGTATGACCATCAACCAGGTGCAGGGCTGCGGCGCGCAGCATGGCTGGAAGGAATACGTGCGCGGCAACGAGTTACTCGTCAACACAATCCCTAAGGTGCAGTTCACGCTCATTTGTGCCGACGAGCACGTCGACGGAATTGTTGACATCATCTGCAACGCTGCTCGCACCGGAGCCGTCGGCGACGGCAAGATCTGGGTCGAGCCGGTCGAAGAAGTTATCCGTATCCGCACCGGCGAACACGGCCCCGCCGCGGTGTAGGACAATCTTTCGCCTGACGGGCGCGCCTCTCTTGGGGCGCGCCCGTTCTCGTCTACAATATCGTGCAGACGAAGGAGAGGCATGCCCATGATCAAGATGTTTGCGAGTGACTTAGACGGAACGCTGCTGAACGCCCTGCACGAGGCGGATGGGACCATCCGCCGTGCCATTCGCGAGCTGACCGAGGCTGGCCTGCATGTGGTTCCCGCGACCGGGCGCTCGACGTTGCCAATCGGCGAGCATGGCTTTACGGGGCTGGCGCTCGATGCCTGCTGCTCTAACGGCTCCATCGTGCGCGACAGTCATGGCGAGGTGCTCAAAACCTGGACCATCGATCCGCAGGTTACCGAGGAGCTGCTCAAGGCATTCCCGGATATTTGCTTTGATTGCTCCACACCCGATGGCATGTTCTCGAGCGGTTCGTTCGAGATGCATCAGGCGGGCTTTAAAAAGGACAGCCCCATCAAGCGTATTGTGATGCGCGGCATGCGTGCACGTGGCGGGTATCACGAGGAGCAGTATTTCGATCAGTCGATCGGCGATATCTTGCGTCACGATGTATGCAAGATCAATTGTCGCGTGACCTCACCCGAGCTGGAGCGCGACCTTAAGGCGTATTTGGCCGAGCGCTCGGACCGCGTGGTCAACGCGCCGTTCGATCCGGTGATGTTCGAGATCACGGACGTGGCGTGCAACAAGGGCGAGAGTGTGGCCTGGCTGGCGGGTTACTACGGTATTGCCGAGGACGAGGTCGCGGTTTACGGCGACGGCGGCAACGACATTGCCATGCTCAAGCGTTTCCGCCACAGCTACGCGACCAAAAACGCTAGCGATGCAGCCAAGGCCGCCGCGAGCGCGACCATCGGCAGCTGCATGGTCCACGCCGTTCCCAAACACATGCTCGCCACTATGCATAAGCAGAACTCCCGCACCATCATCGAATAATGTGGCAAAGGGACAGTCCCCCTTTGTCACGGGGCCTGTGTTCTCGGAATACGAACATATATTCGTATATATAACTAGGCTCTGGTAGAATCGGTATCGTTGACGGCAGTTCCATGTGCCGGGCAACGCCCTCCATCTGATGGGAGGTGATGCCCATGACCGATTTGATTGATTTCGTGAGACTTTTGACCGCTTTGGTCTCGTTCTTCACGGCGCTTGTCGGCCTTTCCGAGGCACTCAAGCAGCGCTCGAAGCGCAACAGAAGGGGTCGCCGCCACTAAGGCGTTGACCCCCTAATGCAAACAACGGCGTTGCCCAGCCAACTACAACTTGGGCTGCCGTCAACACTATTCTACCCACGAATGACATTTTGGACAATCGGTAATGCCGCTCCAAAAGCCAGGCGGAATGTGACAAAGGGACTGTCCCTTTGTCACATTCCGGGGTTCTCGACTAGCCAATGCTCGTAAGCGCGTTGCATGAGCTCGGCCTTGTCGGCTTTTTTGCGGCAGCCCTTCTGCTCCTCAACGGCCAGTTCATAAGCGCCGCTCTGCTCAAAAGCGCTGGTATCCCAAGCACCGTGTTCAATGCGAGACCATACGGCATCGATGAGGTGTTCGAGCTCGGCAATGTCATCGGTGCTGGCGGTCGTCGAGAACGGCGGACGCAACTCATTCGTTGCCTTGTCGGGCTCGACATAGTAGTCGCCCATGGAAGTGACGGTGTAGCCATAAAACTCGGGCGACGCTTCGACCAGCAGTTTGTAGAACTTGAGCTGACGATGGTAGCCTGCAGGGACTTCTTTGCCAAAGCCAGTCTTGTAGTCAACGATCTGCACCGTTTTAGCTGCATCGTCAACGAGGAGCAGGTCGAGAAAACCAAAGAGCGGAGTTCCTTCGGTGGTCAGGCACTGCATATTCGCCTCTGTGATGCAGCGATAGCCATGCACATGCTCGATAAGCCAGGGGACGAATGCACGACAAATGCGTTCGAAGCGCTCCGAATAGCGATGGACGTCCTCGGGGGCAAAATCGAGCCACGAAATCTGCTGGCGATACTCGGCCTCAATTGTCTCAATCGCCGCCTCGCCATCGGTTGCCATTCTATTAACGATCTCCTCGAACATCGCGTGAACGATGGTGCCGAATTCGGTTTGGATCGTGGGCGCCGTGGGTAGGCGCACAATCTGCTTCTCAGGGAAGTGCAGACTATTTGCGCATCCAGGCTCGTACGTCACAAAGTTGTTGAGCGCTGTGGCAGAAAGAAACTTCACGTCGGTATGAGGTTCCAGAAGCGCGCGGAGCTCGGGCGTATCGAGCACGTAGTTGTCGCGCCACTCGGTTTCGATTGCAACGCTGAGCTGGTCTGCTTCAGCAGAAACCTCGCAAGAGTCGATAAGCCCCGTGAGCTCCTGCAGTGCCGACCCGCCGGCACGGTACAGCTCGAGGTGTCGTTTAGCGCGCGTGATGGCGACAAACAACAGGCGGCGCGCGTCGTCATCATCCTTTTCATCGCGAATAAGCAGGTTGGACGGGTACAAGCTCATGCCGCCGGCGCCTTTGTGCCAAGTGGAGTCGTCGGCATCGAGCAGGTAGACGCAGTCGAATTCCAGGCCCTTAGAGCTATGGGCGCTGGTGAGGCGAACAGCTCCCGGCGTGCCGAGGTCGATCGATGCGTCGATACTCACGCCAAACTTTTGAGCGGCATCGAGCTTGTCGACAATATCGGGCAGGCGAAGCGCACGTCCCATACGGCGTGCGTCTCCCATTTCACCTTCGGCAAAGGTGAGCAGGGCGCGGATGCCGGCATTGAATTCGGCTGCGCCCAGCGGATCTTGTTCCTTGCAATCCTGATAATAGCCAAGGCTGCGTTCGACAATTCTAAAGAGCTGTGGCCTGACAGGGGAGGCGCTGGCTTCGGCCGCCCACTGCATAAGGCCGTCGTACAGTTCTTTGACGCGGACGTTATCGCTCTCGTGCATGGCGGCCATCCAGTCGCCGCGATGCTCACGCTTGGCGTTGAGCGCAAACGCCACGGATGACGGATGATCTCCGCCCAGCTCGGTGGCGCAAATGATCTGGGGGAGATAGCTGCTTGCCAGTCCTTTTTGCCCGCGGGCAAGCGCAGTAACGCAACGCAACAGTGCCAACGTCGTCTGCATACGCTCGGAGGCAAAGAGATTCTGCCGCTCGCGATACGAAAACGGCACGTTTTCCTTAACGAGGAAGGGAATCAGCGAGCGCAATGCGGCGTGTTTGGCAGAGATGACTGCAATTCCTTCATTGGGATCTTCGCAGTCATCGAGGTAGCCAGCATCAATCCTCTGCCTAATGCTCGCGGTAACGGCGGCGTATTCCTCGGCTTTGCCGCCGAAGACGTTCTCACTAAAGTCGACCTGATCACCCTGAGGCTTGGAGGCTTCGATTGACTTATTCGAGCTGGCGTCGAGGCGATATTCAATTTGGCGTGCGATAGCTTGACCAAGCTCAACGATGGCGGGCGTGGAGCGGTAATTGGTCTTGAGCACGATGTTCCGGGGCGAAAACTCGGCCGCAAATTGGTTGGCACATTCGATCGTGGCGCCCTGAAAACGCATGATGGCCTGATCGTCATCGCCGACGGCCATGATATTGGGCGCATCAACGCCGTCGCAGAGCAGCTCGATGATGCGCATCTGGGCACCATTGGTATCCTGGAACTCATCAACTTGGATATAGGTATAGGTGTCTTGGAGTACTTGGCGTAGCGCGTCGTTGTGCTCGACGGCGTCGACAAAATCGCCAATCATGTCGTCGTAATCGTAGAGATGATGTTGGTCGAGCTCATTTTGGTAGCGACGTGCAACGTCGCAAGCAGCCTTAAGTCGCTCGCTTTGCTCGGCAATTTTAAACGTACGTCCTTGGGAGTTGCTACCGCCAAAGAATTGGTCGCGTACCTTGGTGTATCCCGACGACTTTCCCTTCTCGTCAATAAGTTCGGTGCGGCGAACGGTGTCGCGCAACTCAAGAATGTACGGTACATACGTGCCAGCAGGACAGCCGATCGGGCGGGTGAGCGATGTAGGCGCCACGCCGCAGGCACGCTCGGCCTCTTCCTCAAAACGCTCAGCCAACGCAGTGCTTGCCCTTTCACAGACAAGTGTAAGCAGCTCGGAATGTTCGGTGAGCCAGACAGCGGCGTCGATATTCTGCTGCGCGATGGCGTTCAGCGTGTCGTAGTCCAGGCCGCTGCGTTTGATTTTGGAGACAAAGCCGATCATCTTACCGATGTTTTGCGCGGGCATATCGGGTGACCCTCCGCCTAGCGGAGAACCAAAGGGCAGCGATTTGAGCAGCCGATCAAAAATCTCTTGCTGGTGCAAGCTGGTAACAAGCGTGTCGGTCGCAGGGCGTGTGAAAAACTCGGGAAAGCGCGACCTGATGCTGCTCGCAAATCCGTGAAACGTGCTGACTTCAATGCCGTAGGCGTCGCGCCCAATGAGCTCAATCAGGCGTTTGCGCATGGCTTCCGCGCCCGCCTCGGTATAGGTGAGGCAGAGGATGTTGCGCGGGGCGGCATCGCGCTTGGCCAGGATGTTCGCCGCGCGCAGACTCAGTAGCTGCGTCTTGCCGGTGCCGGGACCGGCAATGACGAGCAGCGGACCATCTAGGCATTCGACGGCCTCGAGTTGTTCGGGATTTAGTCGGTCGAGCGATGCGATGAGTTCGGGGGTCATGTTCATGGCGGTATTACCTGTCTTCCTGGTAGAGCGCGCGTGTGCTATCGAGATAGTTGAGATATGTATCGATGGCACTTTGAGGTTGAACGATCTTAATGAACGTGCTGAGTTGCAAGAGCCAGCCAAAGAATTGCGGCGACAGTGGGGCTTTGACGGTAGCCAGCAGGCGCCCGTCCTGGTTCTCAAACACAACGGCGTCGAGCCCGAACTTGTCGATGAGCGGGTTCATCGCACGGTCATCGAGTTCCAGCACCACAGTGGTCTTGTCCGCCGCATACACGCCAAATGATGGCGAGACGTGATCTTCGAGCACATAGCCGGCAATGCGCGAATCTTTGGTCGCGGACTCTTCGGACACTGCAACGTCGAGCATACGATCGACGCGATAAGGCGTGAACGGCTGATGACCCGAGCCGGCATTAGCCCATTTATCTCGAAACCCGATCATGTAATAGAGTTCGTCGGAGTAGATAAGGCGCACGGGTGTGAGCTCGTAGGTCTTTCCGTCATGATTAAGGGCCTTTTGCTTAGCGGCGTCGTAGTGGAAGTAGCGGAAGCGGATCTTGCGCTTTTCGCGCATGGCTTGCTGAATAAGGTCGATATTGTGCAGAGCATCGGAGTTTTGCATCTTCACGCGCGAAGGTACGTCGACGCGCTTGTGCATCAGCTCGCGTTCGCCCAGGCTGGCGAGGCTCTGCAGCTTGCCGATGAGGTGGTCAGTCAATTCATCGGTCAAAAACGGCGAACTCTGCACGGCGTCAACAAGCATGATGAGTTCTTGCAGGTCGAGTGGGCGTGAGGCCAGCGCCCATTCCTTGCCACTGCGCTGGTCGATGTTGAGCCCAAAGTCGCGAAGAGTTTGCAGGTCGCGATAGATGGCCTTTCGTTCGGCCTCGAGATTGTGATAGGCGAGTTCCTCGATGATCTGCTGCGTCGTGAGCCCGTGCGTGCTGTCGGTCTTTTCCATCAAGGTTTTAAGCAGGAACAGAAGTCTGAGCTTTTGATTTGGTCTGTTCGCCACGTTGTCTCCTTTCGCCGGCATCGTAAGAACCGGAGATTTAAAACAAGACCCGTTATTGGGACTCATTGTAGCCCGCGCGACCGTAGTATTCGCAGCAATAAAAGCCCGAATAGGGCGAAAGGTGGTTAAACGAAGATCGGCGGTTTGGCTGGTTGGTGTGACATGCGCTCTATTGGCTTGGGGCCGGTTCCGGTTTACAAGGATCAGAACAGGAGAAATGCGATGGCAGACATCAAAGTCTTTGCCGAGAATCTTGAGGATTCAACCGAGGAACAGATCGAGGAGATTTCCAGCTGCCCGGCGTTTGAAGGCGCCAAGATCCGCATCATGCCCGATGCCCATAAGGGCAAGGGCTGCGTGATTGGCTTTACGGCAAACTTGGGCGACAAGGTGATTCCCAACCTGGTGGGGGTCGACATCGGATGCGGGATGTACTGTGTGCCGCTTGCGGAAACCATCGCGCGCGACGACCTCATTCAGTTCAATCGCGATGTGAAACGCGCGGTGCCTACGGGCTTTAGCCTTCATCGCGATCCTGCCTGCGTACTCGCGGACTTTGACATGGAGTCGCGTGATTGGCTGCAGGATAAACGCAAGGTTGAGCGCTCCATGGGCACGCTGGGCGGTGGCAACCACTTCATTGAACTCGACGAGGACGAGGATGGGTGCCAATATCTGGTCGTGCACACCGGTTCGCGCAGCATGGGCAAGCAGACGGCGGAGCACCATCAGGCGCTGGCGCAGAAGACGTGCATGGCAGATATCCCCGACGAGCTTAAGTATCTCGTGGGAGATCTTTCTGCCGAGTATCTTGTCGATATGCATAACTGCCAACGCTTCTCGAACCAGAACCGCAAGGCGATTGTCGCACAGATTGTTGAGCGTACGGGAATTCGGCTCGACGGAGACGGCTTTACCACCATGCACAACTACATCTCGGAAGGCGGCATGATTCGCAAGGGCGCCATTAGCGCTCATGCGGGCGAGATAGTGCTGATTCCGTTCAACATGCGCGACGGTGCCGTTATTGCGCGCGGCAAGGGAAACGAGGACTGGAACTGCTCGGCGCCGCACGGGACGGGCCGCGCGATGAGCCGCACCAAAGCGTTCCAAACGCTCGATACCAGGTCGTTCGTTAACGAGATGCGCGATGCCGGCATCTACTGTCCGAGCGCATGCGAGACGACGCTCGATGAGTCGCCCGAAGCGTATAAGCCTGCGGATGATGTACTGAGACTCATGGACCCGACGGTTGATGTTGTTCATCGACTCAAGCCGATTTGGAATTTTAAGGCTACTGGTAAGCGCGGTAGGCGTTAGGAGGGTTGCGATGACGCTAAAGATGGACTCCAGGGACGACCGAATTGGACGCTCCGTGAGCATGGACGAGATGCTGAGCTTCTCGGGCGTGATGCCGCCGTCCGCGAATCGGTGTGGCGGGAATCGTGGAGAGCGTGATGACGAGGCTTTTGACCTCAGCGGGTTTCGCAATCGACTGGCTTCTGGACTCGACCGTGGTGTGGAAACGTCACTGTTCGTAGCTCCGCGCTTGTTGAAAGCCGGCATGTCGGTCGATGACGCACTGGGTGGCGGCGTTGGGCTGGGCAAGCTCAGCGTGATTGGCGGTGCGCATGAAGACGTTTCGAACGTGCTGGCACACGCGGTGCTGCGCCTGAGTGAGCAGTGCGCCGTGCTTTACGTGCCGATTCGGGAGCGTGAAGAGGATGCGATTGCC
This sequence comes from Collinsella aerofaciens ATCC 25986, assembly GCF_964259375.1. Lineage (GTDB taxonomy): Bacteria > Actinomycetota > Coriobacteriia > Coriobacteriales > Coriobacteriaceae > Collinsella > Collinsella aerofaciens_BO. The sequence goes on from NZ_CAXVJM010000009.1 coordinate 81,000, forward strand.
CGGCTTATTCGTGCCGAGATGGATGACAAGGTGTCAGAGGATCCTGAGGAACAACAGGTTGAGACAATCCGCGCAACGATGCGACTTAAGCAGCGCAACCTGGGCATCTTTGTCGAGGATAACTTGACCATGGACCTTTTAACGAGCTGGTTACTCGGCGACCAGACGTGGAATAGGGCAGTACTAGAGAACATCGTGGTCGTAATCGACGGACTCGAGATGCTCGATGACAACCGCCCGGTAAACGCTGTCCTGCGTGACTTGCGCAACATGCTCGGCCCGACATCCGCCATCCTGGCAGGATGCTTTGCGGCGGAGGGCCGAGAGGACGACGCAACATTCGCGGAGACCCACTGCAATGTAGATGTCCTGGTCCGTATGAGCACCGATGGCACGGAACCTTTCTGCGCACGAGTCTTCGGTTGAGGTCATAGCCAATAACGACTGCTCGGCCAGCAACGCGTCTGCCAGCAGAAAGTAACCGTTCATCTGCCAAAAAGATACTTCTGAGTGCGCCAGGAATTACCATCAATATAAGGTGTTGTGACTATCAACGCCATGACTGAACAGCTCTGGGAAGGAGTCCACATGGGTCGTCAAGAGATACTTTTTAATCCGGTGACGGAAGAGGACGATGGGGTAAAGCGAGCTGCCAATCCATATTTGTTTGACCTGGACCAGAATGGATTCCCGGTTTTTAGTGACAAGAATATCCGATTTGTTCAGACCATGATTGATCACAATTCGTCTTATGACATAGCAGACGAAACATTGATTGGCAAAATGTATAGCGACGTTCTTGGCGGCGATGAGGATGCTATTAAACAGGCTGTTTACTACACCAATAAAGTGAACTCAACACACTTAGCGGTGCTGGGAAAGAGATATAGCGATGCAGTCAAAGCTGGCGAAATCAAGAACGTTGACCCAGAAATTGATATTCCTCAACTTGAGGAAAAATACATAGAGAGTTCTGAAAAGGGAAATAGTTCTAGTAGTCGGAAGCCTAAATGGGTGCTGACCGGTGGTGCAGCGTTAACCGCTCGTGAGATTATCAAAAACAAAGATAAATTAATAGAAGCCTTGAAGGACGATCCGAATGGCGGAAATGAGCGCGGAGACGCCGAGGCGGTGTATCTTATCGCTCGATATGCTGAGAATCATTTGCGTGATGAGGGTCTCACCGACTTTAAGAAAAACAATATTTCATTTGCATCGAAATTCTGTCATCACACATGTATAAAAAGCGGGCTTAGGGATAGGTATTGTATCTACGATTCCGTTGTCGGGGAGGTTCTCCCTTATTATATTTGGGCCTATTCCGATCGGACTGATATCGAAAATATGAGCTATTCAAAGCTGAAAAAGTTGATTTCGGATTATGTCAATGACGATTCGCCTTTGGGTTACCGGAAGTACCGTGAGCTGTATAGAAGTGTATGCGATGGCATTAACCTCTGGCGAGGCGAGCATTCGAATGAATTTTCGTATGAGTCTCCGTCAGATTTCTCTCTGACGATCAAACCGGTTGAAGATAGCATTGGCTTTCAGGAGGTTGATAGGCTTATTTGGTACTACTTCAAGGGTCGCCGTCTTGACGATGCCAAGAAGGAAATGAAGAAAATCGTCAAGTAAGTTCAACGTTCGATTGATTAATGGGAAAGACGCCGCTTAAGCGCGATATTAAGTACTGGCTTGGGCAGGCTTAAGGTATGGCCATTATTAATCAAGCTGTTTGGATATTTTTACTAGAGCCGTGCCTGGGCTGGGTGCGGCTCTTCTCGTGACAATGAGGGTTGGAGCACCGCTTGAAGAGCGCGAACAAAACCAGTTATTGAGGGTCGCTATAGTCCATCTCTGGTGTCCGTCAGCGTGCGCGATGCCGATATATGTCCAGACAAACCGGCCCCCTCTCCTTATTGCCGGTGCACTCTTCTAGCAAGCCTTCTATCCTGTCCAGCTCGACCGTTTGCAGGGTCGCGTATTCTTCCGGCAAAGGTTGCGTTGCTTTTCTCGCTCTGAACACAGGCGACAGCATCAGGTTCGTGTGTGCCCATCCGGCAAAACAGCTGCCGTAGGGGATTGATCCACAGCTGATCTGCCCATTGCCATCAAGATACAGACAGTCCAATTTCGAGTTTGCCACCAGGCAATAGCAAGGTCCCGGCGCCCATGGCCGGCAGTCGATCTCAAGAATGTCGCCCTTTCTGTACGGCGTGGGCAGGTCGACATATGCCCCCTTGAACCACGGGCCAAAGATTCCACCCACAATGCAGTCGAGCACCTCGCCACATTCGCCCTCTTCTTCCCTGCAGATGTACTGGATTTCACCGGAGGCGTTCGCGTAGTAAGTGTAGTCCGGCTGCAGAAAGCCGTCGTATGGATATGAACAGCTCGGGTCGTTGACAAGGTTGAACAGCTCGATCATCCAGTATGAGGACGATAGATCTGTCATTTCGCTCCACTTGTCCGCGTATGCCTTCATTGCCGTAAGGGCGGCCTGCCACGATGCTACGGGGAAGGGGCCATGCGTGATGGCGGATCCCACTTCGTCGTCGACAAAGCTAATTTCGCTAATAAGCAGCACTTTCCTGTTTCCGTCGACGGCCTTTAGCGCGTTCAGGCAATCATCGATGTAGTCGGTACAAATCTCTGGTCCGTACCAATCAAAGGTTTCGCCTGACGAGCTGCGCTCGGCAGCAACCAGCCTGCTGAGCATCTCCCGTTTGCGGTTGATTTCTATCGACGCGCCACCGATGATTTGCGTGTAATGATCACCACTCAGGAGCTGCGGATTATGCAGCAAATGCTCTCGCAGCTCCGGAGATTCGATCAGGTTGATTATTTCTTTGTGCACGATAGTCTCCGGGTTATCGGCGTAGCCCCTCGTGGATTCGGACATGACGACCTCTATTCAAATAACTGCGGATACTTTTCTTTGAGCGGCGCCTGATCAAGACGCAGCTCTTCTAGGTTGCGCCTGGCCTTGGATTCCATCCTTATGGTGTCAATAAACGCTACAAGTGAGTCGACATACAGGTCGCCGCGCAGGTAGGCCTGGGCTGCGACTAAAATCCGCTGCTCGTTTTTGAGCGGCTTGCGGTAGTACTCAAGATTCAGGTAAAGCGGGTCTGGCTCGCCGATGTAGAGGGGAAACGTCTCGTTGTAGGTAATCGAGCAGCCAGTGGCACGCATGTTGCTGATATCCCCTGCATGGCGATAGTGCTCGAGGCGTTGCTGCGCATGATCAAGCCATTCGTCAGAACGGTCTGCCTGCCGAAGCTCTGCCTCAAGCTTTGTCCGGTCCCACGTGGACAGATCGAACAACGTGAACGGCTCACGGGCACTGCCTTGCGGCGTCCAGACGATGTCGCCGGTGTGAAACGGCGTGGGGATATCGACCCAGATGAACTCGAATGCGATCTCCCAATCGTTCTCAACGGGGCCGGCGGAAGGACAATAGACGGAAAGAACCTCGCCTTTGCCGTTCACCATGAGCCAATCTTCCCGGCGATGAGCTTCATCGATATCGAGCGGGCACCGGGTGATGCGTGCGCGTGCCTCTGGACGGCTCGCCAGTTCATCATCACCGCGCAACGCCTCGGCACATTTCTCATAACAGCTGAATGGCGCGCCGAAGGCCCCGCAAAGTTGCCCGTCGGGCACAATCTCCTCTTCATACTGATAAACGTAGCCCGTCCCACTCGTAAACGCATCGACGCACCGTTTGTTGTAATCGATTGTCCAGCGCAAGAAGGCATGGAAATCAGGGATGGCCGGCCTTCCAAGACCGGCATGGGTTGCCTCCAGCGAACAATTGGGCATGGTTCGGGCGATCTCCTGCCAGGCTTCGCACTTATGCTCGAGCGTAGCGGTCTTCGAAAACCAAACGAGATAGGCGGCTTCGACGGTGCTAGGCCGAAAATCGATGCTACGCAGGTGCTCCCGAATGTCCCGGGAGTCGACGAAATCCAAGATGTCCATGGCTAGCTCCTCTTTGTTTTGAATCGTGCCGGCGGGGCTATCGTGTCATCGAACAGCTCCGGATAGCGGGTCTTGAGCCAGCCGTCTTCCCCTTCAAGCCGCTCGGCTTTTTTCTTGACCAGCGCCTGCGGCTCGAAAAGACTTGATAGCGCAATAAGTGAGTCAAGACCCAGATTGCCGTCGAGATATGCCCGCACGCCGTACAGAATTCTCGCCTCCGGCTTGAGCGGGGTACGGCAGTATTCCATATCGAGAAGAAAACAACTCGGCTCTCCGATATAGACGGGGTACTCCAGGGGATATTCAATCTGACAGCCGTAGGCGTACATGTCGCTCGTATCGCCATTTTGCCGATGGTGCCTGAGCAGGTCATCGGCCTTTTTTGCAGCGCCCTCCCTGTAGGTGGAAGGCGGAAGCTCGTCTATGACCCGCTGTGTGGTCCATGTCTGCATATTGAGGAGCAGCATGGGGTCGCCAGGGTCGCCGTGACGACAAATGATGTCGCCGGCGTGGAATGGCGTCGGGATGTCAAACCACATCAACTCAAAAGCGAAAGTGGGGTCTTCGCCCTCGCGTTCTTTGTCGATGCAACGCAGCTGGCAATCCATGACCTTGCCATTTGCGTCGAGCATGAGCTTATCGGCGGCATAGTAGTCTTCGTCCGGATCGATCGGGCGGCGTGTTACTTCAATCGAGGTAGGATTCTCCTCCTCAAGCTCATTCCAGATTGCCTCGAAACATTTTTCGTAGCTGGTGTAGGGGCCATAATTGCACCCGCTCTCATGGGGACTTCCCGTCTTGTCCTCAAAGAAATACATGTGCTTGCCAGGCTGTTTGAACTGGGCAATTATCTTGCGTTCCCATTTGATGACGTCGCGGAGAAAGACATGGAAGTTGGGGATATTGAACGTGCCGTATCGCCTGCTCATCGCACAATTGGGCATGTTTTCGAGAATCTTTTGCCAGGCCTCGATCTTCTGTTGCAGCGTCTTTTCGCTCGAACGGTCGACGATGAACGCCGCCTCGGGTGTGGTGGGCTCGTAGCTGATGTCCTTTAAGTGTTCCTTGATGTCGGGTGAGTCGAGAAACTCGAGAATGTCCGAACGTATGGCGTTGGCGCCGGCGCCGGCCGATGTGCGGTATGGCTGCAGGCAATCGTGTACGAACGATCCGTCCGACCATTGTTTGCCGTAGCTGGGGTCATCGTGCAGCTTTTTCGAGAGTTCGAGCATAAAGGAGCAATCATCGGGCAATTCGCCGGTATAGCGTTCGGCGGTGTAGAGCGCAGAGGGTGTGAAGTCGTCGAGGAAGCCGTCCGTGAAATCCCTCAAGCGGAGATTGCCTTCCTCAACGCCGTAGATTTTGCTCGGATAGGCGCACCAAACCTGGCCTTTGAACGAACTATCGTAGTCGTCTTCGAGCACGATGGCGAAACGGGGACCGTGGTCGAAGGGCCGACTATCGATCTTGATGATGTCGCCGGGGGACCAGGGAGTGTAGAAGACCTCACCATTGGCACAGAAGTGCTTGCTATTGTTCCACGGCAAGTGATCGATGCTTTGATGCGGAGTCCGCTGATTCCGGCGGTCGCTCAAAAAGACCAAATCGCCCGTCATGGTCGCGGCGAATATCAGCGAGGCTTGAGCGCGCGGACGGTCGTGTAAGTCTTCGGCGGTATAGAGCTTAATCTGCCAGAATGATTCGGACCAATCTTCATCGGGGTCGTCATCGACGCATTGCTTCATGAGGGTTTGCGCAGCTTCCCATGAGGCAACGGGGAAGGGGCCGTCAAAGGTGTCGTGCCCGCGCTCATCTTCACTGTAAAACATGCCGGAGACTAGCAAGATACCGCGGTCACGGTCAACGTTGTAAAGCATATCGAGTGCAGTGTCGAGTTGTTCGAGGCCGGAGTCGATCGCCTCGGCGTAATCCGATGAGACCTCTTTGCGAAGCTGCTCGAGCATGGTCCGTTTTTCGGCGAGCGTCTTGAGGGAGCCGCCGATGATTTTACAGAGGGAGCCATCTGCCATTCCCATGTGTTTGAACATATGAGCACGCAGCTCATCGTCCTTGATGCAACTGCAAACGAGCTCCCTGCCGGCATCGGTGATCACGGTATCTGCTTGGCTGTCCATAGCAACCTCCAATTCGGTCGTTGCCGTTAGCATCTACCAGAGGTTGTGATTTTTAGTCCCATTAACGGGTCTGATATGAATCTCACGTCAAACATACTTCTGGAAATGCACTGGTACATGGGTGTGCGCGTACTGAAAGGATTGCCATGGAGAATATGATGCTGGATCTTGTGACGAATAGCGCCGGTATGGCGGAGGCCTGGGAGGACACATTTAGGGGCTACAGAGGCATTGCGGTGCATTGCTGTGATTTTAAGGCGTTTGTCGAACAGCAGCCTGAAATCGATGCCGTCGTATCGCCGGCGAACTCATATGGCTTGATGGATGGCAATTACGACCTAGCGATAACCGATAAGTATGGACCGGAGCTTGCCGAACGAGTGCGAACGGTTATTATGGAGCGGTTTTACGGAGAGCAGCCGGTTGGTACGAGCTTTTCAGTTCCAATTCCCGGGCACGAGGACATTCTGCTCATACACACTCCGACCATGCGGGTCCCCACTCCCATCGTTGACTCTTTGGTTGTCTATCAATGCATGAGGACAACGCTTATAGAGGCAATGCGAACTTCGCGTCAGCGAATCGTGGTTCCCGCGTTCGGCGGAGCGTGCGGATTTCTTCCGTTCAAGAAAATAGCCATGCTCATGTGGGAGGCCTATCTTCAAATCGCCGAACCTCCCGCAGAAATCACTTGGGAATACGCATGGTCGCGCAATTTGGAGGAATGGTACCGCTGACGTGCCGATAAACGGCATATCGAAGCGTAACAGAAGGGGTCGCCGCCGCTAGGGCGTCGACCCCTTAATCCTAGCAACCGGTATTATCTCCCTTTAGCAAAGGGTCTATCGTCGCATCGAACAGCTCCGGGTAGCGGTCCTTGAGCCAACCGTCTGCATCCTCGAAGCCGCGGACCTTTTTCTCCGCTAGCGCTTGTAGCTCGTTTGCGCTGGCCATCGCGGCGAGTGAGTCAACCGCCAGGTCGCCTTTGACATATGCCCTGACGCCGTAAAGGATTCGCTCCCCTGACTTGAGCGGCTTGCGGTAATAGTCGATGTCCAAAAGAAAGCCCTCAGGCTCACCAATGTAGAAGGGGAAATGCAAGGCGGATGAGACTTGGCAGCCGTAGACGTACATGTCGCTGGCGTCGCCGTCATATCGGTGCCAGCGCAATAGCTTGTCGGCCTTTTGAACGAGGCGCTCTTTGTAGACGGAGGAGGCCAGCTCCTTGTCGGCTCGTTCGGATCCCCAAGTTTGCAGGTCAAACAGCACCATCGGCTCGTCGGGGCGTTGGAGGTTGCAGACGATGTCTCCGGCATGGAAAGGCGTCGGGATATCAAACCACATGTCCTCGAAATCGCTGGCGGTGCCCGCCTCGTCCCACTCGCTTTTGTTGCGGTAATCGCAAGACATTACTTCGCCGTTCGCATTAAGTAAGACCATGTCGTCGGCATAGTGGTCTTCGTCTGGGTCGATGGGACGACGAGTGATCCTGATGGCTTTGGGATCGTCACCGTCGAGCTCTTTCCAGATTGCATCGAAGCACTTTTGATAGCTGCTGTACGGGCCGTAAAGACAGCCGCCCTGCCCGCGCCGGTCCCACGAGTAGTCCTCAAAGAAATACAGGCTTTGACCGTCCGTCCTTTTAAAGCGTGCGAGCTTTCTTTGCTCCTGTCTGATGACATTGCGCAGAAAGGCATGGAAGTCCGGGATGTTGACCGTGTCATTTCTGCGGCTCATGGTGCAATTGGGCATATTGTCGATAATCTTTTGCCAGCCTTCGAGCTTTTGCTGCAGCGTCGCTTTATGCGAGCAATTGACAATGAAAGCTGCTACGGGCGTGGTGAGCTTGTAGTTGATTCGTTGAAGATGCTCCTTAATGCTGCGCGAGTCCAAAAACTCAAAGATGTCCGGACGAATATCCAGCTCACTTTGGCTGGTATGCTTGCGGTGCGGCTGCAGGCAATCGTGTCCGACCGAGCCTTCGGACCACTGCTTGCCGTAGTCAGGGTTGTCGTGCAGCTTCTGCGAAAGTTCGAGCATAAAAGCGCAGTCGTCCGGCAGGTCGCCGGTGTAGCGCTCGGCGGTGTAGAGGGCAGAGGGGATGAAGGGGTCCAAGAGACTGTCGCTGAAGGTGCCGGATGAAAGCGAACCCTCCTTAACGCCGTGATATTTGCTGGGGCCTGCACACCAGATCTGTCCTCGGAGCGTGTGCTCGTAGTCGTTTTCGAGCACAATGGCAAAGCGAGGCCCGTGGTCGAAAGGCCGACCGTCGATTTTGAGGATGTCGCCCGGTACCCACGGCGTGTAGACGGGCTCGTTGTTCGCGCAGAACCGCCTGCTATCGTTTCGCCAGGCGCTTTCGACATGCGATCTGCGAGTGCGGTGATTGCGCAGATCGCGGAGGAATATGAGCTCGCCATCCTTGGTTGCCGCAAACGACAGGGAGGGCTGCGCCGTTTGATGCTCGTGCAGGTCTTCCGAGGTGTAGAGATTGATCTTCCAGTACGATTCGGACCAGTCGTCGTCAGGATACTCTTCGATGTAGCGCTTCATGAGCGTTTGCGCGGCGTCCCACGATGCGGTGGGGAAGGGACCGTCGAGGGCGTCGGCGTCGCGCTCCTCCTCGTTGTAGAACATGACGTGCAGTAGGAGGATTCCGCGGTCACGCTCGATGTTGTGGAGCATATCGAGTACGCTGTTGAGCTGGGCGAGATGGGAGTCGATATCTTCGAACAGCTCCGGCGAAACCTCCTTGCGGAGTTGCTCGAGCATGGTGCGCTTTTCATCAAGCGTCTTAAGAGAGCCGGCGATGATTGGCGCCGGCCGGTATAAGTATTTGCGCATGTGGTCTCGCAGCTCTTGGCTTTTGATGCAGCTGAGGACGAGGTCTTTGCCGGCATCGGTGATGCCATCGCTTGCCTGATTGTTCATGTCGGCCTCCTTGTCGATTGTTACCGGCATGATGCAACAGGTGTGGAGGCCGTCGGTCCCATTAACGGGACCAGGAGAGAATGGAATGTGACAAAAGGACTGCCATTTGTCACATCAAAAATATTGCCTTTACGTGTTGATGCACACGGTGTGCAATAATACTCGCACTGTGCAATAGCGCACAGGTTGAGTAACAAGGAGGACGCTTGTCCCAGCTCGAGAAATGCGATCGCCGGTCCCTTCGCTCGCAGCGTGCCCTTCGCCAGGCACTTGCCAGCGAGCTTGCCGAAAGCGGCGACCTTTCACGCATTAATGTCGCGTCGCTCACCGAACGCGCCGGCCTTACGCGCCGCACGTTCTATTCGCACTACCGCGATATTCCCGACTTTATCAATCAAATCGAGGACGGCTTGCTGGCCGAGATCCGTGAGCGCATTGAGCTCATCACCGCAGCTCAACTACCCGATCTCTATCACAACATCGATGAGCTCGAGCCGGCGCCCGGTTCGGTTGAGCTGCTGCGTTATCTTGCGGCCAACCGCGACTTAATCGGTGCGCTGCTGGGTCCGGGCGGCGACCAGGCCTTCATTAAAAGGATTATCGATACCGCGCGTGAGGCTGTGGTGCCGCGTGCGCAGACGGGCATTTTGGGCCTGGCGCTGGGCACGTTCTTTGACTACTACGTCACCTACGTCGTGAGTGCCGAGGTCGGCATGATTCAGCGCTGGTTTGAGCGCGGACTCACCGAATCGCCCGAGGCCATGGCGCGCATTATGACGGTGCTCGCTTTTGTGCGCCCTGGTGACCTGTATGGCCAACCCATCGATATCAACGTGCCAGAATACGGCATGAAGCTATTGAACTTGCAGCTCGAGGACACGGCCGACACCGCCGCAACCGTCGAGTCCAACAACTAAGAGGAGAGACAATGAGCAAACTCGTCGAGGGCATCAAGGACCGCATGGTCGCTGCTGCACGCGAGGCCGCGCCCACCGTGGTGGATGCCGCGCAGAAGGCCGCGACCGCGGCTGCCGAGAAAGTTGCCGAGGCAGTTGCCGATGCCAAGAACGCGGCAAGGGAGACGTCCGTCGCTAGCGAGCTCGCCACTGCCACCGAGCCCGCAGTCGCCACCGCCGCCCACGCCCCCGAAGGCGCGATCTTCAACCCCGAGAACGCTCGTGGCAACCTGCATTTGGGCATCGACGTGGGCTCCACTACCGTTAAGCTCGCCGTGCTCAACGACGACAACCAGATCGTCTACGCCAAGTACCAGCGCCACCACACCGACGTCCGCGCCTGCGCCCGCGACTTGTTCGAGGGTGCTGCGACCGTGCTGCCGACGGCCCAGATGACCTGCGCCATTACCGGCTCGGGCGGCCTGCTGCTTTCCCAATGGCTCGACCTGGAGTTTGTCCAGGAGGTCATTGCCAGCAAACGCGCCGTCGAGACCCTTATCCCGGCCACCGATGTCGCCATCGAGCTGGGCGGCGAGGACGCCAAGATCATCTACTTCGACAACGGCATCGAGCAGCGCATGAACGGCACCTGCGCCGGCGGTACGGGCGCGTTCATCGACCAGATGGCAACCCTGCTGCACACCGACGCGAGCGGCCTCAACGAGCTCGCGGCCAACGCCACCACCATCTATCCCATCGCCAGCCGCTGCGGCGTCTTTGCCAAGACCGACGTCCAGCCGCTGCTCAACGAGGGCGCCCGCCCCGAGGACGTGGCCGCCTCCATCTTCCAGGCTGTCGTGACCCAGACCATCTCGGGCCTGGCTTGCGGCCGTCCCATCCGCGGCAACGTCGCCTTCCTGGGCGGCCCGCTGCAGTACCTCTCCGAGCTGCGCCACCGCTTCTACCTCACGCTCAACCTGGACGAGGAGCACCGCATTGTGCCCCAAAACGCTCACCTGTTTGTGGCGAGCGGCGCCGCCATGGCGCACGAGTCCAACAAGCTCAGCACGTTCCCGCAGCTCATCGAGGCCATCGATGCCCTGGGTGACACACAAGGTGCCGAGGTCGAGCGTCTGGATCCGCTCTTTGCCAACGACGAGGACTTTGCTGAGTTCAAGACCCGCCACGACCAGGAAGTCGTCCCCAAGGGCAAGCTCGAAGGCTACACCGGCCGCGTGTTCATCGGCATCGACGCCGGTTCCACCACCATGAAGGCCGCGCTCGTGGGCGAGGACGGCCAGCTGCTGCACACCTGGTACGGCAACAACAACGGTGACATCCTGGGCACGGCCAAGGTCATCATGGCCGATTTCTACAACCACATCCCCGCCGGCTGCACCATCGGCCACGTGACCACTACGGGCTACGGCGAGGCGCTGCTCATCGAGGCGCTCAAGGCCGACTCCGGCGAGATCGAGACCGTTGCGCACCTGCGCGGCGCCAAGGCATTCCTGCCCGGCGTCGAGTTCATCCTGGACATCGGCGGCCAAGACATGAAGTGCCTGCGCGTCAAGGACGGCGTTATCGAGCACATCATGCTCAACGAGGCCTGCTCGTCGGGTTGCGGTAGCTTTATCGAGAGCTTCGCCGTCTCTATGAACATGGACGTGTGCGCGTTCGCCGACGCCGCCATCCATGCCAAGGCCCCGGTCGACCTGGGCAGCCGCTGCACGGTCTTTATGAACTCGCGCGTCAAGCAGGCGCAAAAGGAAGGCGCCACGGTGGGCGACATCGCGGCCGGCCTGTCCTATTCCGTCATCAAGAATGCCCTGTTCAAGGTTATTAAGCTGCGCGATCCCAAGGAGATCGGCAGCCAGGTGATCGTTCAGGGCGGCACCTTTATGTCCGACGCCACACTGCGCGCATTTGAGCAGCTCACCGGCGTGCATGCCGTGCGTCCCGACATTGCCGGCTGCATGGGCGCCTACGGTGCGGCCCTGCTCGCCCGCGATCGCGCCGGTGCCGACGGCACTTCGACCATTCTTTCTGCCGAGGACATCGCGCACCTCACCGTGACGCAAAAGCATGTCCGCTGCGGCCGTTGCTCTAACAACTGCCAGCTTACCGTCAACGACTTTGGCGGCGGCAGGCGCTTCATTACCGGCAACCGCTGCGAGAAGGGCGCTGGCCACAAAAAGCAGAAGACTGAGGCCCCCAACCTCTTCAAAAAGAAAAACGAGCTGCTCTTTAACCGCGAGATCCTGAGCCCCGACGAGGCCCCGCGCGGCACCGTCGGCATCCCGCGCGCGCTCAACATGTACGAGAACTACCCCTTCTGGCATGCGTTCTTTACGCGCCTGGGCTTTAGCGTGCAGCTGTCCGACCAGTCGAGCAAAAAGACTTACCAGGCGGGCATCGAGTCCATGCCGTCCGAGAGCGTGTGCTATCCGGCCAAGATGAGCCACGGCCACGTGATGAACCTCATCGACCGCGATGTCGACTTCATTTGGATGCCGTGCGTGCGCTGGGAGCGCAAGGAGGATCCGACCGCCGGCAACTGTTACAACTGCCCCATTGTCATGAGCTACCCCACGGCGTTGGCGCTCAATATTGACGAGATTCGCGAGCAGAACATCGAGTTCCTGTACCCGTTTGTGCCCTATCACGATAAGACCGAGCTTAAGCGCCGTCTGTACCAGGTGCTCGCCGTCGACCGCGTGGCCGATGCTGAGACCGGTTGCGGTCGCGTGCGCGGTCCCAAGATCACGCGCTCCGAGGTCGATGCCGCCGTCAACGCTGCCTTTGAGGCCGATGCGCGTTTCCACGAGGACATCCAGACCATGGGCGAGGAGGCTCTTAAGTGGGTCGAGGACCATGGCGGTCACGGCATCGTGCTCGCCGGTCGTCCCTACCATAACGACCCCGAGATCAACCACGCCCTGCCCGAACTTATCTCGAGCTTTGGCTTTGCGGTCTTTACCGAGGATTCGCTTGCGCATCTGGTAAAGCCCGAGCGTCCGATTCGCGTCGTCGACCAGTGGATGTACCACAGCCGCCTGTACGCCGTCGCCCGTTTTGTGACGATGCGCAACGACCTGGACCTGATCCAGCTCAATTCCTTCGGCTGCGGCCTGGACGCTCTGACCACCGATCAGGTGCAGGAGATTCTGGAAGCCAGCGGCAAGATCTACACCGTGCTTAAGATCGACGAGGTGTCTAACCTGGGTGCCGCGCGCATCCGCATCCGCTCGCTCATGGCAGCGCTCAAGGACCAGGAGGCCGAGCGCCTGGCCGATGCCACGGCCGCGGGCGAGGCCTACGAGCAAGGCGATGCCGCGCCGGTGGCGCCCTCCACGGATGCCCCCGCGTTCGCGAGCCGCAAGTACACGTTTGAGGCGCAGCGTGAGAGTGCTTCGACCGCGTGGCCCAAGGTGCCCTTTACCGAGCAGATGCGCGAGGAGGGCTACACCATCCTGTGCCCGCAGATGGCGCCGATTCACTTTGACCTGGTCAAAGAGGTGTTCCGCGGTGCCGGCTACAACTTGGAGCTGCTGCCCTCGACCGACCACGATGCCGTCGAGGCTGGCCTGCGCTACGTGAACAATGACATTTGCTATCCGTCGATCCTGGTGACGGGCCAGATTATGGAGGCCATCGAGAGCGGTCGGTACGACCTGTCCAAGACGGCCGTGGTTATCAGCCAGACCGGCGGCGGCTGCCGTGCCACCAACTACATCGCACTCATCCGCAAGGCCCTGCGCGAGAGCGGCCACCCCGAGATCCCGGTGATCTCGCTTTCGGCCGTGGCGCTCGGTGAGGACAACCCCGGCTTTAAGATTACGCCGGCACTGCTTAAGCAGGCAGTCTACGCAGTGCTCTTTGGTGACGTCATGATGCAGATGCTCTATCGTTGCCGCCCGTACGAGGCCACGCCCGGTGCCGCCAACGCACTCTACGAGGAGTACATGGCGCGCGCCCGCAAGCTGGCGCCCAAGTTCAACCGCCACAACTACACCAAGCTGTGCCGCGAGGCCATCCGCGCGTTCGACACCATGCCGCTCGTGGGCGAGGGCACCAAGCCGCGCGTGGGCGTGGTCGGCGAGATCCTGGTCAAGTTCCATCCCACGGCTAACAACCATGTGGTCGACGTGATCGAGCGCGAGGGCTGCGAGGCCGTAGTACCGGGTCTGCTCGACTTCTTCCTGTACTCCATGAGCAACGCCGAGCTGCAGAAGGATGAGCTGGGTAGCTCTGCTACCACGCGCGCTGGTATGCAGGCGCTCATCAAACTCGTGGACTGGATGCGTACGCCGGTGGAGGAGATGCTCGAGAAGTCCCGCCGCTTCGAGGCGCCCGAGCGCATCGGCACCATGGCCGATAAGGCCCGCACGGTGCTTTCGGTGTGCAACAACATGGGCGAGGGCTGGCTGCTCACGGCCGAGATGCTCGACCTGATCGATCACGGTGCGCCCAACATCATCTGCACGCAGCCCTTTGCGTGCCTGCCCAACCACGTGGTGGGCAAGGCCGTGATCAAGGAGCTGCGCCGTCAGCACCCCGAGAGCAATATCGTCGCGGTGGACTACGACCCCGGTGCATCCGAGGTCAACCAGCTCAACCGCATTAAGCTCATGATCAGCGTGGCCAAGGAAAACATGCGCGCCGGCAAGGGCTTTAAGCTCGAGAAGGTGGCGCCGCTCGCGATGGACGAGGTCACCGGCCAGATGCGTGCCCACGATGGCTGCGTGAGCTGCGGCTCGGTCGACGAGAGTGCCGTGGCGTCGGTCGCTGAGCGCCTGGGACGCGGTGTGAAGTAGCTAAATTATTCCGACGCTAACAGCGGCTTGCCGAAATAGCGTGTGAGGTGCGGTGGCGGCCATCTGGCTGTCGCCGCGCCATCTTTCTCTGGCTTGGTCTAGGGCGCTGCAGACAATGAATGGTGCGGTCAGTGCTCGGCTCAACCCGCTGAGAAGGTGGGACAGAGCCGTTTATTTCGGAAGTGGGGCACAGGCTTGCGGGTGGTGAGTGGGTCACTGATTTGGCAAGAGTCTGTCAGGTCCTCGTTGTTTTCTCTCGGAAAACTTCAAAAAACATGGGCTGACCCACGTTTCTGTTCTGGCGGAATACGTTGCTGCTTTGCATGGAATTAGCATGCCCGTCATATTCAGCTGGAAAGGTCTCCTCTTTCAGCGCTTTTTAAACATCGAGAGAGCCGGCGTGCCTCAAGTTGAATGCAGCTTATCGCGTGATGAGTCTGCGCTTGGGTATCGTTTGAATTTGAAACGCAGTAAAAAGGGATTGATATTCTGTCTTGTTCGCTTAGGCAAACGATTTTTGCTGGATAGCCTATCCTGATTTGAGACGCTTGTGAGGCCATGGTCAGAATAATCCCATGCTTATTAATCAGAAAATCGGACAAATTTTGCTGGTCTGCTAAGTTAATATTCTCGTAGGAAGGGGAAAGGCCCAGATGGTTAAATACTGAGTTTATTCTCTTTCGACAATATCGAATGTCACAGGTGTTTGCAATTGGATATCGAGCCACCGCGTTTAGATTTGCCGTTGCGCGACTGGCTAATGGGTGACTGCTTTCAACTAAGAGGTTGACTTCGGCATTCAATAAAAAATGTGATTCAAAAAGATTGGTGTCTACTTGTCCAGCGACAATTGCAATGTCGATTTGTCTGTCAAGTAGAAGGGATAAACACGTTCCGCCGTCGTCATATCTGGAAACAGTAAACTTACCGCCCTTATACTTTTTCGAAAGCCTGTTCAGTGTGGGCTGGTTGAACCAGCTTGCGAGTATTGGTGCTAGTCCGACTGCAACGCGTGTCAAACGTGTCTGGGTTATTTTTATCTTTTCACGCGTGATTTGCGCATACGCTTGAATTCCCTCAACTGAAGCTAGTACATCTAATGCTATAGGAAGGATTTCCTCTCCATAGTTTGTTAGATGTAGAATACTGCCTCTTTTTTCGAACAGCTTCAGACCAAGTTCAGATTCCAATGCTCGAATGCCTTTTGAAACAGCTTGCGGCGAAACGCTTAATATAGTTGCTGCATCCGAGTAATTCTGATAATCAAATACCTTTATGAAATACTGCAGCTGAACAACATTCACCAGAATTTCCTTAGGTTGAATTTTAAATCAGTCTAAGTGTAAATTAAATAATGTTAAACAAGGCAAACAAATTGTTTCATCTAGTACAAAAAGTTATCAAACAGCTTTTGACTTTTTGACCAAAGTATAACTAGGCCTAGAACGAGAAAGGAGCCATTGTGGATTGGATACAGCCAACTCAAACACCTAACGATATTGCTTTGCTATCAAGTTGGTGTCCTTGTCAGGGCGCAAAATGTCAAGGGCGCTGTAATCCCTGGGGGATGTGTGCCGTGTACACGGGCGGGAATTGCCGCGCATTTCAACATTGCGGTATACACGTTAGCTAGGAGCTCCGATGGAATATATTCAAAAGCCAGTGAATACTCAGATGCCTGCTTCGTCTCGAGATATTTCTACGTGTGTGTCCTGTGCAGCACATATTTGTTGGAGTTATTCAGGGGGAGGACCGTGTGGCCTGAGGATCTGCATTACCAAATTTTGTGGCTGGAATTACTCCTAATGGCAGGTTGAAATATTGAAATATGCAACGGAGTAGAAATGAAACAGTCTCGCTTTAATGTAATCGATAAAGGGAATCAACCTACGCTGGCATATAACTCGTACTCTGGTGCAATCGTTGCGTTGGATGCAGAATACGAGAAGGGGGCTTTTTGAGAATGGAGCTAATTGCCCTTCGGAGATTGTCGATAATTTGACGGACGCGGGGTTGTTGGTTCCCGACGGACTTGACGAGATCGAACATTTAAAAGAGATATCGTTGGCCTGTCGCATGCAATCAAAATCACTTTCATTTACGATAGCCCCGACATTGAATTGTAACTTCAGATGTCCGTATTGTTATGAGAACGGCAAGCGTTATGGCTCAATGAGCGACCGATGTGTCGATCAGGTAATAAAGCATATCAATGGCATGGTTATAGACAATCAGGCGGAAAGTTTGCAGATTGCCTGGTATGGCGGCGAGCCTTTATTGGCGATTGAGACGGTGGAGAAGATTACGCGCGGAATCCGAAGTGATGAAATCTTATTTAACGCCAGCATGGTGACCAATGGCTATTTCTTAGATGGGAAAACGGCGGAGTTGCTTGCAAAAAATGGGGTTACGCACGTTCAGGTAACTGTCGATGGTCCGCCTGAGATACACAATCGAAGAAGATGTCTTCCTTCTGGCGGCGATACGTTCAACCGTATTATTGATAACGTAAAAAGGGCTAGTGCGTACTTTGATGTCATCTTAAGAGTCAATGTTGATCCGTCGAACGGTGATCAGATTGATCGTTTGGTTGATTCGCTTGATCGTAAAGGTCTTCGTAATAAAGTAAAACTATATTTAGCGGCAGTAGATGATATAAATGGGACGTGCGCTAACTCTCCATGCTATTCAGAGGATCCTTGATTCTCATTTTCATTGCAACAGCCTCAGGACTCAGCGCAACGCGTTGCGCTGAGTCCTGAGGCGCGAATCC
>NZ_CAXVJM010000010.1:0-90326 GCF_964259375.1 Collinsella aerofaciens ATCC 25986
TGCTCTACAGTCCTGCGCAAGACGGAAAGCACATTAAGTGCTTTCCTTTGCGTGCGGAACTCGCGACAAACTTAACCCCCGCCCCCAGCCCCGGAGACCCTCCCTGCCGTCACTTTGTTCGAGTCGTTGTTGTTCCTCGCCGCTTCCGCGGCTCGAGGTCCCCGTTCTCCTCGGCGGGGTTGTCTAAGGTTGTCGCTGAAGCTCTGCCTTTGGCTCAAAGAAAAACGGGAGATGCAATCTGCATCCCCCGTTTTTGTTGCGGTTACTCCAAGTCAATAAACTTGGTGCTTATAATCTTGCCGTCTTTTACGAGCATTCTGGCCATGGTGGGGCCTCGGCTGCCTCTGGGGTAGCTGGCGCTGCCGGGATTGAGGACCAGGCAGCGGCCTACTTGGGCCTCTTTGGTTACGTGGGTGTGACCGTTGATGGCTACGTCTACGGATCCCACGGGTAGGTCTTCGCGGTAGTGGGCTACGGCGAATTTGAGGCCTTCGTAGGTGAAGAGGGCCAGACGGTCTACATCCGGGCCGTAGTCGCGGTAGTAGTCGTTGTTTCCTAGGACCGCTCGCACGGGGGCGATGGTGCATAGATGCTCGTAATCCATCTCTGAAGTGAGGTCTCCGGCGTGGATGATCAGATCTGCACCCTTGAGCTCGTCCAGAAGCGCGGGCGAAAGATAGCCGTGGGTGTCCGAGATGATGTCGATGCGCTTGGCGCTTGCACTGTTCATGGGATCCCTTCTTCAAAACCGATTCGACGTATATACAAAAAGCCCCACGGCTCCGCAGACAATTGTCTACAGGGCTGCGGGGCCAGCGTGCTAGAGGCTCAGGGCCTTCTTGAGCGGCACAACGCGGCGGCGCGAGACCGGCACGCGTTCGTCGACGCCCGTAATGCCCAACTGGATAGCGCCCGAGGGCACCGTCTCGACATCTGTGACGCACGCCAAGTTGACGATATAGCGGCGATGAACGCGAAAGAAGCCAAAGTCGCAAAGCTTGGCCTCGAACTGCGCCAGCGAAGTCGTCGATAGAAAACGATCATCGACGGTATAGATACAGGAGTAATCGTCCTTGGCCATGATGAAGCGAATGTCATCCACGGGAATGAGGACCTTGCGGCCGCCCTTTTCCACCGGAATGCGCTCGATGGTGGCCTTGCTGTCCGTGACGGGCTTGGCGCGCTGCATGACCTTCTCGATCGCGCGATCCAGGCGTGCCTCCTCAACCGGCTTCATTAGGTAATCGACGGCATCTACGTCGAACGCCTCGACAGCATGATCACTATACGCGGTCACAAACACAATCGCCGGCGGATTCTTAAGCTTATGCAGTGCCTCGGCAAGCTGCAGGCCAGAAGCGCCGGGCATCGAGATATCGAGAAATACGACATCGACGCGGCTTTCCATCAACATCTCAATGGCGGAGCGGACGCTCGACGCCTCAGTGATCGTGCCGATCTTGCCCGTCTGCTCGAGCAAGAAGCGAAGTTCCGAACGGGCCGGGGCCTCATCATCCACAATCATCGCACGCAGCATAGGGATTAAACCTTTCGTCAACAAACTAGGCTGGGCATCCGCCGCTTGGCGTTGAGCCCATAGCCTTTTATTTTACTCTTGAATGTCAAAGATGCTCTCTGACAAATCAAGATGCAGGAGCACTTTGGTGCCCTTGCCCGGCGCCGATTCGACGCGCGTATAAGAGTGCGGTCCATAAAAGCGATGGATGCGCTCAGAAATATTGTGCATGGCCACGCCGGCGCCGCCGCCTTGCGGGGAACTGGCATCGGGGCGGGCGGAGCGCTCATCAAACAGCCTGGCGGCGGTGCCCTCGTCCATGCCCACGCCGTTGTCGGCCACGGCAATCAGGATTGCGTCGTCGCCGTCTTGATGGACGGTCACATCGATCCGCAGGGCATCGTCATCGCCCATGCCATGCCGCACGGCGTTCTCGACGATGGGCTGGATTACAAAGGCCGGGACCAATGTGTCCTCGATATCCTCGGAGACATCGAAGGTCGCCAGTACGCGGTCCTCGCCAAAGCGCGCCTTCTCAAACGTCAGGTAGCGCTTGGTCTGGGCAACCTCGCGCGAGACCGGGATAAGCGACCCCGAGTTGTCGAGCGTGGCGCGATAGAACGAGGAGAATTCGCGCAGCAGCTCGCGGGCACGTAGCGGATCGGTGCGCGTAAACGACGCGATGGTGTTGAGCGTGTTGAACAGAAAGTGCGGATTGATCTGCGCTTGCAGGGCACGAACCTCGGCACGGGCCGTGAGTTCCTTTTGCACCTCGAGCTCGTGGATGGCGAGCTGCGTGGACAGAATCTCGGCAAAACCCGAGGCGAGCGCATACTGGGTACGGTCGACGGCGCGCGGGGTCTTGTAGTAGAACTTGAGCGTACCGACGGTGCGGTCGCCCACCTTGATGGGCGCGATGATACCGGCGGGGACATGGTTGTGCGAACCATCCGAACCCACCACGTCCACCACGCGGTTGAACGACTGCACGATGCCGTGCTCAATGACGTAGCGCGTGGCAAGCGTGTGGATGGGCGAGTCGGGCAGCAGCTTTTCCTCGAACTCGCCCGCGCAGGCCAGCACGTTGCTCTCATCGGTGATGGCAACGGTCATGGCACGTGTCTCGGGCAGGATACGCCGGCACACCAAAAGCGCCGATTCCTGCGTCAGACCGCCCTTAATGTCCTCGAGCATGGCCGAGGCAACCGAGAGCGTCTCCTCGGTGTACTGGGAGCGTACCGAATCGGGATTGAGCGTCAAATAGATAAAGATGCACAGGAAGATGCACAGCAGCGCACAGGCGATCACCGTGGCAATCGGCTCAATGCCAGTCGCCAGGGCAAAGATAAAGTACGCCAACACGCAAACGGCGCAGACAACGGCGATGATGCGAAAGATTGAAATTGAATTATCGCGCTGGGCGCGGCGGTCGATCATTCAGCCCCCTCCAGGATGCTAATCAGTTGTGCGTCGCGCCAAAGTTCGTCCATAATCTTGGGCCAGAAACTCTGAAAACGCAGGTAGCTTGCGGCGTTTTGGCGGGCATAGGTCTTGGCCTCGTCAATACCGTGACGCCAGATGCGCAGATACCCCTCGTGCTCGCGGGTAAACATGCTGCGAACCATGGCGGTCTTGCGCACGCGGTCGTCGAGCTCGCGCGAGATCCACGGACCCGGATAGGGCATGAGTGATGCGGCCGTAACCGGAATGAGCTCCTT
The DNA here is from genome assembly GCF_964259375.1 of Collinsella aerofaciens ATCC 25986. Lineage (GTDB taxonomy): Bacteria > Actinomycetota > Coriobacteriia > Coriobacteriales > Coriobacteriaceae > Collinsella > Collinsella aerofaciens_BO. Next base: position 3,235 of record NZ_CAXVJM010000010.1, read on the forward strand.
TTGGTGCGCAGCGAACGTCAGCTTGGCCCGCTCGTAGTACCAACGGTACACGTCCTGCATAAAGCGCGGCGAGCGCTTCTCGGACTCGGGCGGCAGGTGGCGCACAGTCCACTCGTTATCGAACCACACGTCATAGCCGAACATTCGCATGTTAAACAGGTAGTCCAGATCCTCGCCGCGGGTGATAAACGGGTCGAAGGCCACGCGCGTAAAGGCGCGGGCGTGCAGGGCCATCAGGCCGCCGCACACGTAATTGGAGCGCGAGATGCGGGTACCCGAGAGCGCCTTTTTCATCCAGCGATTGAACTCGATACGCTTGGTCCACCAGCGATGGCAAATGCCCGCTTTGTCCGTGGGAGCCAGCGGCGACCCGTCGCGATCGTAAAAGTATCCGCTCTTGACTAAAATCGGCAGGCCCTGACGCGTCTGTTGGCCCAGTGCATAGGTCGCACGCTTCATAAAGTCGGCATCGATGACGGTCTCGTCGTCATCCAAAAACACAACCGCGTCGTGCCCCAGCACCGCCGCGCAGGCAAGACCCATGTTGCGGATGGCGCCGTAGCCGCGCAGGCTCACGCACTCGCCCGAGCCTTTAGGCGCAATCTGTGCCACGCGGTCGGCAACACGCGAAGCCTGAGTATTGGTAACAACGGTGACCTTAAGTGTGGGATGCGCATTAACGATTTCGTGCACGCGATGGGATACGTCGGCCGTGGCAGAAACCGGACAGACCACCAAGAGAATGATACGCGGAATGTCGCGCACCTGTTCGAGCGAAGTCAGGCAGCGATCGAGTTCCGGGTTGGCGGCATTGAGCGACGTCGAGTGATCGTAGGTGCCGGGAGCGTTTGCTTGGGTATCATCGCCCGCCCAATATGTTGGGATCACAACCGTGGCGTTCATACCTTTACCCTCCTTGCAACACAAAAACGGGGCGCCGCCAAACACAGGCGACGCCCCGCGACCTAGCTGATTCCATCATACCCACTTGGGCTAAACATTGCTCGGAAGTCAGAATGATTTATGCGGCTACTTCCAAAAGAGTACTGCAGATAGGCACAGTTGCTGTACTGAGCCCGGTTGCCCTACGCCGCCGTCTGAGCCATGCGGGACAGACGGACCAGCAGCATAAAGCCAACGATCAGCAGCACGCCAATGGAAAGGACGCCCAGCGACGGGTTGCCGGTCAGCGAGGTGACAACCGACACCAGAAAGGTGCCCATAACGCTTGCGTAACGGCCAAAGATATCGAAGAAGCCGTAGTACTCGTTGGACTTTTCCTTGGGGATGATGCGACCAAAATAGCTGCGGCTGAGCGCCTGCACGCCACCCTGGAACAGGCCGACCAAAATGGCAAGCACCCAGAACTCAAAGGCAGTCTTTAAGAAAAACGCGGCAAAGAGCACGATGCCCATGTAGGCGGCGACGGCCACCATGATCATGTTGAGCGTACCCACGCGACTGGAGAGCTTGCCGTAGATGATGGCGGACGGGAAGGCCACAAACTGCGTAACGAGCAGCGCCAGCACCAGCTGGGTCGAATCGATACCCAGAGCCGAGCCGTAGCTGGTTGCCATGGAAATAACCGTGTGCACACCGTCGATGTAGAAGAAGAACGCGATCATGTAGACCAGCACGGTCTTGTTGTGGGCGATCTCGCGCATAGTGTGTCCGACCTCGGAGAACACGCCGCCCACGATGTGGCCGATGGTGTCCTGGGGACCGCGCTCGCGACCGTACTTTTGCTTATAGGTGCGAATAAGCGGCAGGGTAAAGATGAGCCACCAGGCACCGGTGATGATAAACGACAGACGCGTTGCCAGCATGGTAGGGACGCCAAGAGCGGGGCCACCCATGATAAGCGCCAGGCAGATGATGAACGGCACGGTGGAACCGATGTAGCCCCAGGCATAGCCCGAGCTGGACACGGCGTCCATGCGCTCGTCGGTGGTAATGTCGGGCAGCATGGCGTCGTAGAACGTCATAGAAGAGTTAAGGCCGATGGTGCACAGCACGTACACGGTCAAAAATGCCATGGCGGACATGGGGATAGCCTGCGCCAGGCAAAGAACCAGGCCCGTGAGGAAGAAGCCCAAGAAGAACTTGATCTTGTTGCCGGCGTAATCGGCAAGCGCGCCCAGAATGGGCATGAGCATGGCAATGACCAGCGAGGCAATCGTCTGCGCGTTGCCCCAGGCGACCACCAGGTCTGCCGAGGAAGCACCGGTATTGATGGCGTTAAAGTAGATGGGCACCACCGAGGTATTGAGCAGCACGAGGGCCGAGTTGCCCACATCGTACATAACCCAGTTACGCTCGAGCTTGGTGTATTTCATGGACAGGGCCCCTTCGTATTCGCCCGATATGCAGTTAGTTCATCGTACCCCAATTGTCCAGAGGCGCCGGTAAGGATTCGGCAAAGGGGCACGCACGAGCCCTACTCCTCGCGGTCGAACTCTTCGTCGGCGCCGAGCACGCGACCGCTGTAATTGACGTGGTTGGTCACGGCTTCCATATTGCCGGTCTCGATAAAGCGGGCGACGGTGAGCTCGTAATCGAGCAGTGCGCGATCAAAGACCTCGGGGAAGCTCTCGGTCGAGACCTCGTCGGTAAAGGGGCTCTTCCATGCCAAGTGGCCCAGGTTGCCGGTACGCTCGGGCAGCTCGGTCGTCACGCGGTGCGCAAGGCCGTCGAGCAGCGAATAATCGTGCACCAAGCCCTCGAGCAGGGCAATCGCGCGCGTCTTGGCCGAACCGGCCGGCTCGATAGTGCGGTAGAGCAGCTGCATGTCGGCTACGGCGCCGGCGTACTCTCCCACCGGGATATCGATGCCGTACACGCGCCCGGCGACGTAGCTCATCAGCACACCGGCAACGCGATTGATGCGGTCGGTAGTGACGATCTCGCCCGCCGGCGGATAATCCTCGACCGTGGCCCCGTCACGTTTAAGCTGCAGCATCAGCACGTCCAGGTCGCTTTCGAGCACGGCGTGAACTTGACTGCCCGAAGCCTCGAGCTCGGGATCGGACTCGACAATGCCAAACTGCTGCTCGTAGACAAAGGGATGGGCATTGCGATCGAGCACATAGTGTGACAACAGGCCCAGCGCAAAGGCGCGACCCAGATTGGCATCGCGCGGCTGCAGGTGCGACACGCCGTCGCGCAGGCACGAGAACTGGCGCGACATGCGCGAGCGGTGCATGACCTGAGCAAGCGACATACAGTCGGAAATGCGCGGCGTGAGCATGTGGAAGAAGAACGGGTCGGGACCCTGGTTGCCCAGGATAAAGGCGATGCGCTCCTCGTCGGACGCGATAACGCCCTGCGGAAGACGGTCGATGCTTTCCTCGCCAAACAGATGATGCGTAATGAGCGCGGGCATATTGTTCCTTTCGATTTCATTCGATGCCACCCATTATGCCCACCGCACGGCCATGCCAAACCTACGCCGGTAAACGTTGGCATGCGAACCGTCTACGCAAGCCCCAGGTGCGCCTTAACCTCGGCAGCACGACGACGCGATACGGGCACCGTCGAGTTCACACGGTCGAGTCTGAGCTCCATCAGGCCCGTGGAGCCGATCTCGACATTGTGCACGTCTTCCAAATTGACCAGATAGCTGCGGTGGACACGGATAAAGCCCTCGGAGGCCAAGCGACGCTCGAGCGAGGAAATCGACTCATTGATCAGATACGTCCCCTCGGCGCAGACGGCGTTGCAAAAATCGGCGCGCGCCTCAAAGTAGCAGACATCCGCCACGGGAATGAACACCTTTTTGCCCCCGCGATCCACCGTCAGGCGCAAAGGCTGGCGCGGAGCATGGACAACACGGCGAGCACCCAGGGCAGTCTCGATCTTGTCGAGTGCCTTTGACAAGCGGGCATCCTCGACCGGTTTGACGACGTAATCGACAGCGTCGAGGTTATAGGCATCGGCCGCATACTCGGCAAATGCCGTCACAAACACCACGACCGGCGGCGTCTTTAGGTTCTGCAGCGTCTCGGCAAGCTCAATTCCCGAGCGACCGGGCATGGTAATGTCTAAAAACAGCACGTCGGGCTTGTTCGACAGAATCGACTCCACGGCTTCGGTGACATTGCCCGCCTCGGCAATCTGACCCACACGCGTATCCTTTTCCAACAGATAGCGTAGCTCAGCCCTAATTGGAGGCTCGTCATCAACCACCAAGATGTTCCAGCCTTCGGACATATGCGCTTCCCCTCTTTTTCTCTCAATCCAACCGCGTGCTACACCGTCAACGGCGCCGGCTCATGTGGCTCGCCGTTCAACTCAACGATGACCTGCGTTCCCACGCCCTCCTGGGACTTCACGCGCATGCCGGAATCTTCTCCGTAAAAGAAATGGATGCGCTGAAGCACGTTGAAGAGCGCCAGGCCGCAACCTCGCTTGACGGAGCCGTCGGCGGTAATGCTCTCGGGCTCCTCTCGGCGATGCTGCTCAAACAGATGCGCGCAGACTTCTTCGCTCATCCCGATGCCATCATCTTCGACGATGATCTCCAAGCCGTCATCGGTCTCAAAAGCCCTAACACGAATAGAAAGCGGCTCGGTCTCGCGCTGCGCGTGCTTGATGCAGTTTTCGAGCAGCGGCTGCAAGATAAACGGCGGTACCAGGCTGTCGCGCACCTCAAAGTCGATGTCGACCGAGACGCGCAGACGGCCGTCGCCATACCGGGCCTGCATAAGATTGATATAACGAGTGCCCTGTTCCACCTCGTGCTCGAGCGTGGTGAGCGTATCGGAGTCAGAAAGCGTCTGACGATAGTAGTTGGAAAAGTCGATGAGCAACGATCGCGCCTTGTCGGGCTCGGTTCGAACGAGCGACACGATGGTGCTGATGGTATTGAATAGAAAATGCGGGTCGACCTGCGACTGCAGGGCGCGAAGCTCAACGCGGGCCGTGAGTTCGTCCTGGCGCTCGAGCTCAAAGCTGGCGAGCTGCGTGGAGATGAGATCGGCAAAGCCCGAGGCAAGGGCCGTCTGGCGCATATCGATGCTGCTTAGGCGGGGATAGTACAGTTCGAGCGTACCTACGCAATGCCCGCGCACGGTAAGCGGCGCAACGATGCCGGCGCGCAGACGGGGAAAATAGCCGCCCGTCTCATTGGAGGCGTCGCGCGAAAATACACTCTGTTCGCCGGACTCGATCACGTTGAGCGTGGTCTTGAGCACGACCGGGGTGCCGGCAGGGCACTTTGCCGAGTCCTCGCCCCAGCTTGCCAACACCTGTCTGCCATCGGTAAAGCAGATGGCCGAGGCGATGGTCTCGGACAGGATAATTTTAGAGGCGCCCAGGGCCGCTTCGGGCGTAAGGCCGCGCGACGTGTAGGCGAATATTTTTGATGCGATGGCAAGCGTACGGTCGGTTGCGCTCGACGTGAGGTCGTCGGGGACCACAAAGACATACGAGAAAAAGAAGCACAGCATGACCATGCCGGCAATAACGACAACGCCCGGAACGGGATTGGGATTATCGGTTAAATCCCAGATAAGCAGCAGGATAAGCGCCGGAACGACAACACCGAGCAGGATGGCCTGGACCACATGCTGAGCCGTACGAAAGACCTTGGTAGAGTTGTAGCTCTTGCCCAGAATCAGCCTGTTTAAATCCACCGTCATCCCCTTTTATCTATCGCACCCATAGCAATAAAGAGGGCCGCAAGCGACCCTCTCCATTGCATTATGCAATCAAAAACTGTGTTTTACATCCAGTCGTCGATGAACGGTAGTTTAGGCGCTGTATTTGTTGGCCTCGCCAAAGGTGCCAGCCTCGACGATCCAGCCGTCCTTCATGATAACGTCCATGTTGTCGGTGTTGAGCACGTGAATGTCGGCGGCGACGTCACCGTTGACGACCAGCAGGTCGGCGCACTTGCCGGCCTCGATAGAACCGGTCTCGTCCTCGATGTGGCACATCTTGGCACCGTTGAGGGTGGCGCAGGTGATGGTCTCGACCGGGGTGAAGCCGATCTTGTCGACGAACTCGTACATCTCCTCGATGGAGCAGGTGCCGTACGGGGTGACGAAGGAGAAGGAGTCGGAGCCGATCGTCATGACGACGCCGCGCTTCTTGGCCTCGCGCAGGCAGTCGTAGTTGCGCTGCAGCTCCTTCTCGACCAGGGTGCCCTCGTACTTGTCGTGCAGCTCGGGGACGTAGACGGGCGGATAGGTGGCGTACCAGGTGGGCAGGAAGGCGATCGTCGGGGTGAAGAAGGTGCCCTGCTCGGCCATGAGGTCCATGGTGCGCTCATCGATATCGAAACCGTGAATCAGCTGCTCGCAGCCAAAGCGAACGGAATCGTAGGCAGCGGCGTGGTTGTTGTAGCAGTGGCTCCATACGGGGATGCCGACCATCTTTGCCTCTTCGACCACGGCCTGAATCTCCTCGGAGCAATAGTGCTGGTCGCGACCGGAGTCCCAGCGCCAGATGCCGCCACCGGTAGCCCAGATCTTGATGGCATCGGGGTTCTCACGCAGGCGACGACGAACGGCCTTGCGCAGATCCCAAGGGCCGTCGACCTGGTCGCCCCAGGGATGGGATTCCTTGTTGAGCTCCTGGGTGCAGTGGTGGGAGTCACCGTGGCCGGCAACGCGGCAGAAGCCGAGGCCGGTGGCCAGAACGCGCGGGCCCTTAAAGACGCCCTTGTCGATGCAGTCACGGATCTGGATACCAAAGCGGCCGATCTCGCAGACGGTGGTGAGGCCGTGGGTGAGGCAGTCGTAGGCCTGCTTGACGGCGACGGCCTGCTTCTCGAGGAGCGGCTGCATGACCCAATCGGTATCATCGTCGGTCAGGTTGCCCGAGAAGTGCAGATGGGTGTCGATCAGGCCGGGAAGGACGGTCTTGCCGGCGGCGTCGATGACCTCAACGCCCTCGGGAAGGTCCTGCATAGTGCCGGCGTACTCGATCTTGCCGTTGTCGTCGACGAGAACGAGGGAGTTCTCGACCGGCTCGGCACCGGTACCGTCGATGAGCTTGCCGCCAACGATTGCATACTTAGTGGACATGGTTCCTCCTTATGGATCCATATAGTGGGCGAGGCCGTGTTGGGTTAAGGCCTCACAAAGCTACCCAAGTGGTGCCGGGTTCGGTGCGCGGGAGAGAGGGCCCCGCGCACCCGATCCGCCCCGGCTAGGCGTTACTTTTTGCGGGAATTGGTGAAAGCCATGAGGGCCAGGCCAATAGCCAACCAGCCGATCACGATGCTCCACTCCACCATGTTGAGGGAGGCGGGAGAGAACGGAATCACGAGCAGGCCGATGATGATGGCGCAGGCAGCGATAGCGAGGCCGATGCCAAACTTGCCGCCGGGCACCTCGTAGGGACGAGGCAGGTCGGGCTCGGTGAAGCGCATGCGCAGGCAGGCGAGGGCGACCATACCGCAGGAGAAGATGAAGGCGAGGGCCGACACGTTGGTCAGAGGAATGAGCATGTTCTTGCCCAGGAACGGACCGATGACGGTGATGACGCCCAGCACGACGCAGGCGAGCTTGGGAGCGCCGGACTTGGGGTCGACCTCGGCGAATTTCTCGGGCAGCTGGCCCTTGCGGCCCATGGCAAGCATGATGCGGCTCGTGGCGCCGTAGAAGGAGTTCATCGGGCCCATGGGTCCAAGCGTGGCGATGACGAGCATGGCCAGGTACAGAAGCATGTTGATGCCCTTGAGGCAGGCAAGCGCGGGAACCGGGCTCTTAACAAACTCATGCCAGTCGAGGATGGTGCCGAACGAGTAGATGCAGACCATGTAGAAGCCGCCGGCGGCCAGCAGGGCCAGGGAGATGATCTTGCCGAACTTGTTCCAGTTGAGGCCCTCGGCCGCTTCCTCAGCCTGCTGAGGAATGGTGTCGAAACCGGCGTAGAAGAACGGGGTCAGAACCAGGACCGACACGATACCGGCGAACAGGCTGGTGCTCTCGGTAGCGGCCTTGCCGCCGCCAGCGCCGGTGACCTGGGAGAACACAGGCATGGCATTGTCCGGCGAGCCAGTGAACAGCGAGACGCCCATGGCGAGCAGCATGCCGCAGAGCAGGGCTTTGGTCAGGAAGGCCTGGAGCTTGGCGGCCGAGCTGGCACCACGGAAGTTGAGGAAGATGACGTAGACTGCAAAGCCGAGCGCGATCAGCGTCGGGAACAGGTAAACGTCGGCACCCAGGATGGTGTAGAGCTTGACGGCACGCAGCCACTCAAGACCGGGCAGGCTGCCGAACATCTCGGACACGAGGGTCGAGATGGCGATTGCCTCCCACGGGCACAGGATGCCGTTGCCCAGGGCCAGGAGCCAACCGGTGATGTAGCTCAGCGTACGGCCAAAGCTACGATCGACATACTCGACGATGCCGCCCGAGATGGGGATAGCAGCCGTGAGCTCACCGAAAACAGCTCCGACGGGCACGAGGAAGATTGCACCCAAGAGGAATGCGATCATAGCGGGAACGGGACCGCCGCCCACGACCATCCAGTCGCCGACCTGCAGAACCCAACCGGTACCGATGATGGCACCGAAACCGATGGTGAAGAAGTTCCAGAGCGAAAGCGTTTTCTTCATGCCACCGTTACCTTCGACTGCAACTTCTGCGTTCTTGTCCGCCATTGTTCCCCTCCTTTCCTTATTGACGCCCCTTGACGTCACCCCTTGCGCGGTCTGTTTTGCCGCGCGCTTTTATTTCGTGGCTTTAAGATACGGCCTTGGCACAGCAGCGCCGCTTGTGGCTCGACCGAAGGCAGAACTGCAAAACGAGCGGCGCCGTTTTTGGGACGAACGGCACGGTTTGCCACTCATTGTTGCCGCCCGCCCGACGGGCGTACGCTCATCGGACGCATATAGAGATGTTTTTGAGGCCGTGTGTTTTGCGCCTTTCGTACCGTTTACCGAGCTTTTGACGCGCAGACCCCTTTGTTGCACATCTTTTTTGTAGGATAGACAGGTTATACATGAGACAAGGCGGTACGAATGGCATACGGATACAACGACGGTGATCAACGGCGACAAAGTGTTCGCCTTGCTGGCCGTACCACGCCGACGCCCAGAAGGGCCACGAGCAGCAATCCGCAACGCCCTCAAGAGCAACCCAGACCTTCGTCTCGGCAGCAGACAAGCAGAGCACGGCAGAGCGGCCGTCCGAGTACGGCCACAAGCGCGCAGCAAGATAGCCGCTTGGGCGCGCGCACTCGACAGCGTCAGGCCGAGGTTCCGCAACTGCGCCGCAACGGCGCACGTCAGCCCGGCATCCATATCAACCGCTTCTTTTCGCATCCCCAAGGCGGACGCGACGGCAAGCCTTACCGCTCGACATCGTACGTGAATGCCCCCGCCCTGTCAGCTCGTCGACTTCGCCTCGCACTGTGCTCTATCCTCACCTGTCTGGTCTTTGTGCTTATGAGCTCCTGTATCTCCCACGGCTCGGCCGGTCTCGAGCCCACCGCCGAGGACAAGCTGCTCAAGGCCCCCGTCGCACCCGGTTATTCTTTCGCCTTTTCGACCCCACGCTCGCAATGGCAAGCCGGCACGATGCCCCATATCTATCAGATCGACCCTGCGTGGTCGGAGCTGCCTTACGCCGGCGGCACCATCCGCCAAAATGCCTGCGGGCCTACGTGCCTCACCATGGTCTACATCTTTAAGACGGGACGCACCGATATGACCCCCGTCGATATGTGCGCGCTTTCCGAGGCGGGCAATTACGCCCCCACCGGTGCAACCGAATGGTCGTTTATGACGAGCGGCGCGTGGCAGTTGGGACTTAACGGAACTGAGCTCCATATCGATCGCGACTCGATGACTCAGGCGCTGCGTTCGGGAGCGCCCGTCATCGCCGCCGTTCGGCCGGGCACCTTTACCAGCGTTGGACACTACATTGTGCTTTACGGTATTGACGACGCCGATCAGATTGGAGTCTTCGATCCCAACTCGGCCAGCCGCAGCGCCCGCCGCTGGGGCGTCGTAGAGGTCCTTAACGAAGTCGAAGCCATGTGGGCCTACTACTAGTCATTGGGGACTCATTGGGGACAGACTTAAATGAGTGGTCTCTGGCTGTCCGGAACTGCTGGCACGGAAATTGCACCCCGCTTTGAAGTTCGATAGCGGGATGCAATTTCCGTTAGCGGCCTGTTTGGGAAACTGGAGGCCACTTTTCGGCCAAATTCCGGGATGTACTTTCCGGTTGAGGGCCCCGGGGAAACTGTGCCCCGTTTTGGATGCTCATTCTGGGATGCATTTTCCGCAGTTGATTGGTGCTACTCATTTAAGTCTGTCCCCAATGACTACCGATAGCAAAAGCCCCGCAGTCGGAGCGGACCGCGGGGCTCATGAAGAGAGGCTAGTTTGTGGGCGTCTTGCCTGGCGCCCACGAGAGAGGCAATGGAGTAGAGACTACTCGTGGATGCGGGTACCGGAGAGACCGGCCATGGTCTCGGCGGCCTTGTCCAGAGCACCGATGATGCAGGTGCGGCCCTTGCGGGAACGGGCGAACTTGATGGCAGCGCGGACCTTGGGCTCCATGGAACCCTTGCCGAACTGGCCCTCGTCGGCCAGGCGCTCGGCCTCGTCGGCGGTGAGGTCCTCGAGCTCCTCCTGGTTGGGCTTGCCAAAGTTGATGGCGACATGCTCAACGGCGGTCAGCAGGAACAGAACGTCGGCGTCGCAATCCTCGGCCAGCAGCTCGCCGCCCAGGTCCTTGTCGATGACGGCAGGAACGCCCTTGTAGCAGCCCTTGTTCTCGTAGTCGCGGACGACGGGGATGCCGCCGCCACCGCAAGCGATGACGATGAACTCGTTGTCGAGCAGGTTGAGGATGGAGTCAGCCTCGACGATCTTCTTGGGATCGGGGGAAGCGACGACGCGACGCCAGCCGCGACCGGAATCCTCGACGAAGACCTTGGAGGGATCCTCGGCCATGAACTCCTTGGCCTGTTCCTCGGTGTAGAAGGGGCCGATCGGCTTGGTCGGGTTCTTGAACGCGGGATCGTCCGGGTCGCACTCGATCTGGGTGACGACGGTTGCGGCGTGCCAACGCTTATAGCGCTTGTGCATCTCGCGGCCGATGCCCTGCTGCAGGTGATAGCCGATGTAGCCCTGGGACATGGCGCCGCACTCGGGCAGCGGCATCTCGGGGGTGCCGATGGCGTCGTGGGCGGCGGCGAAGGCGTTCTGGATCATGCCGACCTGCGGGCCGTTGCCGTGGGTGATGATGATCTCGTTACCCTGCTCGATCAGGCCGAGAAGAGCGTGAGCGGTGTTGCTCACGGCCTCGATCTGCTCAACGGGGTTGTTGCCGAGGGCGTTGCCGCCAAGGGCGACGACAATACGATCGGGCTTGCCAAGAGGCTTAGACATTGCTGGAATCCTTTCTGTAAAAGGCCTACAACCCATTAATAACCCGCGTCCGTGCAATACGCGAGTTTATTAAGGTTTATATTCTCTTTATCGCTCATTTTATTCATTTTGAAAATAGTTGAACGGTGAACGGTCGTTTTTATCCGCTCAGCGTAAAGAATGCCAGCTCAGATATGTTTACGCCATTTACGTGCGACTTTATTTAAATGGAGCGAGGATTAGGCTGGATTATGCAAACTATATCTTTGCTAAACACAAATCAGATAGCGCAAAATCTTACTCGCACTATACGAGATTCTATGCACTTATTGAACGAGTATGCAACCCTGCAATAACATGGCGTTTTTCATCCAACTTAAGGAATATAGATGAGCTCCGAAAAGGCAACCAGCCCCAAAGCACGGGGGCAAAAGACGGCAGCAACCCTGTCCTCCCCCGCATCCCAAAGCAGCGCGAGGTTTCGCGGCAAAGCCGCGAAACAGCGAAGGGGACGGAATACCCGACCAACTACGTCCTTCATTCAGCCCCACAATCCGAGGACGTAGTCGTAGCAGGATCTGAGGGCTGACCTTCGCGGACACTCCGCAGGACGAAAGAACCCCCGCCGCACGTAGTGCGCAGCGGGGGTTCTTTCATGTCCGAGGACGTCCGCGAAGGTCAGCCCTCAGATCCTGCGGTGGGAGACCTAGGCCTCGTTGTACACCGTCTTGAGCTTCAGCAGGTGAGCGTAGCGGTCCATGGCAGCCTGCTCGTTCTCCTTGAAGAGCTCCTCGGCGCGCTCGGGGAAGGAACGCGTCAGCGAAGCGTAACGGGCCTCGTTCATCAGGAACTCCTGATAACCGCCCGCGGGCTCCTTGGAATCGAGCGAGAACTTCTTGCCGGCAGCAGCCTCGGGGTTGAAGCGGAAGAGGTTCCAGTAACCGCACTCGACAGCCTTCTTCATCTCGGCCTGGCAGTTCTGCATGCCGCCCTTCTTGATGGAGTGCATCTCGCAGGGGCTGTAGCCGATGATGAGGGACGGGCCGTCGTAGGCCTCGGCCTCGTGGATGGCCTTGAGGGTCTGAGCCGGGTTGGCGCCCATGGCGACCTGCGCCACATAGACGTAGCCGTAGCTCATGGCAATCTCGGCCAGGGACTTCTTCTTGGTCACCTTACCGGCAGCGGCGAACTGAGCGACCTGGCCCAGGTTCGAGGCCTTGGAGGCCTGACCACCGGTGTTGGAGTAAACCTCGGTGTCGAAGACGAAGACGTTGATATTGTGGCCGGAAGCCAGGACGTGGTCCAGGCCACCGAAGCCGATGTCGTAGGCCCAACCGTCGCCACCGAAGACCCAGAAGGACTTCTTGGTGAGGTAGGCCTTGTCGGCGAGGATCGCCTTGGAAGCATCGCAGCCGCACTTCTCGAGCTCGGCAACGTAGGCAGCGGCAGCGGTCTTGGAAGCCTCGACATCGTTGACGGAGTCGAGCCAAGCCTGGCCGGCGGCCTTGAGCTCATCGGACGGACCGTCAGCGGCGATGATCTCCTGAGTAGCGGCGATCAGCTTGCGCTGAACGGCCTCGTAACCGACGGCCATGCCCAGACCGTGCTCGGCATTGTCCTCGAACAGGGAGTTGTTCCACGCCGGGCCGTGACCGTCCTTGTCCTTGCAGTAAGGAGCGGTGGCAGCGGGGTTGCCCCAAATGGAGGAGCAGCCGGTGGCGTTGGAGATGAACATACGGTCGCCGGCGACCTGGGTCACCAGACGTGCATAGGCGGTCTCGGCGCAGCCGGCGCAGGAGCCAGAGAACTCCAGGTAAGGCTGCTTAAACTGGCTGCCCTTGACGTTGGCCGCGATGAGCTCCTTCTTCTCGGAGACGTTCTCGACCATGTAGTCCCAAACGGGCTGCTGGTTCATCTCCTGCTCGGTGGGAACCATCTCGAGGGCGCCCTTGGGGCAGACCTTGACGCAGTTGGTGCAGCCCATGCAGTCGAGCGGGGACACGGCCATGGTGAACTTCATGCCCTTGGCCTTGGGACCCATGGCGTCGAGCGTGCGAGTAGCCTCGGGCGCGGCGGCAGCCTCGTCCTCGGTCATCGCGAACGGACGGATGGTGGCATGCGGGCACACATAGGCGCACTGGTTGCACTGGATGCACTTGGTCTCGTCCCAGTGGGGAACGACCACGGCGACGCCGCGCTTCTCGTATGCGGAGGCACCCAGCTCAAACTGGCCGTCGGCGCAATCGACAAAGGCGGAAACGGGCAGGCTGTCGCCATCCATGCGATCGATGGGCTCGAGCAGGTTCTTGACCTGCTGGGCGATGGCGGACTTGGTCTCCTCGGAGAGCTCGACGGGGGCGGCATCCTCGGCAGTTGCCCAGTCGGCCGGAACCTCGAACTTGCGGAAGGCGGTAGCGCCGGCATCGATAGCCTTGTGGTTGGCGTCGACGATGGCCTGGCCCTTCTTCATGTAGGACTTGGTGGCCGCGTCCTTCATGTACTGCAGGGCGTCCTCGGCGGGCAGGACCTTGGCCAGTGCGAAGAAGGCGGACTGGAGCACCGTGTTGGTGCGCTTGCCCATGCCGACCTTGGCAGCCAGGTCGATAGCGTCGATCAGGTAGACGTTGACGTTGTTGTTCGCGATGTAGCGCTTGGCCACGGCGGGCATGTGCTCGGCGAACTCCTCGTCGCTCCACTGGCAGTTGACCAGGAAGGTGCCGCCCGGCTTGACGTCGCGGACCATCTTGAAGCCCTTGACGATGTAGCTGGGGTTGTGGCAGGCGACAAAGTCGGCCTTGGTCACGTAGTACGGCGAGCGGATCGGAGAATCACCAAAGCGCAGGTGCGAGACGGTGACGCCGCCGGTCTTCTTGGAGTCGTACTGGAAGTAGGCCTGAACGTACTTGTCGGTGTGGTCGCCGATGATCTTGATCGAGTTCTTGTTGGCGCCGACGGTACCGTCGCCACCCAGACCCCAGAACTTGCACTCGATGGTGCCGGGGGCTGCGGTGTTGGGCGCATCCTCGGCCTCGGGCAGGCTCAGGTTGGTCACGTCATCGACAATGCCGATGGTGAACTCGCGCTTGGGCTCGTCCTTCTTAAGCTCCTCGAAGACAGCAAACGCGGACGCGGGAGGCGTGTCCTTGCTGCCCAGGCCGTAACGGCCGCCGACGACCTTGATGCCCGTCTTGCCGGCCTCGTAGAGAGCGGAGACGACGTCCTGGTAGAGCGGCTCGCCGATGGAACCCGGCTCCTTGGTGCGGTCCATGACGGCGATCTTTTTGACGGTCTCGGGGAGAACGTCGACAAAGTGCTTGATGGAGAACGGACGGAACAGGCGAACCTTGACCAGGCCGACCTTCTCGCCGTGAGCGTTGAGGTAGTCGATGACTTCCTCGAGCACGTCGCAGAAGGAGCCCATGCACACGACGACACGATCGGCATCGGGAGCGCCGTAGTAGTTGAACAGGCCGTAATCGGTGCCGAGCTTTTCGTTGATCTTCTTCATGTAGCCCTCGACGACGGCGGGAAGCTCGTCGTAGACCTTGTTGCAGGCCTCGCGGTTCTGGAAGAAGATGTCGCCGTTCTCGTGGCTGCCGCGGGTATGCGGGTGCTCAGGGTTGAGCGCGTGATCGCGGAAAGCCTGGACGGCGTCCATGTCGCACATCTCGGCCAGATCCTTGTAGTCCCACATGGCGACCTTCTGGATCTCGTGGCTGGTGCGGAAGCCGTCGAAGAAGTTAAGGAACGGGGTCTTGCCCTCGATGGCGGCAAGGTGAGCCACCGGCGAAAGGTCCATGACCTCCTGGACGTTGCCCTCGGCAAGCATGGCGAAACCGGTCTGGCGGCAGGCCATGACGTCGGAATGATCGCCAAAGATGTTCAGGGCGTGGGAAGCGACGCAACGCGCGGAGACGTGGAAGACGCCCGGGAGCTGCTCGCCCGCGATTTTGTACATGTTCGGGATCATCAGGAGCAGGCCCTGAGAAGCCGTGTAGGTGGTGGTCAGAGCACCGGCGCCCAGCGAACCGTGAACGGTACCGGCTGCACCTGCCTCGGACTCCATCTCGACGACCTTGACCGGGGTGCCGAAGATGTTCTTGCGACCCTGGGCCGCCCACTGGTCGACATGGTCGGCCATCGGGCTGGACGGCGTAATGGGATAAATTCCCGCTACCTCGGTGTACGCATACGAAACATATGCGGCCGCCTCGTTGCCGTCCATAGACTTAAACTTACGCGCCATATACCCCTCTCCTCTCATATAGGTATACAGGCCCCGGCGATCGCCGGGATGTTGGCGTGATGGGATTTTCGCTGTTGCTTCCAATCATCTGGCAGGCGAACTCAGCAGCAGGTACATGGCGTGGAGAGAAGGCATGCCGAGGCGAGGAGGGCTGCACGCGCTCCACAGGCCCAGCTACCCGTCTTGCACATGACCGAGCGCCGCAAAGGCCGCATGCCGGATGCTCCCGGGCACGCCCCGGCGATGGGAAGCGCCCGCAACGGAAATCCGCATGCGGGTTTATTGTACCCCGCCGTCAAGTGTAATTTCGGCAAATATAGGTGGCCGGTAAAGGTTTACCTCGGGTGACTATTGTGCGCCCGGCACCGACGGGCACAGTCCCCTGGAACCCCACAGCAGTTGCGGTGAAATAGGGAGTGTTTTTGCTGTTAACGGCCTTAATCAGTCCCTATTTCACCGCAACTCATTGAGGGGATGAGTTAGAGGGCGCCGAGGAGGATGGCGTAGGTGGTGGATTCGCCGAGTTTGAGCTCGTCGCCGGGGTTGAGCTGGGCGGAGCGACCGGGCTCTACTTGAACACACACACTCGTGGCCCCGTTTACCACCACGGTGCCGTTGGTGGACGCCAGGTCCTCGACAAACCATGTGCCAGAATCATCGCACCAGATATGGGCATGGCGGGCCGAGACGTCGTCGCCGACGTCGGTGATGTCGCCCTCCCCCGTGGCCAGCGCGCCGATCTCGACGCCCTCCTCGCTCGGTTGAATCCAGCGCGGGGCGCTCACCACGTAGCCGTTTTGCACGCGCAGCAGTCCCAGCGGATGCGCCGGCGAAGCCTCGTGCTCGCCCGCGACCGAAGATGTGCTCAGCGAGCGCGGCGTCGACGTGGCGCCGCCACAGGTCGCATGAGCGTAGTCGATGGCATAGGTCACCGACGAGCGGACATCTGCCGAACAGCCTACGGCGACGAACAGCACCAGGATGGCCTCGGCGCGCTCGGCGGGCATGAGCTCAGCCGCCTGCGACAGGCGCTCGAGCGCATTGCGATAGAGATTCGTGTCCTGATGGCATTCCTCGAGTGCCCGCACCATGGGCTCGCCAGCCGGACCGCACACCATATTGGTCACGGCCGCGGCGTCCATGGGATTGCGACGGCGCAGGGCCAGCTGCGACATAATGCGCGCGGCCGAGGTGCCGTAATCGGCAAAATAACGTTCCTGCAGCGTGCCGACCGGCGCGCGCACGATAAAGCGCGAAACCCAGGAGCGATCGGCGGCACGGCTCTGCGGACTACGGCCGTCGGCGAGCGGGCGGCTCGAGAGCACCAGGCCGCACAGTTCGATATGGCTCAGGTGCGCTGCGCGCTTAAAGATGTCAAACATTGCCCCGCACGGGGTGAGCTCAGCTTGAGAAGCCATGGCTTAGCCCTCCTTGGTCGCAGAGATAGTGTCGGATACTTCGGCCGGCCCGCCAAAGGCGCGGGCAGCCGCGGCTCCGCCGGCAAGCGGCGTCGCCATGGGAATTTTCGCACGTCGTGCTGACACGACGGGAAGCTCAAAGGCAAACCCCATCGCCAGCAAAAACCACGTGAGCGCATAGGTTGCAATTATGGCGGCCACCAGGCCACCCGCCACGGCATGCTGGGAAAACACAGCGCATGCAAGTGCGGCCAGAGCCGGGACCTCGCAGGCGGAAAGGGCCAACACGCCCTGCAGGAATCCCGCACGGCGATCGCGCGCCAAGGCCCCGGCGGCAATGCCCGCCACGCCCGGCAGCGCCAACGCCAGCGCGGCGATAATGGCCGGCAGCTTCCCGGACCACATAAGCGGTCCCACGACGAGCGTCACATGGGCGCCCGACGCCAACAGTGCCGTTGATACCACGACCACAGCCCAAAGCACGCCGCATACCACCGTCGACGCAATCATCGCCGCGCGCCGGGCTGTGTGCCCCGATACCTCCATCGGGCACGGCATGAGCGGCTCGGCGCGAAGCGAGCGGGCGACATTTTGCGCATAGTGGTCGCAAAATGCCGAGAGCGCCGCCTCCACCGCAGCCGGCTCGGGACGATCTTCCTGATGGCAGGACAGGCAGGCCATCACCACATCGAACAGCTGAGCGTCGACAAACGCCAGCGCATCGCGCAGATCCTCGGAATTTGGATCGAGCCCCAGTTGCTGAGCCTGCTCGGCCGCGGCAAGTGCCACATCGGGCTCGCGTCGCAGCAGTTGCGTCAAGTCGCAGCCGGGCGCGTGGGCGCCGACGGGATAATCGGGCAGCGTATCCATCTTGAGGCGATAAGGGCTGGCGATATCGCGCGTCTTTTCGCGCGATCCCGAAGTACCCGACGCACCCGGCGCTACTTCGTACGGCGCGACACCGGCGATGAGCTCGTAGACCGTACTCGCCGCCGCATAGACATCGATTGCCGACGACATGCGAAGCATGCGCAGGTCGGGAATATCGTCGGTGAGCATCTCGGGCGGGGCGTAGGCCACCGTCGCGCGACGCAACGTGGCATAGCGCTCGGTAAACGACGCCTTGCCGCCGGTACCGGCCACCGCAGAGGCGGGCTCGAGCGCCAGCGACGAGCCAAAGTCGATCAAGCACAGGTCGAAGGTGCCTTCGGCAAGCTGTCGGTCGAGCGGCAGGCGCGCCGTGCGCACCATAATATTAGAGGGCGAGATATCGCGATGGACGAACCCCTCGCCTACCAAGCTCATGCGGCAGAGCAGATCGAACAGGTCGCGACCCAGACGCGCCGCCACGAGCGGCGACAGACGCCCGGCATCGTCCACGGCAAGGCGCGAGCGCAGGCGAGCGAGCGTCTCGCCCTCGACCCACTCCATGACAATCGCGGGCACGCCATCGACCTCGCCCCACCCGTATAGGCGGGGAAAGCCCTTAAGGCCCGAAAGGGCACGATGGCATTCATATTCCTCGCGAAACGCCGCCTTGAACTTGGTGACCAGCGCCTCGTGGGCGACATCGTCATCAAATTCGTCGCGCGCCGGCAAGATGAGCTGCTTGAGCGCCACGGCCTCGCCCTGGGCGTTGACGGCACGCGTCACACGGCCGATACCGCCGCGGCGCATGGTGGCATCATCGGCAAACAGCATCGTAAAACGGCGCAGGTAGGCGGGAAGCTCGTCCGTGCCCAGGGCGACGGCCGGCTCAAACCCGTCGACGCGCGCCAGGCGCAGGCCCACCATGGGATCACGGTTGAGCGACTGGGCTGCCGTAGAAGCGAGGTCGTTCGTCATAGGGCGATCGCCGCCACATTGTTATTGAAATTACTGAGCGCGACGTCGTCGTTGCCGTAGTGCCCAACCCATTGACACAGGTTGGTATAGCAGCCCCACAGATTGGCATACTGCCGATACCATTTTGATTTGGTCGAAAACCTTTGTCGGCCGAACTCGGCGCGGATAACAAACATGTCATTCGCCAGGGTGTCGCACGGTCCGGTATCGCCCGTAGCGTTATAGGTCGAAACCACGCTATTGGCGCGGGCGACATAGCCATCGAGCATGTTGTATTTGGTCACGAGCCAGCTGTGGATACTCTCCTCCTCGGCAGCCGAGAGGCCACCCGAGCCCGTGTCGCCGCCGGCGCCGCCATCCGTCGAGCCACCACTCGAAGATCCACCGCCAGAGGCGGAGCCCGAACCGGAACCGCCGTCCGAGCCCGCCGAACCGGTGCCAGAACCGGACCCGTCCGAGCCGCCGGGCTTACCCGCCTGCTGCGTATCCTGCTCCTTCTGCTGCTCTGCCTTGTTAACGACAGAAGCCACGCTGTTATTGGAAAGCTTCGTGATGATCTTGGTGTTGGTGAGCACGATGGTCTTGCCGTTTGCCAGCGTAACCTCGTTGTCCGATGTTTCGGGACTGTCCGCATCGTCGCCACCGAACACAACATGCGAGACCACACTCGCCCACGCATATCCAGTTGTCGTTCCCAAGTCGCTTTTGGCCTTGCGCCCAATATGCAGCTCGCGCGCAGCATGCGCCTGCACCATGGACGGCACCGTCATGCCATAAGCCGAAACACCGGCTATGACCAGCACGAGCGAGCAAGACAGCAGCACATACGCCCGAGGCGCCAGCCCCAACCGGCGTCGCATGCGCACCGCGGCGCCACGCTTTGTCTGAGTGCCCCCGGGCCGCATGCGTTCTCCTCCAACAAAAACACGCCGCTTAAAAGCGGCGCATTCTTTCATATCCACATTTCGAGTGTATCAGCGAACCCAAAAGGTTGCGCAACGAATGGGCAAATACGAGGTGCGAGCGGACCCATCCACGCGATAAGCGGATGAAAAGCAGGTTTGTTGCACAACAAATAAATGAACGCGCGCCCAATTATGAGTGCCCCGTGCGGCAGGCCGACGGAACATGCCGCGGAGCTGACACCGCCTAGATCGCGCGGCGGGCCTCGATAGCGCGGCCAAGCGTAAGCTCGTCGGCATACTCCAAGTCGCCGCCCACGGGAAGGCCGCTCGCAAGACGCGATACCTCAACGCCCAATGGCTTGATGGTGCGAGCAAGGTAGCTCGCCGTGGTCTCGCCCTCAATGTTGGGATTGGTGGCGATAATGACCTCGTGGATGTCCTCGTGGCCCAGGCGCGCCAGCAGCTCGCGGATATGCAGCTGCTCGGGACCGATCTTGTCCATGGGGCTGATCACGCCGCCCAGCACATGGTACAGGCCATGGTAGCTGCCCGTACGCTCAATCGCCTGGACGTCGCGCGGCTCGCCCACCACGCAAATGCGAGTGGTATCGCGCATCGGGTCCTGGCAGATGGAGCACTCGTCGGCCGTGGCGTAGTTAAAGCAACGGCTACAAAAGTGGACCTCCTGCTTGACCTCCAGGATGGCCTCGGCCAGGCGGCGGGCCTCCTCGGCATCGGCCTCGAGCAGGTAATAGGCTATGCGCTGGGCCGACTTGGGACCAATGCCCGGCAGACGGCCCAGCTCATCGAGCAGTTTTTGCAGACTGTGATTCGCACTCATATATATGCGTGTCTTAGAACGGCATGCCCGGGATGTTGAGGCCGCCGGTGATGGCGCCCATCTGCTTGTTGGCGAGCTCGTTGACGCCGCGGACGGCCTCGTTGACAGCAGCCATGATCATGTCCTGCAGCATATCGACGTCCTCGGGATCGAGGGCATCGGGATCGATGGTGAGGTTGACGAGCTCCATCTCGCCGTTGACGGTCACCTTGACCATGCCGCCGCCGGCAGAGGCGTCGACGGTCTGGGACTTGAGGTTCTCCTGCGCGGCGGCAAGCTGCTCCTGCATCTTGCGAGCCTGCTTCATCATCTGCTGCATGTTCATACCGGCCATAATGGCTCCTTTGCGTGCGGCCGCGCAACGAGCTGCAAGGGCAGCCGGGACGCGGCGGGACTTTCAAACTCAAAAATCGTACCACGGCGCGCGGCCAGCGAGCGGGGCAGACACGCTACCTCAGTCGATATACATGCCCTGGAGTGCAAGCCGCACCCAAAGATTATGCAAAGTTGAATAATTCGCGTCTGCATAATATCGAAAGCTAAATCTTGTGGAGCCGGAATCCAACATTTTATGCGTACCACTAAATGGCTAAATGCCGAACCGCTGCTCGAGGTGGCGCGCATGACGGCAGGGTATAATTTGATTGTCACAGACAGCAATTTGGAGGTGCCCCATGAACGCCCCCGACGTGCTCCAAAACATCCGCTCAAAACACCCCGTTGCATATGTGGTTCTCTATCTCTTTGTCGGCTGGGCATTGCTGGTTGTCATCACCCATGTCATAGCCTTTGGAGCAGAACTGCTGGTAGCCAGCTCGGACCAGCCCGTCGTCAAATGGGAAGCGACCGATGAGTGCACCGATGGAACCCGAACTGTTTACTACAACAGCCCGTCCCTCTACCAAGAGTTCAAGGTCAAGATAAAGGACTTCAAGATTGTCGATGCCAAACCGGGCTCTTTATTTACAATCGGGGCAACCATCAACGCCGAGCAAGTCGAGTACACGGACAGCCACGCGACGTATCGCATCGACCTCAGCATCCTAGGCCGACCGTCACGCACCTGTCTGCTCGAATGCGATATACGCGACACCACACTACACATGTCCGAAATACAGATGTGCCCGGACAAAACCCCTGAAGAGCTAGGAGTCCTAAGCCCGGCGAGCGATTCTCAGCAGTAGAACGATAGCCCGCCGGTTGTTTCTTTCCAACGTTTGCAAATCAGCGCATGGTTAGATGAAACAAACTGCATGATATCGCGTAAATCCCGAGCAGGAATATCGCCCTTGTTATGGGCCAGCTTGCATCCGCCGGAGCGAGTAAGCCATATCTTGGTCGCCTCGGCAGTGGGGCGCTTGACCGCTATATGAACATGGACGGGTTCACCGTTCTCCCCTGTCCAGAAAAAGATGACGTACGGCCCGAGTCGGAAGAGACTAGGCATAGACTCGTCCGCCTTCGTAAGCAAAACGCAAGATAAGCGGGGCGTTATTACGCACAAAATCATCGAGTTCTTTGAGGTCCGCTTCGCTAAAGCCCTCGTGCGACACCCAATTGAATGCCGGCAAGATACATTCCGCCGTGTCAAAGCCCCAATCGCGTGGGCGCTCCACAACGATCTTCACCGTGTTGTCCTCGCGGACTTCGGAATACGAGATTTGCGTATCGTCCTCAAGACGGACATATTCCCACATCATAAGCTCGCTCCGTTCAAAGAGATCTCTTCTTGAGCAGTATACCCGCCCGCGCAGCTACTCCACCGGTTTGAAGATGGTGGACTGGCCGAAGACACTGCGGATGAGGGCTTTGGCCTCGTCCTCGGTCTGCGGAATGCTTGGAGCTGCGCCTTGATGGCCGAAGGGGCTGCCCGCGCCGGGGTTGGACTCCCAGGGAGCCACAGGAGCGTCCTGATCTTTGGGGACAGTTGCAGCGGGCTTGGACGCGGGCGCCGCACCCGGCACGTCGAACGGGGGCAGATCGTCCCCGCCGGCATCGACAGCAAAACCGCCGACCATGGCGTCGTCATAGGGCACCTGCTCGGATTCCCACGGCGCAGACGGCGCGGCGGGCTGAGCCTTGGGGGCGGACGCGCGCTCGGGCGCTCGGGGTGCAGGCTCGGTCGGGAGCTTGCCCGTGGCAGGAGCGCCAGCGGGGTTGTCGGAGCGCAGCCAGGGGGCCTTGGCCAGGTCGGATGACTTGGGCGCAGGCGCGGCGGCGGGCTTGGGCGCGGGAACCGGAGCAGCCGGTTTGGGCGCAACGGGTTCAGGCGCCGACGGGGTCGGTGCCGCTACCGGTGCCGCTTTTGGCTGCGTCGCGCTGACGCTCGAGGATGCAGGGGCCGCCGAGGACACGGGTTGCGGGTCCGCAGATGCCGCAGCCCGTGCAGATGGAGAATGCTCCTCATGTTGAGGAGCCGGCGTGCCACCCCCATCCAAGACATAGTCGACGGTACGACGACCGAAGACCGCACTGACTGTCGGCAGGACTACCGACTGCGTGTCGGCGCGTCCGAGCATCTTGATGGCAAAGGTCGAGCCCGCGGGGAACGAAACCGTGAGCTTGGAGCCGTCATCTGCTGTGGCGCGGGCGTTGAGCAAAAGCCCTGCGTAGGAGGCCTGACGAGCCTTGACGCGTTCGACGACCTCGGCCCATTTGCGCTGGAGCTCACCGGCATCCTCGACCGCGGGGGTCTCGGCGGCGCCGGCGGCAGCAACCCGAGCGGCAGTGTTGGGCTTGGACACCGGCACGGTCGATGCAGCAGGCGCGGGAGCCGGAGCCGTGGACTTGGGCGCAGGCTGGGCTGCCGGAACAGCAGCGCCGCGGTCCCAAGGCATGCCACCCTGATGCGCGGACGTAGCAGCGGGTGCGGCGGTCGCCGCAGGAGTAGCAGCTCGGGCACCCGAGATCAGCGTCGGTTGTTGTGTCGGCGCGGGTGCAGCCGCGACAGCCGCAGGCGCACTCGCTTGAGCAGCAGCCACGCTCGCCGGCACGGCGCCGTTGGCAACCATGGCCTCCAGACGCGCCACGCGCTCGGCCAGAGCCTCAATGGTCAGATCGGCCTCGGGACGTGCCAGACGCGTGCAGGCGATCTCGAGCACCAGGCGCACATCGCTCGCACCCCTCATCTCCAAGGCGGCATCGTCGAGCACCGTCAGCACGCGGGCCAGACGGTCGGCAGGATGCTCGCCAAAGGCAGCGGCCTCGGCAGCGAGTGCCTCGGCCTGCTCGGCACCGCCCTCAAACAACTCGGCACGGGCACCGGCAACGCAGGCAACATACACATCGCGCACATGCGCCACCAGGTCGCGCGTCAGCTCAAGCAGGTCATTACCTTCCTCGACCTGTGCGCGAATAAGCCCATACAGCTCGGCGACATCACGATCAGCAATGGCGCGCGCAAACTCGCCCAGAATCTGGTCCGAAACTTCGCCCAAAAGCGAGCGGGCATCGTCCGCATGCACGGTGCCGTTGCCGAAGACGCTCAGCTGCTCCAGCGTGGAGAGCGCGTCGCGCATGCCGCCCTTGGCATGGCGAGCCACGATGGCAAGCGCCTCGTCGTCGTAGTCGAAGCCCTCCTGCTCGCACACGTATGCCAGACGGCGCTCGATATCCTCGTTACCGATGCGGTGGAAATCGAAGCGCTGGCAGCGCGAGAGGATTGTCTCCAGAATCTTTTGCGGGTCGGTGGTGCACAGCACAAAGATCACGTGCGCCGGCGGCTCCTCGAGCGTCTTGAGCAGCGCGTTAAACGCCGCCGTCGTGAGCATGTGGACCTCGTCGATGATATAGATCTTGTACTTGCCGCGCACCGGGGCAAAGTTAACGGAGTTGATGATCTCCTCGCGCACATTGTCTACGCCGGTACGGCTTGCGGCATCGAGCTCGTAGACGTCTGGGTGGTTGCCCTCGGCGATGAGCTCGCATTCCTCACAGGTGCCGTCGGGCATGCAGCCGCTCGCACCCTCGCCGCGCGCCGCCTCGGCATTGCGGCAGAGCAGCGCCTTGGCTAGAATACGCGCCATGGTGGTCTTGCCCGTGCCGCGCGGACCGCAAAACAGGTACGCGTGGGACAGGCGCCCCTCGGTAATGGCGTGTTCGAGCGTCGAGACGATATGTTGCTGGCCCACCACGGAGTCGAAGGTGAGCGGGCGATACTTTCGATACAACGATTCCATGGGTGCTCCCCCGGGTATACTGAGTCTTGTTGCCGCGGCGGCCATGCGGTCGCACGGCATACTGCATCCATAATAACCCGTACGGCGAGCCCGCCGCGATAGGAGTCCAAAGAGCATGGCAGACGCAGAGCCCAACCTCGTCCCCTCCGAAGCAGCCGACCAGGTCGAGGTCGCGCTCGAGACGCAGGCAGCAGCCGATGACGGCATCCTGTACCTCAACGAGTATCAGTACGAAAACGACCTCGTCACCGACTTCGCGCGCCTGGTCGCCTCGCCCAGGCGCCGTGGCTCCCTGTACGTCGCCGCTGGGATTGCCGCGCTCATCGGCATCGGCATGCTGGTGGCCGGCGGCAACTGGATCAAGTTCGGCGTCGTCCTGATCGTATTCGGCGCCTTTTTGGCCTGGTGGAGCAAAAATCTGCACCATACGCTCGCACGCGACTTTATCGAAGCCGTCGAGGCCGACGAGTCCATGGGCGGCCGCTACCGCCGCGTCGCCGCCAACGAGGACGGCCTGATGGTCTGGGGCAAGAGCGGCAAGTCGCAGTTCTTCCCGTTTGAGAAGCTCGACCACGTACTCGACGGCGAGCGCATCTTTGTGGCCATGTTCGCCGACCAGGGCGTGACGATTCCTAAGGACACCTTTGTACGTGGTGATGCCGAGCAGTTTGGCTCCTTCCTCAAAGCGCGCATCAACAAAAAACTGCGCATCGAGACCAAACGCAAGAAGATGAAGGCCGAAAAGGCCGCTGCCAAAGCCAAACAGGGCGACCAGCCCAAAAAGGACGCTCCCAGGCAACGTAAGCAGAAGAAGAACAAGAAGAAGCGCTAAGGCCAAGTCAGACAGGCCACCTCGCCCCGCTACCTTCACCATGCGCCCGAGCGTGCTAAACTAGCAGCATCTATGCCACCGCGAACGGCTTGACTCCGGCCCGCCGCTCGCAAACGAACTTTAAACGCACGAGGGTTGGCCATGCCGCTTTTCTCGCAACATACCGCCCGGTTCTCGCCGGACGCTCCCTTGGAGGGCACCAGCTCTCGCGAGCTGCTCAAGCGGTACCAGCCGCTCGAGACGCTTGCGACCGGCGGTTTTGGCTCCATCGAGATTTGCCGCGACACGCACCTGCGCCGTCGCGTCGCCATTAAGCGCATCCCCCTTATCAACGGTGCCGGCATGCCCGCCAGCGACATCATGGATGTCCTGCGCGAGGCGCACACTGCCGCCATGCTTCAACATCCCAATATCGTGCAGGTTATCGACTTTACGCACGATACCGCCTATGCCTACCTGGTCATGGAGTATGTCGACGGCATGTCCCTAGCCGAGTTTTTGCATCGCGTGGACGGCCATTCGCTCACCTTTGACGAGGCCGCGGCCATTGCCGACGCGCTGGGCCAGGCGCTCACCTTCGCCCATAGCAACGGCGTGCTCCACCTGGATATTAAGCCCGCCAACGTGCTCATCGACCACTCGGGCAATGTTAAGCTCACCGACTTTGGCATGGCGCGGCTGTCGTCTGCCGGCGGCTTTGGCGGCTCGCGCGGCGGCACCATCGGCTACATGCCACCCGAGCAGCTCGACATCGAGACTGGCACGGTTGACGAGCGCGCCGATGTCTTTGCCCTCGCCTGCGTGATCTACGAGGGCCTGTGCGGCAGCGCTCCCTTTATGGCCGCCACGCCCGGCGACTCGCTCGGCCGCATCATCGGCGGTGCCACCTACCCCAGCGAGCTCATCCCGCACTTTCCCCCAGGAGCCGAGGCTGCGCTCATGAGCGCCCTCTCCCCCATGCCGCAAGACCGCCCCAGCAGCATCGAGGCATTTTGCGACCAGCTGCTCGCCGGCTTGGGCAGCGTGCGCGAGGGCCGTCGCAGCCTGGAGCAGATGGTGGGCGAGCTGTCGGATGACGAGCACGCGGCAGACGATATCGAATCGTTGCCCTATGAGGACGACACCATCGAGGTCGACCCCGCGCTTGGTTGGGCCGGCACGCGCTGGAGCCACGCGCGCGATTACACCATGCGCGCCATCTCGGCGCTAACGTGTGGTGCCTTTAGCTTTTTGATCATGCAGACGGCTGGCGTCGCGGCGCTTCCCGGACTTATTGCCGCGGCCATCGCGATTGGGGCGGCCGCCGGCCTGGCCCCGCAGATTGGCTCGGCTATCTCGGCCGTGGGCTTTTTGGTACTTATGGCTAACGCCACCATGCAGGCGCAGGGCATCCTGTCGATGCTGCCCGTCGCGGTGCTCTTTGCCGCCACCATGTCCGGTTGGTGGATCGCCTGGGGCCGCACCGAAGCCGCCGCGAGCGCAGCGCTCACCTGCGCGGTGGCACTTGGCTGTCTAACGGGCGACGTCCTCCTTGCCGCCGGGGTCGCCGCCGGCATCGCGGCCTTTTGGCTCGGCCCGGCAAGCGCCGCGGCCGCCACGGGAATGGGCGCGCTTTTTGGCCGCCTGGCTACGGTTGCGCTTTCTGCCGGAGGCGTGCTGGGGCTCGGCAATGTTGCCGCAGCGCTGGGAGACATGCTCTTCTGGGCTGCCGTTGTGCTCGTCGCGACGACAGCTGCATTGACATCTCTGCTGCTCAACGCCCATGCCAAGCGTGCTGAGCAGGGCTCGAACCTGACTGCAATCGCTGCCATCGCCGGCTGCGGAATAGGCTCCGCAACGTCGCTCTGTCTTGCACACCATATGGAAATTGCCAGCCTTGCGGCCGCGGTCGTCGTCAAGGCGGCGGTTGCGGGAACCCTATCCTCTATAATCGTTGGGATATGCCTATATTTGCTCGGATACCAAAGAACCTATACGGAGAGTGATCTTTCGTGAACTTCCTGAACATCTTCGAGGACCACGTGGCCGGCATCTTCGGTGCCACCCGTGCCCCGTTCTCCTTTAAGAAGCTTGCCAAGCAGGCCGCTCGCGACATGGAGGATCAGACTCTGGTGATCAACGGCGTCAACACCGCGCCGGCACTCTATACCATCCTGATCGCCGCCGACGACGATCCCATGCTCGCCCCGTTCTACCCCGAGCTTTCGCGCGAAGTCCGCGAGTTTGTGAAGGCACAGGCCGAAAAGCGCCGCTATGTGTTTGTCGGCGAGCCCCTCGTTCGCTTTATGATCGACCCGCAGCTGCGTGCCGGTAAGTTCTCGGTCTTTGCCGAGAACGTCGACGCCCCCACGCTCGGTCGTCTGTACGAGGAGGAGCGCGCCTACCAGAATGGCCTGGGCCAGAACAACTCGGCCGCAAGCCGCGCTGCCAGTGCTCCCCGCGCCGGCAAGCAGCAATTCGCCGCTCCGCAGCGACAGCACCCCGCCGCCATGCCCCAGCAGCCGGCGCCCCGTGCCGCCGCTCCCGACCCGCTCGCCGTGGCCGATCCCTTTGCGCCCAACGTCCCCGACCCCGCCGCAGCGCCCATCCCCGTGCCGCAGACCGTCTCTCGTGACGCCCTCGCCGGTATGGGCGGAGCCGCCGCGACCGGCGCCGCCGTGGGCCTTGGCGCCGCGGCCGGTATTGCCTCCAACATGGCGAGCACCCGCGCCCCGCAGCGCCCGCTCGCCCAGCTCGTCGACGTCGTGAGCGGCGAGAGCCACAGCATCACTTCCGCGCAGGTGACCATCGGTCGCGAGCGCTCGGTTTCGGACATCGCCCTGCGCGACCCCAACGTGTCGCGCCGCCACGCCCAGCTCACCTTTACCGGATCGGACTGGTCGATCGAAGACCTCAACTCCACCAACGGCACGCTCGTCAACAACCGCCGCATCACGCGCTGCCCGCTGCGCAACGGCGACCTGCTGACGTTTGGCCTAAGCACCTTTGAATTTAGGGGATAGTCGCTTATGAACATCGATATCGTCCTTTTTGCAGGCCGCATCGTCCTGGTCGCCCTGCTCTACATCTTCCTGTTCGCCGTCATGAAAACCGGCGTGGGACTCGTACGCGGCCAGCGCCGTGACTCCGCTATCTGGACGATCGATGTGGACAAGGGTCCGCGCGGCATCCGTGGCATCCATGTAGACATGCTCGGCCCCGTCATCGTAGGCCGCTCGCCGTCCTCGGACATCTGCATCAACGAACCGTTTGTCTCGGCCTCGCACGCACGCTTTTCGCTGCAGGGCCCGGCACTCATTATCGAAGACCTCAACTCGCTGAACGGCACGCTCGTTAACGGCCGTCAGCTGGTGGAGCCCGCAACGCTGCGCGAGGGTGACGAGGTCCAGATTGGCGACGTGGTCATGAAGGTGAACCGTCGATGATCGACGAGGAGAACAAGTCCGCAGCCATGCCCGAAACGCCGACTGCCCCCGCAGCCGCGCCGGCTCATGCCGCTCCGGCGCGCCCTGTGACCGTGGAGCCCGAGGACACCGTGTTCTCCCTGCCTCTTTCGCATGTAACTCAAGAATATCCGGCGCTCGTCGATGACGAGGACGCCGACGCCGAGCAGCTCGACGCCCCCATCGGCGCGCACGCTGCCGAGCAGTCCGCAGAACCGGAGGCAACGCCCGCACCGGCTCACTTTGCCGAGCCCGTCGCCGAGGCGATTAACGAGAGCGCTGCCGTGTTTGCAGCCCCCGAGCCTGCCGCGCCGGCATTCCCCGTCGCCCCGGCAAGCGAGGCGGTGCCCGCATCCGCAACGCTTGCCGAAGTCGAGCAGCCCGTTGCCGCGCCCGCCGCAGCTCCCGAGCCCTCCGCTCAACCCCAAAGTACGCCCGCGCCGTCGCACTTTGCGACGCCCGAGCCGACGGCTGTCGAGCCGCAGCAGGGCGGCGATCCCGCCGACCGCGTAACCGAAGATCTCAACCTTCCGGACGTCTCCGACGCCGAGTCGGGAGACGATGCCGACGCCGTCTCCCCCGGCGACACCGCCGAGATCGATGTCGCCGCCGTGGAGGCAAAGCTCAAAGATCCCGGCTCGACCATGAGCTTTGAGCCGCTGGCCGACGAGCGCATCGAGACCGACTCGACCTACGACGCCGGCACCACCACGCAGCTTATGTGGGGCGCCCGCTCCGACGTCGGATGCGTACGCCCGCACAATGAGGACTCCTATCTGGTGCAGTCGCCGCTCTTTTGCGTGTGCGACGGCATGGGAGGACACGCCGCCGGCGAGGTAGCATCCTCCATCGCCGTCGAGACCATCGCCAAGACGGCGCCGCAGTCCGCCGACGCCGCGCGCCTGGCCGCAGCCGTCGAGGCCGCCAACGCCGCCGTGATCGAGGCCGCCCTCAACGGCCTGGGCAAACCCGGCATGGGATGCACGGCCACCTGCGCCTACATCGAAAACGACACGCTCGCCATCGCCCACGTGGGCGACTCGCGCGCCTACCTGCTCCACGAGGGTACGCTCATCCGCGTGACCCGCGACCACTCCTACGTGGAGGAGCTCGTGGATGCCGGCGAGATTACGGCCGACGAGGCCCGCGTCCACCCCAACCGCTCGGTCATCACCCGCGCGCTGGGCTCGGATCCCGCCATGTATGCCGACCACTTTACCCTGCACATCGAGGAAGGCGACCGCCTGATCCTGTGCTCCGACGGCCTTTCGAGCATGATTCCCGATAGCGATATCGAGAACATTGCTACGCAGTCCTCGAGCGCACAGATCTGTGTCGACAACTTGGTGGACGCGGCGCTCGCCGCCGGCGGCCACGACAATGTGACCGTGGTGGTCGTCGACCTGGTCGACGACGGCGTCATGCGCGAGGCAAAACGCGTCCGACGCCGAAATGTCACCATCGCCACCGTCTTGGCCCTTGTCTTTGTGCTGGTAGCAGGCATCTGGGCATACACGGGCGTCACCGGCTCCTATTACTTGGGAACCTACCACGGCAATGTCGCCGTCTGGCGCGGCCTGCCCGGCAAGACGCTCGGGGTCGAGCTCCACTGGCTCGAGAGCGAAACCAGCATCAAGCTGTCCGACCTGCCCGAAGACACGCAAAACCGCCTGAAGGCAGGCATTCCGCAAACGAGTGTCGACGATGCGCAGGACACCATTTCCAAGTACCGCCATCAGATTGACGAGGAGCAGACCCGTCAGGTGATTGACGCGCAAACGATTCGCAACAACACCGATCAGGAATCCACCTCCGAGTCAGATTCCGAGAAAACCGCCGAACAGTCAGCCGAGGCCGAAGCCTCTGATAAGAATTAGAAAGGGAGTGCCGCTTATGAGTCGCCGCAACACCGAACTGCTCTTGCTCATCGCCTCGGCGTTCCCCGTCATCCTGCTCTATGCGATGTACGTGCTCACCGCGGGTGCCACGATTTCCTTTGAGACGCTCGCCGTGCCGATCGGCCTGTTCGCCGCCTTCGCCGCGGCGCATATCGCCGTGCGCATCCTGGCGCCCGGCGCCGACCCCGCCATCCTGCCCATCGTCTTTGTGCTCTCGGGCATCGGCATCACATTCGTGACGCGCCTGGCCCCCGACCTCGCCATCTCGCAGCTCATCATCTTGTTTGTCTCGGTGGCGCTCATGGTGGGAACGCTCGCACTGGTCAAGAACCTCGACGTGGTCATGCGCTACAAGTACACCTTTGGCATTATCGGCATCATCCTGCTGATGCTGCCGATCTTTATCGGCACCACGATCTCGGGCTCCAAGCTGTGGATTCGCATCGCGGGCTTCACCATCCAGCCCGGCGAGTTCGCCAAGGTCTTCATCGTCCTGTTCCTGGCAGGCTATCTGGCCGAGAACCGTGAGCTGCTCTCCATCTCCAACCGCAAGATCCTGGGCCTCAAGATTCCGCGCCTCCGCCTGCTGCTGCCGCTGTTTGCCGTGTGGGGCGTGTGCCTGCTCATCGTCGTCTTCGAACGCGACCTGGGCTCGGCCGTCCTGTTCTACACCATCTTTTTGCTGATGCTCTATGTTGCCACGGGACGCTTTTCGTACGTCATCATCGGCCTTGCGCTGCTGGCCGTTGGAGCCGTGGGCGCCTACAAGTTCCTGTCTCACGTGCAGGTGCGCTTTCAGGTCTGGGTCGATCCGTTTAAGGACGCCCAGGGCCAGGGCTACCAGATTGTCCAGTCGCTCTTCTCGCTCGCCGACGGCGGCCTGGTTGGCGTCGGCATTGGCAACGGCATGGCAAACAACATCCCCGTCGTCGAGTCCGACTTTATCTTCTCGGCCATCGGCGAGGAAATGGGCCTTTTGGGCGGCGGCGCCGTGCTCATCCTGTTTATGCTTTTTGCCGTGCGTGGCCTCACCACGGCCGCCCGCGCCAAGTCCGACCTTGCCGCCTTTAGCGCGACCGGCCTTACGGCGGCCATC
This sequence comes from Collinsella aerofaciens ATCC 25986, assembly GCF_964259375.1. Taxonomy (GTDB): domain Bacteria; phylum Actinomycetota; class Coriobacteriia; order Coriobacteriales; family Coriobacteriaceae; genus Collinsella; species Collinsella aerofaciens_BO. The sequence goes on from NZ_CAXVJM010000010.1 coordinate 35,269, forward strand.
AGCTTCCAGGCATTCTTAATCGTTGGCGGCGTAACCCGCCTGATCCCGCTGACCGGCGTCACCCTGCCCTTTATGAGCCAGGGCGGCTCCTCGCTGCTGGCGAGCTTTATCATCGTCGCGCTGCTGCTGCGCGCCGGCGACGAGGCAACCGGACGCGAAGCCGAGCTCACCGGCACCGGCACCATGGCCGCCATCACCGATGATCAGGTCGCATCCGCCGCTGCCCCGACCGGTACGCGTTTTGCCAACGCACCTTCCTACAGCCACGGCAACCACTCTGCGGGTTCTCGCATACGTCGTCGCCTGCTCGACACGCCAGAGTCCGGCGTGCTCGGCCGCGTTGCACTTGCCAACCGTCTGACTCGTGCCGTGTTTGCTTTCACGGCGCTGTTCGCCATCCTTATCGGCAACCTCACCTATGTCCAGGTCATCAAGGCGAAGGACTATCAGGACATGCCGACCAACAACCACACCATCGCCCGCTCCAAGTACATCCAGCGTGGCTCCATCATCACGTCCGACGGCGTGACACTAGCCGAGTCGCTGCAGCAGGAGGACGGCACCTACGCCCGCTCCTACCCCAACGGCAACATGGCCGCGCACGTGGTGGGCTACGTGAGCCAGCAATACGGCACCGCCGGCATCGAGAGCGTCATGAACGATACGCTCACCGGCTCCAAGGATTACTCCAGCTGGAACAACGCCATCGCATCGCTCGCGGGGCAGACCCAGCCGGGCAATACCGCCAAGCTCACCATCGACTCGCGCATCCAGACGGCTGCCGAGCAGGCACTCAAGGGCTTTAAGGGCGCTGTGGTGGTCATGGATCCGCGTACCGGTGCGGTCCTCGCGTGCGCGAGCTCGCCCACCTATGACAACACCAACATCGATGCCCTGATGCAGTCGGGCGGTGGCGAGGACGGCTCCATGTACGACCGCGCCATGGACGCGCTCTACACCCCGGGCTCGACCTTTAAGGTCGTCACACTCTCCGCGGCGCTCGAAACCGGCACCGCCAGCCTTACCAGCACGTACCAGGCGCCCGGCTCCATGGATATTGGCAACGCGCCGGTCACCAACTATGCCAACGAGAGCTACGGAACCATCAGCCTGCAGCAGGCCTTCGCCGTGTCGTCCAACGTCGTCTTTGGCCAGGTGGCCAACGAGGTCGGCGCCAACTCGCTCGTCCAGTTTGCCAACGCCTTTGGCTACGGTCAAAAGCTCGGTCAGGATCTGACCACCGCGGCTTCCATCATGGCCGACCCGTCGCTTATGACCGAGTGGGAGACCGCTTGGGCAGGCGCCGGCCAGCCCGTCGGCATGGACCACACACCTGGCCCGCAGACCACCGTCATGCAGAATTGCGTGATCGCTGCCGCTATCGCCAACAGCGGCGTGGTCATGGACCCGTTCTTTGTGTCCCAGATACTCGCCCCGGACGGAACCGTGGTTAAGACCACGCAGTCCCGCTCGCTGGGCCAGGCTGTCAGCTCTGCCACGGCCGACCAGGTCAAGCAGGCCATGCTCGCCGTCGTCCAGTCCGGTACCGGCACCGATGCCCAGATTCCGGGCGTCAAGGTTGCCGGCAAGACCGGTTCGGCCGAGATCGGCGGCACCAACGTCAACTCTATGTTTGTTGGCTTTGCGCCTTACGATTCACCCACGGTTGCCATCTCGGTGGCCCTGGAGGATTACGACAAACACGACGTCGAGGCGGCCAAGATTGCCGGCATCGTCCTGACCGCGGCGCTCGCCGCACAGGGAGCGTGATGCCCGTGATCAAAGCGGATACTTGGGGCGCGCCGCGGCCGATGAGCTAGCGGCAACGCGCCACACGGCCCCAGCGGCCACACATTTGGTACTACACACATCGTTGAGCGAATAGTTATGTTAGGAGCAGGAATGGAACAGAGGGTCCTCGGGGGAAGATACCTCCTCAAGGATAAGGTGGGAACGGGCGGCATGGCGACCGTCTTCCGTGCACAGGATCAGGTCCTCGACCGCACGGTTGCCGTCAAGATCATGCTGCCGCAGTATGCCGGCGACGCCACCTTCGCCGCCCGCTTTAAGCAGGAGGCCCAGGCAGCTGCCGGCCTGTCCTCCCCCTATATCGTGGGCGTCTACGACTGGGGCAAGGACGGCGACACCTATTACATCGTCATGGAGTACCTGCGCGGTACCGACCTTAAGAGCGGCATCAAGAGCCACGGCGCCCTCGATCCCAAGAAGGTCGCGCAGATCGGCTCGCAGATCAGCTCCGCGCTTTCGGTCGCACACAAGCACGAGATCATCCACCGCGACATTAAGCCGCAAAACATCATGGTGCTGCCTGACGGCAACATCAAGGTAATGGATTTTGGCATCGCACGCGCCAAGAACAGCCACCTCACGCAGGATAACAACGTGCTGGGCACCGCCCACTATGTAAGCCCCGAGCAGACCCGCGGCCAGGACCTCGGCCCCACCTCGGATATCTACTCGCTGGGTGTCGTCATGTACGAGTGTGCCACCGGCCGCGTACCCTTTGACGGCGACGACGCCATCTCGGTCGCGCTCAAGCAGGTCAACGAGCTCCCCATCCCGCCGAGCCAGATCAACTCCGGCGTCGATGCCGACCTGGAGCGCATCATCCTCAAGTGCATGGAGAAGGACCCGGCAAACCGCTTCCAGACGGCCGACGAGCTGCGCCAGGTGCTCAACAGCTACCTGTCCGGCCGTGCCGTCAACGTCTCGGAGCCCACGCGCATCATCGGTGCCGCCGGCGACCTGGGTGCCACCAAGACCCGCGAGCTTTCCGACTCAACGCGCGCTATGGTTCGTCCCGTCTCGGGCGTGAGCGGTCAGAATACCGCCCGTAGCGCTGTCTCGGGCTCCACGGGCTCCTACGAGGTCGAGAAGCCTAAGTCCAACAAGAACAAGATCATCGCCGCCGTGATTGCCGCCGTCGCCGTGATTGGCGTGGTGGTGGCCTTTGCCACGGGCATGTTCAGTGGCGAACAGGTCACGGTGCCCGACGTGCTGGGCAAGGACCAGGAAACCGCTATTGAGCTGATCAAGGAAGCCGGCCTTGAGGTTGGCACCGTCGACCAGAGCTACAACGACGATGTCGACGAGGGAAAGGTCGCCGAGCAGACCCCCAACGGCAACACCAAGAAGGCCAAGGGCACAAGGGTGAACCTGGTAATCTCCAAGGGCCCTAAGCCCTCCGAGAAGGTTGAGGTTCCGCAGCTCGTCGGCCTGACCAAGGACCAGGCCGAGGCCGCACTGGCAAGCGTGGGCCTGAAGGGCAGCGCTTCGGAGGAAGCCAATGAGGCCGAAGAGGGCCAGGTCTTTGAGCAGAGCACTGCTGCCGGCAAGGAGGTCGAGAAGGGCACGACTATCTCGTACAAGGTCTCTGGCGGCCCGGACACCACCTCGGTGCCCGATCTGACCGACATGACCGAGGCCCAGGCGCGCAACGCTCTCGACATGGCTGGCTTTGGCGTCGACGTGAGCTACCAGGAAAACGACTCGGTTACCGAGGGCACCGTAATTAGCTGGAACCCCAGCGGCAAGCAGAAGCCCGGTGCCACGATCACCGTCGTCATCGCCAAGAAGTCCGGCAAGGCCAGCGTCCCGGGTAACCTGTACGGCAAGAGCATCTCCGCCGCCGTCACCGCGCTCAACAACGCCGGTTTCTACAACATCGCATTCTGCGATCAGAACGGCAACCCCGTGAGCGGCAACGAAAACGCCACCGTTACGGGCGTCTCCCCCACCGGCAAGCAGTCCACCGACAGCACGATCACGCTGACGGTTTCCATCTCCGGTTCCGGCGACGACTCCGAGTCTAGCAACTAACGTCGATCGCTTGTTGCTCCGAGCGGCTTAGACCGCAAACACATTCGCTCAGAAGCGCCCCCTTGCTCCCCCAGCAAGCGGGCGCTTTTCTTTTGATGTGGGATTGCCGCCCATGGATGAACGCGGCTTTAAACCAGAAGAGCCCGGCACCATGGCGGTACCGGGCTCGATAAATCTCTGGTGCCCCCGGGCGGATTCGAACCGTCGGCACCCGCTTTAGGAGATATGATTTAATGCTACCCCTACTATTCACCAAGCATCATTGAACACCATATAACTGCAGATAAAAGGCCCACTTTGCTTGCGTCCTACTGCTGGGCCTTTCATGAAAATAGGGACACCGAGCGCAACGCGTTGCGCTGAGTCCTGAGGCTGTTGCAATGAAAATGAGAATCAAGGCTTCGATAGCAGGATGACAACGCGGGCACAATTTGATTTTTGAAATATGGACGAATTCCTCGTCAGGAGGGTAAAATGATGCCGACGGCAGCCCAAGTTGTGATGAGCTGGGCAGAGCCGTTGCTTAACGAAGTTAGGTCATCGTCTTAGCGACGGTGGCCTTTCTTTTTGGGCTTCGAACCCTGCTTGAGTGCCTTGGAAAGGCCGACAAGGGCCGTGAGGAGCGAGACCATAGCGGTCAGGAGCTTCACGAGCTCGGTGAAATCGGTCATGGGCATCACCTCCCATCGGATGGAGGGCTCTGCCCGGCACGAGGACTGCCGACAGCGAGGATGATTTTATCAGAGTGGTTGGCCCTCTCCGATCAATTCACGCTCCTCACCCTCGCGAAGAGTGCGGGCATGGCAGAATCGGCACTAAACGGCAGTGCGTTAGGGCACCGACGACGAGCTTTCAAAACTAGCAAGGCGTATCGCCGTTGCGGTACCGGGATCGGCAAATCTCTGGTGTCCCCCGGGCGGACTCGAACCCCCGCGGGGAAATTGGTGACGCGGGTGTCGACGGCCCGAATCCGCCGGCGGCCCCCACAAACCAGAAACGGCGCCGCTCTCGCGACGCCGTCATATTCCCTGGTGCCCCCGGGCGGATTCGAAAACTCCCCCCGCGGGGAAATTGGTGACGCGGGTGTCGACGGCCCGAATCCGGCCCTTAGACCAGAAGAGCCCGGCACCGTGGCGGTACCGGGCTCGATCAATCTCTGGTGCCCCCGGGCGGATTCGAACCGTCGACACCCGCTTTAGGAGAGCGGTGCTCTATCCCCTGAGCTACGGAGGCATGTCGTACTAGTGTAGCAGATTTACGCCACTACCATGCAGCGCATAGCCGCTCTTCGAGATAGTCATCTGCGACGTTCTTTAATGACTGGTCGTTTAAGAACGTCGCAGGAGACTAGTTGCCTTTGTGGAAGAGGCTTTTGATGACGGAAGGGATGCTCTTGGCGCCCTTGGCGGTCACATCGATAAAGTCGGGCGAACGCACGAGCTTATCCTCGTCGACGTACTTGCGGACCGCACGAAGCGTCTCTTTGTCGTCGCGCGTCGAAAACGTAAAGTGACCGTTGTCCTTGGTGAAGATGGCAAAACGCGTAATCTTCTTGGTGCCGCGTAAAACCTCGGCGGCAATATAGTCGACCTCGTCCCACGGGATTTGAATATAATCCTCGGGATTGCGCTCGTTATAGTACTCAAACGCCTTATTGCCCACCATCACGTTACCGTGGCTGGTAAGCCCCATCAGGCAGGTTGCCGGCGTTGCCAGATCGACCGTGCTGTTCTGAGATTGCGCCATACGCGCCTCGCCCTCCAATAAAAACAATCGGACCGCATCCAGTGTACCCACCGGGTGCGGTCCGTTTCAATGGCTCAAAAGCCCTTGCCTAGCAACTCTCGGTCTTAAGCCGAAGCGTGCTTACATGAAGCCGCAGACGCGACCGATGATGCCGACGGCGAAGAGAGCCAGGATGATGACGATCGGGCTGACCTTCTTCTTGAGGAGCTTGCAGACCAGCAGGGTCAGGCACACAGCGGCAAGGCCGGGGATGAGCTGATCGAGGTTAGCCTGAAGCGTGGTGACCTTAACCTGATCAAGGGCGGTAGCACCGATGGAGTTGTACATCGTCAGCGCTTCCTTGACGCCCTCGGAGCCGGAGGGCAGGCTAGCCCAGTCGATAAAGGCGCCAGCAGACTGCGTGACCTTGGAGACGACCGGGGTGAAGGAGATGGACACCCAGCGCTCGACCAGGGCGCCGATGATGAACATACCCAGGATGGAAGCACCCTCGGTGACCTTGCCCATCAGACCGCCGGAGAGGTCCTTGGCGATGGAGGAGCCGACCTTGTAGCCAAACTCCTGCGTGTACCACAGGAAAGCGTAACGGATGATGTTCCACGCAAAGAAGAACAGCAGCGGACCGGCGATGCTACCGGACAGGGCCATGGAAGCGCCCAGAGCGCCCAAAATCGGGCGAAGGGTGAACCAGAAGGCGGGGTCGCCGACGCCGGCGAGCGGGCCCATCATACCGACCTTGACGCCCTGGATGGCGACGTCGTCGATCGGAGCACCGTTGGCGCGCTCCTCCTCGAGGGCGAGGGTAACGCCAATGACGGGGGCGGAAACATAGGGGTGGGTGTTATAGAACTCCAGGTGGCGCTTAAGAGCGGCAATCTGGTCATCCTTGCTGGTGTAGAGCTTCTTGATCGCAGGGATCATTGCGAAGCACCAGCCGCCGTTCTGCATACGCTCGTAGTTCCACGAGCCCTGAAGGAACTGATGACGGAAGCAAACCTTCTTGCGGTCAGCCTTGGTGAGCTGAATCTTGTTCTCTGCCATATGTATCACTCCCCTCCTACTCGTAATCGTTCAGAATGTCGCCGAGCGGGTCGCCGGAGCCACCGCCCATGCCGCCACCCTGCTTGGCCAGATCCTTAAGGCCAAGGTAGATGAGGGCAAGGGAGATGCCGATGAGGCCAAGAGCGATCAGCGTGAGCTGAGGGATGGCAGCAAGGACAAAGCCGAGGATGAAGAACGGCCAGGTCTCCTTGGTGGCCATCATGTTGATGACCATGGCGTAACCGACGGAAGCGACCATGCCGCCGCCGACAGCCATGCCGCCGGACAGCCAGTCGGGCATAGCGTTAAGCGCGTTGGTAACAGCCTCGGCCGGGATGATGCACAGAAGTACTGCCGGAATGGCGATACGAAGGCCCTGCATAAGAATGGCAATGTACTGCCAACGCTCGATGCCGGCGAAGTCGCCCTTCTCGGCGCAACCGTCCATGGCGTGAGCGATAGCGGTAGCCAGGGTACGGCAGATCATGGTCAGGAACAGACCAGCGACCGACAGCGGGACAGCGACGGCGATAGCGGCGGTAACGGCCTTCGACGGATCGGTAGCGCCGCCGTTGAGGGCGAGCACCATGATGATCGAAGAGGCGACCGAGGCCAGAGCGGCGTCAGGCGCGACGGCGGCGCCGACGTTAGCCCAGCCAAGGGCCATCATCTGGAGCGAACCGCCCAGGAGGATGCCCTCCTGAAGGTGACCGGTTACGAGACCGATAAGCGTGCATGCCACGAGCGGCTGATGGAACTGGAACTCATCCAGAATGCCTTCCATACCGGCAAGCAACGCGACAATCGCAACAAGCAGAATAGTGATTGCAGACATGTATCGGACCCTCCTTTACTATGCTTGAGCGGCCAGTTCGGCCTTAGCTTTCTTCAACATGGCGTCGAGATCCTCGGAGGAATCCGAAGGAACCTTGCGGACCTCGAACTTGACGCCCTTAGCCTTGAGGGCCTCGAGAGTCTTGACGTCGTCATCGCCCATGGCGACGGCGTTGGTGACGACGACCTTGCCCTTGGAGTGAGCCATGGAACCGATGTTGACTTCCTTGATGTCGACGCCGGCCTCGATGGCCTTGAGCAGATCCTGCGGGTTCTCGAAGAGCAGCATGGCCTTGGTGTCACCAAAGCGCGTGTCCTTGACGACCTCGGCCATCTTCTTGATGGGCACGACGTTGGCATGGACTCCCGGAGGGGCAGCCTGCTCGATCATGGTCTTGCGGAGCTCGTCGTGAGCAACGCCGTCGGAAACCACGATGATGCGGTTGGGGTTGATCTGCTTGGTCCACGTGGTGGCCACCTGACCATGCAGCAGACGGGTGTCGATACGGACGTGGGCAATCTTGATGTGCCCGTCGCCGATGACCGTTCCCGGAGGGATGGCGCCTGCAGGAGCAGCAGCGGCCGCAGCCGGCTTCTTCTCCTCGGGCTCCAGAGACTCGGGCTTGACGCGCACGCCAGCCTTAGCCTCAGTCACGAGATGTTTTGCGATCGCATGTGCAGTGTTCTTTGCGTCAAAGCGCTGCGAATATGCCTCGATGAGCATAGGCAGGTTGACACCGGTGACGATAGCCCAGGAATCGTGGCCCTCGATGAGCCCGCTGATCTGGTTGAACGGCGTGCCGCCCCACAGATCAACGAGGAAGAGCACCTGCTCCTGGTCCTCGAAGGAAGCGATTGCTTCCTCGACCTTGGCACGGAAGTCGTCGGGGCCCATGCTCGGCTCGAGCGAGACCACGGCTACAGACGGCTGATCGCCAAAGACCATCGAGCCCGTCTGCTTGATTCCAGCAGCCAAGTCCCCGTGGCTAGCAAGAACAATACTTACCATCACATAACCTCCTTTTTGTCTACGTATTTCCTACACGACATTAAGGAAGTATACCTGTTTGGTTTGTGGAATTATAGCTAAATTCGCAAAAGGTTGGTTTATTTGTTTAAACGTCTATGTTTGTTACAAATTGATTACGTTACCGCTTTTTGACTCATTACACGCCAAGGCGTCGCACATCAAGCCATGCATTTTACAGATACAAACAGGCTGTTCATTAATATCGATTTTGGCAAGCGCGAATGCGCTTGTACTGCCGCTATTTTGTTTAAACAGACATGACTTGACTATTATCGTGACTTATGCTCTAGCGCAAGTAGTCATTGGGGACGTTCTTAAACGACTAGTCGAACAAGAACGTCCCCAACGACCAAGTTAGGCGATGTGGAGGGGGTTGGCGGCGTCGACGGCGTCGGGAGCGTCGGAAGGACCGTCGGGAGCAGCGTCTGCCGGGTCCTCGTCGGGGGTCTCGATCTGCTTGATCATGACCTCCTGGCCCTGCAGCAAGTATGTCTCGCCGCTGCCGCAATGGGGGCAGGTCTTGCCGTGCTCGACCGTCACGTAGTCGCAGCCGCACGCCTCGCAATGCGTCACGGCCTCGACAGGCTCCACAATAAGCTCCGCACCCTCGGTGATGGACTTTTTATCTGCCGCCCAGCGCCAAGCGTCGAGCAGCAAGTCGGGAACGACGCCCGAGACCTCACCCAGCAGCAGCGTAACGCTCGAAACGTGGCGCACGCCATTGGCGCGCGCCACGTTCTCAACATCGCGAATGATGTGATAAACGATTCCCAATTCGTGCAAGGTAGAAACCTTTCCACAACGGTTGATGCGATGTCAGCCAAACGTAAGTGAGCGACGCCCCCGCGCCGCTCACTTACTTGTTAGGTTCTTTTACTTCTTCCCGAATTTAATCTTAATGGCACGCTTGAGCGCGTACTTGCCGAGGCTTGGGAGCTTTTGCTCGTATTTGACCATCGTGGAGCACTCGGGGCGGTCGCGATCCAGATGGATGGCGTCGAACGCGCACTTGGTGGTGCACAGGCCGCAGCCGATGCACTTGTTGGGGTCGACGATCGAGGCACCGCAACCCAGGCAACGGGCGGTCTCGGCGCGCACCTGCTCTTCGGTAAAGGTCTCGACGTACTCGCTAAACGGCGCGGCCTTCTCGCGCTCGCGGTCCACGTGGGCAGCCTCGCGGCTCGCGTTGTCGTAGCTCTCGATCACGACATCGTCGCGGTCGAGCGCGGTATAGCGGCGCTGGTTGCGGCCGATGGTGAGCGTGGAGCCCGGCTGCACAAAGCGATGGATGGAGACGGCGGCCTCGTGACCGGCGGCGATGGCGTCGATGGCAAAGCTCGGACCGGTATAGACGTCGCCGCCCACAAAGATGTCGGGCTCGGCAGTCTGATAGGTCTGGGGATCGGCAAGAGCACCCTGGCCGCGGCCAAGCTCCACCTTGGAGCCAGCCAACAGGTCGCCCCACACAATGGACTGGCCAATCGACATGACGACACGGTCGGCATCGACACGACGCAGATCGTTCTCGTCGTACCCGGGCGCAAACCGGCCCTCGTCGTCAAAGACGCGCGTGCAGCACTTGAAGGTGATACCGCACACACGGCCGGACTCGTCCAGGTGAACCTCCTTGGGACCCCAACCACAGCTGATGTGCGCGCCGTCCTCGATGGCCTCGCGACGCTCTTCCTCGCTGGCGGGCATCTGGGCCTCGCTCTCCAGGCAGAACATCTCGACGTGCTCGGAGCCCAGACGGCAGGCGTTGCGGGCCACGTCGATGGCCACGTTGCCGCCGCCCACCACGATGGTGCGGCCGGGCAGCGCGTCGATCTTGCCGCTGTTGACCTCGCGCAAGAAGTCGACGGCCACGGTCACGTCCTCGGCATCCTCGCCCGGAATACCGGCAAGGCGGCCGCCCTGGCAGCCGATGGCAACATAAAAGGCCTTAAAGCCCTGCTCGCGCAGCTCATCGAGCGTCACATCGCGACCGACCTCCACGCCATAGCGGAACTCGGCACCCATCAGGCGAATAACCTCGACCTCGGCCTCGATAACGTCCTTCTGCAGCTTAAAGCTGGGAATGCCGTAGGTGAGCATGCCGCCCGGGCGCTCGTTCTTCTCGAACACGACGGGCTTGTAGCCCTTCTCGGCCAGGTAGAAAGCGCAGGACAGGCCGGCCGGACCGGCACCGATAATGGCGATCTTCTGGTCGAAGCCGCCAGCGCGCGTCGGCGTCACCACGGGCGGGACATAGCGGGTCGCGGCATCAAGATCGCGCTGGGCGATGAACTTCTTGACCTCGTCGATGGCCACGGCGGCGTCCACACGGCCGCGGGTGCAGGCATCCTCGCAGCGGCGATTGCACACACGGCCGCAGATAGCGGGCAGAGGGTTCTCGCGCTTAATGAGTGCTAGGGCCTCGTCATAGCGACCCTGAGCCGCGAGCTTCAAATAGCCCTGAACGGCAACGTGCGCGGGGCAGGCCGTCTTGCAGGGCGCGGTGCCGGACTCATGCGTTTCGATACGATTATCGTTGCGGTAGTTGGGCGACCACTTAGTGTGATCCCACTTGGTGGCATCGGGCAGCTCCTGGCGCGGATACTCGGGCACCTGTCCGCCGGCCTTTTTGCTGCAGAGCTTCTGGCCCAGCTTAGCGGCACCGGCCGGGCACACCTCAACGCAGCGACCGCAGGCCACGCACTTGTCCTTCTCGACCTTGGCGACATAGGCCGAGCGCGACAGGTTGGGCGTGTTGAACAGCTGCGAGGTGCGCAGGGCATAGCACACGTTGACGTTGCAGTTGCAGATGGCGAAGATCTTGTTCTCGCCGTCGATGTTGGTGATCTGGTGCACAAAGCCGTTGTCCTCGGCCTGGCGCAAGATGTCGTAGACCTCCTCGCGCGTCACATAGTGGCCGCGGTCGGTCTCAACCACATAGTCGGCCATATCGCCCACGGCGATGCACCAGTCGGCGGGGTCGTCGGCGCAGCCCTCGCCCATCACGCGACGGCTCGCGCGGCAGCTGCAGGTACTAGCGGCATACTTGCCCTCGTATTTGTCGAGCCAATGCTCGATATGCTCAATAGGCACCGAGGTGCTCGCGGCATCGATGGCCTTCTCGACCGGAATGACGTGCATGCCGATACCGGCGCCTCCGGGCGGCACCATCGGCGTGGCCTTGGACAGCGGCCCCTTGGACGCCTGCTCAAAGAACTTGGCATAGACCGGATGCTCCTCGAGCTGGCTCACGCGCATGTTGAGGAACTCGGCAGAACCCGGCACCAGCATGGGCAGCACCCACTGCTTGGCGCGCTCGGGATTTTCCCAGTTGTACTCGAGCAGACCCGTGTAGCTCATGTCGTCGAGCATCTTCTCGATATCGGCCTCGGGCATGCCGGTGAGCTTGACCATCTCGGGCAGCGTATAGGGACGACGCATCTTCATCTTGCAGAGCACTTCGGCCTGCTCGTCAGTCGCGGCCTCGGCAAACGACCAGTACTCGTAGCCCAGCAGCTCGTCGCGATGCAGCAGACGGTTAGTGCAGTGCTCGCACAGTTTGACGATGGCCTCGCGCGGATGCTCCGGCAGCGGCGGTACGAACTCCGAGCCGATGTCGGGCTCGGTGTAGCTAATTCCCGGTCCGTTGAGAATCATGGTTGTCCCTTCTCTTGCCACAGCCCGGCGAGACCGCGGCACCCCTCTTTTTTGCAGGTCGGGCATGCCCCCATGCCGTTTACCCGCCATTGTTGACATTGTGTCAAAAATAGTATTGACGAACCGTCAACAATATTCAAGACTGTTAGGCGAACGGTCAGGCAAAAGAGGATGAAAGGCGGCAAACGCATGGGCAACAACACAGCAGATACCTCTGCGGTCAATGCCGTCCCCGCATCCGACAGCGCGGCAAAGCGCTTGACGGGCGACGAACGCCGTCGCGAGATCCTCGCCGCCGTGCGCACCGTAAGCTCCGAGCTGGGCGTGTCCCACCTATCGGTATCGGCCGTAACCAAGCGAGCCGGCTGCACGCGCTCGCTGTTCTACCACTACTTCGCCGACATGGACGCCGCCGTCACCGCTGTTATGGACGAGGCAATTGACGGTTTTATCTCCGAACTCGAGCAGTGGAACGCCGACCGCACCGTCGGCGATATCGAGGGCGCACTCGACACCGTCGCCCCGCTCTTTAAGCGCCTGGTCGCCAGCGGCCACGAGCTGCCGAGTACCCTGACCTCGAGCAGCGGCGCGCTCTACGGCGGCTTTTTGCACAACGTGGTCCAGCGCGTGGCGCAGTACATCTGCGACACCACCGTGGTTGATTTTGTCGCCCATCACGAGCTGCGCATCGACCATGTCTACGAAACGTTCTATACCCTCATCATGGGTCTTTTGATGTATATCCGCACGCACCCCGATGTGCCCGACGAGACGGTCAAGGAAATCATCGCCTCGACGCTCCACATCGAGGGCTATACCGCCAAGTATCCGGAGCGCAAGCCCCAGAACTGACGACATTTGGCCAAACTGCCCGCGATCGGAAGAGGGGCCGCGGGCGTGTGAAAGGAGAGCAGCATGCTGTTCGATGTTTGGGGTAGCGATACCCTTATCCACTGGGCCGGCTGGGCCATGGTCTTTATTGGCCTGATCGTGCTCAACGAGGTCGGCCGCCGCACCAAGCTGGGCGCGGCCATCATCTTTGGCGTGGCTCCGCTGGCCATGACCATCTACTGCGTCGCCATCGCCATCGGCGTCTCGCAGGGCGCCGAGTGGGCGCTCATCAACCCCACCCATGTGTACCAGAACAGCTGGTTCCACTACGCCAAGGTATACGCGGCGCTGGCCGGTTGCTGGGGCTTCATTGCCATTAAGTACCAGTGGGGCAAGATCGGCAAGGCGCATTGGTTCCGCGCGTGGCCGTTTGTGATCGTCGCCATCAACATCATGATCGCCGTCGTGTCCGACTTCGAGAGCGCTTATCACTTCTTTGTCCTGGGCGAGTCCACCTGGGTCACCTCCGAGGGCGCCACGCAGCTGGCCGGCTGGAACAACGTGTTCAACGGCATCGCCGGTATCATCAACATCTTCTGCATGACCGGTTGGTGGAGCGTCTACGCCTCCGAGGATCAGACCGACATGCTGTGGCCCGACATGACCTGGGTCTACATCATCGCCTACGATATCTGGAACTTCTGCTACACCTACAACTGCCTGCCCACCCACTCCTGGTTCTGCGGCTTTGCGCTGCTGCTGGCGCCCACCGTCGCCGCCTTTATCTGGAACAAGGGCGGCTGGATTCAGAACCGCGCCTTTACGCTGGCCATTTGGTGCATGTTTGCCCAGGTGTTCCCGTACTTCCAGGAGGAGTCCATCTTTGTGACGCACTCCACGCTCGATCCCGGCGCCGCCACCGCGGTCTCGGTCGCCGCGCTAATCGCCAACATCGCCGCGATCATCTACGTCGCCTACCGTGCCAAGAAGCTCGGCCGCAATCCCTACAAGCAGGATGTCTTTGAGGGCACCAGCGATTGGGAGAAGGCCACTGCCCGCCGCGCCAAGGTTGATTACGCGCACGCCGAGTAACGTGCCTGGCGCAGACATCGCTTGAGCGCGAAGCAGCATAGCCGGCTCCGCGCAACTCAACGCATTGCAGAGCCCCCGGAATGTGATTCGTTCGCGTTCCGGGGGCCTTTTGCTGCCGCGAGGATGCGGCCGAACGATGCGCTCAGGTTAAATCAAATCTTATATTTCATACGCGCTTTATATGGCTCCATTTTTGGGTACAGTGTTGAGCCGATATTGAGCTTGGGGGATATATGAAAGATGAGACGATGGGCCAAGAGGATGCGGCCCAAGATGCAGAAGCGTGTGCCGAGGCCCTGGAGAGCCTAGACCAGATCGCACTGGCCGAGATTGCGTTTGACGATTCGAGCGTTGATGTGCGGGATGAGCCGGAAATCGAGGCGCAGCCCGATAATCAGGATGCAAAAGACGATGGCGCCGCGCCCACCGAGGACGAGGCGGGGCACGAGGAATCCGAATGCGAGGCCGACGACCAGCCCGAATCCGACACGAGCGAGGAAACCATCTTGCTCGACAGCTTGCCGGCCGAAGATTCACTGACCCGCGAGCTTCCCGGCCTGGGCTCCGCGCCTGCCGTGGACGAGACCATCGCCATGGGCGATATTCCCCTACCGTCCGTTCCTTCGGCACGCGAAGCCGAGGTTCGTCATCGCAAGATGTCGCCCAAGCGCCGCAACCTGATGGTTGCCGGCGTTGTGGCCGTCGCGCTCGTCGCCGGCGGCGCAGGCTATGCCGCCTGGAACGGATATCAGCAAGAGCAGGCTGCCGCTGTCGCCGCCAGCGCGCACACGATGATGTCGGTGCAGATTGGCGTGCATGCCGCGGACCTCGACTGCTCAACCGGCTCCAAGATTCCCGTACAGGTGAGCGGGCAGGATTCCGACGGTTCTTCCGTGAGCGAAACACTCTACGTTGACGAGCATGGTCGTGGCATTAAGCTGCTGCCCGGCGACTATACGCTCTCCATCGCTGGGTCCCCCATCGCAGCCGACGGTACCATTTACACCGTGCCGACCACCAAGGCGCAGGTCACCATTAAGAGCGATGGGCAGGATTTGAGTGCCCAGGCCACCTTTAAGCTCAAGGTGCCTTCGGCCGACACGGTGACTGACGACCAAATCGATGCCGCCGCCAAGTATGCCGAGGAAGGCGGGGTGAACTCCGCCGCGGTCGCAAAGGTGCTCCAGCAGGCGGCAACCGCGCGACGCGACGCCGCAACCAACGCCGTGAGCTCCCGCAAGGCGCAGGCGGCCCGCGACGCCGATGCTCGACATAAGGCAACGGACCTGTATCAGCTCGATATCCCCGTCGAGTGGTACGGCAAGGTCGAGACTTGGCAAAATGGCAGCACGCTATGCATCTATCTTGCCGGCGACACGAACACGCCGCTTGTGACGCTTGTCACGGTGCGCGACGGCGAGAGCTTTACGCCCGATGAGGGCGACGCGGTTTTGGGTGCGGCAAACCTCGGCAACGGCTACACCGTCTACGCCAGCGGCCCCGTCTATCCGTACGTGGTGCCCCAGACCATCAACGGGCGCACGCAAGACCCCGTGTCGACCTACCCCATGGACACGGCCATTGAGCTTGTCGAGCTCACGACCGGCAACCGCTACACCTATAGCCAGATCAAGAACGTGCTGGTCGGCAAAGACGGCAAGGCCGACGCCGCCACCAAGCTCGAATGCGACTACCTCGCCCAGATTCTGATGCCGAGTATCAAGGCCCAGGACTAGCCGGCCCAAAGACAGCCGCCCAACACCCACATCCCTAACGCAGTTGCGGTGAAATAGGGATTGTTTTTACTGGTCAAACCGCAAAACAGTCCCTATTTCACCGCAACTTATTGGTGGCCTTTTGGGTGGCACTCAGCGCCAGGGGTCGGCTTCGAACATTGGCTCACGCTCGGGGCGTCGGTCGCTGTAGGGATCGTAGCCGTCATCGTCCTCGTTCTCGGCACGGATGTAGGGGTCGCGCGGCTTGGGTGCCGGCTTAGGTGCCGGCTTAGGTGCAGGCTTGGGTGCGGCGGGTGCAGCATCGGTCGCCGACGTGTTCGTCTTGTTCTTGTCTATCATCTGCATATCTCCTTGCCATGCAATCGTGCTCAACATCATCGATTGTCGCACGAAAAAGGGTGGCGGACCCAATTGGATCCGCCACCCTTGGCGTTTAGAGGCGGCTGGCAGATTTTAAGGCATGGCCCAAAATCTACTCGGCGTCGGGAACCTCATAGGTAGCCGCCGGCGTGTTGTCGCAAACGACGGTAAAGCCGCCGTCCTTGTCGACATCGACCGTCACCTGATCGCCCTCGCGCACCGTGCCGTCGATGATGGCGGCGGCGATGGCGTCCACGACCTCGCGCTGGACCAGGCGCTTGAGCGGACGGGCACCGAACACGGGGTCCAGGCCACCCACGGCGAGCATCTGCTTGGCCGCCGGGGTGATGGCAAGCGTCATGCGCTCCTTGGCCAGACGCGCGCGGACGTCGGCAAGCTGGATGTCGACGATCTTCTCGATCTGCGCCATGCCGAGCGGATGGAACACCACGATGTCGTCGATACGGTTGAGGAACTCGGGGCGGAAGGTCTGAGCCATGGCAGCGTCGACCTGATGGCGCATCTCCTCCTCGTCCTTACCGGACAGATCGGCGATGGCTTTGGAGCCCACGTTGGACGTCATGATGATAATCGTGTTCTTGAAGGACACCTGGCGACCCTGGCCATCGGTCAGACGGCCGTCGTCGAGCACCTGCAACAGCACGTTAAAGACATCCGGATGGGCCTTCTCCATCTCGTCGAGCAAGATCACGGAGTAGGGACGACGGCGCACGGCCTCGGTGAGCTGGCCGCCCTCGTCGTAACCCACGTATCCCGGGGGCGCACCGATCAGACGCTGGACGCTGAACTTCTCCATGTACTCGGACATATCGATACGCACGAGCGCGCGCTCGTCGTCGAACAGGCACTCGGCAAGCGCCTTGGCGAGCTCGGTCTTGCCCACGCCAGTGGGGCCCAGGAAGAAGAAGCTGCCGATGGGCTTGTCCGGATCGGAGAGGCCCGCACGGCTGCGGCGCACGGCTGCGGCGACAGCGGAGACGGCCTCGTCCTGGCCGATGACACGCTTATGCAGCTCGCCCTCCAAGCCCTTGAGCTTGTCGAGCTCGCCCTGCATCATCTTGGACACGGGCACGCCGGTCCAGGCGCTCACGACCTCGGCGATCTCATCGGAGGTCACCTGTTCGTTGAGGCCCTCGCCGTCCTGCTGCTTTTGCGCCTCGAGCGCGGCCTCGGAATCCTGAATCTGCTGCTGCAGGCCCGGAATCACGGAGTAGCGCAGCTCGGACGCACGACCCAAATCGCCGTTGCGCGTCGCGCGCTCCTCCTCGCTCTTGGCCTCGTCAAGCTGGCTCTTAAGCTCCTGCACGTGGTCAATGGCGTTCTTCTGGTTGAGCCAGCCGGCCTTTTGCACGTTGAGTTTTTCCTGGACCTCGGCAATCTCCTGGCGCAGGGCCTCCAGACGCTCCTTGGAGGCGTCATCGGTCTCTTTCATGAGCGCCTGTTCCTCGATCTGCAGCTGGGTGAGCTGACGCGTGGTGGCGTCGATCTCGACCGGCATGCTGTCGAGTTCCATGCGCAGGCGGCTTGCGGCCTCATCGACCAGGTCGATGGCCTTGTCGGGCAGGAAGCGGTCGGCGATGTAGCGATCGGAGAGGTCGGCGGCGGCCACGAGCGCGCTATCGGTGATATGCACGCCGTGGAAGATCTCGTACTTCTCCTTGAGGCCACGCAGAATCGAGATGGTGTCCTCGACGGTAGGCTCGGAGACCATCACGGTCTGGAAACGACGGGCGAGCGCCGCGTCCTTCTCGATGTACTTGCGGTATTCGTCGAGCGTGGTCGCGCCGATCGCGTGCAGATCGCCACGAGCGAGCGCCGGCTTGAGGATGTTGCCGGCGTCCATGGAGCCCTCGGTGGCACCCGCGCCCACAATGGTGTGGAGCTCATCGATGAACAGGATGACCTTGCCTTCCGATTTTTGCACTTCCTTGAGTACGGCCTTCAAGCGGTCCTCGAACTCGCCACGGTACTTGGCGCCGGCGACCAGCGCGCTCATGTCGAGCTCGATGAGGTCGCGGTCGCGCAGCGTGCTCGGCACGTCGCCGGCCACGATACGCTGGGCGATGCCCTCGACGATGGCCGTTTTACCGACGCCCGGCTCACCGATGAGCACGGGGTTGTTCTTGGTGCGACGGGACAGGACCTGGATGGTACGACGGATCTCGTCGGTACGGCCGATGACCGGGTCGAGCTTGCCGGCGCGGGCCAGGTCGCAGATGTTGCGACCGTACTGCTCCAGTGCCTCAAACTGCGTCTTGTCCTCGGCAGACGTCACGCGGTCATCGCCACGCAGCTCCTCGTAGACCTGCTCGATGCGCTCCTTGGTCACGCTGGCATCGCGCAGCACGCGGCCCGCCTCGCCCTTGTCCTCGGCAAGTGCCATCAGTAGATGCTCGGTCACCACAAAGCTGTCGCCCATCTTGGTGGCCTTCTTCTCGGCCTTTTCGATGACGCGGACGAGCTCGTTGGAAAGACCCATCTGCTGGCCCTCGCCCGACACCTTGGGCGCATGGTCGATGGCATCCTGTGTGGAGCGTGCAAGCTGGGCCGGGTCGGCACCGATGCGCTCGATGATCACGGAGATATTGCGCTCGCCGGCGCCGAGCAGGGCGGACAGCAGGTGAATCGGCTCCACCGCGCCGGCCTGCGCATCGGCAGCCGTGCTCATGGCGGTCTGCAGCGCCTCGCGCGACGTCATTGCTAGCTTATCGATTCTCATGGAATCACCTCTCTTGGGGTGGCCGCCCTACGGGGCGGCTTCACGTTGTTCGAGAAGTATTGTTGCCAGCTTTGCGCGATCTTATACACAAATCTAAGTCTCTATATATAAGATTTTCTGAGTGATTGAAAGATAGGGAGCAGGTGCGCTCACCCGCTACGGCCTCGTCCCCTTACTATCTCAATCTGTAACATCTAGTCAGCAAATAGAGCTCTATCTGTTACAAATCGAGACGAACAGAAAACACTCGGATCAAAAATCTAAATCTGTAACACCAGGCCCACTTTCAGCGGCCAAGATGTTACAGATCGAGACAGACCGAAAACCACCACAAAGAGGACAGGCACCTTTGTGGTGGTCGCGGTCTCTACTCCTTCGCCGAGCCCGTGCTTCCCGATTCGGCGTTCCAGGGCATCTCATCCTCGAACAGCCATGTACGGGCAGACCCACTATCGCGTGCAGTCTGCGGGTCGGGCAAGCAGGTCTGTTCATAGGCATCCTGAATGCACTGACCCATAAAATCGTTGAGCTCGGTCTGGTCGCCCTCCATGACATAGGCGACATCGCCGTCCATGATGTAGATGCCCGGACCCTCATTGCCCTCGTAGCCCGGATCGTACGAGACATCACATAACTTTGCGCCGTTTGCAGTGTCCAGCTCGATGGAAGAGTGGCATCCGCCAACCATGTCGTTCGCTTTTGCCCGATAGGACGCATATCCATACCAGCGCTTAAAGGTTTTGCCCTTGAGCAGCTCAGACGCCCTGTCGATCAGCCCAGAATCCATGGTATAGCGCATAGCCCCAAGCTGAATACGCGGATAATTACTAATGCCCAGTGCAGCCGGTTGCTCATCAAAATCAACGGTAATGGTCTCAGGCTTGTCGTCGCCGGTCAGAAGTTCGACAGATTGCGTCACAGGCTTAACCACCGGCTCCGTCACCGCAGCAGGTAGAAACGCCATGCCGACAGCGCCCATGCCAACCACGGTGATCGCAAGCGCCAAAACAATCAATCCAATACGGGCAGGACTTCTCACAGCAAAGCACCTCACAATGCAAGCCTTCGCCACCTGCACTAATGATATCGCAGCCAGCACTATTACCAAAAGGAGCTACTCGTAACCCACCACCACAAAGGTGCCTGTCCCCTTTGTGGTGGTGCCAGTCTTTTTTAGCGTCCTTCAAGACCCAACGAGAACACAGCGACGAAATCGAGAGCCACCGATAGCCCGTTCGCGCAGATATAGATGGAGATTCAAGACAAGGGTGCCGGCCTAAACGACTTGGCTATCGTACGCCACAACTTTCTCGTCATCGTCCCTGTCGTTTTTATAGTGCTTATAGTGAAAATAGCGAGTTTAGTGAGAATAGTATTGCGCAAAACTCGTGAACTCATTTTTTGACCCCTCGCCCAGAATGAGGGGAGGCAAATATTCCTATTAGAGATCAAATCGAAGCCCAATAGGGCCTTTTAGCCCTCTCATTCCGGGCGGTCGCTTTCTTTTGAATATTGTCGTAAGCTGGTATCACTTATCTTAATGAATGCATGCTGTTTGCGAGGTACCCGCCGTGAAACGCTCCACCTATATCGGCCTGCTCGTCTTAGCGTTTGCAATTACCGCAGTCGGCGTGGGCATTATCTATCTCGCATTTCTCCCTGCCTCGGCAACGCAGGCGGCGGTTGAAACCGTAAGCTACCCCATCGAAATCCTCACCGATATCGTCAAACCCGATTCAATCACCGTCGATTTCGACGGTACGCCCGCAGCGCTTGGGGTCAGTAACTATCCCAGAATCGAACTTGGAGCCACGCGCTATACCCAAGATGAGCAGCTTATCGGCAAGGCAACCAGTTTACTCAAAGGCAAGACGTTTAAGCGATGGTACGGCGCCGCAATATATCGAGCCAAGAAAGGCCAAATGAATGGCGGGTATTATTCGACCCTTGAACTCGATGCGGCAAACGGGAGCAGACTGTGCAACGTTTCATACGACCCCGGCTACGTGGACAACGAAGGGCCGGGAGTCTATATCTCGGATGGCAACGTGATCTACGTCATGGAAGGCGACCAGACGGCAGTCGTCGATTTTATGGATCGGTGTACCGAGGATGCCTACGAACAAACTTGCGAGCCCGATCCACAGACAGCGCGCGACAGTGGCTCAGCACGCACTTGGCTATTTGACGATGAAATAACCTGGACCCCATCGAAATAAGAACCCGCCGGACAGACACCTTCGTGGTAGTTTTCGGCTCCGGCGCTCCGCTGTCTCAATCTGTAACAGCTAGCGGCCCTTTTGGATCCTTGGTGTTACAGATTGAGATGAAATGACCGACGGCAACCGTTTGTCTAAATCTGTAACAACTACTCGGCAAATTGGGGCCTAGATGTTACGGATCGAGATTGGCCGCGAAGCCCCGTCCGAAAATCTCGACCTGTAACATCTAGCGGCATATTTTGCCCCTAGCTGTTACAGGTCGAGATAAACGGGACCACCACAAAGCTGCCTGTCCCCTTTGTGGTGGTCCCAGTCTTTTTTTAGCGTCCCTCAAGACCCAACGAGAACGCAGAAATGTAGCCCGGGGCTTACCCTTTCCCGAACGCGACCCTCGCAAAGCGCGTGAGCGGGCGGGAAAGGGTAAGCCCCGGGCGGACAATTAAGTGCGTTACTCGGCAGCGGCCTTGAACTTGTTGTAGTTGATCAGGCAGCCGGCCTTGACGATGGCACGCTCCTCTGCCGTCATATCGGCAATATAGAGCTCAATCTGCTCGACCGCACCATCGGCACGCACCACGTAGGCGGCGATGTTCTTCAAATCGCCATCGAGCGCGGCACGGATACCCGGCACAAAGACGTAGTCGCCCACCTCAAAGTTGGGCTCGGCCTCCATCTGGAAGGGCACCATGCCCCAGTTCATCACGTTGGAGCGATAGCGCTTGGTGGCGTACTCGTGGACGATGTTGGCCAGACCGCCAATCACGCGCTGGCAGCTCGCGGCCTGCTCGCGGGCAGAACCGTCGCCGGGCTTCTTGGCATAGAGCATGGAGCCATACTCGGTCGCCTTGGCATCGGCCGCGACGCCGGCGCCGGCCAGTGCCTCAAACACGCCGGCAAGCTCGGCATCGAGTGCCGCCAGGTCGCCTGCGGCCTCGCCGGCCACGCGGCGCTTTTCCACCGCGTCGACCTCCTTGGAGCGGCCCACGTAGGCAGGGTCGCGGCGGCTGAGCGTAAACTCGGCCAGGCCCAGCGGGTTGGAGCGGAAGGAGCTTGTCTCGCCCGAGGGAATGAGCTCGTCGGTCGTGGTGACCGGGTCCATGATCTTGGAGCACACCTTGAGCAGGATATCGTCGCTGAGAGGTTCCATCGCGGGCCACGGCTTGATGTTGGGACCCTCGACCAGTTCGTCGGCAGGCTCGGCCTTGCCAAAGCCCCAGTACACGCGCTTTTTGTACGGCGCGTCGTCAAAGGTGTACCCGCAGACCTCGTCCCAAGTCTCCTCGGGCAGGTCGGTCGCCGGCGTCAGGACGCCACCGTTGGCGGCCGTCGCCGCAATGGAGCGAGCGTCCATCAGGGCCACGGCGCTCAGCTGGCCATTACCCGGCTTGGAACCCTCGCGGTTGGGGAAGTTGCGCGTGGTGTGGCGGATCGAAAGGCCGTTGTTGGCGGGCGTGTCGCCGGCGCCAAAGCACGGGCCGCAGAATGCCGTGCGCACGATCGCGCCGGCCTCCATAAGGTCGTAGATATAGCCGCGGCGTGTAAGCTCGAGTGCCACGGGCTGGCTCGTGGGGTAGACCGACAGCGAGAACTCGCCGCAGCCGGTGTTGGCGCCCTTGAGCACGCGGGCGGCCTGGACCACGGAGTCGTAGTTGCCGCCCGAGCAGCCGGCGATAACGCCCTGCTGCACGTGCAGCTTGCCGTCGACGATCTTGTCGAGCAGACTAAAGTGCGTCTTGCCCTCGCCGATCTTGGCGGCCTCGAGCTCCACCTCGTGCAGGATGTCCTCGAGGTTCTCGTTGAGCTCGTCGATCTCAAAGCCGTTGGAAGGATGGAACGGCAGCGCGATCATGGGCTTGATGCTCGACAGGTCGACCTCGACGCAGCCGTCGTAGTAGGCGACATCGGCGGGCTTGAGCTCGCGGTAGTCGTCGCCGCGGCCGTGCATGGCCAGGAATGCGTGCGTGTCCTCGTCGGTGGCCCAGATGCTCGACAGGCAGGTCGTCTCGGTGGTCATGACATCGACGCCATTGCGGTAGTCGGTCGTCATGCTCGCGATGCCGGGGCCCACAAACTCCATGACCTTGTTCTTAACGTAGCCCTTGGCAAAGACCGCCTTGATGATGGCGAGCGCCACGTCGTGCGGGCCGACGCCAGGACGCGGGGCGCCCGTGAGGTAGATGGCGACGACGCCGGGATAGGCGACATCGTAGGTGTCGCGCAGCAGCTGCTTTGCCAGCTCGCCGCCGCCCTCGCCCACGGCCATGGTGCCCAGGGCGCCATAGCGGGTGTGCGAGTCGGAGCCCAGGATCATCTTGCCGCAACCGGCGAAGTTCTCACGCATAAAGGAGTGGATGACGGCGATGTGCGGCGGGACGAAGATGCCGCCGTACTTCTTGGCAGCTGAGAGGCCAAAGACGTGGTCGTCCTCGTTGATGGTGCCGCCCACGGCGCACAGCGAGTTATGGCAGTTGGTGAGCACGTAGGGCAGCGGGAACCGCTCCATACCCGAGGCGCGCGCCGTCTGGATGATGCCGACAAAGGTGATGTCGTGGCTCGCCATGGCATCGAAACAAATCTTGAGCGCCTCGGGGTCGCCGGACGTGTTGTGTGCCTGGAGGATCGAATACGCGATGGTGCCGCGCTTGGCATCCTCGGGCGTCTGCGTAATACCGCGCTCGGCAGCCTCGGCCGCAGGCACAACCTCGCTGCCACCGCGCAGGTAGATGCCGTCCTCGTACAGCTTGACCATACTGTCTCCCACTCTGCCCGAAAGGCTCGGGCGCATAGCATACATTCGTTCAATATCGTGCCATAGAACGGTTGCGAGTGGGTTACGAATCTACACGTTCACTTTATCTCAGTAAAGTACAGGACAAGCCCGATGTGGGCAGGCAGATTTGGTGCAAGAGCGTCCCTTTCGACTAGTCATTTAAGAACGTCCCCAATGACTACCCATAACAACGCCGATGTTTTGGCGCGGACAGCGAAAGCCCGCCAGAGCGAGCAAGGTGCCTTGAAACGAGGCGGCATTGATCTTTTGATCATGCCGCCGAAGTTGAAAGGCAGATTGCCGCTCTGACGGGCTTGCAGCGTCAACTGGTTACGCGGTTTGGTAAAACCGCGTAACTACAAATCCCCGCCGGCGCCCAAAAGCTTGCGCATGACTTGCTCGGGGTTGACTGAACCATCGCGCGGGGCCAGGGCGGTGATCTTCTTCTGCATCTTGTACTCATGCAGCTCGTCCTCGAGCTGGCGCACGCGAGCACGGAGCTTTTCGTTCTCGCGCTCACGCTCCTCGGCACGCTCCTTCATATCGAGGATGCGCACCACGCCGGCAAGGTTGATGCCCTCGTCGGTGAGCTGGTTGATGAGCTCCAGGCGCTCGATATCGGCACGCGAATACAGACGCGTGTTACCGCCTGAGCGCTGGGGGTTCACCAGGCCCTTGGACTCGTAGACGCGCAGAGTCTGCGGATGCATGCCGGTCAGCTCGGCCGCCACGCTGATCATGTACAGCGGTTTGTTCCTATTGTCCTCGGCCATGCTACCTGACCCCTTTCCGTCTCGTTATCGTCCATCATAAGCCCGCGGGCGCGGGCGTGCGCCACGACCGCCCTAGAACGTCGCCTTGTAACGGTTGACCTTCTCGCGATAATCGCGCGTGTCGGCCTCGCGCAGCCTGGTCATGGCATCGCGCTCGTCGTCGGATAGGTTCGTGGGAACCTGCACCTTGATCTCGACGAGCAGCGCACCGGTGCGACCACGGTGCTTAACGTCGGGCGCACCCATCTCCTTAAAGCGGAACTTCTTGCCCGTCTGGGTACCCGCGGGCACCTTCAGACGAACCGTCGCACCGCCGGGCGTGGGCACGTCCACCGTGCAGCCGAGCGCCGCCTCGTAGACCGAGACCGGTACCTCCATGGTCACGTCGGCACCTTTACGCTTAAACAGCGGATGCTCCTCCACGTGCGTGGTCACGACCAGGTCGCCGCGCTCGCCGCCGGCAACGCCATACTCGCCGCGACGCTTGTAACGCAGCTTACCTCCGTCGACCGCGCCCGCAGGCACCGAGACCGTAATGGTCTGCTGCTCGCCCGTCGAGGGAATGCGGTAGGTAACCTTGTGCGTCACGCCGCGAAACGCGTCCTCGGCCGTTACGTCGACAGTCAGCGACAGGTCGCCGCCCTTGCGAGCACGGCTGCGGCCAGCGCCGGCACCGGCAGCGCCCGCAGCCCCGGCAAAGCCCGAGCCCCAATCACTGCCCCAGGCGCCGTTGCCGCTAAAGATGCTGTCGAAGATGTCGCCCCAGCCGCTGGCACCCGCGCCGGCACCGTAGCCGCCACCATACGCGCCGCCCGCGCCCGGCATACCGCCAAACATGAGCATCTGGTCGTACTCTTTGCGCTTCTTCTCGTCCGAAAGCGTCTCATAGGCCTCGCTGATCTCCTTAAACTTGGCCTCGTCGCCGCCGGCATCGGGGTGATATTTTTGCGCGAGCTTGCGAAACGCGCTCTTGATCTCTTTGTCGGAGGCGCTCTTGGATACGCCCAGGATGTCATAGAAGGTTTTGCCTGCAGCCATCGTAGCTCCTCTCCTGTTACATCCGCCGCCCCTGCGGACGGCGGCTCATGCTTTCATATGGCACTAGGCCAGAAAGGGCCCCGGGTGTTGCCCCGGGGCCCTTCTCAATTACTCCTCGGTGCTCTCGGCCGTATCGGCCGCGGCATCCTCGGGCGCCGCTTCGGGCTCCGGTGCGGGGCGCTTCTCGCCACCGTAGGTCACCGTCACCATCGCGGAACGCAGGATGCGGTCCGCCATGCGGTAGCCCTTCTGGTACACGTCGTTGACGGTCTCGTCGTACTGCGATGCGTCCTCGACACGCCCCACGGCCTGGTGCTCGAGCGGATCGAACGCCTCGCCCTTGGGGTCGATGGGCTCAACGCCCTCGTGCGCAAACACATCGAGCAGCTTGGCATGCACCGCGTCAACGCCATCGACGAATTGCTTAAAATCGTCGGAAAGCTCCTGGCTGCGGGCATGGTCGATTGCACGCTCGATATCGTCAACCACCGGCAGCAGCGCCGTGACGAGCTTCTCGGTCGCACGCTCGCGCTCGGCAATGCGCTCGTTGGCGGTGCGGCGACGGAAGTTCTCCCAGTCGGCCTGCAGACGGGCGGTGCGCTCGGTGGCGTCCTTTGCCTTGTCCTCGGCGGCCTTCTGAGCCTCTGCCGCAGCATCGAGTTCGTTGCGCACGTCGGCAAGCTCCTTTTGGGCCTGCTCGAACTTGAGCTTAAAGTCGTTGTCGGCGGCTTCCTCACCGGCGCGGATAGCGGCTTCCACCATCTCGTCCTCGGTCATCGTCGCCTCCTTGTTGGAATCCTCTACCTGGTTCTCGGCAGCCTCGGCGGCCTCGGCCTCGTTGGCCTCGGTATCGTCGACGGCCTCTACGGGAATCTTCACGTCCTTCTCCTCAGAGTCAACGGGGGCGGCGCCAGCGGCAGCCGCCTCCGTGCGAGCTTTACGGGCGGACATGATTACTTGTCCTCGTCGTCCACAACCTCGTAGTCGGCGTCGACAACGTCATCGTCGGCAGGCTGGGCACCGGCGGCGCCGTCGGTCTGCTGCTGAGCGTCGGCGTAGACAACCTGAGCCAGCTCGTAGGCCACGGACTGCAGGGACTCGCCAGCGGCCTTGATGGCCTCGACGTCAGAGCCCTCGAGCGCCTTCTTGGCGTCGGCGATAGCGGCCTCGGCCTTGGACTTCACGTCGGCGGAAACCTTGTCACCCAGCTCGTTGAGGGTCTGCTCGGTGGAGTAGCACAGGCTATCGGTCTGGTTGCGGACCTCAACCTCTTCCTTCTGCTTCTTGTCCTCCTCGGCATGAGCCTCGGCGTCCTTGACCATACGATCGACTTCGTCGTCGGACAGAGCGGTGGAGCCGGAAATGGTGATCTGCTGCTCCTTGCCGGTGCCCTTGTCCTTAGCGGAGACCTTGACGATGCCGTTGGCGTCGATGTCGAAGGTGACCTCGATCTGCGGCACGCCGCGGCGGGCAGCCGGGATACCGGTCAGCTGGAACTTACCGAGCGACTTGTTGTCGCGGGCAAGCTCGCGCTCGCCCTGGAGCACGTTGATCTCGACGCTGGTCTGGTTGTCGGCAGCGGTGGAGTAGACCTCGGTCTTGGAGGTCGGGATCGTGGTGTTGCGGTCGATCATCTTGGTCATGATGCCGCCCATGGTCTCGACGCCCAGCGACAGCGGGGTAACGTCGAGCAGCAGGATGCCCTCGACGTCGCCGGTGAGCACGCCGCCCTGGACGGCAGCGCCGTCGGCAACGACCTCATCGGGGTTCACGGACATGTTGGGCTGCTTGCCGGTCATGGTCTTGACCAGATCCTGGACAGCGGGCATACGGGTAGAGCCGCCGACGAGGATGACCTCGGTCAGATCAGAGAGCTTGAGCTTAGCGTCGCGCAGGGCGTTGGTGACAGGCTGCTTGCAGCGCTCGAGCAGGTCGCGGGTGATCTTCTCGAACTCGGCGCGGGTCAGCGTGTAGTTGAGGTGCAGCGGGCCGGACTGGTTCATGGTTATGAACGGCAGGTTAATGGTGGACTGCTGCGCCGCGGAGAGCTCCTTCTTGGCGTTCTCGGCGGCCTCCTTCAGACGCTGCAGGGCCATGGGGTCCTGACGCAGATCGACGCCGTTCTCCTGCTGGAACTTGTCGGCCATCCAGTCGATGACGCGCTGATCCCAGTCGTCGCCGCCCAGGTGGTTGTCGCCCGAGGTGGACAGAACCTCAAACACGCCGTCGGCGAGGTCGAGGATGGAGACGTCGAAGGTGCCGCCACCCAGGTCGAAGACCAGGATGCGCTGGTCGGTGCCCTGCTTGTCCAGGCCATAGGCCAGGGCGGCAGCGGTCGGCTCGTTGACGATACGTTTGACGTTGAGGCCAGCGATCTTGCCGGCGTCCTTGGTGGCCTGACGCTGGGCGTCGTTGAAGTAGGCCGGGACGGTGATGACGGCGTCGGTGACGGTCTCGCCCAGATACTTCTCGGCGTCGGCCTTCATCTTTGCGAGCGTCATGGCGCTCACCTGCTCGGCGGTGTAATCCTTGCCCTCGATGTCGACGACGGCACGGCCACCCTGGCCCTCCTTGACCTCATACGGCACGGTCTTGATCTCGGAGGTGCACTCGGAGTACTTGCGGCCCATGAAGCGCTTGATGGAGAACACGGTGTTCTTGGGGTTGGTGACAGCCTGGTTCTTAGCGGCCTTACCCACGACGCGGTCGCCGTCAGCACGGAAGCCAACAACGGACGGGGTGGTGCGGTCGCCCTCGGCGTTCACGATAATGGTCGGAGAACCGCCCTCGAGGACGGCCATAGCGGAGTTAGTAGTACCAAGGTCGATACCAAGAATCTTACTCATTAGAAATTCCCTCTCTCTTTTGCGTTCGCGCTGCCTCGACGGTCTGTCGCGCAGCGCTTCGGCTTGTCTTTCAGGATGTAGTGTATCCCCTTATGGGCCGGAATATACAAAATCTAAGTCAATTCATATAAGATTTCTTATCTCTGAGAGTTTAGGTTCGCAAATGCGCAGGTAGATGTACTGTTTGAGTTCTCGGCAGATCTATTGAGATCTATGTAGAGTTGACTGAGGTTTGCGTCCGGGGGTGCCTGGGGGCCGTCTTGCGGAAAGTTCATCCCGGTTTGAGCGTGGATTCCGGGTCGCAGTTTCCTCTAGCGGGCCCAACCGGAAACTGCGACCCGGTTTTCGGCCAAATAACGGGATGCCCTTTCCGCAGGCGCGCTCAATCGCCCTATATTTCAAGTCACCTATAGCTAACATTTGCGCAGCTCAACGGCCTCACCTGCATGTTTTTTAGTAAGCCGTAGCATACTCGGCGAACGGTATGAAGATGCCGGTCAGAGGGTATTGCAAACGGTCGCTCCCGTGGTATGTTTTTGCCCGAATCAAACCGACGCGCATCGCCTGTAGCGTCGGTCAACAGAGAGGAAACTACCATGGCTCATCCCGTAATTGATGCCGACGAGTGCATCGCTTGTGGCGTTTGCGTCGACTCCTGCCCCGCTGGCGTTCTGGAGCTCCAGGACGTCGCTACCGTCGCTGACGAGGATTCCTGCGTCGCCTGTGGCGCTTGCCAGGACGCTTGCCCCGCCGGCGCGATCACCGAGATCGTCGAGGAGTAACAACTCCCCCACTTGCACACTCACAAGTACACCGTGCACAAAAAAGGAGGCCTCCGCATCGCCGCGGAGGCCTCCTTTTGCATGTGTGGGCAGCTAATTTGAAGCGGGACCCTTGGCAGTTGCGGTGGAATAGTTCCTGTTTTATGGCTTGGATGCCGATTTTAGGAACTATTTCACCGCAACTTATAGATGCAGCGTCGACTAGGACAGGTCATCTTCGTAGGGCATTAGGTCTGCCAGATAGCCCTTCTCCTTGAGCATGGCCTCGATCTCGTCGAGGGTTTGCTCGTCTTCTGCCGCAATACGATGGAAGTGATAGCCGCTCGTCACCGTTAGCAGCGGAAAGCTCTTGCCGCTCTCGATATCGTGCAGGTAGCGCTCAACATCGCGACGATTGCGGATGTCCAGGTCGGCCGTGATCTTGCCGTACACGCGGTGGTTGACGATCACGTTGAGCACGGCGCCGCCCGCGTCGACGATGCTCGTGAGCTCATCGCCCGCCTGTTCCACGCCATGGCGTACCTTGACCAGACGCGTGGGCACAGCCGGGCTGCTCGGCGCCTCCTGTAGTACATAGCCACGATTGGTGGCGACGATATCGTGCCCGTCGGCGCGCAGCAGGGCGATGTCCTGCACCACGACCTGACGGCTCACGCCCACCTCGTGGGCAAGCGCACTGCCCGAGACGGGATCTTTGGCTCCCTCGAGCACGGCCAAGATGGCACGGCGACGCTCGCGGGCGTCCATTATTTACCGTCCAGCAGACGCAGGTGCTTAAGCGAGAGGTCGAGAATCGGCGCAGAATGCGTCAGCGCCCCCGAGCTAATAAAGTCAACGCCCAGGTCGGCAAGCGCGCGGATATTGCTGGCGTCCACGTTGCCCGAGCACTCGGTCTTGGCACGACCGGCGATAAATTCAATCGCGGCAGCCATATCGTCGTGGGTCATGTTGTCGAACATGATGATGTCGGCTCCGGCCTCCACGGCCTCGCGCACCATGTCCAGGTTCTCGCACTCGATCTCGACCGTCGTGGTAAACGATGCATGGGCGCGCGCCATCTCAATCGCACGCGTCACGCCACCGGCGGCATCGATGTGGTTGTCCTTGAGCATGACGGCCGTCGACAGGTTGTAACGGTGGTTGCTGCCGCCGCCGATCTCGACCGCGGCCTTCTCGAAGACGCGCATGCCCGGCGTGGTCTTGCGCGTATCGACAAGCACGGTCTTGGTGCCCTCGAGCGCAGCCGCCATCCGATGCGTGTAGGTGGCGATACCGCTCATACGCTGTAGATAGTTGAGCGCCACGCGCTCGCCCGAAAGCAGCACGCGCGCGTCGCCGCGCACTTGGCCCACGTGGTCGCCGGCGTGCACCTCGTCACCATCGGCAACATCAAACAGCACCGAGCTCTGCGAATCCAGCAGCTCAAAGGTGCGAGCGAACACATCCAGGCCCGCGATAATGCCATCGGCCTTGGCGATGAGCTCCACCGTGGCGGGACGCGCCGTGGGGCACACGCTCGCCGTGCTCACGTCCTCAAACGTAATATCCTCGCGCAGGGCCTGCAGGATCAAATCATCGACGACGAGCTTCATGGTAATGGGATTCATGGTCTACTCCTCCACGGCCTGCGTGCCGGCGGCACGGGCCAAATCATCGATTGCCAGGGTGTCGGCGCTCAGGGCGCGATGACGGCCATCGAGCGCGGGATCGCCCGCCTGCTCCACGGCCAGTGACTCGCCGGTACGCATGTACCACGCGGCGCGGCGACCCCAGACCAGCGCTTCGAGCAGGCTGTTTGATGCAAGGCGGTTCTTGCCGTGAACGCCGTTGCAGGCTGTCTCGCCCGCGGCGTAGAGCTCGGGCATCGAGGTGCGGCCGTCCTTGTCGACCCACACGCCGCCCATAAAGTAGTGCTGCGTGGGCGTAACGGGGATGGGCTCGTCCAAGATGTCGCGGCCGTCCTCCAGGCAGCGTGCGCGGATGTTGGCGAAGTGCCCGGTCACCACGTCGCGCTCGACGGGGGCAAAGCTTAGCCACTCGTGCTCGGTGCCGTCCTGCTTCATCTGCTCGCGAATAGCGGCGGCGACCACATCGCGCGGCTGAAGCTCGTCGGTAAAGCGCTCACCGGCGGCATTGAGCAAAATCGCTCCCTCGCCGCGGCAGCTCTCGCTGATCAGGAAGGTGCGGCCCGGCTGCGGCGAGAACAGACCCGTGGGGTGAATCTGCACGTAGTCCAGGTGCTCCATCTTAATGCTATGCTCCTGAGCGATGTAGCAGGCATCGCCCGTGAGCTGCGGGTAGTTGGTCGAATGGTCGTACACGCCGCCGATACCGCCCGTCGCCCACAGCGTATGGCGGGCATGGATCTTAAACGGCTCGCCGACATGCACGTCCTCGGCGGCGTTTGCCAGCTCGTCGGCGGGACGAACCGAGTTGTCCTCGTCCACGGAAACGGCGACGACACCGGTGCACACCGTGGCGCCGTCACGCTCGCCCGTCAGGATGTCGGTCATGGCCACGTGCTCCAAAATCTGCACGTTATCAAGCTTGCGAACGGCCTGGAGCAGCTTAGTCGTGATCTCCTTGCCCGTAATGTCGGCATGGAAGGCGATGCGCGGGCGGCTGTGCGCGCCCTCGCGGGTAAAGTCGAGGCTGCCGTCGGCCTTGCGCTCAAAGTCCACGCCCATGGCCAGCAGGTCGTTGATGACCGAACGGCTCGAGCGAATCATGATGTCAACACTCTCGCGGCGGTTCTCGTAATGGCCGGCATGCATGGTGTCCTCAAAGAAGGCATCGTAGTCAGAACCCTCGGGCAGCACGCAGATGCCGCCCTGCGCGAGCATCGAATCGCACTCATCGACGGCGCCCTTGGAGAGCATGATTACGCGCGTTCTCGTCGGCAGGTTGAGAGCCGCATACAGGCCCGCCACGCCGCATCCGGCAATGACGACATCGCACTCCATATCGGGGTATTGTTTGGTTTCCACAGGAATCCTCTCCCTTGTAATGTGGCATAAGGGATGGTCCCTCATGTCACATTGGCTTAGCGCGCCGCGTACTCGAGCATGCGGTCGAGCGTGAGCTTGGCCTGATCGGCGGCCTCGTCCGACACGCCAATCTGCACCTCGCCCTCGCCCGTCTCCAGGCAGTGCACGAGCTTTTCGAGCGTGATGAGATCCATATTGACGCAGGTGGGCTGCACCGCAGGAAAGTAGAACTTCTTGCCGGTGCCCTGGCAGCGGCGCTCAAGTTCGTAGAGCACGCCGCGGACCGTCACGATGATGAACTCGTTGGCGTCCGACTCCTCGGCATACTTGATGATGCCGGCGGTGGAGCCGATGTAGTCAGCCTCGGCCAGGACGTCGGTCTTGCACTCGGGGTGCGCCAGTACGAGCGCATCGGGATGTGCCTCCTGCGCGTCGACGATCTGCTCGACGGTGATGATGTGATGACGCGGGCAATAGCCGTTGTTGAGAATGACGTGCTTTTGGGGCACCTGCTCGGCCACAAAGCGGCCCAGGTTCTGGTCGGGAATGAACAAGATGTGCTGCTGCGGCAGCTCGGAGACGATCTTGACGGCGTTAGAGCTGGTAACGCACACGTCACTCCAGCTCTTGATCTCGACCGTCGAGTTGACGTAGCACACCACGGCCAGGTCGTCGCCATACTCGGCGCGTGCCGCGTCGACCGTCTCGCGCTTGACCATGTGCGCCATGGGACAGTCCGCGCCCGGCTCGGGCAGCAGCACGGTCTTGGTGGGATTGAGCAGCTTGGCGCTCTCGCCCATAAACTCCACGCCGCACAGCACGATCGTCTGCTGCGGAAGGCTCTTGGCGAGCTTTGCCAGGTAGAAGCTGTCGCCGACGTAATCGGCAACGGCTTGGACCTCGGGCGCCACATAATAGTGCGCCAGGATCACTGCGTCACGTTGGGCTTTTAGTTGCTGAATGGCCTCGACGAGCTCTGCGGGCACCAGTGCCGCGCGCTCCGTTGCCGTCGTTGCCGATGCCAGGCCGGCCGCGATATCGCGTGCAAGCTCCGATGCATCCATGTTCGCGCTCTGTGCCATCAAGGCCCCTCTCTTTTGGCGAATCTTGGGGCTTTAGTATGACACCTGGCTTTACAGCTGACAAGACAGCTGTAAAGCCAGGTGTAAAGTTGAAATAAAGATTCAATCATGCGGCGGGTCCATTTTCGAACTGGCAAGCTGAGGATAGTTGAAAATGGACCCGCCCCATGATTCAGGGGGGGGTTGTTTTGCCCTGGTCCAAGGGGCAATGGGCATAGAAGCGGGTCCGGATCGCTCGATCCGGACCCGCTGGGAACTGGCATGCAGTTAAGCGCGGCGCTTCATGGCCCACGCCAGCAGCAGAGCTGCCACACCGGCTGCGAGTACGGCACCAGCCATGACGTACGCGCTATCGCCGGCCGAAGGCAGGGCCGTCTTGCCGCCCTTCTTCTTGGACTTGGTGGTCGCAGTCGTGGTGGTCGTGGTGGTCTGGCTAGGAGCGGGCTTGGCAGCTTCGGCGACCGTAAAGGTCGTCTCGGCCGTGCCCGTGGTCGAGACCACGCTCAGCGTGTGCTCGCCCACGCCGAGCGTATTCAGGAAGCTCGCCTTGAGCGTCACGATCGTGGAGCCCTCTGTGAGCTCGTAGTTCTCGCGCGCGACCTCCTTGCCGTCAACCAGCACCTTCTGGAAGAACTCGAGCGGCGCGTTGGAGCGGAAGCTCAGGTCCTTGGCTGCCTCGACCACCATCGTCTGACCCTTGCCGTCGGTGATCTCGGGCGCCAGAATCGCGATCTCCTCAGTCTTGCCCTTCTCGTGGCAGACGGTGCACTCCTGATGCTTCTCACCCTTGGCCTCGACAGTCGCCGGCCAGTCGACGACCCACTCAAAGGTGTGCTCCGCCTTGTCGATGATGTCGCCGCAGCGGCAGACATGCCAATGATTCTTGGCATCGTGCGCCCAGCCCGTGCCGTCGGGCTCGTGCTTGAGGACACCCTCGACCGTCACATTCACGTCGCCCTCGACATCCTTGAGCTCATAGGTGCCCTTGTCGGAGAGCTCGATGGCCTTACCGTCGACCTTGACGGCGTAGCCCTTGCCCGCAAAGTACGCGCTGTCGATGCTCACGGTAAGCGTTGCGGAGCCGTGCCAGTCGAGCTCGGTTGCCGTCGCGGTAAGCGTGTAGCCCTGCTGGTTAGTCGGCAGCGCCACGACCAGCTTGCGGCCGGCAGCCACGGTGATCTCGGTAACAGAGGAAACATCGTAGTTGGCCTTAGCCTGGTAGCGAACCTCGTACACACCGGCGGCGAGATCCTTGAGCTCGGTCACGCCCTCGCCCACGGCCTGGTACTCGGCGGCACCCTTGGCGCGCCACTCCATCGTCGCGTTGACGCCCGCGATCTTACCGTCACGCCTGCCGCTCACGGTCTCGGCCTCGGCCTGGACCTTCGGCGCGTCCTGGGCGGCGTTCTTGATGGAGAAGTCGCACGTCAGGCCCTCGGGCGGCAGCACATAGTTGCCAGCGGCCTTGCCCGTCAGCACGGTGAGGGTCGCCGTGTACGAGGCGCCGGCCTCGGTCTGGGAGCCCTCGACGGTCGCGCCAAGCTCGTCTTTACCGATCACGTTGCCGAGTTTCGCCTCGGGGCAGTGCTCCTCGCCGTCGTAGACGAACTCGCTGGTGCCCCACGTCACGGTGAGCGGGCGCCGGTTAATGGTGAACACGCCGGCCTCGCAGGCAACGTCGTAGTTGGGGTTGGCATCCTTGGCCTGCGTCACGTTCAGGGCATAGCCGCCCTCGCGCACGTCCTCGCCGGCATCGCGCTTAACAGTGATGCCCTCGAGAGACTCGCCCTCGACGAGCTTGCCAGACGTGATCGCCCACGTAAACACGGGGTCGACATCGCCATACGTCTTGGAGGAGTCGTCGGCCGCGATCGTAATTGCGCGTGGTTTGACCTCGAGCGTAACCTCGCCCTCGGCCTTCGCACCATCAATCGTCACCTGGTAGAAAACGGTCAACTTGCCGGCGTCGCGGATCTTGGGGGCCTCAGAGGACCAGTTCTTGCCATCGGTGCTGTACTGGGCCGTCGCGCCCTTGGGCAGACTCGTCGCATCAACCGTGTGATAGTCGCCGTCGTACTCGTCGGAGTAGCCAACGATGGCGGCAGCCGGAATCTCGACCTCGGCCAGCTTGTGACCGCAGACCTTGCACTGCTGTTGCTTGGAGCCCTTCTCGGTTGCCGTGGGGGCCTTGACGACGACCCACTCAAAGTCGTGCTTGGCCTCGTCGATCTTGTCTCCACAGGCGCACTTATGCCAATGCGTGCTGTCGTCGGAGAGCCACTCATCGTTCACGGCCTCGTGCTTGCGCACGCCCTCGACCGTGACGACGAGGTCGCTCTCGGCGTTCTGAACGGTGAACTCACCACGCGCATCGGGCGTCACAACGGCATTGTTGACCTTGACGGCGTAAGAGTCGTTGTCAGCAAAGTAGCCGCTCTCGATGCCGACCGTGAGGGTGGTTGAACCGTGCCAGTCAAGCTCGTCCGGGCTCGCCGTGATCGTATAGCCGACCTGCTTGGCAGGCAGCGTCACGACGAGCTTGCCGCCGGCATTAACGGTAACCTCGGTGGCGGAGGAGGCATCATGGTCGCTATCGGCGCGGTAGCGCACCTCGTACGTGCCGACAGCACAATCCGTAATCTCAGTCACGCCATCGGGCACGCCCTGATACTCGCCAGACCCCTTGGCTCGCCACTCCATCTTCGCGTCGACACCCGTGATCTTACCGTCGGACTTGCCGCTCACAGTCTCGGCCGTGGCCTGGACCTTTGGCGCGCCCTGGGGCGCCTTCTTGATGGAGAACTCGCACGTCAGGCCTTCGGCGGGAAGCTTGTAGTTACCCGCGTCGTCGCCCGTCAGCTCGGTGATTTTCGCCGTGTAGGTGCCGGCCTTGACCTTGGCGCCATCGACGTACGCGGAGAGATTGTCATCGCCGACGACGTTGTGGAGCTTCGCTTGGGGGCAGTGCTCCTCGCCGTCGTAGGTGAACTCAGTAGTGGTGTCCCACGTTACGGTGAGCTCGCGTTTGCTGATTGTAAAGGTGCCATCCTTGAACGTGATCTTGTAGTTGGAGTTGGCGCCCTCAGGCTGCGTCAGGCGCAGAGCATAACCTCCGTCGCGTACACTGTCGTCATCATCGCGCTCAATCTCAATACCCTGAAGGCTCTCGCCCTCGACGAGCTCGCCAGAAGTGACGTCATACGTAAACTTGGGATCGTCCTCACCATAGGTCTTGGAGGCATCCTGCGCCGCGACCGTTATCGCACGCGGTTTGACCTCAAGCGTCACCTTGCCGTCGACCGCCGCGCCGTCGATCGTGACGCGATAGTCGACCGTCACACTGCCGGCATCCTTGATGCTGGGCGCAACGCTCGTCCAGCCGCCGTCAGCAGCCTTGTATTCAACGACGGAACCTTCGGGCAGCGCCGAGGCGTCGACAGAGTGGTCCTTGCCGTCATATTTGCCCGAATAGCCCTTAACAGCCAGGGCCGGAATCTCTACCGCACCCGACTCATGGCCGCACACGGAGCACGTTCCATGTTTGGAACCGGTCTCGGTAACCGTCGGCTGCTTGTCGATCGTCCATTTATACACATGCTCGGCGTACATCTTAATTGTGATGGTCTCTTTATTGCCGGCAGTGTCCGTAGCCACGATTACATGCTCAGTACCGGCATCGCCTTCAGCGGCCTTAACCGTGTACTTTCCGTCCTTGCCAGCCTTGAGCTCCTTGCCGTTATCGGTAACCGTCACCGTCTCGTCGCGGTCATCGAACACGTCAAACGAAACGCTCTCGCAGTAGGCCTTATCTACCCAGAGGTCATAAATGGTGGGGGCGTAAGTATCCACGTAGGTATAACGTTCTTCATCCCACCTGCCGTTGCAAACCCTGCAGACCTTTTGACGAACACCATCGGCCTCAGGCGTGGCGGGCGTAACGATCTCATATTTCCACCTGCAGGGCTGGCGCTCCTGAGTCTTCTTACAATACTTGCAGACCTTAACGTGGCTACCTTCGCCATTCGGCTTCCAAGCTGCATTGTCAGCAACGGCATGAGGGCCCTGCTCGATCTTGACCTCGGCATCGGGCGACGCATTGTGGTTGCTATCCTCGGCATAGCGGACGTAGTACGTTCCCGACTTCGCAAGACCGGTCAACTTATCGTTAGACGTTATCTTCTGATAGCTCCCGCTCGACCCGCGACGATATTCCATCGCCTTGGTCACGCCCGAGATGGAGCCGTCCTTGCTGCTGCACGTAGTCCAATTATTGCCCACGAGCCCAGCCGGCGCTTCCTGGTCTGCCTTGGAAATCTTCACGGTCGCGCTGCCCGTAACGGTCAGGTAGTCAGAAGCCGTCACACGATAATGGGTCGTGTACTCGGCCGCATTGCGATAGGTCGGCTTTTTCGTCGTCCAATCGCCGCCCTCTTCGCAGTACTCGATCTTCATATCCGCCGGCTGGGGATCATTCTTAACGTTGACCGTAATGCCGTGCTCTTTGCCATCATAGGTGCCATCGAAGCCAGCGACCTCAAGGTCAAAACGCGAAACGTCAACGATCTCCCATTTGAGCGTCAGAACACTTGTGGTGCCGCCATCGGTCGTGAAGTTGCCCTTACCGATGACAATGCACTCGTATTGCCCTGGCTCGGTCTGCTTCAGTCCGGATTCACTTCGAGCGCTGAGCTCGTAATCCTTGCCCTCAACGAGATCGACCCACTCGCCGGCGCCGTTCTTGAACTTTGCACTTTCAACGACAGGCTGATGTTCCTTGCCGTCATAGGCATACTTGCCCGCGCCCTTGCCGCCGTCTTTAAGGGTAAACTTGTAGGATTGATTCTTAATCAGGCGACGCGGAGAAATCTCAAAGGCCTTCTTGCCCTCAAGCATCTGGCCAGAGGCGGTCTTAAAGCTCGTAACGACATAGTAGTAGCCGGCGTCCGTCGGGGCGCCCTTGAGCTTGGTACCGTTTTTATATGCCTCGGCGTCCGCCTGGGACTTGCACTGATACCACGTGAATTCATCGCTGGCCGTTACGCCCATCTGCTCCAGATTCCACGCGCCGTCCTTATTCAAAGCAATCTTGACCGGGCAACCGTCATAGACAAGCGCAGTGCTCTGAGAGCTCGTTGCCTTGGACATGGAGAGCTTGTACGTGGCCGTCAGGTACTTTTTGGGCTCGCCGTTCTCGTCCTTGCCATATTCGCACTCGCTGTTGCGGAACGGGCCCACGCACGAAGCGCGAACGCCCAAACCGTCAGCTTCAACGTTCCACTTGTGCTGGTGGATGGTCTCGCGGAAGGTGAGGTCGCCGTTAAGGTTCACGACCTCGTACTTGTCGGAGTTGTCGTCGTTCTCGGACGAGCCGTCTGGCACAACGCCTTCGATCTTGTTGGATTCGCAGGTGCCAAGGACACGCGACTTTACGCCATTACTGTCCGCAGTCTCCTCAATCGAGATCCAAACATTGTCTCCAAAGCCTCCGCGTACGGAGAAGTCAGACGCGATATTCAGCGCCGGGACGTTGGCATCGACACTCTTTTTCTTCGGGACATACAGGCTCTTGGCGGTTCCCGTAGCCTTATCAGCTTCAGTGTACTTGTCGCCATAATTAGTATCGTCGGCGTGGCTGTTCTTCCAGTAGCTCGCGATTTCCGGCGATCCGTTAAGGGTAAGGGTTCCGGCGGCGTATACCACGCACGTATTGCCGCGCGCGCCATAGCGAGAAATTTCGCCGCCGTTTATGTTGCAGCGAGCGCTTCGTGCAACATTAAGGGCATCGACTGTCAAAGTGTTGTCGGCCGAGCTCGAACGCGTGCTGTGGAAGTTGCTCATCTTGCAGTCGTTGAGGTTGACCGTAGCGTTGGTGACGCCCATCACGCCTGCGACAGCATAGGTATTAAGGACAGAAGAATTAGCAAAATAACGAGCCGCTTCGACTGAGCTGTAACTATTGTTCGTCTGCCTGACGCCCACGTTCTCCCCATTGCTGCCAGTGAAGCTGCAATTGTTGAACGTCGCCGTCAACTTTGCGACAGCGCTTCCGTCTTTGGGCATCTTAAAGCTGCTGTTGCCATCGACGGAAACAGCACCATTGAAGTCTCCAGACGTATCGTAGAACACACAGTCGGTAAAAGTCGCCGCGAAGGAGTTGGTATTGCCGCCAGTCGTATCCCTGCCCTCACGGAAGAGATGTACAGGAACGGCATACTCTTGGGCGTTGCCCGCCACTGCGCCCGATTTGCCAACATAGCCTTGGATCTTCATTTTTTCGAACTTGGCGGTTAACTTGCCCTCGGTGCTACCCAGGGAAATCGCAGGTACCTTTTGCTCGTACTTGCTGCCATACGAGAGAATGAAATTCTGCGAGCCGTCGCCAACCCCCAGGCCAACCGAGATGTCGCCCGATGCCTTTTTGTAGCCACCGCTGTAATAGCGGTCGGTCAAAAAGCCGCTTACGGACTCAAATTGCTTTTGGTTTCTATGGAAGCTGACGCACGGATTGTTGACACCGATGAACTCGATATTGCTACCCTGTTTGATGTTGAACAGCCATCGAGTTTGCTCAACCCGCCAGTTAGTCTTATCGTTCACGTAGACCGTGCCATCGATGTAGATCCTCACAGGATTAATCCGAGACGCATCCGGCGCGTCGATGGTGTAACCCGAAGATGGCGTGACCTCACCCTCAGCCGTCTTAAGTACGTAACTGCCCGGCTCGGTGATTTGGACGGGTTCGTTGTTGGCCTGCGTAAGCGGCAGCACCTCCGCCTTCACCCCGTCGGGCATGACCTGCGTCTCGGCGCTTGCCACCGCCGGCGTCGCCACGAGCGCGCATGCCACGGTTGCGATACCCAGCAGACGCGTCAACACGGCGCGCATCCCCATCTTCTTCTCCTTCATCGTTCAGCTCCCTTACCCCTATGCTTTCGCGATGTCCGATATCGCTTGGCGCGGCCGGCATGGTCCCTCGCCAGCCGGCAGCTCAAATTGACATATATATCCACCTGGTATTGTGCAACCGCATATTTTGACACCCTGCCGCTCGGCGCGAGTTGCGTACCGTGAGGCGCAAACGGAACGCACCCCCGCGGGTGGCGCATGCACGATGTGGCAAAATCGAGGTACTAAGGGGGCCCGATATGCTCAAAATCATCGCCTGCGACGACGACGTCGCCTTTCTAGATAACCTGCACCGCATGATCAACCGCTGGTCGGCCGAGACGGGTACGGCGGTCGATGTTGCACTCGTCACACGCGGCGAGGACCTGCTGGCACGCCATGCTGCATCGCGCGCCGACATTATCATGCTCGACATGATCATGCCGCTCGTCAACGGCATGGACACCGCCCGCGAGCTGCGCCAATCCGATACCGCCGTGCGCTTGGTGTTTCTGACCTCATCGCCCGAGTTCGCGCTTGAGTCCTACGAGGTCCGCGCCTTCGACTACCTGCTCAAACCCGTAACCTACGAGCGCGTGGCGCAACTGCTCGACGAGCTGTCGAGCCTGCGTCCGGCAGCGACCGATGAGCTCGTCATCAAGACGTCCTTTGGCTATCATGCCCTGCGCCTATCCGATATCGAATATGCCGAGGCTCGCAACAAGCACGTGGTCTTCCACCTGCGCGATGGCCGCGATATCGAGGCGCTCGAGCCGTTCCGCAGCATCGAGGACCGACTGGCCCAAAACGCGACCTTCTTTAAGTGCCACCGCAGTTACCAGGTCAATCTGCGCAACATCGACCACTTTAACCGCACGGAAATCGTCATGCGCTCGGGCGCATGCATACCGCTCGCGCGCAGCTGCAAGCAGGGATTCCAAGACGCCTACTTTGCAGTGCGGTTCGAGGGCGGGAGACGCTGATGCTTTCCTCGGCAGAACTGGTACTTTGGGCAATCCACCATGCGACGACATTGCTCTTTGGCGTCTTTGCCTCGGCGGCTCTGTGCGGTGTCGAGATCAACGGCCGCCATTCGCTCGAACTGGTGGGGGTCGGCGCCGTAACCGGATGCGCATTTGGCCTCGCCAATGCCGTCGGCGGCGAGCTTTTCGCCCGCCAGGCCTATCCGCTCGTTGTGCATCTGCCGCTCGTCATCTATCTGTGCGCGCGCTATCGCCTAAGCCCGCTGCTCGCCATCCTGGGCGTTACCAGCGCTTACCTGAGCTGCCAGTTTAGCAACTGGATGGGCATCGCCGCGCTCGCCGCCACCGACTCGCAAATCGCGTACTACGTGGCGCGCATCATCACCACGCTCGGCGTCTTTGCCGTCTTATTGCATTGGGCAAGCGACATTGGCCCCCGCCTGGCGATCAAAAGCCCCACCGAGCTGGAGATTCTGCTCATCCTGCCGCTCGTCTACTACATCTTCGACTACGCCACCAACGTCTATACCACGCTCTTCCACTCGGGCTCGGTGGTAACCGTTGAGTTTTTGGCGTTCGCCCTCTGCGCCTTCTACCTTATGTTTCTTGCCGTCTACCTTCGCGAATACGAGGCAAAGGAAATCGCCGAGCGCGAGCGCTGGATGCTCGCGACCCGCGACAGCGCGGCCATCAAAGAGCTCGAAGCCTGGCGCCAGTCCGGACGCGAGCTCTCGGTTCTCCGTCACGACATGCGCCACTACCTGCGCGGTCTAGCGACCCTGATCGAAGAGGGTCACACCGATGAGGCGCTCGAGCGCATCGACGCGCTCTGCGAGGCCAACGACCGCACCGCCGTGCGCCGCTACTGCGCCAACGAAACGGTCAACATTGCGCTCTCGTCGCTTTCCGCAGACATCAACGCGCACGGCATCACCGCCGACCTGCGCGCCGCCGTGCCCGAAACCGTCCACGTGAGCGATGTCGATCTGTTCAGTGTGGTATCGAACGCCCTGGACAATGCCATCGCCGCAGCGAACGCCGCCCCCGAAGGCAAGCGGTTTGTCGACCTGGACCTTCGCTACGAAGACGGTCAGCTTCTATTGCTGGTTTCCAACACGTTTGGCCGTACGCCGCACATGGTCGACGGCATGCCCGTGGCTCAGCACACTGGGCACGGCTTTGGCACCAAGAGCATTAAGCTTGCCGTCGAGCGTATGAACGGCAACTGCCAGTTCCGCATTAACGGCGACCGGTTTGAGCTGCGCGCCGTGATGTAGGGGCTGCCGCCAGCCTCGCTACAGCGGTGCGGCCGCCGGGGTCAGCTGCTTAATGTAGGCCCACATGCGCTGCTTGGCGGCCTTGTCGGTGAGTGCCGCCTCAAAACCGTCGAGCGCCAGCACGCGGCGCCCCTGCACATGGGCGACTAGGCCGGGCTTGAGCATGGCGGTGTCAAAGTCATCAATTGCCACAAGCATATCGGCATAGGTCTCGCGCATGACATCGGCCGCACTGTTGTCCAGCAGCAGCACCGCCTCGGGGTCCAAGGTCTCCAGCGCCTCGCGGAACAGGTCGCACGTCAGGGCCTCGCCCGCCGCG
Organism: Collinsella aerofaciens ATCC 25986; assembly: GCF_964259375.1. Classification (GTDB taxonomy): domain Bacteria; phylum Actinomycetota; class Coriobacteriia; order Coriobacteriales; family Coriobacteriaceae; genus Collinsella; species Collinsella aerofaciens_BO. Next base: position 78,134 of record NZ_CAXVJM010000010.1, read on the forward strand.
ACCGCTCCGTCGCCCGCGCCGGCGACGCTTGCCAGCACGCAAAAATCCTCGGGGGCATATCCGATGGCGCCGAGCGCCTTGCGCAACGCGGCGCCATCCGCGCCGGCAGCCAGCTCGCCGCCCGAGCACTCGGCTTCATCCAAATCGCCTTTGACCAGCACAATCGGCGAGCACGCATTGCCCGCGATACGCACACCGCGATCTGCAAGCGACGCGAGCTCCTGCTCGGTCGCCTGAGCGATGGCTTCTTTTTTCTGGCTTTGTGACGTGGGCATGCGCTCTCCAATCGTTTGCGTGCCCACCATTATATAAAAGAGCCGCCCGCGAGTGGTTGCTTTGCGAGCCGCTGGGTATAAGCACGGTCGTACTGAGTTTTACGCGGCCGAGCCGCGTCGCATTATGGAGGTCACCATGGCTGACATTAAGCAGATTACCCCCGAGAATTTCGACGCTGTCGTCAACGATAGCCTGCCCGTACTGGTTGATTTTTGGGCCCCGTGGTGCGGCCCCTGCCGCTCGCTCTCGCCCATCGTAGACGAGGTCGCCGACGAACTGGCCGGCAAGCTGGCCGTGGCCAAGTGCAACGTCGACGACAACCAGGACCTGGCCATGAAGTTTGGCGTCATGAGCATCCCCACGCTGATCGTCTTTAAGAACGGCGAGGAGGTCGACCGCTCGGTCGGCGCCTTACCCAAGGCAAGACTTCAGGCACTGCTGGAGAAGCATCTGTAATACGCTTGTTACCTGTCTGCCGTCCATGAGCGGTTTTGCACCGCTCGCCGGAGTGCCAAACGCAAGGCATGCGACCACGGATAGTATGGTAGACACAAACAGCCCCCAGTGAACGGGTGCGAGTCAGACGGACTCGCACCCGTTTTCTTATGCGGCGGTGCCCAAGGCAGGCGTAGTAGAATCTGAACCACCATATCGCCCCGCACAAAAGGAGATTCCCATGCATGACGTCGGAATGAACATGAGCCAGCTTGCCATGAGCGTCAAGCAGGTCGACGACACCATTGAGCTCGCTCACGAGTGGAGCCATCAGCTGCTGCATGCGACCGAGAACTTTGACATGGAGCGCATTGGCGCCAAGCTCGAGGCCGCCATGTCTGCGCTGCACGAGGCGCACGATGCGCTCGAGGGCTACGAGGAGGCCATCGAGGCCGACCACAACTCCGTCGGCTCTGTGAAACTGGTGTAACGTGGCCGAGCACGAGCACGAGCACGATTACGGTGCGGACGACGATGCGAGCTGCCGCTGCAGCGGCCCCAGCTCCGAGCTGGTCCGCTTTTCGGTCACCGTGCCCGACGACCTGCTGCGCCGCTTTGACGAGCAGATCGCGCGCCGCGGTGACGTGGCCAACCGATCCGAGGCCGTACGCGATCTGATTCGCGCCTCGATCGCCAAGGAGCAAATGCGCACGCCCGACGAGCAGGTCATCGGTTCGCTCACCATGATCTATGACCACCATACCGGCAATCTGACGCGCCGTCTGGACGAGGTGCAGCACGACTACACCGACGAGATTGTCTCGACCATGCACGTGCATCTGGACCACCACAACTGCCTGGAGATTCTGGCCCTCAAGGGTCGCGGCAAACGCGTCTACGAGCTGGCGGACCGGTTGCTGGGGCTGCGCGGCGTTAAGCACGGCGAGCTCACCTGCGCCGCCACCAAGCAGAGCTTGGGGCTGTAACGGGATTTCCCGCAGCGCACCTGCCATAAAGGGACAGGTTTCGATGAAGGAGGGTCGCATGCGGCATGTGCATATTCATGTGACGGGCATCGTGCAGGGCGTTGGCATGCGGCCATTTGTGTATCGCGAGGCTATGGCGCATGGCATTTGCGGCTGGGTGCTCAACGCGGGCGATGGCGTGCACATCGAGGCGCATGCTTCGGTCGAGGCACTCGACGGCTTTGTCGCCGCGCTGTCGGAGCACGCGCCCGCCGCGGCCCGCGTTGAGCATGTCGCTGTCGCAGACCTGGAGCCCGACGCTTGGGATGCCGACGATGAGCAGGGCTTTCGTATCGTAGCGTCGCAGGATCAGACCGTGCACACGACGCTCATCTCCCCCGATATCGCCACCTGTGACGACTGCCTGCGCGAACTGTTCGACCCCGCCGACCGACGCTATCACTACCCCTTTATCAACTGCACCAACTGCGGGCCGCGCTTTACCATCATCCGGTCGCTGCCTTATGACCGAGCGGCCACGTCGATGGATTGCTTTCCCATGTGCCCCGAGTGCGCCGCAGAGTATGGCGACCCGCTTGACCGGCGCTTTCATGCGCAGCCCGATGCCTGCTTTGACTGCGGGCCACATATTACCTGGCGCGAGGCGGCGGGCGACATGGAGCGCGAGGGCCCGGGGGCGACGCCAGCTGTCGGCAGCACGCGCGAAACCAGCGATGCCATTATTGACCGCTGTGTCGAGCTGCTGGCCAGCGGCGGTATTGTCGCCATCAAGGGCCTGGGCGGATTCCACTTGGCATGCGACGCCTCCAACGAGCAGGCGGTAGCCGAGCTTCGCCGTCGCAAGCGCCGCAGCAACAAGCCGCTTGCCGTTATGGTGCGCAGCCTTGCCGATACTGAACGCCTGTGCCATGTCGATGATGCCGAGCGCGGCTTGCTAACCGGTAGCATCCGCCCCATCGTGCTGTTGCGCCGGCGTGCTGTTGGCGAGGGAGATTCCCCCGACGCCCCTACACTCGCGCCATCCGTCGCACACGATCTACCCGAGCTCGGTGTCATGCTCCCCTATACACCGCTTCAGCATCTGCTGCTCGCCGCGGCCGCGGCGCGCGGTATGCACGCACTCGTCATGACCAGTGGAAACCTGAGCGAGGAACCTATCGAGACCGACGATGCCCTTGCGTGGGAACATCTTGTTGCCGCCGGCATCGCCGACGCGCTACTTGGCAACGACCGTGCGATTCTCTCGCGCTACGACGACTCCGTGGTACGTGTGGTCGACGGCACCGTCATGCCCGTGCGTCGCGCACGCGGATATGCGCCGCAACCGTTGTCGTTGCCGGCGCTCAACGGCACTGCACCCTGCGTGCTCGCCTGCGGCCCACAGCAAAAGGCAACGATCGCATTCACACGCGAGGATGCGAACGGCGAGGCAGCCTGTTTTGTGTCGCAGCATATCGGCGATGTCGAAAACGGCGAGACCTTCGATGCCTGGAGCGCCGCGCGCACGCGCTTGGAAGACCTTTTCGACTTGACGCCCGCCGCGCTGGCCTGCGACTTGCACCCCAGCTACCTATCGAGTCAGTGGGCGCGCGAGCAGGCGCGAAAATGCAATCTGCCGCTCGTCGAGGTGCAGCACCATCATGCGCATATCGCGAGCGCAATGGCCGAGGCGATTGTCGCTGGCCGGCTTGCGCTCGATGCACGCGTCCTCGGTATTGCCTTCGATGGTACGGGTGCCGGCACCGACGGCACCATATGGGGCGGCGAGTTCCTTGTCGCCGGCCTTGCCGATTTTGAACGCGCCGCGCACCTGCGCACCTGGGCGCTGCCAGGCGGTGCCGCATCCGTGCGCGATACCCGGCGCAATGCCTTTGCCCTGCTGAGCGAGCTCGGTCTGCTTGAACACCCGGGAGCCGCGGGGCTATTGGACACCCTCGACGAACAGACGCGCAGCATCACGACTACGATGATCGAGCGGAACCTCAACAGTCCACGCACGAGCAGTATGGGGCGTCTCTTTGACGCCGCCGCTGCAGTTTTAGGCATTTGCGGGCAGGCAACCTACGAGGGCGAGCCCGCCATCGAACTCGAAGCCGCCGCCTGGCGCGCGCTCGGCGGTAAGACCGTTCGTCTCGACGGCAATCATGCAGGCGTATTCACGTCTGCCGACGACTCCCCCATCTTGGACCCTCAACCGCTCATCGAAACTCTTCTGAATGGAATCGAGGCAGGCGCGCCGGCCGACAGGCTCGCCCTCGGGTTCCACATCGCTATTACGCACGCCACGACCCACATCGCGTACGAGATTTGTGATCGCGAGGGTCTCGATACTGTCGCGCTCTCGGGCGGTGTGTTCATGAACCGGCTTTTGCTTAAGCTCCTTACCCATGAACTCAAAGACGCCGGCCTTGCCGTCTTGGTCCCCCACACTGTGCCCGTCAACGACGGCTGCATCGCCTACGGTCAGGCCGCCATCGCTCGCGCTCGCCTCGCACAGACGGCGTCTCGATAGGCTGTTTTGCCAGCCTGCGCGCCGCCGTCTCACAGGTGTAACGCGTTTGCTCGTGACTCCCGCGAGCGCTACCATCAACTGATGGGTAATTAGGCGCCTATCCAGCGCAAAACGTATAAAAGGGGAACATTATGTGCCTTGCCGTTCCCGGTAAAGTGGTTAAACGCGACGACGACCTTAAGGCGACCGTCGACATGATGGGCATCGAGCGCCCCGTTTCGCTGCGCCTCGTGCCGACGGCACAGGTAGGCGACTATATTCTCGTGCACGCCGGCTTTGGCATTCAGATTGTCGACGAGCAGGAAGCCCAAGAGACACTCGAGCTCGTCAATACCATGACCGAGCTGGCCGAAGAGGACCAGCTCGCCACCAACCCGGCCGAGGCATACTAGTGGCGGCGGCGCAGCCGGTTCGCTCCGGTATCGACTTTTCGGCATTTCGCGACCCCAAGCTGGCTCGCGAGCTCATCGATCGTATTCATGAGCTTGTCGGCAACCGCAGCATCAACCTTATGGAAGTCTGCGGTACGCATACCGTGAGCATTGGCCGCTATGGCTTTCGCTCCATTATGCCGACGGGACTCAAACTGCTAAGCGGCCCAGGATGCCCCGTTTGCGTTACCGCCAACCGCGACATCGATCACGCAATCGCGCTTTCCAACATGGACGGCGCCATCATCACTACCTTTGGCGACATGATGCGCGTGCCTGGATCGTCCACCTCGCTTGCCGCGCAAAAGGCGTCGGGGCGCGACATCCGCATCGTCTACTCTCCGCTCGACGCACTCGACATTGCCGAGCAAAATTCCGAACGCCCGGTCATCTTTATGGGCGTCGGCTTTGAGACCACAACGCCCACCATTGCCGCCGCTATCCTGGAGGCCGACGCGCGCGGGCTCCAGAACTTCTCGGTCTACTGTGCTCACAAGACCACGCCGCCGGCTCTGCGTGCGATCTCCAACGACCCCGAGACCACCATCGACGGCTTTATCCTGCCTGGTCACGTAGCTACCATCACAGGCCTGGCACCTTTTGGGTTTTTGGTCGATGAGTTCGAGACCCCCGGCGTGGTCACGGGATTTGAGCCGGTCGATATTCTGCAGGGCATCTGTATGCTGGTCCAGATGATTGTCGAGCACAGGCCGGCGATCGACAACGCCTACCGCCGCGGCGTCAATGCAGACGGCAATCCCGTGGCGCGCCAGCTGGTCGAGCAGGTGTTTGAGCCATGCGACACCACGTGGCGCGGGCTGGGATCGATTGCCAACTCGGGTCTTTCCATCCGACCCGAATTCGCGCGCTTTGATGCCGGCGCCCGCTTTGACGTGCCCGCTGAGGCGACGGTCGAGCCACGCGGGTGCTGCTGCGGCGACGTGCTGCGCGGTGCCATCACGCCGAGCGACTGCCCATTGTTCGGCCACGCATGTACGCCCGAACACCCCGTCGGCCCGTGCATGGTGAGCTCCGAAGGCAGCTGCGCGGCGTACTTTAGATACCACGGCTAGCCCGGACGCACCCGCACGCTGGCACCACCCACGATTGGAGTTTTGGATATGTCCCATAGCATCACCAATAGCACCGTCCTGTTGGGCCACGGCTCCGGCGGTCAGATGATGAAGCGCATTATCGATGATGTCTTTCTGGATGCCTTTGGGTCGCCCGAGCTGCTTGCGGGCAACGACGCCGGTGTCGCCGCGCTGCCCGCAAGCGGGCGAATCGCCATGTCGACCGACAGCTTTGTGGTAACGCCGCAGTTCTTCCCCGGCGGCAATATCGGTCGCCTCGCCGTATGCGGAACCGTCAACGACGTCGCGACCTCGGGCGCTAACGTGCGCTACCTCTCATGCGGTTTTATCCTCGAAGAGGGCTATCCCATGGACAAGCTGCGCCAGATTGTGCAGACCATGGCCGAAACGGCACATGAGGCAGGCGTGAAGATTATCACCGGCGACACCAAGGTGGTCGAGCGTGGCGGTGCCGACGGCGTCTACATCAATACCGCCGGCGTGGGCGAAGTGCCCACGGGCATAGCGCTCAGCGGTGCAAACTGTCGGCCCGGCGACGCCATCCTGGTATCGGGTACGCTAGGCGACCACGGCATCGCCATCATGAGCCAGCGCGAGGGCTTGGCGTTTTCGAGCAACATCGAAAGCGACGCCGCGCCGCTCAATCATCTGATTGCCGACGTGCTCGCCGCCGCCCCCGACACCCGCTGCTTCCGTGACCCCACGCGCGGCGGCCTGGCATCCACGCTCAACGAGTTTGCCCAGGCCAGCGGTGTTGCCATGGAGGTCGACGAGGATGCCGTGCCCGTGCGTTCCGACGTGCAGGCCGCCTGCGAGATGCTCGGCTACGATGTGCTGCAGGTGGCAAACGAGGGCAAGATGGTTGCCGTGGTGCCGGCTGAGCAGGCCGATGCCGCGCTGGCGGCCATGCGCGCCGCCCGCTACGGCGAGAACGCCGCCATCATCGGTCGCGTGCTGCCGCTTGCCGAGGGCGCTCGACCCGCCGTGCGCGTACGCACCGGCTGGGGATCGACCCGCATCCTCGATATGCTCGTAGGAGAGCAGCTGCCGAGAATTTGCTAGGGCGGAATCGCGCGGTCGGCGCGATGTGGCTTGATATCCCTGGAGATGTTCAGATTCCAAGCGCGCCCAACGCGGAAGCCCAGTATTATGAGGTGCGTTTTGAAACCCAACGACGGGAGCTTTCATGGCAGCAGCTTTTTCCCATGTGATCTTTGACCTGGACGGCACCATCCTCAACACGCTCGAGGACCTGGCGGCCGCCGGCAACCATACCTGCGAGGCGCACGGCTGGCCCACGTTTGCCGTCGACGAATACCGCTACAAGGTGGGAAACGGCATGCTTAAGCTCGTCGAGCGCTTTATGCCCGCCGAATATGCGGGCGACGGCCGCATGTTTGAGCAAACGCTTGCCGAGTTTAGAGCTTATTACGGCGAGCACAAGGAGGACCACACCTCACCCTACGCCGGCACGATCGAGATGCTCGACCGTCTGCGCGCAGCGGACGTTCAGCTTGCCGTGCTCACCAACAAGGATCATATTTCGGCAGCCCCGCTTATCGAGAAATACTTTGGCCCCGAGCGCTTTGCGCTGGTACAGGGCCGTGTGGACGCATTTCCGCCCAAGCCCGAAGCACCCGTCACGCTGCATGTGATGAAGGGGCTGGGCGCCGATCCGGCAACTACGCTCTATGTGGGCGATTCCAATGTCGATATCCTGACCGGCCACAACGCCGGCCTTAAGAGCGCGGGCGTCAGCTGGGGCTTCCGCGGCCGCGCAGAGCTGGAGGCCGCCGGCGCCGACTACGTGGTGGACACCCAGGCAGAGCTCGCGGCGCTGGTGCTGGGCGAGTAGCGGAGCCGCCGCTTAACGTAGCTGCGACAATTCTTCCGCACGGAAAGCGCATCCCGTTTTGGAGCTCCGGAATGGGATGCGCTTTCCGCTTGAGCCCCATCGGGGAAACCGCATCCCGTTTCAGAGCAATATTCCGGGTCGCGCTTTCCGCAACCCACCCCATCCGGAAACCGCGACCCATTATTCGCCCAAATACCGGCTCGCATTTTCCCGAGCGCCCACGATGCAACGCTAGCGCAAGGAGTGTCCCCAACGACTAGTCGTTTAAGAACGCCCCCAATGACTACGTCGCGGGCAGAGGACGGACAGCGAAAACGCCCCTAAGCGAGCAAGGTGACGTGAAATGAAAGGGCGCTGACCTTCTGGTCGCGCCCTTGAAATTGAACGTCAGATTGCCGCTTAGGGGCGTTTGCAGCGTCGAGCAGTTACGCGGTTTGGCAAAACCGCGTAACCCCCTAGCTCATCATGGCATTCATCATCTCGTTGGTTGCGGAATCGTCGGCAGACCACTCGCCGTCGTCATTGCAGGAGTACTTGAAGGTGACCTTGGTGTCCTTGGTCTTAGCAGCCTTGGTCACATCGACCATAACCTGACCGGCCATCTTGTACAGCTCGTCATCGGAAGGCATCGAATCGAGCGCGGCGACCTTCTCCTGGTACTGGGTGGCAAAATCCTCAACGATCTGGTTCATGGACTTGCAGGTAATGGTGACCTCGGCAGTTGCGGTGCCCTTGTCCTCGTCGACCGTCACGTCGCCGATCTTGTAGTCAAAGCCCTCGAGATAGCTCTTGGCGTACTCCTTGGGATCGATGCCCAGCTGCTCGAATTCGTCACCCGAGGCCTCTTCCAGGCCGGCGAGGAAGTCGTCGCCACCGTTCTTGACCTCGTCAAACTGCGTCGTAAGATCCTCGGTGATGAGCTCCTCAACCGAAGGACCTCCGCAGCCAGAAAGCACAACCACGCACGCGACCAGAACAGCCATCAGAGGCACAAGCAGCAGCTTCTTTTTCATGACATTCCTCCCAACAAGCGGCACCGCGCTTCCCGACGCGGTGCACGTCGTAACAATAAGGCCATACTAGCCGCTAACGAACACCCCCGGCAAAGCAAAGGCGCAGTCGGCTCGATTTAACGTCCGAACGGTTTACCGGTCCGCCCAACGCGCAATAAAATGTTCCGCCGCATTGTTATAAAAAAGGGTGGTCGGACAATTCGACCACCCCAAAACACCCTTATGTTGCCGCGGCTTACTTGCGGACGACCTTAACGATGGCGTCACCAGCAGCAACGGCAGACTCAGCCTCGACGGTAAGCTCGACGTCGGCGAACTCGGCGGTGTTGGACACGGCCACGACGACGCAGTCCTTATAGCCGGCAGCGGCGATCTTGGCGCGGTCGATCTTGAGCATGGGCTGGCCAGCCTTAACGACATCGTCAGCCTTGACGAAGCCCTCGAAGCCGTCGCCGTTCATGTTGACGGTATCGACGCCAACGTGCACCAGGACCTCGATGCCGCTATCGGACTGCAGGCCCACGGCGTGACCCATGGTGACGGTCACCTTACCGTCGCAGGGAGCGTAGACCAGATCGTCCTCGGGCCACACGGCGCAGCCCTTGCCCAGAACCTCGCCGCCAAAGACGGGATCGGGCACGTCGGCCATCTTGATGACCTTGCCCTTGACGGGCGAGCACAGCACGTCGGCGCCGGCAGAAGCAGAGATGGAGGCCGGAGCAGCGGCAGCCGCGGGCTCGGCCTTCTTCTTGAACATGTCAAACAGACCCATACGTTTTCTCCTCTTGATTAAGCGCAACGTTTTGCGCATGCCTATGGTGATTATAGTGCCAAATGATCAAATTGCTAAGGTGAGGGCTCGAATCGAGAGCCCTTCCAAGCCCTTCCCAAAACCTTTCCCCAGTGGCACTCATATTGTCGATTAAGCCAGACCCTCGGTACCGTTGGACTTGATGATCTTCTGGTATGCGAAGAAGCTGTCCTTGCGGCGGCGCTCGTAGGTACCGGTGCCGTCGTCGTACTTATCGACGTGGATGAAGCCGTAGCGCTTGCGCATCTCGCCCGTGCCGGCGGACACCAGGTCGATGGGGCCCCACCAAGTGTAGGCAATCAGGTCGACGCCGTCGGCAATGGCCTCGCCCATGGCCTTGACGTGGCTCTGCAAGTAGGCGATACGGTACGGGTCGTGGATGGAGCCGTCCTCCTCGACCTCGTCGTAGGCGCCCATGCCGTTCTCGACCACCATCAGCGGAATCTCGTAGCGGGCGTAAATCTCGTTGAGAGCGATACGCAGACCCAACGGATCGATCTGCCAGCCCCAATCGGTGGACTCCAGATAGGGGTTCTTGCCGCCAAAGGTCATGTTGCCCTCGGTCATCTCGTGATCCTTGTGGGTGCCCACGGTGCCGGACATGTAGTAGCTAAAGGTGTAGAAATCGACCTTGCCGTCGGCGATATCCTGCAGGTCGCCGTCCTCCATCACGAGCTCAACGTCGTTTTCGGCCCAGAAGCGCTTGGCATAGAACGGATACTTGCCGCGCACCTGCACGTCGGAGCAGTACCAGTTCATGGTATTCATCTCCTGCTGCGTGGCGAACACGTCGGCCGGATCGCACGTGGCGGCATAGGAAAGGATGAAGCAATCCATGTTGCCCATCTTAAACTGCGGGTAGTGCTCGTGGGCGTAGCGCACGACGCGGCCGCTGGCAACAAACTGGTGATGCAGGGCCTGCATACGGGCCTGCGACGTGGTGTGGACCGCCGAAGCCGGGCCCTCAAAGCCCTGGATCATGCTGGTCCCAAAGAGGTTGCCCATGTCCTGGGTGCCGCAGTTAATCTCGTTGAAGGTGAGCCAGAACTTGACCTTGTCCTGGTAGCGGTCGAAGACGGTCTGGCAGTACTTCTCAAAGAAGCCGATGAGCTCGCGGCTCGCCCAGCCGTTGTATTTCTCGACCAGGTGATAGGGCATCTCGTAGTGCGACAGGGTCACGAGCGGCTCGATGTTGTGGGCGCGCAGGCAGTCGAAGACGCGGTCGTAGAAGGCGAGGCCGGCCTCGTTGGGCTCGGCGTCGTCGCCGTTGGGGAAGATACGGCTCCAGGAGATGGACATGCGGAACATGTTGAAGCCCATCTCGGCGAACAGCGCGATATCCTCCTCGTAGTGATGGTAGAAGTCGATACCGTCATGATTGGGGTAAAAGCGGTCGGGGTCGATGTCGATCGTAATCTGACGCGGCTCCTTGTAGCTGCCGCCCAAGAAATGGTCGTCGACCGAAGGACCGCGGCCGTCCACGTTCCAAGCGCCCTCAAACTGGTTGGCGGCGGTGGCGCCACCCCAATAGAAACCCTCGGGGAACTTGATGTTTGCCATGAGCATCTCCTTTGCATCGCGGTTCGATAAGCCGAGTATCGCCCACGCACGCGACAGCCAGGGGCAGGGGTGCCAAACCCGACACTTCTTTTCGCAGCGGCACCCCGCCGCCACCCCGCCCCTGACACTTCCTGACACCTGCCAAAAAGGGACTGCCAAAAAGGGACTGCCAAAAAGGGACAGGTTTATTTTGGTCGGTTTTATCTGGGCAAACGCTGGCGATACGCCGCCGGTGTGCAGCCATAGCGCTCGGCAAACTTTTTGTAGAAGAAGCTCATGTTGGCGTAGCCGGCCTCGCGCGCCGCGGCTTCCGCAGTGGAGCCGGCGTCGAGCAGTGTTGCCGCGCGTGCCAGACGGCTCTCCTGCACGAGCCGCATAAACGTGCGGCCCGTCTGCCGTTTGAGCAGCGCGCTTGCGTAGTTGGGACTCAGATGGAGGTGGCGAGCTACGTCCTCGAGCGTACAATCGCAGGCATGGCGCTCGATGTAGCCCACGGCGGCCGCGACCTGCGCCGAGGGAAGTGCAGGGTTGCCCGCTTGCAGCAGTGCGGCCTCATAGCTTTGCATAAGTTCGACCAGCAGCAACTCAAACAGCCTTGACACGATCTGGGGACTCGCCGCCGTCGGCTCCAGAAGCTCGCACAGCATCTCCTGCATATATCGGCGCACGCGGCGGCTGTTGCCCGTGCGGAAATGCACATGACCGCGGTGGTCGGTTTCGTCATTGAGGGCATTAATGAGGAACTGCGAGACGGTGCTTGACGGCGACAGGCTCTGCTCTAGGCTGCGGTGCAACATCGGCCGCGAGATGACGATGCTCAGCATAATGTCATGCTCGCCGAGCTCGCCTACGGCATGTGGACAGGCGGCGTCGAGTAAGAGCACCTCGTTTTGGGCAAGCATAAGCTGTTCGCCGTTGACGGTCTGCGGCGCATGCCCGCGATAAACATAGCTGATTTCGACATAATCGTGCACATGCTCCGGTACAGGGTTGAAGCGCGAGTTGCGCACGATTGATAGGCCCTCAGGCATGCCTTCTTGGTGCAAGGCTCGCGTCGGGTTACCGATTTTATGGATATGTTTTTCACTGATATTCTGTTGATGACCCCAGCTGAACGCATCATTCCAGTCATAGCGGGCGCCCGCGTCTTGACCCTCATCTCGAACGGCATCCCGCCCTCCCGGACGAGCGCCCTGAGGAACGCGTTGACGGCGGTGGAC
>NZ_CAXVJM010000011.1:0-85613 GCF_964259375.1 Collinsella aerofaciens ATCC 25986
GGAGGGCAATATTGCGGAAATACCGAAGCGGTGCCGATTCGCAATAACGGCAGTGCTAAAGCAGGCGATTACTCAGTGTGGCACAGATTCAGCGTCAGCAGTATGCACGCTTGCTCGCGCGTCGTTGCGAACGCGAGGACGGGCCGGCGCTGCGCATCCGCTATGCCACGGCGCTGGCCGATGCCGGCGTGATCGATAAGGCAGAGGACGTCGCGAGCCAGTTGGTGATCGATGCGCCAGACGAACAGGACGTGTGGATGCTTTCCCTGCGCCTGGCGGTGATGCGCCGTGACGGTGACGAGGTCCATCGTGTGATTGAAGCGATCGACAAGCAACATGTGTACTTAAGTGCCGCCAACCGCGAGGAGCTGGCTTTTTGGCGCAACGGAGAGGAGGCCCGATGAGCGTGGTGCAGCATATCCGCGACCGTGCGGGCCATTTTCGCTGGACGGGACTGCTCGTGGTGTGGGTGGTCTTTATTGCCATGGCCGCCGTGCTGCTGGTGGAGCGTGCCGGCGTGCAGTACAGTGCGGGCCAGCATAAGCTGGGGATGCTTGCTGCCAACGATGCGGTGCCGGCCTCCTCGGCGATATTTGGCCAAAAGCCCACGTGCCTGGTCATTACCGATACCGACCAAGCGGGCGTCGAGGATGTAAAGGAGCAGTTTGACCAGATTCTGCTCGACATGAAGATCGCGCACCGCGATGTGGACCTTGCTCTGGACGGCGCGGATGCCATCCCCTCGCTGACTTCCTTTGATTGCGTGATTTTGCTCATGCCGTCTCTCGATAGGCTCGGTACGCACCTGACCGACATTATGAGTTGGGTGAGTGCCGGTGGTTCGCTTATGCTCGCCATGCCGCCGGATAACTCGAGCTATCTGCAAGTGATTGCCCCCAAGCTTGGCATTGAATCGGCCGGATACGACTATGTAAAAGCCGAAAGCATTGTGCCGAGCAATGACTTTATGCTGGGCGGGGGAGAGCGCTATGAGCTCTCGGATCCCTTTGATTCGTCGCTTTCGGTATCGCTGCGCGAGACGGCGCACGTGTGGGCAACGACCGGCGACGCGGGCGCCCCGATCATTTGGTCCAATGATTTCGGTGACGGGCGCACCGTGGTGTGCAATATCGGTGTCTACGACAAGGTCATGCGCGGTTTTTACGCCTCGGCGATCAGCTTGCTGGGCGATGCCACGGCCTACCCCGTCATCAACAGCGCCGTCTTCTATCTGGACGACTTTCCCAGCCCCGTGCCCTCGGGCGACGGCACTTACATTAAGCGCGACTACGGCCTTTCCATTGCCGATTTTTATGCCAAGGTCTGGTGGCCCGATCTGCAAAAACTCGCGCAAAAATACGGCATTCGCTATACCGGCGTGATGATTGAAAACTACGAGGACGCGGTCAATCAGACCGAGCCCGCGCGCCAGCCCGATACCACGCAGTTCCGCTACTTTGGCGGCATGCTGCTGCAGATGGGCGGAGAGCTGGGCTTTCATGGCTATAACCATCAGCCGCTGGCGCTCTGGGATACCGACTATGGAACGCTGTACGACTACAAGACGTGGAAGAACAAGAAGACGCTCGTCGCATCGCTCAACGAGCTTATCGCCTTTCAGGACGAGGTGCTGCCCAACGCGCACGGCTCGGTCTACGTGCCGCCGTCAAACATCCTTTCGGCCCGCGCGCGCAAGATTATTGGCGAGGACGTGCCGCGCATTAAGACCATCGCCAGTACGTATTTTGAGGACGGCACCGATCTTCCGTACGTGCAAGAGTTTGGCGTGGCGAGCGACGGCATCGTGGAGCAGCCGCGCATTGTCTCGGGCGGCATGGTCGACGATTCCTATATGCGCCTGGCTGCCGTGTCCGAGCTCAACATGCACTACGTGAGCACGCACTTTATGCACCCGGACGACCTGCTCGATCCCGATCGCGGCGCTACGGAGGGCTGGGAGGTCTACAAGGGCGGCCTGACCGACTACCTGGACTGGCTTACCAAGTCTGCGCCCGACCTGCGCCACCAGACCGGCTCGGAATGCTCGGGTGCCATCCAGCGCTTTTCGTCCGTGACGGTGAGCGTGGATACGAGCGACGACGCCTGGACGCTCAGTCTGGGCAATTTCCACGACGAAGCGTGGCTCATGTTCCGCGCCAACAACGGCGAGCCGGGTGCGGTCACGGGTGGCGAGATTACGCATCTGACGGGCGACCTGTACCTGGTCAAAGCCACGGACAAGACGGTGACCATTGCGCGCAAGGAGGGTGGCGACAAATGAGAATCTGCTTGGTACTCGAGGGCTGCTACCCCTATGTGCACGGCGGTGTGTCCACCTGGATGCACGGCTACATCACGGCCATGCCCGAGCACGAGTTTGTGCTGTGGGTGATCGGTGCTCATGCTGCCGACCGCGGCAAGTTTGTCTACGAGCTGCCCAGCAACGTGGTCGAGGTACACGAGGTGTTTCTGGACGAAGCCCTGCGCCTTTCGGGCGAGCAGGAAGAGGCAGACTATAACGACCGCGAGCGCGAGGCGCTGCGTCGCCTGGTGTCGCTTTCCAATCCGGATTGGGACGTGCTGTTCGATATCTTCCAGCGCCGCCGCGTGCATCCGCTCTCGTTTTTGCAGAGCCGCGCCTTTATGGATATCTTTCGCGACGTGTGCCTGGCTGAGTACCCGTATACGCCTTTTGCCGACGCATTCCACACCATGCGCTCCATGTTGCTGCCCGTGCTCTACCTGCTGGGCAGCGAGGTGCCGGTGGCCGATGCGTACCATGCCATCTCGACTGGCTACGGCGGTCTGCTCGCCTGCCTGGGCTCAAGCGTTCACCATGCGCCGGTGCTGCTGACCGAGCATGGCATCTATACCCGCGAACGCGAGGAAGAGATCATTCGCGCCGACTGGGTGGTGCCGTCGTTTAAGGACCGCTGGATCCGTTTTTTCTACCTTCTTTCCGAGGAGATCTACCGCCGCGCTTTCCGCGTGACGAGCTTGTTCCATAACGCTCGCAAAACCCAGATCGATATGGGCTGCGATGCAGACAAATGCCTGGTCATTCCCAACGGCATTCAGTTTGACCGCTTTAAGGACATTCCCTTAAAGCCCGATGATGGCTGGGTGGACATTGGCACGGTGGTGCGCCTAGCGCCCATCAAGGACGTTAAGACCATGATCTATGCCTTCTTTGAACTGCACGAGCGTCTGCCCAAGGTGCGCCTGCACATCATGGGCGGCGTGGACGACGAGGAGTACGGCGCCGAATGTCACGCGCTGGTCGATACCCTGGGCGTGCGCGACCTGATCTTTACCGGCCGCGTCAACGTGGTCGAGTACATGGAAAAGCTCGACTTTACCATTTTGACGAGCATCTCCGAGGGCCAGCCGCTCAGCGTGCTGGAGTCGCTTGCAGCGCGTCGTCCCTGCGTGACGACTGAGGTGGGCTGTTGCCGCGAGCTGCTCGAAGGCGCCCCGGGCGACGACTTTGGCGTGGCGGGTTTTGTGACGCCGCCCATGTATCGCAAGGGCTTGGCCGATGCCATGGAGCGCATGTGTGCGAGCCGCGCCCGTCGCATTGAGATGGGGGAACGCGGCCAGCGCCGCGTTGCCACGTACTTTTTGCACGAGCAGATGCTCGCCAACTATCGCGCGCTGTACGACGAGACGGCGCGTGCGTTTGACCTGCCAAGAGAGGGGGAGTAGTCGGTGGCCGGAATCGGTTTTGAGCTCAAACGCCTGTTTGGGCGCAAGGGCCTGTTTGCCACGATGCGCGCCTATGGCTACGCCGGCATTGTGTGCACGGGCCCCATGCTGCTGGGCGTGCTGCTGCAGGTGGGCATTTTGGTGCTATGCGGCCTGTGGGGTGTGGGCCGTGCCAACCAGGACCTGCTGGTGTGCATGGTGACCTATACGCTGCTGGCGTCGCTTACGCTCACGAGCTTTTTCTCCATGCCGGTCACGCGTTTTTTGGCCGACATGCTGTTTGCTGAGCGCGAAGAAGAGGTCTTGCCTTCGTTTTGGGGCTCCAATGCCATCATGCTCATTGCGGGCACGGTGCTCTACGGCATCTTTTTGCTGTTTTCGGGCGCCACGCTGCTGCAGGGGCTGCTGTGCCTGTGGCTGTTCAACATTATGATCGTCAACTGGAACGGCATGAGTTACCTCACGGCCATTAAGGATTACCGTGGTATTCTGTGCAGTTTTGCCGCGGCCATTGGCATGGCGTGCCTGTGTGCCTTGGCCGCGCTGGTGCTGGGGTTGCCGCCGGTCGAGGGCCTGTTGGCGTCAATCGCCCTGGGCTATGGCGTCATGCTCGCCTGGGACGTGGTGCTGCTGTACCGGTATTTTCCGCAGAGCGACCGCAGCCCCTGGCTCTTTTTGCGCTGGCTTGACCAATTTATGCGGCTCGCGCTCACGGGCCTGTTTACCAACCTGGGACTCTTTGCACATCTGGTAATTATTTGGGCCGGCCCCATTGGCGTGCAGGTCAAGGGCTTGTTTTATGGCGCACCCTACCACGATGTGCCGGCGCTCATTGCGTTTTTGACCATTCTGGTCACGACCGTCAACTTTGTGGTGTCGGTCGAGGTCAACTTCTATCCGCGCTACCGCGACTACTACAGCCTGTTTAACGACGGCGGCGTGGTGGGCGACATCGTGGTGGCCGAGGAGGAAATGCTCGCCACGCTCAACCGGGAGCTGCGGTTTTGCGCGCTCAAGCAGCTGTTTGTGACGGCAGCGGTCATCTCGCTCGAGACCACGGTGCTCTCGGCCCTGCCACTGGGCTTCAACAACCTGATGCACGGGTATTTCCGCACGCTGTGTGTGGGCTATGGCCTGTATGCCGTGGGCAATACGGTGATGCTCATCTTGCTGTACTTTACCGACTACAAGGGCGCCGTGCTTGCCTCCGGGCTGTTCGCGGGCGTGGCGGGGCTGGCGACTATCGTCTCGCTGTTCTTTCCGCAACAGTTTTATGGCTTTGGATTTTTGCTCGGCGCGGCGGTGTTTTTTGTTGTGGCGCTCATGCGGCTCGATACCTATACCGCCAACTTGCCGTATCGTATCCTGAGTCAGCAGCCCATTGTGGCGACCGACAAGACGGGTCGCTTTACGGAGCTGGGCTGCTTGCTCGACCGTGCCGAACAGCGCTATGAGGAGCTGCGTCTAGAGGGCGAGCCACATGGTGCGTTTGAGCGCACGGTGGTCCGTGTGTATCGCAATCGTTGGGGAGGTCCTGATGACCGATAGGATGATATCGCGTCGCCGCTTGATTGAGGCGGCTGCCGGCACGTTGCTGCTTTCGGGCTGCTCTGCGCAGGACGAATCCTCGACAAAAAAGACCAAGAAGCAGGGCAAGATTAATAAGGCCGATGCGTCTAGCGAGACCAAGCACCTTCGCGACAAGGACGAGCTCTACGAGGTCTACGATGACTCGGGCATCGTATGTATGTACCTGACGGTCTCGCGCGGCAACAGCTCCGAGAACACTGATCATAGCTGGGCCGAGATCAATACGTACTCGGTTTATGACTACGCCGACATGGGCGTGGCACGCTATCAGGTTATGGGCCTTTTGCAGGCGGGCGACGAAGACGGCCCAGTGGCCGGCGAGGTTGGCTATGGCGAGGAAGCGCCCAATGCTACCGTGCAGGTGCGCGGCCAGACGTCGAGCGGTTATACGCAGAAGAATTACAAGGTGGAGCTCAAAAAAGGAAAGGGTACCTGGCGCCAGCAGCGCGCGATTGCGCTCAACAAGCATATGGGCGAGGGCATGCGCTTTCGTAACAAGATGGCCTACGATTTGATCCGTGGCATTCCCCAGATGATGGGCCTGCGCACGCAGTTTGTGCACTTATGGGTGTGCGACCAGACCGAAAAATCCAACGACACCTTTGAGGACTACGGTCTGTTTACGCAGGTCGAGCAGCTCAACAAAACGGCGCTCAAGGCCCACGGTCTGGATAAGAGCGGGCATCTGTATAAGGTGAACAGCTTCGATTTCCATCGCTTTGAGGACACTATTAAGCTCACCGATGACCCCGACTATAACCAGACGGCGTTTGAGGGCATGCTCGAGATTAAGGGCGATTCGGACCATACCAAGTTAATCGAGATGCTCGATGCGCTCAACGACGATACGCAAAAGATCGATGATGTGCTCGACACCTACTTCGATACCGAGAACCTGGCCTATTGGATGGCGTTTCAGATCTTGACGGGCAATTGCGATACGCAGAACCGTAACTGCTATCTGTACAGCCCGCTTAACTCCAAGGTCTGGTACATCCTGGATTGGGATAACGACGGCATGCTGCGCAAGTTCGAGTTGAGCCTGACAGGGTTCTCGGATTATGCGAGCTGGGAGCGCGGCGTGAGCAACTACTGGGGCAACGTGCTATTTAACCGCGCGTTGCGCAGCAAGTCGTTCCGCAGCGAACTCGATAGCGCCGTCAAGGACCTGCGCTCGTATTTGACCGAAGAGCGTCTGAGCAAGATGGTCGAGCATTATCGCGAGGTCACGGAGCCGCTCGTCTTTGCTGCGCCCGACCTCGATAACCTGCCCGTGACCAAGGACGAATACGAGCAGATCGCCGCGGCCATCCCCTCCGAGATTGAGGAGAATTACAAGAGCTATCGCGAGAGCTATAAGAAGCCCATGCCGTTCTACATTGGTGTGCCGCAGATCGATAACGGTAAGCTGCGCGTTAACTGGGACGCCGCGTACGACTTTGATGCGCGCGACATTCGCTATACCGTCGAGCTGGCGCGCGATTACGCCATTAGCGACGTGGTCTTTAAGGCCGAGGATGTGCTGCTGCCGGAGGTGACGTGCGATGCGCCCGATGCCGGCCAGTACTTTGTGCGTGTGCGCGCCATCAACTCCGACGGCTATACGCAAGATGCGTTTGACTATTATGTGACCGACGACGGCAAACAGTACGGGATGAAGTGTTTTTACGTGCAAGACGGCGGTAAGGTCGTGGAGGACACGTATGAGGAGGGCTAGCGCGCTGCTTGAGCGCCTGGCGGCCCCGCCTGCGCGTGCTACGCAGGAGCGCTACCGCCACGAACTCAAATATCTCATTAACGAGGGCGAGCACGCCGCGCTTGCCTGTCGCATGTCGCCGGTCTTTAAGCTGGACAAGCATGCACGGGCGGGCGGTTACACCATCCGCAGCCTGTATTTTGACGACTACTGCAACTCGGCCTACGAGGAAAAAGACGCCGGTATCCTGATGCGCAAAAAGTATCGCGTGCGCATCTATAACGGCAGCGACAAGGTGATTAAGCTCGAGCGTAAAAAGAAGTACGGCAGCTGGATCTACAAGGAGGATGCGCCGCTCACCCGCGACGAGTTTGAGCAGGTCCTCGCCGGCGACTATGACTTTTTGCTGCGCAGCCCGCATCAGCTCTGCCGTGAGTTCTATATCGAGTGCATCTGCAACATGATGCGCCCGCGCACCATCGTGGACTACGAGCGCGAGCCGTGGGTGATGGACGAGGGCACCGTGCGCGTTACGTTTGACATGAACGTGCGCGCGGCTGTGGGAAGCTTCGATATTTTTGACGCGACCTTGCCCGCATTGCCCGTGCTGGAGCCGGGCAAGCTGGTGATGGAGGTCAAGTTTACCGAGTTTTGCCCGCAGCTGGTGCGTGATATGGTACCGCCGGGCGCGGCGGAGCTCACGGCGGTCTCCAAGTACTGCCTGTGCTACGAAAAGACCGCCTACTTGCGCGGCTTTAACTACTGGGAATCGGATTATGAGAACCGAGGGGATATTTAGACCATGAGCACCAGGGACTTTTTTAAGAACTCCGTCTTGGAGGCGTTTGGCCAGGTCGACCCTGCCAAGATCGGTCTGTCGCTGCTCGTGGCACTCGCCATGGGCATTCTGATCTATTGCGTGTACAAGCGCTTCTTTACCGGCGTGGTGTACTCGCGCAGCTTTGCCGTGACGCTCGTGGGCATGTGCGTGCTCACCTGCATGGTGACGCTAGCGATCTCGACCAACGTGGTCATCTCGCTCGGTATGGTCGGTGCTCTGTCCATCGTCCGCTACCGTACGGCGGTCAAGGACCCGCTCGACCTGCTGTATCTGTTTTGGGCCATTACCACGGGCATTACGGCGGGCGCCGGCATGTATGCGCTCGTGGGGCTCACGGCAGTGGTGATCGTGGCGATGATCGCTAGCTTTGCGAGCCACCAGGACAAGGCGCGCGTGTACATGATGGTCATCCACTACACGGGCCAGACCACCGGCGATGATATCGTGCGTGCATTTGGACGCACCAAGTTCACCGTTAAGTCTAAGACCATGCGCGGCGACAAGGTGGAGATGGCCGTCGAGGTGTTCTCAGACGGTGTGGATATGCCCTATGCGGATGCCATTCGCGCGCTCGAAGGCGTGGAGGACCTGACGTTAATCCAATACAACGGCGAATACCACGGCTAACTATGTTCCGGCGTTCGTCAGAACGCCGGAACGAACAGGTATCATTGTGTAAGCGATTTCAACGACAGGGGTGCTCGTGGTAAAGATGAAAGATGTGGCCGAGCTGGCCGGCGTTTCGAGTGCCGCCGTCTCGCGCTACCTCAACGGTGGATATATCTCGGCGGATAAGGCCGCGCGCATTAAGCAGGCGATTGAGCTGACCGGATACGTGCGGTCCAGCCAGGCTCGCGCGCTGCGCACCGGCTCCACCAAACTCATCGGCGTCATCGTGCCCAAGATTAACTCGGAATCCGTTAGCCGCATTACCGCCGGCATTGGCCAGGTGCTCGGTCACCGTGGCTACCAGATGCTGCTCGCCAATACCGACAACGCCCCTGATCGCGAGCTCGAGTACCTCGATTTATTCCAAAATCACCCGGTCGATGGCATTGTACTCGTGGCGACCATGATCACCGACGAACATCGTGCGGCCATTGCGTCTTGCCACGTGCCCATTGTGCTGATCGGCCAAAACGTCGAGGGCGCGGCTTGCGTCTACCATGACGATTTCGAGGCTGCCTTTGAACTGGGCCATGCGCTTGCGGGCCGTGTGGACGGCAAGATTGCCTATATTGGAGTTACCGAGGAAGACCGTGCCGCCGGTTACGACCGTCGTCGTGGTTTTGAAGCTGGTCTGGGCGCCGCGGGTGTTGTGCTCGATCCCGAGCTGATTCGCCGCGGGTCCTTTACCCTCGATTCCGGCTATCGTGCGTCGCGCGAGCTGCTGGGCGAAGTACCCGATGTTTCGTTTATCGCGTGCGCGACCGACACCATGGCGGCGGGCGCGCTGCGTGCCATCGATGAGGTTCGCGGCATGGGCGAGGGTATACACCGCGTGAGCGGTTTTGGCGACAACGCGTTTTTGCGCGCGCTGACGGGCGGCATTCCCACCGTGCATTATGGCTACCTGACCAGTGGCGTCGAGGCGACCAATATGTTGCTCAACACGCTCGATGGCGTGGAGGGGGAGAGCGGTCTCAAGACGCTCAAACTCGGCCATCAACTTATGAATGTCTAGGCTTTGGGCATGTCTGCCTGCCTTTGAGGCCCCTGTTTTTGCCGTAAAACTACCATTCACCGGCATTTTCCTACCGTTCGCCCTTCTGTGAAAACGATTACAGACATATGAAACTGAAAACGATTACAGTGTAAGTGTCAAAGATGGCCGGGTGCACATGCGCCCGTTGGAGGAAAGGGAAGTCATGGACTACCGCAAATCAGCCCAAGAGGTGCTCGACAACATCGGTGGCGCCGACAACGTCGTCTCTGCCGCGCATTGCGCCACGCGTCTGCGCCTGGTGATTGCCGATAACGCGAAGGTTGACAAGGAGGCCCTCGAGAATATTGACGGCGCCAAGGGCGTCTTTGAGGCCCAAGGCCAGCTCCAGATTATTTTTGGCACCGGCACCGTCAACAAGGTCTACGACGAGTTCATTGCGCTCAGCGGCGTCGAGGCTGCCACCAAGGCCGAGGTCAAGGAGGCCGCGGCGCAGCAGCAGAACATCTTTATGCGTGCCATTAAGGTGCTCGGCGACGTCTTTGTCCCCATCATCCCCGCCATCGTGGCTTCGGGCCTGCTGCTGGGCATTATGAGTGCCCTCAACTTTATGGCCTCCAACGGCTTTATCGCGCTCGACACCAATAACTTTATCTACAAGATTGCCGACCTGGTCTCGGGAACGTCCTTTGGCATCCTGCAGATCCTGATCGGTTACTCCGCCGCTAAGGCCTTTGGAGCCAACCCGTATCTGGGCGCCGTCGTCGGTGGTGCGTTCATCAACTCCTCGTTGCAGAGCGCCTACACGGTTGCCTCCGAGGGCGTGCAGACCATGGTCAACGTCATTCCCGGTATGTACAGCTTTGAGTGGGTCGGTTATCAGGGCCACGTGATCCCCATCGTTATCGCCTGCGCCATCCTCGCCTTCTTGGAGAAGCGCCTCCACAAGGTTGTCCCCGAGATGTTCGACCTCTTTGTGACCCCGCTCGTCTCGGTGTTCGTGACCGTGCTCGTGACTCTCGTTGCCGTCGGCCCCATCTTTGTCTGGGCTGAGAACGCCATCCTCGGTCTGATCCAGGCCCTGCTCACCCTGCCCTTCGGCATCGGTTCCTTTATCGTCGGCCTGTTCTATGCTCCCACGGTCGTTACCGGTATCCACCAGATGTACACCGCCATCGACCTGGGCCAGCTCGCCCAGTACGGCGTGACTTACTGGCTGCCCATCGCCAGTGCCGCCAACATCGCCCAGGGTGGTGCCGCGCTCGCCGTTGCATTTAAGACCCGCGATGCCAAGATCAAGGGTCTGGCGCTTCCTTCGGCCCTGTCCGCCTTCATGGGCATTACCGAGCCTGCCATCTTTGGTGTGAACCTGCGCTTCTTTAAGCCCTTCATCGCCGGCTGCATCGGCGGCGGTTGCGGTGCCCTGGCCTGCGCGCTCACTTCGCTGGCCGCCTCCGGCACGGGCGTTACCGGTATCTTCGGTATCCTGCTGTGCCTGGCCCAGCCCGTGCAGTACGCGATCATGTTTGCGGTCGCCGCGCTGGTTTCCTTTGCTGTCTCGTTTGTCCTGTACAAGGATGAGCCCAAGGCTTCCGAGCAGGCCTAAGAGCTTTTGATTGAGGAACACCCGTGGGCTGTATGCTCGCGGGCGTTTCCCGTATTTGGCGCCGATCTCTGGCGCCTTGTAACTTTCGATCCGTTAGGACTTTGATATGTCTAATGCACTTGGTCGCGACCTTGCAAAGCTGGTCGCCGCTGTTGACGCCGCCGCCTCTGAGTGCGGTCATGGCGCGTATGGCCAGCGCTTTCATATTATGCCGCCGGCGGGCTGGCTCAACGACCCCAACGGTCTTTGCCAGGCAGATGGCGTATTTCACGCGTACTTTCAGTATGCCCCGTTTGATGTGAACGGCGGCGTCAAGATGTGGGGCCATGCGGCGAGTCGCGATCTTATGACGTGGGACTACGTTGGCGCCCCGCTGCTGCCCGACGAGCCATTCGATTGCCATGGCGTGTATTCGGGCTCCGCGCTTGCCGAGGACGGCCGCATTCGCGTGCTCTATACCGGCAACGTTAAGCTCCCCGATGCGGGCGGCGTCTTTGACTATGTCAACTCCGGCCGTCGCGCCGACACCGTGTATGTCGAGAGTGTCGATGGGCAGACGTTCAGCCAAAAGCGCGTGGTGCTGGCGTCGGAGGACTATCCCGAGGATCTGACGTGCCACGTGCGCGATCCCAAGGTGTGGCGCGATGAGGCCGGTCGCTATCACATGGTGCTGGGCGCGCGTCGTCGCGTTGACGGGCCGCATGTCGAGAGCCGTTTTTGCGCCATGCATGGCGAGGGCGCCGGTCGCGATGTGGGCGAGATCTTGGTGTACGGCTCGGCCGATATGCTGAGCTGGGAACTCGAGAGCCGTGTGTCTACGTCCGAGCGTTTTGGCTTTATGTGGGAGTGCCCCGGCTATATAGAGCTCGATGCGAATGGCAATACCGCTGCATTTTTGTCATTCTCGCCCCAGGGCCTTGAGGGCGGCCGTTGGGACCGCGGCAACGTATACGCTGCTGGCTACATGCCTGTAACGGGCGAAATTACCGGTGGTGACGGTGCCTATGAGCTGGGCGAGTTCCGCCTGTGGGACGCCGGTTTTGACTTCTATGCTCCGCAGGAGTTCACGGCCGAGGACGGTCGCCACATTCTGATCGGCTGGATGGGCATGCCCGATGAGCCGACCTATGGTAACGGCCCCACCGTGGCGCGTGGCTGGCAGCACTGCATGACAGCGCCGCGTGAGCTTACAGCCGGTGCCGACGGCGTGGTGCTGCAGCAGCCGGCGCGCGAGATTGAACACCATTATGCCTCGGTGCGTGTGGGGGAGGGTTCGTTGGAGGTTGCCGGCGATACCTGCTTTGACGTTGTTGCCGACGGTGTCGACGGCGCGTTTACCGCGACTGTTGATGGCGAGCTGAAGCTGGTATTTGTGCCCGCCGAGGGCGAACTGCCCTCGCGTTTTGAGATGCGATTTACCGATGAGGGTCGCGCTTCTGCCGGCTACGGTCGTACTGTGCGCTGGGAGCCCGTCGACGAGGTGCGCAACGTGCGCATTGTTGGCGACGTCTCGTCGGTCGAGGTGTTTGTCAACGACGGTGCGCTTGTGTTCTCCACGCGTATCTACCCTGCGACCTATGGCGTGTCCGTTGACGCCGCAGGTGCGAGCGTGACCTATCACACGCTCAACATCTAGGCGATTCGTCGCATATCGGCGCTATACTGCAGCCGTTGCCCACGATGCGGGGAACACCCGCATCGTGGGTTTTTGTTTATGAAGGGACGGTGCCTTGTGGATGTACAGCAGCTAGAGGAGGCCTGGGCTTTGAGGGCCGGCTCGCGTGAGGCGCGTCTTGTTGCGGCCCTGCATGTGCCGGCGGCGCTGTCTCTGTTGGGGATTGTGCGCCCCGGTGACCGCCTGGTTGCGTTTGCGGACGACTTTGCCGATGCGTTTGCGCACGGCTTTGATGCCTGCGACGTGGCTATGGTGGGGGAGCCGTCGGCTGCCGCGTTTGCTGCTGCGTCCAAGGGCTTTGATGCTTCGTTTGATGCCGAGGGGCCGCACCTGTGGTGGTTTTTAAACTCCATCGGCGGGTTTGGTCTGCGTGTGCCCAATCTGCGCGCGCTGGGTCGGGCGGCGCGTGAGGCCCATGCGCTGCTGGTTGTGGACAACACCGTGGCTGACGTCTTTGGCTGCGATCCGCTGCGGCTGGGTGCCGTGCTGTCGCTCGAGGCACTTGACCGCGTGTGTGCCGGTGAGGCGCCGCGCAAGCTCGTGGCGGCGTCGGTCGCGCGCTCGCAGCTCAAGCGCCATCGCGTGGACGCCGCGGCCGAGTGCGCGCATGCGCTGCTCGAGGGCTGCGGATTGGCCGCGCTCGACTTGTCCTCCGATGAGGCCGAGGTTCTAGAGCACGGGCTCGACACGCTCGACACCCGCATGCAGGCACACGTCGACCGCGCGCGTGCACTGGCCGAGTATTTGGCCGCGAACGAGATGGTGCACGGCGTGCGCTATCCTGGGCTGACCTCGCATCCCGACCATGCGGTTGCAACGGGAATCCTCGAGCACGGCTTTGGCCCGGCAGTTGAATTTGACCTGATGGACTGCACCGCGGGCGAATTCTTCAGCATGCTGCCGGATGAATTCCGCACATCACCCGCAGGCGGCCCAACAACGCGCCTTTCGGCTCCGCGTGGCAAGCAGGGGAGCACCATCCGCCTCTTTGCCGGCACCGACAACCCCTTGATCGTGGCCGCCACCCTAGACAACGCCCTCCGCAAGTAGCTAATCGGGGCCTGCGCCACGAAAACGGCCTATTTACTACGTTTAAGCCATAGGGGTCGACCATGCCCGCCTATTTTGAAAATTACCAAGCTGTCTACCAGCGGTTTTAATTTCATAATGTCCGGTATGGTCGAGGGTATTCAGCTAAACGTAGTAGATGGGCCCGTTTTTGTGGCGCGAGCCTCAATCCGAGGGTGCGGTGGACAACAATTCAGCCCCAAAAGGACTACTCTGCATTGATGCTGGCGATGAGAGCGTCGGCTTTGGTGGCGATGACGTTGTTGATGTCGGCCTGCAGCTCCTCGTAGACCGCTATGGCTCGCTCGCCGGCGGGGGTGAGGGTGGATCCGCGGGCTCCGTCGCGCTCGATGAGCTTGCAGCCCAGCTGACCTTCGGCCTCGTTCACGATGCGCCAGGCCTTGGAATACGCCATGCCCATGCTCTTGGCGGCGCGGTTGAGCGAGTGCTCGCGGGCAATACCCTGCAGCAACAAGACGCAGCCGTGACCAAACACGCCCGGTAGATCTTTGTCGCACGCTTGAATGACCAACTTTGCCGTCGTCTTGTACTCCATGTGCTCCACGTCTCTCCGCTAAAGTGTTTGCTGGGCAAACGCAAAGCCTGCGTCAAACCCTCGTGTGCTCTTCTTAAATCATGCATTGTAGCAGTCAAAGTGCGTTAAGATACTTCCCCAGTATTGGGCGCCCAAGGTTGGGCTGGGTCCTACGAGGCCTGCAGCCGACCGGTCGCATGGAAAAAGGAGAAACATGGCTACGTTCTTTCCCGGTGAGTCCCACACGTTTTCGGAGTATCTGCTGGTCCCTGGTTACTCGTCCTCGCAGTGCATCCCCAACAACGTCTCTCTTAAGACGCCGCTAACCCGCTTTAAGCGCGGTGAGAAGCCGGCAATCACCCTGAACATCCCCATGGTTTCCGCCATCATGCAGTCCGTCTCGGGCGTCGACATGGGTGTCGCGCTCGCTACCGAGGGTGGCCTGTCCTTCATTTACGGTTCCCAGAGCGCCGAGTCCGAAGCCGCTATGGTCAAGGCCGTCAAGGATCACAAGGCCGGCTTCGTTCAGTCCGATTCCACGCTGACCCCCGACATGACCATGGAGCAGGTCATCGAGCTCAAGGAGAAGACCGGTCACTCCACCATGCCGGTCACCGACGACGGCACTCCCAAGGGTAAGCTCCTGGGTATCGTCACCAGCCGTGACTATCGCCCCAGCCGCGATGACCACCAGACGAAGGTCTCCGAGTTCATGACCCCGCGTGAGCAGCTCATCGTGGGCGACAAGAACATCAGCCTCAAGGTTGCCAACGACGTCATCTGGGACAACAAGCTCAACGCCCTGCCCATCGTCGACGACAACGATCACCTCATGGGCATCGTTTTCCGTAAGGACTACGACAGCCACAAGACCAACCCCAACGAGCTGCTCGACGGCGACAAGCGCTACATGGTCGGCGCCGGTATCAACACCCGCGACTATGCCGAGCGCGTGCCGCTGCTCATCGAGGCCGGCGCCGATGTCCTGTGCATCGACTCTTCCGAGGGCTTCAGCGAGTGGCAGAAGCGCACCATCGAGTGGATCCGCGCCAACTACGGCGAGGACGTCAAGGTCGGTGCCGGTAACGTCGTCGACGCCGAGGGCTTCCGCTTTTTGGCCGACTGCGGTGCCGACTTCATCAAGGTCGGTATCGGCGGCGGCTCCATCTGCATCACCCGCGAGACCAAGGGCATCGGCCGTGGCCAGGCTACTGCGCTGATCGACGTCTGCCGTGCTCGCGACGAGTACTACGAGGAGACCGGCGTCTACGTGCCCGTGTGCTCCGACGGCGGCATCGTCTACGATTACCACATGACGCTCGCCCTTGCCATGGGCGCCGACTTTATGATGCTGGGCCGTTACTTTGCCCGCTTTGACGAGAGCCCGACCGAGCGCGTTAACGTCAACGGTCAGTATATGAAGGAGTACTGGGGCGAGGGTTCCGCGCGTGCCCGCAACTGGCAGCGTTACGACCTGGGCGGCGCCGCGAAGCTCAGCTTCGTCGAGGGCGTCGACTCCTACGTCCCGTACGCCGGCTCCCTCAAGGACGGCGTGGGCGGTACGCTTTACAAGGTTAAGTCCACGATGTGCAACTGCGGTGCCCTCTCGATCCCCGAGCTCCAGGAAAAGGCTCGCCTGACCCTGGTCAGCTCCACCTCCATCGTCGAAGGCGGCGCCCACGACGTTGTCGTCAAGGACTCCCAGCAAAGCGTCAGCTACCGCTAAGCGGCTTTCCCAAGCACCGCACCTTGCCGTTCAAACCGTCGCTCGCGTACCAAAGTACGCGTCGCTCCTCTTTCACGGCAATCTGCGGTACTTGGAAAACCCGTCCATGCTAGGACGATTAACAAATAGCGGTTGATTCACAACCACGTTATTTAGATAAAGCGAGATGCCTGCAAGTCGCAGGCATCTCGCTTGTCGTATTTGCTATCATCATGCGAGTTAACGATGTGGCGGGGCGTTCTTACCTTTGCTCGCTGCAAGTTCCGCACGAGCCGAAGAGCACTTAATGTGCTCTTCGTGCGAGCAGGACTGTCCGCAGCAGCGAGCAAAGGTAAGAACGCCCCGCCCCAACCGAGATAACAAAGGAGCTGATATGTGCGATTGCACAGATCATAAGGACGAGATCCCTGCATACGACGCGCAGGCCATTGAGTCTAGGTGGATGAAGGCCTGGGAGGACTCCAACCTCTTTGCCGTCGACACCGACGACAGTAAGCCCAAGAAGTACGTGCTCGAGATGTTCCCGTATCCGTCGGGCGACCTGCACATGGGTCACGCGCGCAACTACACCATCGGCGATGCCATGGCCCGTCAGGCCCGCATGCGCGGCTACGACGTGCTGCACCCCATCGGCTTCGATGCCTTTGGCCTGCCCGCCGAGAATGCCGCCATCAAGCACAACACGCAGGCTGCCGCCTGGACGTATAAGAACATGGATCAGGCGCTTTCCACGATGAAGCGCATGGGCTTCTCCTACGATCTGGATCGCATGGTCAAGACCTGCAGCCCCGACTATTACCGCTGGGGCCAGTGGATCTTTGAGAAGATGTGGGAAAAGGGCCTGGTCTACCGCAAGAAGAACCCGGTCAATTGGTGCCCCACCTGTAAGACCGTTCTGGCCAACGAGCAGGTCACCGAGGGTAAGTGCTGGCGCTGCGGCACCGAGCCCGAGAAACGCGACCTGGAGCAGTGGTACTTCAAGATTACCGAGTACTCCCAGGAGCTGCTCGACGACCTGGAGAAGCTCCCCGGCTGGCCCGAGCGCGTCAAGCAGATGCAGGCTAACTGGATCGGCCGCTCCGAGGGCGCCGAGGTCGACTTTACCCTGTGCGACAAGGATGGCGAGCCTATCGAGGGCGACGAGGGTAAGATCACCGTCTTCACCACACGTGCCGACACGCTCTTCGGCGTCTCCTTCTTTGTCCTGGCTCCCGAGTATGAGTGCCTGCACGAGCTCGTCGAGGGCACGGAGTACGAGGAGGCCGTCACCAAGATCGTCGAGGACTCCAAGCATATCTCTGCCGTCGAGCGTGCCCAGGGCACCCTCGAGAAGCACGGTGCCTTTACCGGCCGCTATGTGGTGAACCCCGTCAACGGCGAGAAGGTCCCCGTGTGGGTTGCCGATTATGTCGTTGCCGACTACGGCACCGGCGCCGTCATGGCCGTTCCCTGCGGCGACCAGCGTGACTTTGAGTTCGCCCGCAAGTACGATCTGCCTATTGTGCCGATCATCCTGGACGATGACGACCGCGCTGCCGTCGAGGCCAGCGGCGAGACCATCGATACCTTCCATGCCGAGACCGTCGATTGGGATTGCGCCCACGCTGCCGAGGGCACGCTTGTCCAGTCCGGCAAGTACACCGGCATGCGCGGCGGCAAGCATTCCGAGGGCGAGGCTGCGATCGTGGCCGACCTCGAGGCCATGGGCTGCGGCCGTCGTAAGGTCGAGTTCCGTCTGCGCGACTGGCTCATCAGCCGCCAGCGCTACTGGGGCAACCCCATCCCGGCCATCCACTGCGAGCACTGCGGCATCGTGCCCGTGCCCGAGGACCAGCTGCCGGTGACGCTGCCCGAGAACCTTGATCTGGGCGCCGGCGAGACCCTCGCAGAGTGCAAGGAGTTCTACGAGACCACCTGCCCGGTCTGCGGTCGCCCGGCCAAGCGTGAGACCGATACCATGGACACCTTCACCTGCTCCAGCTGGTATTACCTGCGCTATACCGACCCGCACAACACCGAGCTGCCCTTCTCCCGCGAGGCGGCTGACCGTTGGATGCCCGTCGATAACTACATCGGCGGCATCGAGCACGCCATTTTGCACCTGCTCTACAGCCGCTTCTTTACCAAGGCACTGCGCGACCTGGGCCTGCTGAGCGTTGACGAGCCCTTCACCAACCTGCTGTGCCAGGGTATGGTCAAGGACGAGAACGGCGACACCATGTCCAAGTCCAAGGGCAACGTCGTGCCCCCGAGCTCGGTCATCGAGCCCTACGGCGCCGACACCATGCGTCTGGCGATCCTGTTTATCGCCCCGCCCGAGAAGGACTTCGACTGGGATCCCAAGGCCGTCGAGGGCGCCAACCGCTTCATTAAGCGCGCCTGGCGTATCGTGTGGCAGCTCGTCCAGTCCGGCGACGCCAACGTGGCCTTTGACAAGTCCGCGCTCGACGAGACCGCGATGAAGCTCTACCGCGAGCGTCATCGCACCATTGCCAAGTGCACCGAGGACTTCGACCGCGGCCAGTTCAACACCGCGATCTCGGCCGTCATGGAGCTCGTCAACGCCGCGAGTGCCTACCTCAACGCCACCGAGGGCGATTCCCGTGACAAGGCGCTGTGCTACGGTGTGGCCAAGGATATCGTGAGCGTCCTTGCTCCCATCTGCCCGTTCTGGGCCGACGAGCTGTGGCATGAGGCACTCGGCTGTGAGGGCAATGCCTACACCGCCGCCTGGCCCGAGTTCGACCTGGCCGAGTCCATCGAGGACACGGTGCAGATCGTCGTACAGGTGCTCGGCAAGGTCCGTGGTCGCATCGACGTTGCCCGCGACGCCTCCAACGAGGAGATGCAGGCTGCCGCCGAGGAAGCCGTTGCCAAGTGGCTCGAGGGCAAGACGGTCGTCAAGGCCATCTGCGTGCCTGGCAAGCTGGTTAACCTGGTGGTCAAGTAAGCGCTGCGCGCATGGTTGACGTGCTATAGGCGAGGGGCGATCCGGCTGGGTCGCCCCTCGTTTTTCATGCACCTGTCCTGGTGCCTACAGTTAATTGTTCTATTCTTGTGGAGAACCTGTGCTCACGCTGACCTGCGGGTTTGTGTTGTGGTTGCACGTTTGTGCAGGTATTGGTATAGTTTGCTTGCAAATGAAGTTGTAATTGAAAGAAGTGGGGTTTCGGCCCCGCTTCTTTTTTGTATGGATGGAGGTGCCGCAATGGTCAAGACCAAGACCGAGCAGGCGATCATCGACGCGCTCGAGGCCGTTGCTCCCCAGCACGATGTCGACATCGTCGACGTTGAGCTCGTGGGTGCCACCAAGGCCCCCTGCGTGCGTGTGCGTATCGAGGGTGCCGAGGGTCAGAGCCTGTCGCTCAACGACGTCACGGCCAACACCAAATGGGTCGGCGATGTGATTGAGGAGCTCGACCCCATCTCTTCGAGCTATACGCTCGAGGTGTCGAGCCCGGGTATGGCGCGCCCGCTGCGCCGCCCGAGTGACTTTGCCCGTTTTGTGGGCGAGAACTGCGAGCTCACCTCCACCGCCACCGAGGGCCGTCGCAAGTACGCCGGCAAGATTGCCGCTGCCACCGAGACGAACGTGACCCTCGAGCTCGAGGACGGCGAGTCCGTCACCCTCGATTTCTCTGATGTTAAAAAGTGCAAGTTGAAGCCCACCTATGACTTCAAGCCCGCGAAGGAAGGAAAGTAAGATGGCAGCATCCGACATGATGTCCGCCCTGATGGAGCTTTGCCAGGAGAAGCACATCGACCAGCTCTACCTGATCGACCGCCTGGAGCAGTCGCTCGCCAAGAGCTATGCCGAGATCCTGCATCTTGAGTGGGGCGCCAAGGTGACCATCGACCGCACCACCGGCAAGATCTACGTCTACCGTCTGGAGCCGATCGACGATTCCATGGACGAGGAGGGCAACTTCACCGAGTTCGAGGAGATCGACGTCACTCCTAAGAACACGAGCCGTATCGCCGCCCAGCACGCCAAGGCCGAGATCAACGCCATCGTACGCAACTCCGCCCGCGAGCAGATCTACGAGGAGTTCTCCGGCCGCATCGGTGACCTCATCAGCGGTACCGTGCTGCAGTCCACGCCCGACTTCACGATCGTCAAGATTCGCGAGGGCGTCGAGGCCGAGCTTCCGCACTTCGACCAGCGCCGTTACGAGAACGAGCGCAACGAGCGTCCGATGGGCGAGCGCTACCTGCACAACCAGCATATCAAGGCCGTGATCATCGACGTTCGCGACCCCAACTCCAACCTGCAGCCGGTCCGTGGCGAGCACAGCCGTCCGCCGATTGTCATCTCCCGTACCCACCCCGAGCTCATGCGTCGTCTGTTTGAGCAGGAGGTGCCCGAGATCTATGAGGGCACCGTCCAGATCAAGTCGATCGCCCGCGAGCCCGGTCAGCGCTCTAAGGTCGCCGTCCACTCGCTCGACGATCGCCTGGATCCCGTGGGCGCCTGCGTCGGCCCTAAGGGCAGCCGTGTTCGCGCCGTCGTGGGCGAGCTCCGTGGCGAGCGCGTCGACGTCATCCTGTGGGATGCCGATCCGGCCGTCTACGTCGCCAACGCCCTGTCGCCTGCCAAGGTCACCCGCGTCCTTATCGACGAGGAGAAGGCCTACGCCGGCGTCATCGTGCCCGATGACCAGCTGTCCCTCGCCATCGGCAAGGAGGGCCAGAATGCCCGCCTCGCCGCGCGCCTGACCGGCTGGCACATCGACATTAAGTCCGAGACCCTTGCCGCCGACATCCTCAAGAATGTTCCCGTTCACGAGGAGCCCGCCGCCGACCTGATCGGTGACGAGGAGGACGAGGACGTCCGTCGCTGCGAGTTCGTGTCCGAGGACGGCATCCAGTGCCGCAACCAGGCCCGTCCCGGCTCCCGTTTCTGCGGTGTCCACGACACCGACGCCTTCGATGATGCGGAGGACCTGATCTAGCGCGCGGTCGCGCCGGGCGGGTCCCAGCGCATACCCCACGCTCGTTCAGTCTCTAGGCACCCAAGGTGCCAGAAAGGGTAGGTGAAGTCATATGGCAAAAGTCCGTGTGTCCACCCTGGCCAAAGAGTTCGGCATGACCTCCAAGGAACTGATGGGTCATCTCGCCGAAATGAAGATTCCCGCTAAGTCCGCTTCCTCCGCTCTGGAGGACGCATACGTCGCCATGGTCCGCAAGCAGCTCGCCTCGGTGATCGAGGCCCGCGCCCAGGAAGTCGAGGCCGCCAAGCTGGCCGAGGAGCAGGCCGCTGCCGCCGAGGAGGCAGCACGCGCTGCCGAGGCAGAGCGCGAGCGCATCGCCGCCGAGAAGGCGCGCGAGGAGGAGCGCCGCCAGTTCGCCGCCGCCCAGGCCGCCGAGGAGGCCGCCCGCGCCGAGGCCGAGGCTAAGAAGAAGGCCGAGCAGGAGCGTCTTGCCCGCGAGAAGGAGGAGGCTGCCCGCGAGGCCCAGCGCCGCGCCGTTCCCGCTTCCGATTCCGGTTCGCGTTTCCGTTCGCTGCTCGACCAGATCGCCGCACAGGAGACCGTGCTCAAGGAGAAGAAGGACGCCGAGGAGAAGGCCAAGGCCGAGCGCGCTGCCGAGCGCGGCAACCGTCGTGGCGGCAACAACGACCGTCGCGGTGGCCGTCGTAACGATCGCAACGCCTCCGACAACAACTCCGAGCGCAATGCCTCCGAGAGCCGTCCGCACAGCCATCGCACCAACGCCAGCAACAACGTCGCTGCCGGCATGGACTTCCCCAACCCCGACAAGCAGGGCAAGGGCAAGAAGCGCAAGGGCGGTCACAACAACGAAGAGGACCACTACAGCCGCATGGCTCGCGAGGCCGAGGAGTACAGCCGCGAGAAGGTGCTCGAGGAGGCTCGTGCTGCCGTCGAGGAGGCCTCTCGCGAGTCCACTGGTCGCCGCAAAAAGCGCAAGGAGAAGCGCGAGCGCGAGGCCGCAAAGGCTCAGGAAGAGCGCAAGATTGAGGAGGCGCTGGCCCAGGGCGTGAACCCCGAGGACCTCGACGCCATCAAGGTCTCCCAGGGCGTTACCGTCCAGGAGCTCGCCGAGGCGCTCGACGTTCCGGCCAACGACATCATCAAGCGCCTGTTCCTGCTGGGCACGCCGCTTACCATGACGCAGTCCATGTCCGACGACCTCGTCGAACTCGTTGCCGACGACCTGGGCCGTCAGATCAAGATCATCACCCCCGAGGAGGAGAACACCTTCTCGTTCTACGACGATCCCGCCGACCTTAAACCGCGCGCCCCGGTCGTCACCGTCATGGGCCACGTCGACCACGGCAAGACGAGCCTGCTCGACGCCATCCGTCACACCGGCGTCGCTGCCGGCGAGGCGGGCGGCATTACTCAGGCCATCGGCGCTTCGCAGGTCATGATCAACGACCGCAAGATCACCTTCATCGATACCCCCGGTCACGCCACCTTTACGGCTATGCGTGCCCGCGGCGCCAAGGTGACCGACATCGTCATTCTGATCGTGGCTGCCGACGACGGCGTCATGCCCCAGACCATCGAGTCGATCAACCACGCCAAGGCCGCCGGCGTTCCCATCGTCGTCGCCGTCAACAAGATCGATAAGCCGGGTGCCAACCCCGACCGCGTGCGCCAGGAGCTCACCGAGTACGGCATCATCCCCGAGGAGTGGGGCGGACAGAACATGTTCGTCAACATCTCGGCCAAGCAGAAGATCGGTATCGACGACCTGCTCGAGACCGTGCTGCTCCAGGCCGACGTGCTCGAGCTCAAGGCTAACCCCGATACGTTCGCATCGGGCAACGTCCTCGAGGCTAAGCTCGACAAGGGCCGCGGCTCGGTTGCCACCGTGCTCGTGACCCGCGGCACCCTGCGCGTGGGCGACACGCTGGTCGCCGGCCTCACCTATGGCCGCGTCCGTGCCATGCTCGACCCCAAGGGCAACGCCGTCACCGAGGCCGGTCCTTCCGACGCCGTCGAGATCTTGGGCCTGCAGTCCGTCCCCAACGCCGGCGATGAGTTCCGCGTGTTCGAGGACGAGCGCGAGGCACGTGCGCTGGCCGACGAGCGTTCGCTCAAGGCCCGTATCGAGGAGCAGAGCCGCGTGAAGCACGTGACGCTCGAGAACCTCTTCGAGACTATCGCCGACGCCGAGGTCAAGGAGCTCAACCTGATCATCAAGGCCGACGTCCAGGGTTCCATCGAGGCCCTTCAGGACTCCCTCGACAAGATGGATCAGTCCGAGGTGCGCATCAACACGATCCACTCCGCCGTTGGTGCCATCAACGAGACCGACGTGGTCCTGGCCGACGCCTCCAACGCCATCATCATCGGCTTTGGCGTTCGTCCCGACGGCAAGGCCCGCTCCGCCGCCGAGCGCGAGGGCGTCGAGATCCGTTGCTACGACGTCATCTACAAGTGCCTCGAGGACCTCGACGCTGCCCGTATCGGCATGCTCAAGCCCACCGAGGTTGAGGTCTCCACGGGCACTGCGACCGTCCTGGACACCTTCAAGGTGCCCAAAGTCGGCATCGCCGCCGGTGTCCGCGTCGAAGAGGGCGAGATCGCCGCGACCGATTCCGTACGCCTGGTCCGCGACGGCATCGTGGTCTTCAACGGTAAAATCGCCTCGATGCGCCACTACAAGGACGAGGCCAAGAGCCTCAAGAGCGGCTCCGAGGGCGGTATTGGCCTGGAGAACTTCCAGGACATCAAGCCTGGCGACACCATTGAGGGCTACCGCATTGACCAGGTTGCCCGTACCGAGTAGGGGGTAGCGCTATGAAGCAAACGCAGGCAACCCGCCGTCTGGGCGAGCAGCTTCGCGAGAAGCTCGGTTATATCCTGCTCTTTGAGGTTTCCGATCCGCGTCTCGACCTGGTCACCCTGACCGCGGTCGAGGTCGCGGTGGACCGTTCGTTCGCGCGCGTGTACGTGTCGTGCGACGCGAGCCGCTACGACGAGGTCATGGAGGCGCTTGCCAGCGCCAAGGGCCGCATCCGTAGCCTGTTGGCCCGCTCGCTCGATTGGCGCGTCACGCCCGAGCTCGATTTTCGCATCGATCGCTCGACCGATGAGGCCGAGCGCATCACGCGCGCGCTGGAAAACGTTCCCGCCACGCTTGCGATCGAAAAGGACGAGGACGGCTATCCAATTGCGGATGCCGCCAGGAGGCAGCTTTAGATGAGTAATTCCGCCGACCTCGCATCGTGCGAGTCTGCAGATATTCAGCGACGCATCCTCGAGCTTATCGAGGGTGCGTCCTCCATTGCGATTTCGGGACATACGTCTCCCGATGGTGACGCCCTGGGCTCCGTGCTGGGTTTGGGCTTATCACTTATGAAGTTTTTCCCCAACAAGGACATTGCCCTGCTGCTGGCAGACGATGACCCGGTTCCGCGCATCTACCGCTTTATGGAAGGCGCCGACCGTCTGGTGCCGGCATCTGCGTATACCGGCAATCCGGACCTGTTCATCTCGGTGGACGTGCCGGTCGTCGAGCGTCTGAACAACTCAGCCGAGGTGCTCCGCCGCTCGTCGCATGTGGTGTGTTTCGATCACCATCCGGCGCGCGAGGAATTTGCCGAGCTGAGCCTGAGGTGTGTCGGCGCCGCGGCCTGCGCCATGATCATCGACCGCTTTTTGGACAATTGCGGCATTGTGGCTCGCGATGGTGTCGCGACCTGCCTGCTGTGCGGCCTGGTGACCGATACCGGTCGTTTTCAGTACCAAAACGCCGATGCCGCTGCGTTCCACGCCGCCTCGCGCCTGGTCGCGCACGGTGCCGATCCGGCGCGCGTCGCGCTCGAGGTCTACCAGAGCATGCGCGTAGAGTTCTTGCATCTCAAGTCCATCGTTATGGGTCGTATCAAGACCGTGGCGCACGGTCGCGTGGCATATAGCTATGCGTACCAGAGCGACCTCGAGGCTTGCGGCGTCACTTCGGATGAGTGCGACGGCCTTGTCGATGTGGTGCGTTCGGTGATGGGCGTGGAGGTCTGCCTGTTCCTGAAGGGCATTGAGGGCGATACCAAGGTGCGCGGCAACCTGCGCTCCAAGGGTGACCTCGATGTGTCCGAGATCGCTGCCAACTTTGGCGGTGGCGGGCATCATGCCGCCGCCGGCTTTTCCAACAACGGAACGATTCGCGAGACGCTCGCCGTGGCACTTCCCATGCTGGCCGAGCTGGTAGGGGAGGATCCCGCTTCGGTGACCGTCGAGCTCTAACATTTTGGATGGTACATGGCTCGTCGTACGCCTTCTCAATTGAATATGCTGCTCGCCGTCGATAAGCCGGTGGGCTGTACGTCCCACGACGTGGTATCGCAGTGCCGACGCGCCCTCCATGAGCGACGCGTCGGCCATGCCGGTACGCTCGACCCCATGGCCTCGGGTGTCATGGTGGTGGGCGTGGGCCAGGCGACCCGTCTGCTGGGCATGCTAACTCTCGATACCAAAAGTTATGTCGCCGACATTTCGTTTGGCGTCGAGACCAATACCGATGACGCGGAGGGCGAGGCCGTCCGCACGGTGCCCGTTGCCCCCGAGCTGCGCGATCTCGCTTACGCCCGTGAGCAGCTCGCCGCTATGCTTGGCCCGCAGATGCAGGTGCCGCCAGCGTTTTCGGCCATCTCGGTCAATGGCGTTCGCGCCTATAAGAGTGCTCGCGAGGGCAATGCGGTTGAGTTGCCCCCGCGGCCCGTCGAGGTCTATGCCGCCGACCTGATCGCCGTGGGCGGCGAGGGCGATACGTGCGTCTGGACCGTGGCGTTTTCGGTAAGCAAGGGCACCTACATTCGCGCGCTTGCTCGCGATCTGGGTCGCGCCTGCGATAGTGCTGCGCATATTTCCGCGCTGCGCCGTACGGCCTCCGGCGTGGTTTCCATTGGCGCCTGTCATGCGGTAGAGGAGCTCTCTGCCGAGTCCGCTGCCGGCTTCGCTCTGGATCCCATCGCCGCCCTTGGCGCCACGCGTGTCGATTTGCCGGGTAATCTTGCAGACGACCTGCTTTGTGGTCGCCGCATTCCCGTTGAACGCGCGCGTGCGGATTTCGATATGGCGAAGGCGCCGTTTGCACTCGTGCTCGATGGTGGACTGAAGGCGCTTGCTCGTATCGAGGGCGGCCGCTTTGTGATGGAGCATGTCTTTCCGCAGGCGATCGGCGGTGTTCGATGATGCTGGCGCCCCACGAGCTCGCGCGTATCTTTTTCGCGGGTGAGTTGGATGAGGCCCGTATCGTTTTTGCCGACGCATTTGATGGGTGCGAGTTCTTGGGCGCCGCGTCGATCGCCATTGGCGTGTTTGATGGCGTGCATCGTGGGCACCAAGAGCTGATCGACGCGGTTATTCGCGATGCGCATGATCACGGCAGCAAAGCGGTCGTGATTACTTTCGATCCTGACCCGGACGTCGTGGTGAGTCCTTTGCCCGCTCAAAAATTGATGACGACGGCTGACCGCCTGCATGCCCTGGCTCAAACCGGGGTCGATGCGGTGGTGGCCGTTCCCTTTACGCCCGCCGTGGCGGCACTCGACCATGTCGGGTTTCTGGCGCTGTTGTCGCGCGTTGTCGATATTCGCTCCATTCGTGTAGGCAGCGACTTTAGGCTCGGTCGCGGCGGGGCTTCGGGCGTTGCCGAGATGCGTGCCTGGGGCACCGGGCGTGGGGTTGACGTTTACGGTCACGACCTGCTCTGCGTTAACGGGCAGTCCATCTGCGCCACGCGCATCCGCCATGAGCTGGGCCAGGGTCATGTGGAGCTGGCTGCCGAGCTTCTCGGCCGTCCCTATATGCTGCGCGGCGTTGTGGCGGCTGGCCGTCACGAGGGCTCCGACATGGGCTTTCCCACGGCAAACATCCAGGTTCCCAACGGCATCCAAGTGCCTGCCGATGGCGTCTATGAGGGTCTGGTGCTGGTCGACGATACCGTATGGCCTGCTGCCGTTAACGTCGGCCTGCCGCCGACCTATGCCGATGATGCCGCCTCGGCGCATCTCGAGGCCAACTTGATCGGCTATGCGGGCGACCTGTATGGCGCTTCCGTGTCGCTGGCGTTTACGCGCTGGCTGCGTCCGTCTCGCGTGTTCGATTCCCTGGACGAGCTTATCGCGACCGTCGAGGGTAATATCGACGATATCCGTCATAACTTGGGTGAGCAGGGGGTGAGTATCCGTGATTAGCGATGAGGAAAAAGATCAGGTACGCGCGGCGTCAGACTTGGTTGCCATCGTGCAGGAAACGGTCGAGCTCAAGCCCCGCGGCCATGAGTTTTGGGGCTGCTGCCCGTTCCATGGCGAAAAGACCCCGTCGTTTCACATTATCCCTGCTACGCAGGTATGGCACTGCTTTGGCTGCGGCGAGGGCGGCGACGTCTTCACCTATATCATGAAGCGCGAGAACCTGAGTTTTCCCGAGTCGATCCGCTATTTGGCTGATCGTGCGGGCATTGAACTGCACGATACCGGTGCGCAGCGCGATCGCGGCACCAAGCGCGCCCGCATCTATGACCTGTGCGCCGAGACGGCTCAGTTCTACCACACCATGCTTATGCGCGGTAAGGACAGCCGTCCGCGCGAGTACTTTGCCAGCCGTGGCATGGGTGGAGACGTCTGTCGCCGCTACTGCCTGGGCTTTGCGCCGGGTCGCAACGCACTGGTTTCGCATCTGTCTCAAGCGGGCTTTACCCCGCAGGAGATGATTGACGCCAACGTGGCCGTGAGCCGTGGGCGCGGACAGCTTGCCGACCGTTTTTACGACCGTGTGATGTTTCCCATCTTTGATGAGCAGGGTCACAATATCGCCTTTGGCGGGCGCATTATGGGCGATGGTCAGCCTAAGTACCTCAACACCGCCGAGACGAGCGTGTTTCATAAAAAGCGAAACCTCTACGGCTTTAACTGGGCCAAGGAGTTTATCGTTGCGCAGGATACCGCCATCGTGGTGGAGGGGTATACCGACTGCATCGCCTGCTGGGAGGCGGGGATCAAAAACGTTGTCGCCACGCTGGGCACGGCGCTGACGGAACATCACGTTAAGACACTCACCCGTTTTGCCAAGCGCATTGTATATATGTTCGATGGCGACGCCGCCGGTCAAAAGGCTGCTCGCCGCGCGATTCAGTTTATCGAGCAGGATTCGATGGACCTGCGCTGCGTGGTGCTTCCCGACGGCAACGACCCCATGGAGTTCATCACGGCGCATGGCGGCGAGG
This sequence comes from Collinsella aerofaciens ATCC 25986, assembly GCF_964259375.1. GTDB lineage: Bacteria > Actinomycetota > Coriobacteriia > Coriobacteriales > Coriobacteriaceae > Collinsella > Collinsella aerofaciens_BO. The sequence continues at coordinate 28,304 of NZ_CAXVJM010000011.1, forward strand.
CGCTGCAGGCGCGCATCGATGCCGCCGAGCCCCTCATGGACTTTGTGTACCGTTCACTGCAGGAGTCGAGCGACATTACCACGCCGGGCGGTCGCGCCAAAGCGCTCGAGGATGCGCTGACGCTTATCTATCCGCTGCGCGACAGCTATATGATCGACACGTACTTTATCCAGATTGCCGATCTGTTGGGTTTGGACCTGGAGACCGTGCGCGCGAGCTCGGGCCGTGTGTTTCGCGATGTCGCCAAGCGCGAGGATGCCGAGCGCCGGCGTGAGCAGAACTACGAGCGTCAACGCGCGCAAGCTGAGCGCGCGGGCAGCGCGGGCGGTCGGGCGTCTGGTTTGCAGGGGACGTCTCGCGGTGCCTGGGCCGCGGGTGCGACGCCGCCGGTGTCCGCACCGGTCGAGGAGGACCCGTACGACTACGTTCCGCTTGATGCCTATGGGGCCGCGCCGGTGGAGGTCGACGAGGATCTGCCGCCAATCGATGTGCCGGCGGGGATGGAAAGCGCTGCGCCCGTTGCCGATAGCTCAAGCGCGGCGGCAGCTCCGTCGATGCCGATCGTTTTGACCGATCTGGAGCGGAAATCCCTGGCGGGAGAGCGCGAGCTGCTGACGATGCTCACGAGCTACCCCGATCTGTTCCGCACGTATGCCGATCGCATTTGCTCTATCGAGTGGGTCGACCCGCGTCACGAGTCCATTGCGTGGGCCGTGCTGGCAACGCCGCCGGGAACCGATCCTGCGGCATGCATGGATGCGGCACGCGCGGTGTGTCCCGAGGCGGCATCGCTTGTCAGCGCCGGGCGCATCTCGGCAACGAGTAAGCACCCGACCGAGACGAACATCGTCTTTATGCTCGATACGCTCGAGCTCTACACCATCAAACGTCGCATGCGAGCCGCGCAGGCCAAGTTGCGTCAGGACCGTTCACTCGACGATGAGGCCCGTCGCGTGCTGACTATGCAGGCGGTGCAAGATTCACAGCGCCAGCGCGAGCTCCAAAAGTCGATCGGTGGCGTGGCCGACCCGTTCCGTTTGATCGGTTTGGAGACCGCAGGTGCCGATCAGGCCTAGATGTTGTGGTCAACCAGCGTATTCTCGCCTATACCCTGTCTTTATTTTGGGTATAGACGTCTTTGTGTGTGCTAAAGTATTGAGTCCTGTGGACTACGAAGGGAGAATCTGTGCCAAAAAAGACTGAGAGCACGGGTACTGGGCTGGAATCCTACGTTGCAAAGCTCATGGGCAACGGCTCAAACAGGACTTCGGTAACCGAGGACGAGATTCAGGTCGCCCTGAAGGATATCGATGTCTCTGATGAGCAGCTCAACGCGGTGTATTCCGCGCTGCGCAACAGCGGCATCCAGATTATCTCCGCGAGCGGAAACGACGACGCCCCGATGGACGTCGACGATGACGATAACGATACCGACGATTTCGACGATGACGAGCACGATTCCGGCTCGCTTGACGATCACGAGCTTAAGATGGCCCGCCAGGCTGATGCCGAGATGGGCTCTTCCAAGAGCAAGAAGAAGCGCACCGTGCGCACGTCCCGTTCGCGTTCGCGCGTGCGCGGCATCGATGCCTCCACGGTGATGCTGACCGGCGACCCAGTTCGTATGTACCTCAAGGAGATCGGTAAGGTCGACCTGCTGACCGCATCTGAAGAGGTCGATCTGGCCATGAAGATCGAGGCCGGTCTCGAGGCTACCGAGAAGCTCGAGGCTGCCGATGCAGGCGAGATTGAACTCACACGCTCCGAGATGCGTCGACTTACGCGTATTGAGAATGTTGGTCTTGAGGCCAAGCAGGCGCTCATCAGCGCAAACCTGCGTCTGGTCGTCTCCATCGCCAAGCGCTATGTCGGCCGTGGCATGCTGTTCCTGGATCTGATCCAGGAGGGCAACCTCGGTCTGATCCGCGCCGTCGAGAAGTTCGACTACCAGAAGGGCTTTAAGTTCTCCACGTACGCCACGTGGTGGATCCGTCAGGCCATTACGCGCGCTATTGCCGACCAGGCCCGTACCATCCGTATTCCCGTGCACATGGTCGAGACCATCAACAAGCTCGTCCGCGTCCAGCGCCAGCTCCTCCAGGACCTGGGTCGCGACCCGACCCCCGAGGAGATCGGTGCCGAGATGGACATGAGCGCCGACCGCGTCCGTGAGATCCAGAAGATTTCGCAGGAGCCCGTGTCGCTCGAGACCCCGATCGGCGAGGAAGAGGATTCCCAGCTGGGCGACTTCATCGAGGACTCCCAGGCTATCGTTCCGCCCGATGCTGCCAGCTTCTCCATGCTGCAGGAGCAGCTCACCCAGGTGCTCGACTCGCTTGCCGATCGCGAGCGCAAGGTTATCGAGCTGCGCTTTGGTCTCGTCGACGGACATCCCCGCACGCTCGAGGAAGTCGGTCGCGAGTTTGGCGTCACGCGCGAGCGTATCCGCCAGATCGAGTCCAAGACTCTGGCCAAGCTCCGCCACCCGAGTCGCTCGAGCAAGCTGAAAGACTATATCGAGTCTTAGTAGTTACGGCGTTTTACCAAACGCCGTAACTGGTCGACGCTGCGCGGACACCAGAGCGACAACTTGTCATTCAAAGAGGACGGCATGACCAGAAGGTCTATGCCGTCCTCTTTTCATGCCAATTTGTTCGCTCTGGTGCCCGCTCGCTGGCATTGTCAAAACATCGGCGTTTTCGTTGCTGGTGCCGGCAGTTAGGCCGTCCCCAAGGGATCATGGCGAGAAAATTTCTTAAAAAAGTTCTTGCCCTGAGCTGATTCGTCCGTATAATAAACTTCGTTGCTTGAGAGCACGCACCTATTCCTCGGTAGCTCAATGGTAGAGCACGCGGCTGTTAACCGCGCTGTTGTAGGTTCGAGTCCTACCCGGGGAGCCAGAATTTCTCAGCCCATTTCGCTGGGCTTTTAAATTCCTCGGTAGCTCAATGGTAGAGCACGCGGCTGTTAACCGCGCTGTTGTAGGTTCGAGTCCTACCCGGGGAGCCAGGCTTTAAAACCCGTCGCTTATGCGGCGGGTTTTTTCATGCCGCGATCGCCGGTGGCGAACGTTACCGTATCAACATTTCGTGTCGAGGATGTAATCGCGAACCCCATGGCCTTAACATGGCGCGGTCGTTGTAAAATGTTGGAATGATTGCTCCCACGACATGGTGCCGCGAGCACCAAGAAAAGGAGATTCTTGTGTCTGAGACCATTAACGGCAGCCTGAGCGTCTCGAACGACGTTATTGCCGATATTGCCGGTTATGCCGCGATGACGTGCTACGGCGTCGTCGGTATGGCCGAACAGCTGCAGGGCGCCGAGAGCGTGCGCCTGCTTGCCGGCCAGCGCCTCCGCAAGGGCGTGCTTGTTTCCGCCGACGAGAACGGCCTTACGGTCGACCTTCACGTCGTGCTCGAGAACGGCGTCAACATGAAGTCCGTCTGCCACAATCTTTCGAGCTCCGTCGCCTTCACCCTGCAGGAGATCGCCCAAATCGATCCCGCCAGCCTTAAGATCGGCATTCACATCGACGCGCTCAAGAGCCGTCTGAACTAGCATCCGAATACGGAGATTTCACCACTCATGATTGCAAAGACCATTCGCACCTGTTTTCCGATCGCTGCGGCTGCCGTTTCCGAAAAGGCCGAGGAGATCAACAAGCTCAACGTCTTCCCCGTACCCGACGGTGACACCGGCACCAACATGTCGCTCACGCTCGCCTCGGTGACCAAGGAGCTTTCCGCCCTTCCCGCCGATGCCGACATGGAGGCCATTGCTGGCGCCATTACCCACGGCTCCCTGATGGGTGCTCGCGGCAACTCCGGCGTCATCACCTCGCAGATCTTGCGCGGCGTGGCCGAGGGCCTTGTCTCTGCCGATGAGCCCATTACGTCCGCCAATATCGCCTTCGCCTTCCGTCGCGCCGTCAAGGTTGCCTTCCAGGCTGTTCGTAAGCCCATCGAGGGCACAATCCTCACGGTCCTGCGTGATGTTTCGACGAAGGCAGACGAGTGCGAGAAGAAGAAGTTCTCTGCCGAGGATGTTCTCGACGCCATCGTCGTCGAGGCTTACCAGTCCGTCGCCCGCACGCCCGACCTGCTGCCCGTCCTCAAGGAGAACGGCGTGGTCGACTCCGGCGCCTTTGGCTTTGCCATCTTCTTGGAGAACTTTGTTGCCGCTGCCCTTGGCCGCAGCGCCGTGGTCGAGGATTTCTCCGCTACGTTCGATTCCGCTGGCTCTGCCCGTGACGCCGCTCTTGACCGCGTGGAGATCGAGGCCAACGACGACTGGGAGGGCTCGGAGTTCCGCTACTGCAACGAGTTCCTCTTTAAGGCCGATGCCCCGTTTGACGAGGACGAGTGTCTGAAGTTCCTGGGCTCTATGGGCGACTGTGAGCTGCTCGTTGGTGCCTATCCCGACTACAAGATCCACGTGCACTCCAACACCCCCAACCTGGTGCTCGAGCACATGCTTCAGCTCGGTCAGATCTATGAGGTCTTTATCCACAACATGGAGATGGAGGCCCACGACCGTACCGCTAAGATCCATGAGGACCAGGAGAAGGCCGCCGAGCCCGCGAAGGCCCTGGGCTTTGTCGCCGTTGCGGCTGGCTCTGGTGAGGCTGACATCCTCAAGTCCCTCGGCGTCGATGTGATCGTGTCGGGTGGCCAAACCATGAACCCCTCGACCGCCGACCTGCTGGGCGCCGTCGACCAGGTCAACGCGACCTCGGTCATCATCCTTCCCAATAACGGTAACATCCGCATGGCTGCCGAGGCTGCCGCTTCTGCCTGCACCGACAAGAAGGTCGCCGTCGTTCCCACCAAGACCGTCCCGCAGGCCTTCTCCGCGTTGTTCGCGGTCCTGCCCGATTCCGAGCTCGAGGATGCCGTTGCCGCTATGGTCGACGCCATCAGCGAGGTCCGCGATGGCGAGGTGACCCGTGCCGTGCGCGACTCCAGCGCCTCCGACGGCTCGCCGATTCACTCCGGTGACGTCATGGGCATCATAGCCGGCTCCATCGACGTGGTCGGCTCCGATGTGAAGCAGGTCACGCTCGACTGCATCAACCGTATGCAGGAGGAAGAGGAGGGCGACGCGCTGACGATTCTGGCCGGCGAGGAGCTGTCCGATGAGGCCTTCCAGGAGATCGTCGATGCCATCGAGGAAGCTCAGCCCGATCTGGAGATCGACGCCCATCGTGGCGAGCAGCCGCTCTATCCCGTGATCTTCTCGATCGAGTAGGCTCTGCCTATGTCCGAGCTGTGCTCCGTGCCGCGCGTCTCGGAGCGCTTTGCCCAGAGCAATGCGCTCGACGAGGATATCGCGCGACTCAAATATGTTTCGGGTAAACGTGAGGAGGCCCTTCGCCGTCTGGGAATTCGGACGGTGGGGGACCTCCTTCTCCATATTCCTCATCGCTACCTGGACTTTACTCGCTCGTGGTCCATCGAGATGGCGCCCATCGGTACCGTGTGCACCATCATCGCCACGGTCGACCGTATCGTTCAAAAGCAGCCCCGTCCGCGTATGCAGGTGACTGAGGTCTCGCTCGTGGACGAGACGGGCGTGCTGCAAGTCGCCTTTTTCCGTCAGCCCTGGATTGCCCAGCAGTTCAAGCAGGGCGACCGCCTGGCCGTTATGGGCAAGGTCGAATTTGCCTATGGCTTTAAGCAGATGGCCTCGCCCCACTTTGAAAAGCTCGAGGACGGGCGCGCCGCCGGTACCATTTTGCCGGTCCACTACGTAAGTGACGGCGCGAGTCAGGCATGGATGCGCCGTATCGTGAGCGGTGCGCTCGAAGTGGTCGCCAATCCGTTCGATCCCATTCCCGCGCCGCTGCGCGCAAAGCGGAAGCTCATGAGCAATGCCCGTGCGCTGCGCTCGATCCACTTTCCCTCGAGCATGGCCGAGCGCGACATCGCGCGCCGGCGTCTTGCCTACGAGGAGTGTCTCTACTTGCAGCTCGCGCTGCGCCTGCGCAACGATGGCGGTATGGTCGACGTGGTGCCTTATGCGCATGCCGCGGGCGAGCATTTGACTGCGCTTAAACAGGCCCTGCCGTTTTCGCTGAGCGATGAGCAGGAGGTTGCATTTCAAGACATCCTGCATGACATGTGCGATGGCGGTCGTGTGATGAACCGTCTGCTGCTGGGCGACGTCGGTACCGGTAAGACCGCCGTTGCCGCCTGCGCGTTGGCGGTTGCGGCCGATAGCGGCACTCAGGCCTGCGTTATGGCGCCCACGGGCGTGCTGGCGCGTCAATATGCCGATAAGACCGGCCCCTTGCTCTCGCAAGCTGGCATGAACTGGGCACTCCTGACGGGCGCCACGCCGGCGGCCGAGCGTGAACAGATTCATGCTCGGCTCCAGTCTGGCGAGCTCGACGTGCTCTTTGGTACCCATGCGGTGCTTTCGGAGAACGTCACGTTCAAGCATTTGTCGCTTGTGGTGATCGACGAGCAGCACCGCTTTGGCGTGGGTCAGCGTAACGCCCTGCGCGCAAAAGGCCCGGGTGCCGACTTGCTGGTCATGACTGCTACGCCGATCCCGCGCACGCTGGCGCTTTCGGTGTACGGCGACCTGGATACGAGCATCATCCGCCATCGTCCCGTTCCGGGTGCCGGCGTGACGACGCGCGTTCTCACCGAGTCGAGTCGCGACCTGGCCTATGGCGCCATTCGAGAGGCGCACGAAAAAGGGCAGCAGGCCTACGTGATCTGTCCGCTCGTGGAGCCGAGCGATTCGGCCGATGAGCTCGAAGACGTACCCGGCATCGCTCGCGACGACGAAGGCCGCGTGACCGTGCCCGTGCCGTTACATGACACGGCGACCGAGCTCGATCGCCTTCGTCTGGCATTACCGGGGCTTACCATCGAGCGTCTTCATGGCCGCATGCCGGCGGGGGAGAAAGACCGGGTCATCGATGCCTTTAAGCGTGGCGAGATCGATGTGCTCGTCTCGACCACGGTGGTCGAGGTGGGCGTTGACGTGCCCAACGCCACCGTCATGGTTATCGAGAATGGCGAGCGCTTTGGTTTGGCGGCCTTGCACCAGCTGCGCGGGCGCGTAGGCCGCGGCAGCGTGTCGGGTACGTGCCTGGTCATGACGCACTCCAAGGGCAACGGCGGCGCGTCGGCGGCACAAGACCGCCTCCAGTCGCTCGAGAAGACCTCGGACGGCTTTACGCTCGCCCAGATGGACCTGCGTCTGCGCCACGAGGGCGAAATCCTGGGTTACCGCCAGCATGGCGGCGTGACCTTGCGCTTTGTTGACCTCGATGCCGACGAGGAATTGATCGAGTGGGCCCATTTGGACGCGGTCGAGCTCTTGCGGTATGCTTGCAACCTTGACTCTGTGGCGACGCGCCCTCTACGCGATGCGGTCGCCATGCGGTATCGACACATCTTTAAGGAGGTCAGCGGAGGATGAGAATCATCGGCGGCGAATGGCGCGGTCGTAAGATCGGGGAGCCCCGTGGTCGCGATGTCACCCGCCCCACGACTGATCGCGTGCGCGAGGCGTGCGCATCTATGGTCATGTCGGCATTCGACTTCGATCTGGACGAGGTCCGCGTGCTGGATGCCTTTGGCGGCTCCGGCGCCTTGGGCATTGAGATGCTCTCGCGCGGTGCCCGCTCGCTCACCACGTTCGAGATCGATCGCAACGCTGCTCGTCTGATTACCAAGAATATCGAGTCGCTCTGCCGTGACCGTGCGCGTTGGCGCGTGGTGACGGGTGACGTGCTGGCAAGCGCCTCGCGCGGCCGCATGCCGGGCGGTCCCTTTGACCTGGTCCTGCTCGACCCGCCCTATACTTTTGGCGCCGAGCCGGTCGAGGAGCTGCTACAGAACCTAGCTCAGCAAGGCTTGCTGGCACAGGGCGCCTACGCGCTCTTTGAGCACGCCGCGGCCGATACGGGCGCTCACCCGGCCGGCTTTGAGACCGTGCGCGAGAAGCGCTACGGCATAACCTCGGTTGACTTGCTGCGCTGGTCGGCCACGAATGAGGCCGACAACGCCGACGACAGCGACAATGACGAGGATGCGCCTTTGGAGGACGCCCATGAATGACACCATCAACCGCGTGATTGTCCCGGGCACCTTCGATCCCATAACGTTTGGCCATATCGACGTCATCCGCCGCGCCCGCCGCATCTTTCCCAGCGTGATCGTGGCCGTTGCCGAGTCGCAGGGCAAAAACGGCGTCGGCACCACGTTTATGCTCGATGAGCGCGTAGCGCTGGCCCGTGAAGCGCTCGGTGATATTGACGGCGTCGAGGTGCTGCCCTTCACCGGCCTCTTGGTCGATTTTGCCCGCGAACAGGGAGCAGGAGCCGTGGTCAAGGGCCTGCGTGCCATGACCGACTTTGAGTACGAGCTGCAGCAGGCCGACCTCAACTACCGCCTGGATAGCGAGCTGGAGTCCATCTTTGTCATGAGTGCGCCGCAGTACGGCTATATCTCGAGCTCGGTGGTTCGCCAGATTGCCTCGCTCGGTAGCGACGTCTCTAATTTTGTTCCGCCCAATGTGGTCAAGGCGCTTAAACATCGCTTTTCGTGACGTTTTTTAATGCCTGGTGGCATGTGGTAAACTAACACGATGATTTGTTACCTATGAAAGGAGACCGGATGCCGGGCGAGAATTTTCCTGGCGACAGGATTGTGAGTCTTGTCGACGAGCTCGAGGGGCTCATCGAAGAGGCTAAGACGCCGTTCGGCAAGAACGCCCAGATGAAGGTTATCGACGCCGACGTCTTCTTTAACATCCTCGACGAGATCCGCATGAGCTATCCCGAGGAATGGCAGAAGTCCCGCCGTATCCTCAAGGAGCGCGAGGAGCTTATGGCTTCCGCCGCCGCTCAGGCCGATTCCATCATCGCCGATGCTCAACAGCAGGCCCTCACCATTGCTGGTGAGCAGGAGATCGTTCGCTTAGCGCAGCAGCAGGCCGACGACATCCGCGACCGTGCCCAGCAGTATGAGCGCGAGACTCGCTATGCCGCCGAAGATTACGCCGAGCAGGTCTTTACGCACCTCGAGGAGAACCTCAAGAGCCTGACCGGCACCGTCACCCGTTGTCGCCAGCAGCTTAACGAGGGTGCCGCCCAGCAGAATGGTCAGTGGTAATGGCTGAGTTCCCGAACGTTACCGTCGATCTTTCCGAGCAGCTCGAGTTTCCCGGAGACTCGTATCCGCTGACCGGCAAGGTCGATGTCACCGCCTATACGGTGGGCGAGAAGGAGTACCAGCTGCAGGACGGCATTGACTACGACGTGGTCTTTACCAATGCCGGCACCGGTGTTCTGCTTACGGGCATGGTCCGCGCGCACGCAACCGGTGAGTGCGACCGTTGCCTGGAGCCCGCTTCGTTTGATATCGCCGGTGAGATTGAGGAATTCTATCTCTTTAACGAGCCCGAGGACCCCGAGGCCTACGAAGACGGCTACGAGCTGCTGGGCGAGGATCGCATCGTCGATCTGGGCGAGCCCATCAACGACGCGGTTGTCATGGACACGCCGTTCGTTGTCCTGTGCAAGCCCGATTGCCGCGGCCTGTGCCCCACCTGCGGCATCAATCTCAACGTCGAGCAATGCGATTGCGCCGCTCAAGCAGAGGCCGAATGGGCCGCTGCCACGGAAAATCCATTTGCAGCATTGAAGAATCTCAAGCTTGACGAGTAAAACTGTGGTAGTATCGCTACTTGCGCGTAATCGCCACACTGGATAGTTCATAAGGAAGGTCACTATGCCCGTACCTAAACAAAAGCAGGGTCGTATCCGCACTCACACCCGCCGTTCCGCCAACATGAAGATCTCGGCTGCGGCTCAGTCCACGTGCCCCCGTTGCGGTGCTGTCAAGCTCCCGCACCACGTGTGCCCCAGCTGCGGTTTCTACAAGGACCGCGAGGTTATCGTTACCGAGTAACTGTATACTCTGGATGCGATGCCGTTCCAACTGGAACCACAATGGCCGGCTCAATGAGTCGGCCATTTTTGTATAAGGAGTATGTATATGAGTAACGTTCGCGTTTGTGTAGACGTTGTGGGCGGAGACGAGAAGCCTCAGGTTGTCCTCGACGGTATCGAGGCGGCGCTTGCTGCGGATCCCGATATCGAGGTCTTGGCCGTCGGTCCCGCAGAGATCGTGAACCCCTTTGCCGCGGCTCACGCTCGCGTTGAGGCCTTGGAGGCGCCCGATGTCATCGCCATGGATGACGACCCCATTCGAGCCGTGATGACCAAGCGCAAGTCTTCGATCGTGCTTGCCTGCCGCGCTATCAAGAAGGGTAACGCGGATGCGTTCTTCTCTGCCGGCTCCACCGGCGCCATGACCGCTGCCGCTACCGCCTACGTGACGCCGTTTAGGTATTTGGCAGAGGGCAAGAAGCAGCCGGTGCGTCCGTGCCTCACCAATGCACTGCCCAACCGCGCCGGCGGCCTGACGGTCCTGTGCGACATGGGCGCCAACCCCGATGTCGAGGTCGACGACATGGTGCGTTTTGCCCAGATGGGTAGCGCCTATGCACGCGTCGTCTTGGGCATTGAGCATCCCCGCGTCGGTCTGCTCGGCAACGGCACCGAGGATGAGAAGGGCTCCAACTTTACCAAGGCGTGCTTCCCTGCCATGAAGGCCGCCGTTCCCGGCTTTGTGGGCAACTGCGAGGGCACCGACCTGACCTCGGGTAACTTCGACGTCGTCGTTGCCGATGGCATGTCGGGCAACATCGCGCTCAAGGCAACCGAGGGCGCCGCTAAGTTTTTGCTGCAAGAGCTCAAGGGTGCCTTTATGGCTTCGCTCGGCACCAAGATCGCCGCGCTGCTCATCAAAAAGCAGATGCGCGAGATCAAGGCAAAGCTCTCGGGCGATGCTAAGGGTGGCGCGATTCTGCTGGGCCTGCGTGGCGTGGTGCTGATCGGCCACGGTGCCACCTCGGTCGAGGCCGTCAAAAACGGTACGCTCGCCGCGGCGGAGGCCGTGCGCGCCGGGCTGGTCGAGAACGTTGCCAACTCTATGGACGGCATCGTTTTGTAGGAGCGAGTTAGAGCGCTGTTATGTGCCTCGCGGCCTTCGTCGTGGGGTAGAATCAAAACCGTGTCTTGGTGCTGCACTTGCGGCGCCAGCGCGTTGTTGTTCACGCAATACGAGAGGAAGCGCTATGGACCGCTCCGAAATCTTCGATAAGATCGCCGAAGTCGCCGCTGACGTTCTGGGCGTCGATGTCGCCGACATTAGCGACGAGACTACCTTTGACGATCTCGATGCCGATTCGCTCGAGCGTCTGCAGCTGGTGACGGCCATCGAGGACGAGTTCGACCTCGAGATCGATGACGAGACCCTGCTGTCGCTCAACTCTGTCGCCGACGCTGTCGACGCTATTGAAAACGCCAAGGAGGCCTAAGTCTTGGCTTTATCTCAACGACTCGCGCGCGCCCAGGAAATCCTGGGCCACGAGTTCAATAACAAGGTGCTGCTGCGCGCGGCGCTCACGCACCCCTCTGCCGTGGAAGGTCAGCCCGTCTCGGCGAGCTATGAGCGCCTTGAGTTTTTGGGCGATTCCATTTTGGGCGCCGTGGTTGCCCGCTCGCTCTTTGAGTCCTATCCCGAGTTTGACGAGGGCAAGCTTACGCGCCTGAAGGTGTCGCTCGTCTCGGGTGCCACGCTGTCCGATGTCTCCCATGAGCTGGGCATCGACGACATCATCATCTTTGGTGCCTCCGAGACCGGCACGGGCGCGCGCGGCCTGCATTCGGCGCTCGAGAACGTCTACGAGTCGCTCGTGGGCGCCCTGTACCTGGATGCCGGCTGGGACGTTGCGGCGGACTTTATCCACCGTACGCTTAAGCCCCATTTGGCCTCCGAGCGTGCCGAGCATCCTGCGAACCCCAAGTCGTTTTTGCAGGAGTGCGTGCAGGCTGACGGCCACGAGCCTCCGGCGTACAAGCTCGTTGGCTCTGAGGGCCCGGCACACGCACCGACCTTTACCGCCGTGGTGCTCATCGACGGTATCCGCCAGGGCCGCGGCACCGGTTCCTCCAAGAAGGAGGCCGAGGGAGCTGCCGCGCTTGAGGCACTCGACCGCATGGGTTACACCACCAACGGCGTGATCCTGAACAAGAAGCCTGTTTAAGCGAGGAACCGTGTATCTCAAGTCCCTCACGCTCAAAGGGTTCAAGTCGTTTGCCGACCGCGCCCATATGACGTTTGAGCCGGGCCTGACCGTCATCGTCGGTCCCAACGGCTCGGGAAAATCGAACATCTCCGACTCGATCCTGTGGGTCCTGGGCGAGCAGAGCGCCAAGCAGCTGCGTGGCCAGGCCATGGAAGACGTCATCTTCTCGGGCTCGTCGGCGCGCAAGCCGGTGGGTGTGGCCGAGGTTACGCTGGTTCTCGACAATTCGGACCATATGCTGCCCGTCGACTTTGACGAGGTGGCCATCACCCGCCGCATGTATCGCTCGGGCGAGAGTGAGTACCTCATCAACTCGAGCCCGTGCCGCCTGATGGACATCCAGGACATCCTGCACGACTCGGGTCTGGGCAAGGATACGCATTCCATCATCAGCCAGGGCAAGCTCGATGCCATTTTGCAGAGCCGCCCCGAGGAGCGCCGTGCCCTTATTGAGGAGGCCGCCGGCATCTCCAAGCACAAGCGTCGCAAGGAGCGTGCGCTCAAAAAGATCAAATCGATGGACGAGCACCTGACCCGTGCCCGCGATATCAACAAGGAAATCGCCCGTCAGCTGCGACCGCTGGAGCGTCAGGTCGATCGCGCGCGCAAGTACAAAGAGCTGTCCTCGCGCGCGAACGAGCTTACGCAGATGCTGGCCGTTGACGAGCTGCGTTCGCTGCAATCGCAGTGGAACGACCTTGAGAGCCGCTCTAAGGAGGGCGCTGCCGAGCTTGAGCTTGCGCAATACCGCTTAGGTGAAAAGGAGCGCGAGCTCGAGAAGCTCCAAGTTATGCTCGAGGAAAAGGGCCTGTTTGTGGGCGACTTGGGCGAGCAGCGCCGCCATATGCAAGACGTGGTCGGTCGCATTAACTCAGACATGCGTCTGCTCGAGGAAAAGGGCCATAACATGGTGTCGCGCCTGTCCGACATGCGTGGCCAGATCTCGAGCTCCGAGCATCAGCGCCGTCGCGTGGTCGAGGAGCTCGAGGACGCACGTGCTCAGCTCGAGGAAGTGACCGGCGCGCATATGCAGGCCCAGGAGGACGTTGACGCCGCTGGTCCTGCCGCCGCCGAGCTCCACGAGCGTCGCGTTGCGCTCGACAATCAGATTTCGCAGCTTACGCGCGAGCAGCGCGATGTGCAGCGCGTTGCCGATAATGCTGCGCTCGAGCTCGCCAAGGTGAAGGATTCGCTTTCCAATGCCGAGGTCGAGGACAACATGTATGCCTCGCGCCTGGAGCAGATCGATGAACAGCTCGAGGAGGTCACGGCATCGCTTGATAGCCGCCGCGACCGTGCTGAGGAGCTTGAGAGCGCCCTTGATGCGGCTCGTCAGGCCCAGAGCGATGCGCGCGAGGCCACCGAGACGGCACGGGCTGCCCTCAAGGACCTGCGTGCCCGCGAAGGCGAGGCACGCAACAAGCTGTCCGAGGTGCGCTCGGAGCTTGCCAGCCAAAAGAAGCTTGATGCTCGCATGGCCGACAGCTCGCCGCTCGTAAGCCGTCTGGTGGGCGCGCTGGGCGACGATGTCTCGGGTCGTCTGGGCGATGTGCTCGAGGCACCTCGTGAGCTTGAGGGCCTGGTTGAGCAGCTGCTCGCCGGCGATATCGATGCCCTGTTGTTCGATAACGCTGCCGCACTTGAGCGCGCCGGTCGCGCTGCGCTGGACCAGAAGAAGGCCTCGGGCGAGGCGCTGCTGGTGGCGCGCAGCGTGAGCGGCTCTGCGGCTGCCGAGGGTGCCGCCGGTACCCGTCTTGTTGATCGTCTGTCCGTGCGTGCGGGCTACGGTCCGGTCGTCGAGGCATTGCTCGGCGACTATTACGTGGTCGATGACTTGGCTGCCGCGCTGTCCGCGCCGGTCGTTGATGGCGTGACCTATGTGACTCCCGATGGCGCACGCGTTGCCTGCGGCGGCCTGGTTCGCGTGGGGCTTGATGCCGGTGAGGCTTCGGGCGCCCTGGAGCGCAAGCGTCGTATCCGCGAGCTGGAAGGCCTGGAGCCCGATCTTGCTGCCGCGTTTGAGTATGTTTCTGATCAGGTCGTCGAGGCCAATGCGGCCGTTGAGGAGGCCCGTGCTGCAGAGGGCGATGCTGCCGGTGAGATCGCCCGCCTTGAGGGCGAGCGCCGCTCCCTGCTGTCCGAGATCGGCCGCCTGGAGCAGAGTGCCAACAATGCCGAGGTCGAGCGCGTGCGCATTTCCAAGCGCCGCGAGCAGGCTGCCCAGGCCGTTCGCGCTGCGCGTCCGCGAGTGGACGAGCTCACTCGTTCGCGTGACGAGGCTCGTGCGCAGGCGAGCGACCTGGGCCTGCAGATTGCCGAGGCCAACGACGAGCTCGATCGCGTGCGCCGTGACGATTCCGAGGCCGCCGGTAAGCTCGCCGACGCTAAGGTGCGCCTGGCTCAGACGAGCGAGCGTCTTCGTTCTCTGAGGGGCCGCGTGCCCGACCTGGAGCATCGCCTGGAGGGCATCGACCGCCGTATCCGCGGAACACGCCAGGCCTCGCGCTCGCTTGAGCTGCTGCGCCTTCGCGTCGATCCCATGCACGAGCGCTATTCTGCCCTGTTGGAGCGCGCCTCGGACTGGGCTGCGCGCCTGCGCGATCAGGCTTCGCTCGAGGAAGCGGACTCGGCTTCGCTTAAGAAGACCATCGAGGACGCCAAGACCGAGGTCGCCCGCGCCAAAGAGAGGGTCGATGCTGCCGCCACGACGCAAAATGAGTTCAAGGTGGCGCGCGGCAAGCTCGAGGTGCAGGTCGAGGCTGCCATCAAGGCCATCACCGCTGACGGTACCACGGTGCTCGAGGAAGCGCTCATGCTGCCGGCGCCCACCGACCGCGACGCCGCCGAGCGCGAGCTCAACCAGCTCGTGCGCCAGATCAACAATCTGGGCCCCGTGAACCAGGTTGCCATGGAGGAGTACGAGCAGCTCAAGCGCCGCGCCGATTACATCGAGGAGCAACTTGCCGATCTGGAGAGCGCGCGCAAGGCGCTCACCAAGATCACCGTGGCGATCGACCGCAAGATGCGCAAGGCGTTCCTGGTGACCTTTGAGAAGGTCGACGCGAATTTCCGCGAGATCTTCGCCATGCTCTTCCCAGGCGGTCAGGCTCACCTTGAGATGACCGATCCCGAGCATCCGGCCGAGACGGGCATTGAGGTCGTGGCGCAGCCGCGCGGCAAGCGCATCACCAAGATGATGCTCATGTCGGGTGGCGAGAAGAGCCTGACGGCGCTCGCCCTGCTCTTTGCCGTGTACCGTACGCGCACGGTGCCGTTCTATGTGCTGGACGAGGTCGAGGCGGCACTTGACGACGCCAACCTGTCCAAGCTCATCGGTGCTCTCGATGTGCTGCGTTCCGATACGCAGCTCTTGGTAATCTCGCATCAGCGCCGTACTATGGAGGATGCTGACGTTCTCTACGGCGTCTCGATGCAAGCCGACGGCGTCAGTCGCGTCGTCTCGCAAAAACTCGATCGCGAAACCGGAAAGGTCGTGAATGCATAATGGGATTCTTTGACGCACTCTCGCGCGGACTTGAGCGCAGCCGCGAGGCCCTCAACGAGGTCTTTTACTTTGGCGGCGAGGTCGACGAGGAATTTTGGGAGGACCTTGAGGACACCCTCGTTATGGGTGACATGGGTGCCGAGGTCGCCATTCAGGTCTCCGATGACCTGCGCGACGCCGCTGCCAAGAAGAACCTCAAGACCGCCCCGCAGCTTCGTCGCGCCCTGGCCGAGCAGCTCGAGGGCCATTTTGTGCCTGTTGAGCGCGACCCGTTTTCCGATACGCCGAGCTGCGTGCTGTTTGTCGGTATCAACGGCGCCGGCAAGACCACCACGGTCGGCAAGATTGCGAGCGCCATGGCCGCCCGCGGCAAGAACGTGGTTATCGGTTCGGCCGACACCTTCCGCGCCGCCGCTATCGAGCAGCTCGATGTGTGGGGTCAGCGTGCCGGCGTACCGGTTATCAAGCGTGACCGCGGCTCCGATCCTGCGAGCGTGTGCTATGACGTGCTCGACGAGGCCGATAAGCGCGGCAGCGACCTGGTGCTCATCGATACCGCCGGCCGTCTGCACACGAGTCCCGAGCTCATGCGCGAGCTCGCCAAGGTGGTCAATGTGACCCGTAAGCGCGCCGCCAATATGGCCGCCGGTCCCATGCCGGTCTCGGTCGTGCTTGTGATCGATGCCGCCACTGGTCAGAACGGTCTGAACCAGGCGCTCGAGTTTAACGAGGCGCTGGGCCTGGACGGTATTATCATGACTAAGCTCGACGGCACGGCTAAGGGCGGTATTGCCATGGCCGTGGCCGAGAAGCTCAAGCTCCCGATCCTGCGCATCGGCGTGGGCGAGCAGGTCGATGACCTGCAGGAGTTTAACGCCAAAGATTTCTGCCGCGCCCTGGTGGGCGAGTCCAACTAAGGAGTAACCAGTGTTTGATTCCCTGAGCGATCGCCTCAACGACACATTTGACCGCCTGCGCGGCAAGGGTAAGCTGACCGAGGCCGATATTACTTCGGCCATGCGCGATATTCGCATGGCACTGCTCGAGGCCGACGTTAACTTTAAGGTCGTCAAGGAGTTCGTCGCCAAGACCAAGGAGCGCTGCATGACCGCCGAGGTCATGGAGTCGCTGTCGCCGGCGCAAAACGTCGTCAAGATCGTGCTCGACGAGCTCACCGAGATGCTCGGCTCAACCGAGAGCAAGCTCGTCTTTAGCAACCGCATTCCCAATGTCATTATGCTCGTGGGCTTGCAGGGCTCCGGTAAGACCACGGCGGCCGTAAAGCTGGCCTACCTGCTCAAGAAGCAGGGCCGCTCGCCGCTGCTCGCCGCGTGCGATGTCTACCGTCCCGCCGCTGCCGACCAGCTGGCCACGCTCGGTGGCGAGATCGGCGTGCCGGTCTTCCGCGGTGACGGCGCGCACCCGGTCGATATTGCCAAGGGCGCCATCCAAGAGGCCGTCGACCACCTGCGTGACGTGGTCATCGTCGATACCGCCGGTCGTCTTCAGATCGACGAGCAGATGATGCAGGAGGCCGTCGACATCAAGAAGGCCGTCAAGCCCGACCAGGTGCTGATGGTCGTCGACGCCATGACCGGCCAGGACATCGTCAACGTCGTTTCGACCTTCGCCGATCGCACCGACTTTGACGGTGTGATCATCTCCAAGCTCGACGGCGATGCCCGTGGCGGTGGCGCACTTTCGGTGCGTCAGGTGACCGGTAAGCCCATCAAGTTTGTGAGCATGGGCGAGAAACCCGATTCGCTGGAGCCGTTCTATCCCGATCGCATGGCCAAGCGCATTTTGGGCATGGGCGACGTCGTCGGCATCATCGAGAAGGCCCAGGAGGCAGCCGATGCAGAGCAGCTCGAGGCTGCCGAGCGTATGCTGCGCGAGGGCTTTACCATGAACGATATGCTCGACCAGATGAAAGCCGTCAAGAAGATGGGCGGCATGAAGGGCATTCTGGGTATGCTCCCCGGTGGCCAGCGCGCCCTCAACCAGATGGGCGGCAACCTGGACGAGGGCATCTTCGATAAGAACGAGGCCATCATCATGTCGATGACCAAGGAGGAGCGCCTTCGCCCCTCCATTATCAACGGCCAGCGTCGCGCCCGTATCGCCAGGGGCGCCGGCGTAACCCCCACCGAGGTCAACAGCCTTATGAAGCAGTGGGGCGAGATGAACAAGATGATGGGCCGCATGCGCACGATGGCCAATCAAGCGCAGGCCGGCGGCAAGAAGGGCAAAAAGGGTAAGAAGGGCAAGAAGATGCGCATGCCCAATATCCCTGGCCTGGACGCTATGGGTCTGGGCGGTATGGGCGGCCTGGGCACGGGCGGTCCCAAGTCCGATATGGAGCTGCTGCGCCAGATGGAAGCGCAGATGCGCAATAAGAAATAGGGCTGTAATTCCAGCTTGATATGGCAAAGGCCACTCGGAAGCTACCGGGTGGCCTTTGTTGTTGGCTTTGATTGTTGGGCTGCGTTCAGCGTCGCGCCCCGAGCTCGCGGTACCGTGCCGTTAGTGGCAGCTGCAGCCCTCGTGGCCCTCGTGCTCGTGATGGCCGTGGCAGCTGCAGGAGTCGCCATGCTCGTGGTCGTGGTCATGGCCGTGGCAGCCGCACGTGGCCTCGCCGTTCTGTGCGAGCGTGCCGGCGATAAGGGCCTCGACGCAAGCGTCGCAGCTGCCCTGGGCACCTGCGTATACCGTGATGCCGGCTTGGGCAAGCGCGTTGATAGCGCCACCGCCGATGCCGCCGCAGATGAGCGTGTCCACGCCACCGTTGGCGAGCAGGCCCGCAAGGGCACCGTGGCCGGTGCCGCCGGTGCCCACGACCTGCTCGTTGAGCACCTTGCCGTCTTGAATGTCGTAGATCTTGAACTGCTCGCTGCGGCCAAAGTGCATAAAGATGTTGCCGTTGTCGTACGTGGTTGCCACCCTCATGGTGTCGACCTCCTTTGCTGGCCATACGGCCGTCACTGTGGTGATGGGGGAGTACGCGATATTGCCGCCCTCGATGATGAGCGCTCGTCCGTTGACCAGCGCGTTTGCCACCTTGCGATGCGCGCGGCTGCAGATTGCCGCCACCGTGGCGCGGGCAATGCCCATCTGCTGTGCGACTGCCTCTTGGTTAAGGCCTTCCAGGTCGCACAGGCGCAGCGCCTCGAGTTCGTCGACCGTCATGTCGATGGCATCGCCGCTCGCCAGGCCGTCAGGGATAAAGCCGCGGTATTCGGGGATAATCCCGACGCGGCGTATTTTCTCGCGTCTTCCTGCCATGTGCACTCCTTATCTGACATATGTCAACAATAGAATAGCGAACGCACAGATTTGCGCAAGGAATTTCTGGCTTATGTCAGAAAATGAGGGCTTATGTTTGGGCTGTGGGGCTGCGTGCGCCTGGGCTACAATGAATCTCGCTTGTAGGCGACTGACAGGAGGGTCAATGAGCAAAGCTGATCAACAGTTTGTAACCATGTGCCGCGATATTCTGGACCATGGCACCACCACCGAGGGCCAAAAGGTCCGCCCGGTGTGGGAGGATGGCACCCCTGCCTATACCATTAAAAACTTTGGTGTCACGGCCCGCTACGACCTGCGTGAGGAGTTTCCCGCGCTTACCCTGCGTCGTACGGCCCTCAAATCTGCCATGGACGAGATCCTATGGATCTATCAGAAGAAGTCCAATAACGTGCATGACCTCAACAGCCATATCTGGGATGAGTGGGCCGACGAGACCGGTTCCATCGGCAAGGCCTACGGGTATCAGATTGGCCAGAAGAGCCATTATGCCGAGGGTGACTTTGACCAGATGGACCGCGTGCTGTACGACCTTAAGAACACGCCGTACAGCCGCCGCATTATGACGAACACCTATGTGTTTAGCGATCTGTCCGAGATGCACCTGTATCCGTGCGCCTACAGCGTGACGTATAACGTGACGCAGCGCCCGCAGGATGACAAACCGACGCTCAACATGATTCTCAACCAGCGTAGCCAGGACATTTTGGCCGCGAACAACTGGAATGTGTGCCAGTATGCCATTCTGCTGATGATGGTTGCGCAGTCGGTCGATATGATTCCCGGCGAGTTGCTGCACGTGATCGCCGATGCCCATATTTACGACCGTCATGTCGATATCGTCCGCGAGCTTATCGAGCGTCCGCAGTTTGCCGCGCCCAAGGTAACGCTCAACCCCGATGTGCATGATTTCTACGCGTTTACGACCGATGATCTGATTGTTGAGGGCTATGAGCACGGCCCGCAGGTCAAGAACATCCCCATTGCGGTGTAGGTGACGCGCATGACGTGTAAGCTTTCTGCCATTGTCGCTGTGTGCGATGACTGGGGCATTGGCTGCGAGGGTGACATGGTCGTGTCCAATCGCTCCGATATGCGCCATTTTGTAGCGTGCACCAAAGGTTGCCCGGTCATTATGGGACGCAAGACACTTCTGAGTTTTCCCGGCGGACGACCGCTCAAGAATCGCCGCAATATCGTGCTCACCCGCGACGAGAGCTTTGCTGCCGAGGGTGTCGACGTGGTGCATAGCGTCGTCGAGGCCTTGGCCGCCGTGGCCGATGAGCCCATTGCGTGGGTGATTGGCGGCGGCGAGGTGTATCGACAGTTCTTGCCGTATTGCGTCGAGGCCGAGGTTACGCATAACCATTGCGTGCATGACGTGGATACGTACTTTCCCGATCTGGATGCCGATTCCGCGTGGGAGATTGCGCGGCGTGGCGGTGTTGCCACGATTGCCGCGGGCGAGGGTGACGAGGGTCTCGATTATGAGTTCGTGACGTATCGTCGCGTTGATGCGTAAACTCGATTATCCCTTCGGTATTATCGGGTTGGAATGAGTGGCGGGGCAGCGCATGGCGTTGCCCCGATATTTGTATAGGTGCTGCAAAGAAAGGTGCGGGCTGGCTGCTATGACTGATGCCGTTGAGGTGCTGCGAATCGATTCGCTCGAGGACGAGCGGCTTGATGCCTACGTGCGACTGACCGAGCGTGAGCTGCGCTGCGTGCTGGAGCCGCAAAAGGGCATCTTTATCGCCGAGAGTGCCAAGGTTATCGAGCGCGCAGTGCGTGCCGGATACGAGCCGGTGAGCTTTCTTTTGGGCGAACGCTGGCTCGACCAGATGATGCCGCTGTTTGAGCGCCTGGCGGTACGCGAAGGTGCGGGCCCGGTTCCCGTGTTCGTGGCCTCGATGGAGCTTATGGAGCAGCTGACGGGCTTTAACGTGACGCGCGGTGCGCTCGCGGCGTTCCGTCGCCCGCGTCAGATTCCGGTAGCCGAGTTCTTGGGTGGCGTCGTCGAGGCGGCGGGGGAGCGCCCGGTGCGCGTGTGCGTGCTCGAGGGCATTGTCGACCACACCAACGTCGGCGCGATTTTCCGCTCGGCGGCTGCGCTCAATGTCGACGGTATTTTGGTCAGTCCGACGTGCTGCGATCCGCTGTACCGTCGCTCGGCCCGCGTGAGCATGGGCACGGTGTTCCAGGTGCCCTGGACACGCATTGGCAGCGAGGCGCGCGTATGGCCGCATGATGGGCTGGCGGCGCTGCACGATGCCGGCTTTTCGTGTGCCGCGATGGCGTTGACGGATGATTCGGTGTCGTTGGACGATCCCGCGCTGCAGGAGATTGACCGCCTGGCAATCTTTATGGGCACCGAGGGTGCTGGCTTAGGCGCCAAGACCATTGCTGGCTGCGACCGAGCCGTGCGCATTCCGATGGCGCACGGGGTCGATTCGCTTAACGTGGCCGCGGCAAGTGCTGTCGCCTTTTGGCAGCTGTGCCCGCATGTGAGCAACGAGTACCACTACCAGCCGGGGCTGTATCACTAAACAGATATTTCGCACCGGGCTGTGGTTCGGGGCGTTTCGGCCGACGCTGGTCGGTGCTAAGCTGGTGTCGGCTTTGGTCTTAAATTGCCGTTTTGTTGTATGACGTACGCTAGTGGGGAGGGCGTGTGGCTAAGAAATCTACGGCTATCGATGTAACGCAGGGTGTCATTTGGCAGCAGTTGCTGTCGCTGTGCGTTCCCATCTTCTTTAGTTCGTTCTTTCAGCAGGCATACACGCTTATCGGTACCTATATCGTCGGTCAGTTTGGCGGCAAGCTCGCGCTGGGTGGCATTCAGGCCACGATGGTGCTCACCGAGCTCTGCATTGGCTTTTGCGTTGGCGTCGGTGCCGGCTGCGCGGTCATTACGGGCCAGTTTTTTGGCCAGCACGATGACGAGCGCCTGAGCCGATCGGTCCATACGGCCATGACGCTCGCGCTGGTGGGCGGAATCGTTTTCTCGATTCTTGGCATAGTGTTCGTTGAGCCCATGCTGGTGCTTATGAATACGCCGCATGAACTATTGGCCGAGGGCGTGGCCTATGCCCGTTGCTATTTTGCCGCCATGGTTGCGGCGCTGCTGCTCAATATGGGAACGGCATTGCTGCGCGCCGTGGGCGACACGCGCGGGCCCGCTGTGATCATCGCTTCCGGCTGCCTTGTTAATGCGGTGCTGGATGTCATCTTCGTTGCCGTACTTCATATGGAGGCTCTGGGCTGCGGCATCGCGGTGGCGCTGACCATTTGCTCCAATGCCACGATGATCGTGATTCGTATGATGCACGCACCGGGTGCGTGGCGGCTTTCACTGTCCAAACTCGGCATTGATCCTGGTATTTGTAAGAGCATGATTTCGTGTGGTCTGCCGCTTGGCTTTCAGTCTGCTGCGTATTCGATTTCCAACGTTTTGATTCAGGTGTCGGTCAACTCGTTTGGTGCCGATGTCACCACGGCTTGGGGTCTTTCGGGCCGCCTGGATGGCATTGTCTGGATGGTTACCGAGGCGCTTGGCGTGTCGATTACCACGTTCTCGGCACAGAACTTTGGGGCGCGCAACTACGAGCGCATGCGAAAGGGCTACCATACGTCGCTCGTGCTGTCGTTTATGCTCATTGGTGGCCTGTCTGCCGTGCTGCTGGTGTTCTCGGGTCCGTTGTCGCGCCTGTTTGTCGACGATGCTTCGATTTCGGCGTACACCACGACCATCCTCCATTTCATTGCGCCGTTCTATGCGA
Organism: Collinsella aerofaciens ATCC 25986; assembly: GCF_964259375.1. Taxonomy (GTDB): domain Bacteria; phylum Actinomycetota; class Coriobacteriia; order Coriobacteriales; family Coriobacteriaceae; genus Collinsella; species Collinsella aerofaciens_BO. Next base: position 51,068 of record NZ_CAXVJM010000011.1, read on the forward strand.
TTTTCTCGATTATCGAGAACGCCTCGGGTTCCATCCGCGGCGCCGGCGTGAGCTTGCAGCCCATGCTGCTCACGATTTTTGGCACCGTCGTGCTCAGGGTGATCTGGGTGTTTGCGATTATGCCGTTCGATCCGTCGCTTGAGCACCTGCTGCTGGTCTACCCCGTAACCTGGCTCATCACCGCCATAATGTTCACCATCTACCACCACAGCGGCAACTGGCTAGGCCGCGCCACCGCCTAGCCATTGGGGACGTCCGCAATGGCTAGTATTCGATGCCTTGGCGGGCTAGGAGGCCTTCGTCGAAGTAGTGTTTGACGGGGCGCATTTCGGTTACTAGGTCGGCAAGGTCGGCGAGGGGCAGCAAGCCACGGCCGGTGAGTACGAGCTCCGTGGTGGCGGGCTTTATCGCAATCAGTGCTTCGATATCCTCGCGTGTCACAAAGCCGCGACGCATCGCTTCGCCGAGTTCGTCCAGAATGAGCACGTCAACCTCGCTAATCTGCTCGCGTGCAAGCTCCATGATCTGCGCGGCGCAAGCCTCGGGCGTGTCGCGATCGGCCTGCACAATACGCAGCCCCAGGCGCGGCGCCGCATCATGTTCGGCGCAGTGCAGCTTCTTGGCAAACTGAAGCATGAGTACGTTCAGTCCATAGCCCGTGGCGCGCAGCGCGAGCCCCAGCGCAGCCGTCGTCTTGCCCTTGCCGTCGCCCGTATAGATTTGAACCTTGCCGACTTCCAGTGATGCCATCTCTGTCCTTTCGTGCCCGGCGTCGGTTTATCGCCGTCCGGGTTGGGTATTCTAGAAAACATTATCAACCCCAGTAGATGGAGTTCAAGCAGATGGAGATGGATGACAACAAACGTAGAAGGAATATGATCCTCTACGTGCTCATCGCCTTCGTCGTCTACCTCGTGCTCTCGACCGTTCTGTTCCCCAACATCGGTCACACGCAGCAGATTACGAAGACCGATTACTCGACGTTTGTCAAAGCGCTCGATAAGAAGAGTGTCGATAAGGTCGAGTACAACACGGACGATTACACCATTTATTACACCAAGAAGGGCGAGGACGAGAACATCGCCTACAAGACGACCGGTGTGCCGAATGACGCGGGCTTTACCGATCGCGTGCTTGAATCTGGCGCCTCGCTTGAGTCGGTCGTTCCCGATAAGAACTCGGGTCTGATGACCTACTACCTGCTCACCCTCATTCTTCCCATAGCCATCTTCTTCCTGATCGGCTGGTGGCTCAACCGCCGCATGAAGAAGGCCATGGGCGATGACGGTCCGTCGATGAACTTTGGCGGCGGTGGTTTTGGCGGCGGCGGACTGGGTAAGTCCGGCGCGCGCGTGATCGCCTCCAAGGACGTGGGCGTGACCTTTAAGGATGTCGCCGGCCAGGAAGAGGCCAAGGAGTCCCTCAAGGAGGTCGTCGACTTTCTGGAGAAGCCGCAGCGCTACGAGGAGATCGGCGCCAAGCTGCCGCGTGGTGCTCTTCTTGTCGGCCCTCCGGGTACCGGTAAGACCCTGCTTGCCAAGGCTGTGGCCGGCGAGGCGGGCGTGCCGTTCTTTAGTATTTCTGGTTCTGAGTTCGTCGAGATGTTCGTCGGCCGCGGTGCCGCTAAAGTTCGCGACCTGTTTAAGCAGGCCAAGGAAAAGGCCCCGTGCATCGTCTTTATCGATGAGATTGATACCATCGGCAAGAAGCGCGATGGCGGCGGCTTTAGTGGCAACGACGAGCGTGAGCAGACACTCAACCAGCTGCTGACCGAGATGGACGGCTTCGATAACCACAAGGGTATTGTCGTTCTTGCTGCTACCAACCGCCCCGACAGCCTTGATCCGGCCCTGCTTCGCCCCGGCCGTTTTGACCGCCGCATCCCCGTTGAGCTGCCCGACCTGACCGGTCGCAAGAACATCCTCGAGTTGCATGCCAAGAGCGTGAAGACGCAGCCGCCGATCGACCTGACCGCGATTGCCCGCGCCACGCCCGGTGCCTCGGGCGCCGACCTGGCCAACATCATCAACGAGGGCGCCCTGCGTGCCGTCCGCGAGGGTCGCAAGCGCGCTACGCAGGACGACTTTGAGGAGTCGGTGGAGGTCGTCATCGCCGGTCAGCAGCGCAAGTCCACGGTGCTGTCCGACCACGAGAAACAGGTCGTTTCTTACCACGAGATCGGTCATGCCATCGTTGCCGCTCGCCAGAAGGGCTCTGCGCCGGTCACCAAGATCACCATCGTGCCGCGCACGAGCGGTGCTCTGGGCTACACCATGCAGGTCGAGGAGGATGAGCGCTTCCTGACCACGCGCCAGGAGGTCCTGGATAAGCTCGCCGTCTATTGCGGTGGCCGCGCAGCCGAGGAGCTTATCTTTGGCGAGATGACGACCGGTGCCGCCAACGATATCGAGCAGGCCACCAAGCTCGCCCGTAACATGGTGACGCGCTTTGGTATGTCCGACGAGTTTGGCATGATGGCGCTCGGTACCGTTCAGAATGCGTACCTCAACCAGGACACGTCGCTCACCTGCGCCCCCGGTACGGCCGAGCGCGTGGACGCGATTGTCGCCAAGCTGATCGAGGATGCGCACGACCGCGCCCTGCAGATCCTGAAGGAGAACAAGTTTAAGCTCCACGAGCTGGCTCGTTATCTGTACAAGAAGGAGACGATCACGGGCGAGGAGTTCATGAATCTCCTCACGCGCGAGAATCCGCTGATGCCGAAGCAGCAGTAATACTAGTTGCGCAGTGTCAATCGCCCCATTTGAGTTTCTATCTCAAATGGGGCGTTTTGTTTGGGAGGGATATGTATGAAGATCGTGGTGAGTGCCTGCTTGATGGGCGAGAGCTGCAAGTATAACGGGCTCGACAACTATCATCGGGAGCTGGTCGAGGCTTGCGAGCGCACGGGGACCGAGGTCCTCTTGGTGTGCCCTGAGGTCTTTGGCGGCCTGCCCACGCCGCGCAAGCCGTCCGAGATTGTTAACGGCGAGGTCCGTACCTGCGAGGGCACCTCAGTCGATCGCGAGTTTCGCCTGGGTGCCGAGCGCGCGCTCGATATGTGTGAGCAGGCGGGCGGACCGGAAGAGATAGTCGCGTGCATCCTTCAGGACCGCAGCCCCTCGTGCGGTGCGGGTCACATCTACGATGGCACCTTTAGCGGTACGCTCACCGCGGGTAACGGTGTTTTCGTCGACCTGCTGCTGCGTCACGGGTACCGCGTGATTCCGGCCAGCGAATTTGACCCCAGTATGTTGGAATAGCAAATGAAAGGGGGAGGCCATCGAGTAGATGGTCGCCCCCTTTACTGGCAAGCTAAACTATTTCAACAGATGTTCAATGGCGTTTGCCCAGATAAAACCTGCCAAAATAAACCTGTCCCTTTTTGGTAGGTTAGGCGAGGAGGGTGTGGCCGTAGGCGTCGGCGGCCTTGATGGCGGCGGCGAACTTTTCGTCGGTGAAGGGCTCGGGGTTTCCCTGCTTCCACTCGTTGGTGGCGTGTGCGTATTCGCACAGGGCCGGGATATCCGCCTCGGTAAGGCCAACCTGCTCAAGCGTTACGGGCAGCCCCATCTGCTTGTTAAAGGCGGCGTAGCGCCCAAGGTTCTCGGTGTCTCCCGTATAGGCAAACAGTACCAGCACGCCCAGGCTCACGACCTCGCCGTGCAGGTAGGTGCCCTCACGCGGAATGCTGCAGGTGGCATTGTAGAACGCGTGCGCCACGCTCGAGTTGTAGTAGTAATCGTTCTGGTTGGTCAGGTTCGAGACATAGCCCGTGTTGACCACGATATCGAGCGCGATCTGCTTGACGGCCTCGCTCGACAGGTCCTGGCGCACGTCCTCAAGACCCTGGACGCCATAGGTAAACAGCGGCTCGGAGCAGGTGTGGGCGAGTGCCAGGCCAAGACCGGCGGTGTGCTCCAAATCACCGGCGCTCGTGGCGTACTCGACCTCGGGCTGCTTTGAGAGGGCATCGCCCACACCAGCCCAGAAGTACTCTGCCGGAGCCTCGGCGATGATCTTGGGGTTGATGAAGATGTGCGCCGGTCGGTTGGGGTACGAATAGCCCTCGAGCGAGCCGTCGTCGTTGTACACGACGGCAATGGCGGTCGCAGCGGAGCAGTTGGAGCAAATCGTCGGCACCGTAAAGACGATCTTCTTGAGCTCGATGGCTGCGGTCTTCACGGTGTCGAGCGCCTTGCCGCCGCCGCAAGCAATGAGCACGTCGGCTTCCTGGCAGGCAGGGGAATTCACGACCTTGGCGATATTGGCACGCGTACTGTTGGTGCCGTAGACGCGCGTCTCGAGAATTTCGACGTCGGTACCCGCCAGCGCAGCTTCGATACCGGGAAGTGCTGCGGCCAGCGCCCGCTTGCCACCGATGATCGCGACCTTCTTCGCGCCGTACTCGGCCAGCGCGCCGGGCAGCTCGTCAAAGCAATCCTCGCCAACGGTGTAGTCGCTCATTCCAATCGTGCGCATAGCAACCTTCTTTCGTTCGATAAAGTGCTTTCAGGTATTTTGCTCCAAGAGAAGGTCCACAGCCGCGAGAAATTTCGAACGTATAAAACCAGTGTTGAGGGTTTTTCGCCGGCGCGGAACGTGCTAGCATACTCCGCATAAGCGTTGATGGGGACGAGTAGTCGGCCGTCCGCATGCTACAGAGAGCGGGAAGCGCTGAGAACCCGTGCATGCGACCGATGAAAATCACCCCGGAGCTGCGGTCCCAACGGACGTGCCGCGCAGGTTCGTCTTAGTAGACATCGCCGAGATGGTCGTCGATACAGACCAGCCGAGTAACGGATGCGAGCGCGCGGCGACGCGAGCGAGGGCATCTAAGCTGGGTGGTTAAGCGAAGAGCTTTTACGGGCAGACTGCCCGTTTTGTGGCGCTTCGTCCCAGCTTGTAGGGACGGGCGCTTTTTTGGTGCCCAGAGGGCGTGCGCGCCCATGACAAGAAAGGGGTACCGTGGCAAACGAGTACAAGCAGACGATGAATCTGCCCAAAACCGGATTTCCCATGCGTGCCGGTCTTTCCAAGTCCGAGCCCAAGCGACTTAAGGACTGGCAGGACAACAAGGTCTACGAGCAAGTTCTAAAGAAGAACGCGGGTCACAAGAAGTTCGTGCTGCACGACGGCCCTCCGTACGCCAACGGCCCGATCCACATCGGCCACGCCATGAACAAGATCTCTAAGGACATGATCAACCGTTACTGGATGATGCAGGGCTGCGAAGTTCCCTATGTCCCCGGTTGGGACTGCCACGGTCAGCCGATTGAGCATAAGGTCGAGGAGAAGCTCGGCACCGAGAAGTTCAACCAGACTTCCACTGCCAAGATTCGCGAGCTGTGCAACAAGTTCGCTGTCGAGAACATCGAGCTGCAGAAGGCCGGCTTCCGTCGCCTGGGCGTGCTCGGTGATTGGGACAATCCGTATCTGACGCTCTATCACCAGCATGACGCCGCTGATATCGAGGTCTTTAAGGCCATGTTCGATAAGGGCATGATCTATCGCGGCCACAAGCCGGTTCACTGGTGCAAGCACTGCCACACCGCGCTGGCCGAGGCCGAGATCGAGTACTCCGACGAGACGAGCCCCTCCATCTTCGTTCGCTTTGAGATGACCTCCAAGCCTGCCGGCCTCGAGAACTTCGACGGCCCGGTCGACTTTATCATCTGGACGACCACGCCGTGGACCATCCCCTCCGACCAGGCAGTTTCTCTCAAGCCCGGTGCCGCCTACGTCGCCGTTGAGCACGATGGTCGTGCCGAGGTCATGCTCGAGGACCTGGCTCCCAAGTGCTGCGAGGAGTTTGACTGGGAGTACACCCCGGTCATGGTCGACGGCAAGCCCTACGTGGTTCCCGCCGAGACCTTCCACCACATCCACTACAAGCAGCCGATCTTCGACGGTGTCGAGGGCGTGGCGCTGCTGGCCGATTACGTCGGTGTCGACGACGGTACCGGTATTGTCCACAACTCGCCCGGTCACGGTGTTGACGACTACTTTGCCTGCCTCAAGGAGGGCATCACCGACATCTGCATGCCGGTCGATGACGACGGCAAGTTCTACACCGGTGAGGAGTTTGGCACCGGTGGCCCCTTCAGCGGTATGGACACCGATGAGGCCAACCCACACATCATCGAGTTCCTGCGCGAGCGCGGCACCCTGGTCCTCGAGAAGAAGATCACGCACAGCTATCCGCACTGCTGGCGCTGCAAGCACCCGGTGCTCTTCCGTGCTACCGACCAGTGGTTTGTCTCGATGGACAAGACCGGTTTGCGCGAGCAGGCTGGCAAGGAGGTCCGCGAGAACGTCAAGTGGTATCCGGCCCACGCGGCCAACCGCATCGGTGCCATGGTCGAGCAGCGTCCCGACTGGTGTATCAGCCGTCAGCGCAACTGGGGCGTGCCTATCCCGAGCTACACCTGCACCGACTGCGGCGAGAAGGTTATGAACGACGCCACGCTCGACGCTGTCATCAAGCTCTTCCACGAGAAGGGCTCTGACGCCTGGTTCACCGACGCTCCCGAGAGCTACCTGGGCGAGGCCTGCGTCTGCCCCAAGTGCGGTGGCCATCACCTCAAGGCCGATAAGGACATCCTCGACGTGTGGTGGGATTCCGGCGTTTCCTGGAAGGCCGTCTGCGAGTACCGTCCCGAGCTGGAGTATCCGGCGGATGTGTACCTCGAAGGCTCCGACCAGCACCGCGGTTGGTTCCAGAGCTCGCTGCTCACCTCGGTGGGCGCCAACGGCCACGCTCCGTACAAGGCGGTTGTCTCGCAGGGCTTCACGCTCGACGGCCAGGGCCGCAAGATGTCCAAGTCGCTCGGCAACGTCATTGACCCCAACAAGGTCTGCGACGAGATGGGCGCCGACATCATCCGTCTGTGGGTTGCATCCGTCGATACCAGCTCCGACGTGTCAATCGACCACGAGATCCTTGCTCGTACGTCCGATGCCTACCGTCGTTTCCGCAACACGCTGCGCTTCCTGCTCTCCGAGCTCGAGGGTCAGTTTGAGCCCGAGACCGACGGCGTCGCCTTTGCCGACCTGCTGCCGCTCGACAAGCTCATGGTTGCCCGCCTGACTCAGGTCCAGGCCGAGGTCGACGATGCCTACGCCAGCTACGAGTTCCCGCGCGCCTACCGTGCGCTCTACGACTTCGTGGTTACCGAGCTCTCCAACGTGTACCTCGACGCCCTGAAGGACCGTCTGTACTGCGACAAGCCCGGCTCGCTCGAGCGCCGCAGCGCCCAGACCGTGCTGGCCGAGCTCTTCTCGATGCTCATGCGCGACCTGCAGCCGATCCTGTCCTACACGGTTGACGAGGCCATGGCATATGCGCCCGCTGGCTGCGTCGATCACCAGAAGTACGCCGCGCTGCTCGATTGGTACAAGTCGCCCATCACGGTCGACGAGGCCAATGAGTTCGAGGGCGTGCTCGAGGCTTCGCTCGAGCTCCGTAGCGCCGTGACCAAGGCCCTTGAGGATGCCCGTTCTGCCGGCACCTTCACCAAGAGCCAGCAGGTCCGCGTCAAGGCGGTCGTTCCCGCCGAGATGTACGCGCTGCTGACCGGCGACAAGGCCGTCGACCTGGCCGAGTTCTACATCGTCTCCGATGTTGAGCTGACCCAGGGCGAGGATCTTTCCGTTGCCATCGAGGCTGCCGAGGGCGAGTGCTGCGACCGTTGCTGGAACTACCGCACCACCGTCGGCGAGTACAACGGCCACGCGCATATCTGTAAGCGCTGCGCTGATGCGCTGAACTAACCGTTGGGGACGTTCTTAAACGACTGTCAAACAAGAACGTCCCCAACGTCAACTTTTGTCACGTCCAAGCGGCATTCTGTTTTTCGGAATGCCGCTTTCGTTTTTAGCTGGTTATTTCGCTAGCGTTGGTGAATATGCTGCGCGTTTGGCGTTTGTCACTATAAGATGATTACTTGCGTTAAACGGAATTCGATGTTCTTGAGGGTAGGGGATTGATTTGGGTCGTGCTGGGGATATGACGCCGCCTTTGCGTTGGCGGTTGGGTGTTGCTGGTGGGGTAGCGCTCGTTGTGCTGCTTGTTGACCAGCTGACCAAGCTTGCGGTTCGTGCCGTGGGCGAAGCTTTGCATGTGACTGTCATCCCCGGTGTCATCGACTTTCTGTTTGTCCGCAATATCGGTGCTGCCTTTAGTATGGGCGAGGGGCATGGCATCGCGTTTGCCGTGCTGGCGTTGGCGGTCATTATCGCTATTGCCGTGTACCTCGTTCGTGCACCCCAGCTCGCCCATCTTGAGGTTGTGGGCATGGCGATGGTTGCCGGCGGTGCTATCGGCAACGCTATCGATCGTTTGGCCTTTGGCTTCGTGACCGATTTTATTGCAACCACCTTCATCGACTTCCCCGTCTTCAATGTGGCCGATATCGGCATTACCTTGGGCGTCGTGCTCGCCCTCTTCGGCTACATGTTCTTGAGTCCCGCGGCCCGTGAGGTCGATGCGACCGCCGAGCTTAACGCCCGTGACGAGGCCCGCGCCATGCGCAAGGCTAAACAACGTGGGGAGCGTGCCCGCAAGATTCGCGAAAGGAATGAGCGTTAATGGCCGACATCCATATTCTCGTTGCCGATGATTCCGCTGGTCAGCGTCTTGACGCCTATCTGGGCGCCAACGATGGCTGTCCCACGCGCTCTGCCTGCGCGCATCTGATTGAGGGCGGTGCCGTATGTGTCAATGGCGAGACCTGCCTGTCCAAAAAGTACGCCGTGCGAGTCGGCGACCGTATTTCGGTCGATCTGCCCGAGCCACACGATCCCACCGATGTGATTCCCGAGGCCATCCCGCTCGATATTCGCTATGAGGACGACTATCTCATTGTGCTCTCCAAGCAGCGCGGCCTGGTGTGCCATCCTGCACATGGTCATGAGAGCGGTACGCTCGCGAATGCCCTGGTCTATCACTGTGGTATCGACCATCTGGGCACCGTGCAGGGCGAGGACCGCCCCGGTATTGTGCATCGCCTGGATCGCGATACCTCGGGTCTCATGCTTGCGGCAAAGGACGACGACACCCAGCGCGCGCTCCAAAACCTTATCCGTACGCGCACGCTCGACCGCCGCTACATTACGCTCGTTCACGGTCATATCGCTATGGATGAGGGCACCATTAACACCGGCATTGCCCGGTCTACGCGCGACCGTGTCAAGATGGCGGTTTCTGATGACCCCTTTGCGCGCCAGGCCATTACGACCTTTAAGGTCCTTGAGCGCTACGATTCCACGCGTTTTGACGACGGCTATACGCTCGTCGAGTGCCACCTGTTTACGGGCCGTACGCATCAGATTCGCGTACACATGCGTCATATCAACCACGCTTGCGTAGGCGATCCGCTCTACGGCAAGTGCGATGCACGCGCCGATCAGGGTCTGACCAGGCAATTCCTTCATTCCTGGCGCGTCGCATTCGACCATCCCGTGACGGGGGAGCGTATTGAGTGCCGCGATGAGCTGCCGTGGGATCTCGCTGCGGTTCTCGACGACCTGGTCCCGCGCTCGCTTGGCCGCACCGCTGCCGGCGACGAAATCGTTCCGCAGCTCGGTCTGCTCGAAGTCTAGCCAGTATTAGGTGGTTTCTTGAACTCGGTTAGCCTGCGGTAAGATATACGGTTGTTTACGTAACGCGTTGCTGGGGGCCTGCATGCTCGCCTTTTTACAAACCAACACACCCATCGTGATCTTCAACCAGATTGTGGTTACGCTGCTCACGGTCTGCTTTCTGTACCAGGTGGTCTTCTTTGTCATTGGCGCTCTTCGTGGCGAGGTCGCGCCTCCCAAGGCCAAAAAACTCCACCGCTATGCCTTCTTCATTGCGGCTCATAACGAGGAGGCCGTGATCGCCAACCTTGTTCGCTCCATCAAGGACCAGGATTATCCGTCCGAGCTTATCGAGGTCTTCGTGGTCGCCGATGCCTGCACCGATAACACGGCGCAGCTCGCGCGCGAGGCGGGCGCCATCGTCTATGAGCGCAATGACCTGGCCCGTAAGGGCAAGAGCTGGGTCATGGACTTTGGTTTCGATCGCATTCTCAACGAGTATCCCGACACGTTTGAGGGCTACTTTATCTTCGATGCCGACAACGTTATCTCCCGCGATTACGTCTCCAAGATGAATGATGCCTTTGACCAGGGCTTTCATGTGGTCACGAGCTATCGTAACTCCAAGAACTTTGGCAGCTCGTGGATTTCATCTGCCAACGCCACCTGGTATCTGCGTGAGGCCCGCTTCCTCAACAACGCGCGTAATATCTGCAAGACTTCCTGCGCTGTCTCGGGTTCGGGTTACCTCATCTCCGCCAGTGTTATCGAGGGCATGCACGGCTGGCAGTTCCATACACTGACCGAGGACATCCAGTTCACCACGTTCTGCGCCATTCACGGCATCCGCATCGGTTATGCGCCGGCGGAGTTCTTTGACGAGCAGCCGGTGACGTTTAAGGCGTCCTGGAAACAGCGCATGCGTTGGACCAAGGGCTTCTACCAGGTCTTTTTTACCTACGGCAAGCATCTTGTCAAATCGACGTTCCGATATCATCGCTTTGCCGCATATGACATGTTTATGACCATCGCTCCGGGCATGCTGCTGTCCCTGATCTCCATGCTCGCCAACGCTACCTTTCTCATCGTGGGCGGGCTTTCGCATGGCTTCTTGGCCACCGAGGTCGAGATGCAGGCTTGTGCCGCCTCGCTTATTATGACCTTCGCGATGATGTACCAGACCTTCTTTATCCTGGCGCTGCTCACGACCATTTTCGAGTACAAACACATTCATTGCGCGCAAAAGTGGCGTTTGTTGACTAACCTGTTTACCTTCCCGATCTTTATGTTCAGCTATATCCCCATCACGGTGGCTGCACTGTTCCTAAAGGTCGACTGGGTCCCGACGCAGCACGCCGTCAACGTTACCCTCGACGAGGTCATGCAAGGCGCCAAATAACCACCATTAAAACCACCACAAAGGGGGCAGGCACCTTTGTGGTGGTTTTTGCTTTTGAGAGGGCTGTCCCGGGAGGTGTCCTGTGGTCTATATCCCATTTTGGATCTGCGTCTTTGCTGGTGCGGTAATCGATGCCCGTGAGCGGCGGTTTCCGAATGCGCTTGCCGGTGCGTGTGCGGTGGCGGCGTTTGCAGGCGTGTGGCTCGACCTCGGTTTGAACGCAGTGCTTGACCACGCGGGTCTTGCCGTCATCGTGTATCTTACTCTCGTCCTGACCGAATCGCTCTGGCGGCGCCTCCGTCAAACCCCCGGCATTGGCATGGGGGATGCCAAGGCGCTTTTCGCGCTTTGCACGCTCGACCCTATGGGCGGCATCGTGGCATTTGCCGTCGCGCTCTTGGCCCTTGCCGCCGCCTGTCTCATCGCAAAATCGCGATCCCTGCCTTTGCTGCCGTTTTTGGTGCCGATTTTTGCCATAATCGAGGTCGTGGGCTGCACGTTGTAACCGATTGCGCATCCTTCTTAAGGAGCATGCCATGGCAACTAATCAAGAAACGGCCGTTATTAAGGCGCGCATGGACCGCATTCCCGCGGCGTTGTCGCCCGAACTCGTCGAGCGCATTTCTGCCGATCGCGCTTCGGGTGCCGTCAATCCGTATCGTTGCAACGACGACCAGGTCATTCGTCGTATTGATCGCGCTGCCGACAAAGGCACGCTTATGCGTCCGGCATTTATGCGCGATACCGAAAAGATTCTGCATCTTCCGGCGTACACGCGTTATGCAGGCAAAACGCAGGTCTTTAGCTTCCGTAGTAATGATGATCTGTCGCGCCGCGGTTTGCACGTGCAGCTTGTCTCGCGCATTGCGCGAGATATCGGTCGCGCCCTGGGGCTCAACTGCGATCTGATCGAGGCGATTGGCCTGGGCCATGACTTGGGACACACGCCTTTTGGCCATGCGGGCGAGCGATTCCTCAACGATATCTACCACGAGCGCACGGGTCGCTACTTTTTCCATAACGTGCAGTCGGTTCGCGTGCTCGATGCCCTGTATGGCCGCAACGTGTCGCTCCAGACGCTCGACGGCGTGTTATGCCATAACGGCGAGTACGAGCAGCGTGTGTTTGAGCTCTCGGACATGAGCTCCTTTGACCAGTTCGATCAGGCGGTCGAGGACTGCATCGCCACGGGCTATAGCGCAATTGAGCATCTGCGTCCCATGACGCTCGAGGGCTGCGTGGTTCGCATCTCGGATATCCTTGCCTACGTTGGGCGCGATCGCCAAGACGCCATTGCGGCGGGCCTGCTGTCACCCGACGCCTTTGATGATGGCCGTGGCGGTGCCTACAACAGTTGGATCCTCACGCATGCCTCCATCGATATCGTTGAGCACAGCTATGGTAAGCCGCGTATCGAGATGAGCGAGGACCTGTTTGAGGAAATTCGCCGAGCCAAGCGCGAGAACTACGAGAAGATCTATAGCAAGGGCGGTATCGAAGGCGACTCCGAAGCGGAGCTGCGAGAGGCCTTCGAAAAGCTCTACGACCGTTGCCTGCAGGATATAAACGAAGGCGACGAGTCCTCTTACATCTTTAAGCACCATGTTTCGCGCATAGAGCAGCAGCTTTCCTACTACGACCGCACCTATGACTGGCAGGACGACAAGGATCAAGCCGTGGTGGATTACATCGCGAGCATGACGGACGGTTATTTCTGTGAGCTGACGAGCAAGCTGTTCCCGGGTCTAAAGTTTCCGCATCGTACCTATATTAACGAACGGTAGTTCGTATCCTTTCGGTATACTGTTGGGCAACAACGATTTTGATTGATGCACGGGATGGCTATGGACGACCTTTTTTCTGCTTCGACGCGCGAGCGTTCCTTTCAGAATGCGCCGCTTGCGGTGCGCATGCGCCCCAATTCGCTCGACGAGTATGTGGGCCAGCAAAAGGCCGTCGGTAAGGGCTCATGGTTGCGTGCCGCGATCGAGCACGACGTGCTTTCGAGCGTGATTCTGTACGGGCCGGCCGGTACGGGTAAGACGACGCTGGCCCACATTATCGCCAACCATACAAAGAGCGAGTTTGTCGAGGTCAGCGCCGTGACGGGCACCGTGAAGGACTTGCGTCGCGTGATCGACGAGGCCAAGACGCGCCTGAATACGTACGACCGCCGCACCATTCTATTCATCGATGAGATTCACCGCTTCTCTAAGTCGCAGCAGGATGCCCTGCTGCATGCAGTTGAGAACCGTACCGTCATTATGATTGGCGCTACGACGGAGAATCCGTACTTCGAGGTCAACTCGGCGCTGCTCTCACGTGGTCGAGTCGTGGAGCTTGAGCATTTAAAGGACGAGGATATCGCCATGCTTATCGAGCGTGCGCTCGAGGCACCTCAGGGCCTGAACGGCAAATTCTCGGCCGATGATGATACGGTCAAGACCATTTGCACGCTGGCAGCGGGTGATGCACGCTCGGCCTTGACGACGCTTGAGTTGGCGAGCGAGATTGCCGTCACGCGTCCCGATACCGAGGGGACGCCGGCTCCGGCGGCGGGGGAGCGGTATCCCATCACGGTCGACGATGTGAAGATCGCCAATCCGCGCCGTGGGTTTTCGTATGACAAAAACGGTGACATGCACTACGACATTATCAGTGCGTTCATTAAGTCCATGCGCGGCAGCGACCCCGATGCCACCATTTATTGGCTCGCGCGCATGATCGATGCAGGGGAGGATCCCAAGTTTATTGCACGCCGTATTATGATTCAGGCTTCTGAGGATGTTGGCAACGCCGATCCGCAGGCGCTTTTGGTGGCGCATGCCGCGTTTAAGTCTGCCGAGGTCATTGGCTATCCCGAGTGCCGCATTAACCTGGCTCAGGCAGCACTCTATGTGTGTTTGGCGCCTAAATCCAACGCGTGTGAGGCTTCGATCGATGCGGCGCTGGCCGATATTCATTCTAGTGGGCTTCGCGAGGTGCCGAGTTATCTGCGCGATCGCCATCGCCCGGGCAGCGATGAATATGGTGTGTATAAGTATCCGCATGATTATCCCGAAGGCTGGGTCGACCAGCGCTATTTGCCCGAGGGGCTGGAGCGTGGCGCATTCTGGCAGCCTGCCGGCCGCGGTTGGGAAGAGTGGCGTGTGGAGCAAAGCGAGCGCGATCGTAGCGGCAACGCTCCTAAGTAGGTCATTGGCGCCTCGCGCATTCCCTTTGGGTAACTTTCCCCTTCTTTGGGGTACCATGAACAACGTCTGTATTTCGATTCCTTTGGGAGGCTTGTATGAGTCCCATTCAAATCGCCCTGCTGCTACTTGCCGTTGCCGGCGTGTGGGCTGTTATCGAGCTCGCGCTCACGCTGCGCAAGACCCGCACTGTCGTCGACTCGCTCGACAAGACGGTGAGCGACCTCAACAACACACTCGCCGAGGCACAGCCTGTGGTGGCAAAGCTCGATGGCGCCGTAGACGAGCTTACGCCGGCACTTGCCCAGGTGGAGCCGCTGCTCAGGTCGAGCAAGACCGCGGTTGACGCCCTTACCTCCAATCTTGTAGAGGTCGAAGCCGTGGTTCGCGACATTTCCGAGGTCACGGGTAGCGTGGCCGAAGCAAGCAACGCCGTGTCGAGCGTGACCGACTCTGCGGCTGGTGCCGTGCAGAAGCTCTTCAATAAGGTGAAGGCTCCTGCAGCCGACTCCGATCGCAAGCTCGCCGCTGCTGCCGAGGCCGAGCAGCCTAACGAGCGCGTTCTGATTGGTGAGGCTGAGGATGAGGCCGCCGATGGTGCGGATGCGGCTCAGAAGCCCGCAGCCAAGCCTGCTCAGTATTACACCTATACGCCCGCCGAGACCTCCGAGGAGTCCTGCGATGAGTAGCGAAGCAACCTGCCCCATTACGCTGAGCGTTGCCGGCGATCCGCGTCTCGCGCGCTTGGTGCGCATGACGGCCGCCAACGTCGGCGCCCTGTGCTCTATGTCCGTTGATCGAATCGAGGACATCCGTATGGCTGCCGAGGAAGCCTTCATCTTTGGCTGCACGGCCGTTGATTCCGACGATATCTCGATCAAATTCGATGTCGACGAATCGCATGTGGGCATGACCTTTACCTTTGGCGACCAGGCGACTGTCGATGAGGATGACCAGGCTGCCGTGTATGCGGAGCTCATTCTTGCAAGCGTGTGCGATTCCTACGAAAAGACTGCGGCGCCCTTAACGCTTTCCCTCGACCTCAAGGCGGATATCTAATATGACCGAACGTTCCCGGAGCGGCAAGACCGCTTGGGACAAGGAGAAAACCCGCGAGCTGTTTCGTCGCTATAAAGAGACCGGTGATCCGGACGCACGCGAGCAGCTCGTCATGTCCCATATGAACCTGGTAAGGTTTCTTGCCAACAAATTTAAGAATCGCGGCGAGCCGCTCGATGACCTTTTGCAGGTCGGCTATCTGGGCTTGCTTAAGGCTATCGACCGCTTTGACCCTGAACGCGGACTTGAGTTCACGACGTTTGCCACGCCCACCATCCTGGGCGAGATTAAGCGCCACTTCCGCGACAAGGGCTGGAGCGTGCGCGTGCCGCGTCGTCTGCAGGAGCTCTCTGCCAAGGTCAACCAGGCTACCGATAAGCTCACCAACGAGCTGCAGCGTTCGCCCAAGGTTGAGGAAATCGCCGATTACCTGGGCGTGACCGTCGACGAGGTGCTCGAAGCCATGGAATCGTCCTCGGCCTATACCTCGGTGCCCATCGAGGCTCCCGGCGCGTCCGACTCTGACGATGCGCCTTCGATTCTCGATCGTTACGCCGACGACGACAACGAGCTCGACTTTACCGATGATCGCCTGGTAATCGAGGAAGCCATCCGCGATTTCTCGCCGCGCGAACGCGAGGTAATCGAGCTGCGCTTTGTGAAGGGCATGACCCAGATCGAGATTGCCAAGAAGCTGGGCATCTCGCAGGTACAGGTCTCGCGCCTGCTGCGTCGTACCCTTAAGAAGATTCAGGACAAGATCGACCCCGACGGAGTGATGGTTCGTTCATGAATGAGCACCCCCAACAAACCGACCGCACGCTGCGCGATACCCGTATTCTGACGTTGCGCATTTGGGGCGTCGTCGGCTGCATTGTCATCGCCGCCGTCATCTTTAACCTTATGGGCATCCTGGCGCCGGTCATCGAGTTTCTCGCTGTCGGTTCCATCATCGCTTTTGTGATGTCGCCGATCACCAACTGGCTCGAGCACCATGGCGTGAATCGCGGCATCGGTTCGCTTGTCGCGCTTATTGTGGTCGTTGCCGTGCTCGTCGGCGTCGTTTGCATCTTGTCGCCGATTCTCTTTGGTCAGATCATGGAAGTCCTGAGCCGTCTGCCTGAGCAGCTTCGTGTTGCGGGTGGCGACCTCAATGAGATGATCTCGCATGCCAAGACGCTCAACAACACGCCGCTCAAGCAGTATCTGGACGATAACCTTTCTTCGCTCGTCACGGTGGCGTCCAAGTATGTCTCGCAGATTGCCGCCGAGCTTGGCCGCGGTGTCTTCCCGCTCATTACCAATACCGCGTCGCAGCTGTTCGTTATCTTCCTTGGCTTGGTGCTTGCCTACTGGCTTGCCTGCGATTATCCCCGCATGCACCACGAGGTCTGCACCATCATTGGTCAGGAAAAGGAGACCTCGTACCGTTTTATGGTCGCGATTCTTTCGCGCTCGGTCGGCGGCTACATGCGTGGGATGGTCGTAACGTCGATCTGCGGTGGCATCCTCGCCTTTATCGGCTTTACGCTCATTGGCCATCCGTATGCGGCACTCATGGCCATCTTTACTGGCATCATGCACTTGGTCCCAGTTGTCGGTCCCTGGGTGAGCGCGGCTATTGCCACGGTGCTCGGCTTTATGTTTAGCCCGATGCTGGCGTTGTGGACCTTGATCGTGACCATGGTGGCACAAAATGTCACCGACAACGTCATCTCGCCTAAGGTCATGCAGAGCTCGGTTCAGGTGCATCCCATCATGAGCCTGACGGCCCTTGTTATCGGTTCGGCGCTTATGGGCCCCATCGGCATGGTCATCGCCATCCCGCTGTGCGCGGCTCTGAAGGGTATCTTCGTGTATTACTTCGAGAACGAGACCGGCCGCCAGCTCGTGGCATACGATGGCGCCGTGTTTAAGGGCACGCCGTATCGCGATGCCGAGGGCAACCCGGTCGCCGCCTATGACGCGCTTGGGGACGATACGTTCATTTATGAGTCCGAGCTCATCGGCAACGAGACCGCGCCCGAGGCCCAGGCAATGCCCAAGCCCGAGCTCGAGAATCCCTGGATTAAGCTGTCGGGTCTTCAGCCCGACGCGACAGGTTTCTTTAAGAACCCCTTCGCCAAGGACGATGACGCCGACTCGAATGACGACACCAAAACCGGCATCGACGGCTCCATGGATGATTCGGATTCCAAATAAGCTCCGTTAACGTTTCTTGATATTGTAAAAGACAAGAAACACGAGCAAAGCGACTGATAAGGGGCCGGCTACATAGAAATAGAGAATGTCAATTGCGCGTAGAGGGCAATAAGCGTTGTCGCCGGACGTCACTGCATACAGTACGTAGCCAAATGCTGGTTGGTTTGCGTACCATTGGGAGAAGGCTAAGAGCGCGAAAAGTGCTACTACCAGAAGTGCATTCAGGACAAATCGTTTGCTTTTCATCGATCGCTCCTTCCGGATGGTTCTTATATAGCATTTTACCAAACCCATTTTTTTCAAAGGATTGCTTGGTCCTAAATAACATGCACTTTCGCTGGAGGGTCGCTGTTTGGCGGCCCTCTTTTTTGCACAGGCGCGGTGGGATGGTAATATCGTTACGTTTGAACTGTTTCGATGTGAAACCGAGGAGATTCCCTCTATGAGTGCTGACTACCCGTCAATGACTACGGCCGAGATTCGCTCCAAGTTCCTCAACTTCTTTGAGGAGCGCGGTCTTAAGCTCTATCCTTCTTCGTCCCTCGTCCCCGACGATCCTTCGCTGCTGCTTGCCAACGCCGGCATGAACCAGTTTAAGGAGTACTACCAGGGCAAGAAGACCATGAAGGAGATCGGCGCGATCTCCTGCCAGAAGTGCGTCCGCACCAACGACATCGACTGCATCGGCGAGGACGGCCGTCACCTGTCCTTCTTTGAGATGCTTGGCGACTTCTCCTTTGGCGGCGTCTCCAAGCAGCAGGCCTGCGCTTGGGCCTTTGAGCTCATCACCAAGGAGTTCAAGCTGCCGCTCGACCGCCTGTACTTCACCGTCTTTACCGAGGACGACGAGACCCACGACGTGTGGCGCTCCCTGGGCGTTGCCGAGGACCACATCTCGCGTCTGGGCGAGGACGACAACTTCTGGGCCGCTGGCCCCACCGGCCCCTGCGGTCCGTGCTCCGAGATCTACTTTGACATGGGCGAGGAGGTCGGTTGCGGCAGCCCCGACTGCAAGCCCGGCTGCGACTGCGACCGCTTCCTTGAGTTCTGGAACCTCGTGTTTACCCAGTACGACCGCCAGGAGGACGGCTCCATGCCGGAGCTGCCGCACCGCAACCTCGATACGGGCATGGGTCTGGAGCGCATGGCTGCTATCATGCAGCACAAGACCGCTAACTACGACGGCGATCTAATGCAGCATCTCATCAAGCTGGGCGAGGAGATCAGCGGCAAGACCTATGACGCCGACGATTACTCCGGTGCCAGCCGCTCGCTGCGCATTATCGCCGATCACTCCCGTGCCGTCGACTTTATGATCTCGGACGGCATCCTTCCCGGTAACGAGGGTCGCGAGTACGTCCTTCGCCGCCTGCTCCGTCGTGCCGTGTTCCACGGCCGCCTACTGGGCATCGAGGGCGCTTTCCTGACCAAGTTTATCGACGAAGTCAACGCTCAGATGGGCGAGGCCTATCCCGAGCTGCTCAAGAACGTCGCGCTCGTTAAGGGTATCGTCGCTTCCGAGGAGGAGCGTTTCTCCACGACGCTCGACAACGGCCGCGTTTACCTGGACGAGGCCTTGGCCGCGCTCGCCGACGGCGCCGTCCTTCCGGGCGACGTTGCCTTTAAGCTGCACGACACCTTTGGTTTCCCCATTGACCTGACTGTCGAGATCGCCGGCGCTGCTGGCCATGACGTCGATATGGACGGCTTCACCGCCTGCATGGAGGACCAGAAGGCCCGCGCTCGCGCCAACGCCAAGGGCGATGCCTGGGGCAGCTTCAACGACGTGTGGGTTGAGCTTTCGGACAAGGTTGCCGCGACCGAGTTCGACGGTTATGACAACGACGTCATCGAGGACGCCAAGGTTGTTGCCATCGTTCGCAACGGCGAGTCCGTCGAGTCCGCTGCCGCGGGCGAGGACGTCGAGGTCGTGCTCGACCGCACCCCGTTCTACGCCGAGATGGGTGGCCAGCAGGGCGATGCCGGCGAGCTTTTTGCCGAGGGCGTTGCGCTGACCGTTTCCGATACCAAGAACCACAACGGCCTCTATGCTCACGTCGCCCACGTTGCCGAGGGCACGCTGGCCGTCGGTGCTACCGTGACCGCCGCGCTCGACGCCGAGTGCCGTGGTTTCCTGCGCCGCAACCACACCGCCACGCACCTGCTCGACGCTGCCCTTAAACAGGTCCTGGGCGAGCATGTCTCCCAGGCCGGCTCGCTGGTGACGCCCGAGCACCTGCGCTTTGACTTCACGCACTTCGAGGCTCTGTCCTCCGACCAGCTCAAGGCTGTCGAGGACCTGGTCAACCAGCAGATCTTCGCTTCCAAGCCGGTCGTGACCCGCGTCATGGGCATCGACGAGGCCAAGGCCGCCGGCGCTGTCGCACTGTTTGGCGAGAAGTACGGCGATGTCGTCCGTGTCGTCTCCGTGGGCGCCGAGGACCAGCCGTTCTCCCGCGAGCTCTGCGGTGGCACCCATGCCGCCAATACCGCCGAGATTGGCCTGTTCAAGATCATTTCCGAGTCCTCCACGGGCTCGAATGTCCGCCGCATCGAGGCTGTGACCTCCAAGGGCGCTCTCGACTACATGGCCGACCGCCTGGCGCTCGTTGACGCCGCCGCCGCTGCGCTCAAGTGCCGCGTCGACGAGGTTCCCGCCCGCGTGGAGAACCTGCAGGCCGAGCTGCGCGAGACTTCCAGCAAGCTCAAGAAGGCTCTCACCGGTGGCTCCTCCGATGCGATCTCCAGCGCCATCGACGGCGCTGTCGAGCTGAATGGCTACAAGCTCGTTGTCGCTGAGCTTCAGGGTCTCGAGGCTGCCGACCTGCGCAACGTTTGGGATACCGTGCACCAGAAGGTCGCCGGCCCCGTCGCCTGCGTTGTTGCCAGCGTGACCGAGAAGGGCACCCCGGCTCTGCTCGCCGCCGGCTCCGATGACGCCGTGAAGGCCGGTTTCCACGCCGGCAACGTGATCAAGCAGATCGCGGGCCTGGTCAATGGTCGCGGTGGCGGTCGTCCCAACATGGCTCAGGCCGGTGGCAAGAACGCCGCCGGTATCGCCGATGCCCTCGCGGCCGCCAAGACCGCGCTCGGCGCCTAAGAACCTAAGTAGTCGCTGTGGTCGCGCTCGCACTGGACATAGGGGAGACCAGGATTGGCATTGCCGTCTCGAGCCGTGATGGCAAGATGGCGATGCCTGTCAAGGTGCTTCCGGCTGCCGAGGTCACTGGCATGGCAAAGACGTTTCGCTACCTGGTCGAGGACTATGAGCCCGACATCCTGGTAAGCGGACGTCCCTTGACCATGGCCGGTGAGCCCGGCCCCCAAGCCGAGCGCGTCGCCGCCGTGGCCCAAAAGATTGCCGACGAGCTCGAACTTCCGCTGGAGTTTGAGGATGAGCGTCTGTCCTCGCAGGAGGCTAAACGAATCCTGCGAGAGCAGGGGCTTAACGAGAAACAGATGAGGGGCAAGATTGACATGATCGCCGCCAGCCTGTTCTTGCAGACATGGCTCGATCGTAAAAACGAGGAGGTTCAGCATGCCTAGCGCTTCCGATCCGCGCCAGCCGAATCGTACACGGCAGCCCGCGCCGCGCCCTGCTCAGGCTGTCCAGCGCCCGGCGCAGCCGATGCAGCGTTCGACTCAGCCTACTCAGCGTGCTGCTCAACAGCCCGCCGCTCGTCCCGCGCAGCCCGCTGGCGGCGCTCGTTTTAAGCAACAGGTTCCTGCCCAGCGCACGCAGGGGCAGGCCCCGCAATCACGCTCCCACGCACATCATGCTCATGGCTCGCACGGCGTTGCTCCGGCCACGCGTTCGAGCTATAACACGCACGCCCGCCGTGGTGCCCAAAAGAAAAGCTCCCCGGTGCCTATGATTATCGGTGGCGTCGTCGCCGTGCTTGCGCTTGTCGTGATCGTTTTCTTTGTCGTGCCAGCCGTCAAGGGCTTCTTTGCCGGTGACGATGCGAAAGTCGCTGCTGGCCAGCAAGTTACTATCACGATTCCCGATGGTGCCTCGGGTGACAGCATCGCTTCGATTCTCTCCGAGAACCATATCGTCGAAAATCCCAAGGATTATTATGCGGCAGTCAAAAAGCTCAACGCCGACATGTCGCTTAAGCCCGGCACTTACTCGTTCACCACGCTTATGGACGCGACCAAGGTCGTTCAGCAGCTCATGGAAGGGCCCAATGCGGGCTCCGATGCGCTGACTATCCCTGAGGGCCTGACGGTCGATCAGGTCGCCGACCGCGTCGCCAAGGCCTACGACAGCATTTCTAAGGAAGACTTCCTTAACCAGGCAAAGGCGAGCAATTATGTGAATGATTACGCTTTCCTTAAAGACGCCGCGAACGATTCGCTCGAGGGCTTCCTGTTCCCCAAGACCTATTCGTTGGGTAAGGACCCGTCTGCCGATGATGTGATTCGCGCCATGCTTGATCAGTTCAACGCCGAGTATAAGTCGCTTGACTTTGCCAGCTGCGAGGCCAAGATCAAGGAGCGCTACGGCGTGGAGATGTCCGATTACGACATCGTTAACCTTGCCTCGATCGTCGAGCGCGAGGGCCTCAATGCCGATCAGCGCGCGCATGTGGCATCGGTTTTCTATAACCGTCTGGCGGGCAAGCTCGATGGCCTGCGTTACCTCAATAGCGATGCGACCATGATGTATGTCACCGGCGGCGAGGTTACCGCCGATGACTTGCAGAGCGATAGCCCGTATAACACCTATAAGCACGAGGGCCTGCCGCCCACGCCCATCTGCTCTCCGTCGCTCGAGGCGCTCAAGGCTACCCTTGAGCCGACCGACTCCGATGACCTGTATTTCTACATCACACAGGACGAGGAGTATTTCTCGAAGACCTACGAAGAGCACCAACAGTCTTGGAATTGATCATGAGGATTTTTAGCCCCAAACGATATGTTGCCTCAGTCGACCGCATCGACCTCGATACCCTGTGGGCCGACGGCAAGCGCGCCATTCTACTCGACCGCGATAACACCCTGGTGCCGCGCGATACCGAGCAGGTTCCCGCTGCGGTTTCCGCTTGGCTCGAGGCCGCCCATGCCAAGGGCTTTAAGCTGTGCATGGTGTCCAACAACTGGCATCGCGACCAGGTCATGGCATCGGCGCGCGAGTTGGGTCTCGAGGCCATCAGCCACGCCATGAAGCCCGCCCCGTTTGCTCTGAAGGCTGGACTTAAGCGTCTGGGCGCCACGGCCGACGAGGCCGTGCTGATCGGCGATCAGCTTTACACGGACGTGTGGAGCGGTAACTTTGCCGGCGTTGACACTATTCTGGTCAAGCCGCAGACAACCCAGGACCTGTGGTACACGCAGATCTTCCGTATCTTTGAGCGCCGGGCTCTGCGCGACCTTCCCTGCGAGGAATAGGTTTCGCCATGTCTCAGCACATCAAACACGGCTGCGACCATATCTTCTTTATCGGCTTTTTGGGCGCGGGCAAGTCGACGCTTGCGCGCAACGTGGGCACTATGTTCAAGCGTCGATTCATCGATACCGATCGTTTGGTTGTGCGTCGATGCGGTAAGTCGGTGACCGAGATATTTGAGACCGAGGGCGAAGATCGATTTCGCGAGCTCGAGACCTCGGCACTCCGTTCGCTTCAAAGCGAGCGCAGCCTGCTGGTATCGTGCGGGGGCGGTATTGTCGAGACCCCGGTGAACATTGAACTGATGCACGAGATGGGTACGTGCGTGTACCTCGAAGGCGACTTTGAGGATTCGTTGCGCCAGATCCGCCGCTCCGATACCCGACCCGATTTCCGCTCGCCCGAGCATGCTGCGCGCCTTTTTGAGCATCGACGTCCGCTGTATCGCCAGGCCGCCGATATTACCCTTGATATTCGCAACAAGTCCTTCGAGGACGTTTCCTACCTTTGTGCCGAGAAGCTTTTGGAGCGTGGACTGCTATGATTCGCCGTCAACTTATCAATTTCCAAAATCGCAGTGTCGATGTCCGCGTCGGATTGGGCGCGTTCGAGGAGCTGCCGCGCATGTTTGCCTCGGCTGTGGGCAAGCCTAAGCGCGCAATGGTGGTTTGGAACGACGCCGCATCCGAGCGTTTTGGCGAGGTCGTCGAGCATGCGCTGATCGACGCCGGCTTTGCCGTGTCGCTGCTTGTCCTCGAGGTTTCTCCTGCCGGCGCTACGCTGGCCGCTGCCGATACCGTCTTTGACGCCCTGTCGGCTAACGGCATTACCTGCGATGATCTCGTTGTCGCTGTCGGCGACACGGCGACCTGCTCGGTCGTTTCCTGGTGCGCTAATCAGTGGTGCGGTCGCACCGAGTGCGCCTTGCTGCCGACGACGTTTGACGCCATGCTCACGGTTGCGACGACCATGAAGCCGCTCGTCGCCTCGTCGGCGAATGCGCTTCCCGCTATCGCGTTCCGTCCCGAGCCGGGCTTGGTCGTGTGTGACCTCGACCTTGTTCGCGAGGCGGACCCCGAGGACCTCAAGCTCGGCTATGCGGTACTTGTTGGCACCATGCTTTCGAGCAGCAAGTCCCGCTGGAATCAGTTTACTGAGACCGTTCCCGAGATTCTCGCGGGCGAGGAGGTCGCGCTTGTCAATGCCATTCAGTGGTCTCAGACTGCCCGCAAGGACGTACTGATGGCCACGAACCCGAGCGCCCGCCATGCGCTCGATTTTGGCAAGATGGGGGAGCGTACCCTGCGCGCCTGCTTGGGCGACGCCGCTTCGCAGATCCCTGCCTACCAGCTGTTGTCCGAGGGCATGCGTTTTGAAGCGCGCGTTGCCCACGATGCTTGCGACTTCGATATCGATTACGTTTTTGAGGTCGATGATTGCCTGGAGGACTTTGGTATCGAGGAGCTTGCCTTCGATCTGGAGCCTGCCACGTTTATCGAGGAGTTCCGTAAGCAGCAGTTCGCCCGCTCGAACCGCAGCATGTTGCCGCTGCCCGCGGCACTCGGCGCCATTCGTCTAACGGGCGTTGAGGACGAGGTTCTTGAGCGCCATGCTCACGCCTACTTGGATTCTCGCAAAGAACTCCTCTAAGTTTTATTGACATCCATCGTCTTTCGTATCATGTTGAGGGGCGGGTTTCCAATCGGTTGCGGATTGCATGCGATTCCGTCGTTCGGTTGAGACCCGTCCCGCACTTTTTGAGACAACAAGAAAGGAATCTGCATGTCTGAGTTTGCTGCCGGTCCTGCCGGTCGTATCGAGCGTGTCCGTGCCCTGATGGCTGAGCGCGGCTACGACGCTATTGTGGTGCGCGACGAGGCCAATCTTCGTTGGCTTACGGGCGTGAAGGGTGTCTTCGACTACACCTTCGAGTTCCCGCACGCGGCGTTTATTACGGCTGACCAGTGCCTGTTCCATACCGACTCGCGCTACCTCAACAGCTTTGAGGAGAACACGCCCGCCGGCAGCCCTTGGGTCTACGACATGGACGAGGGCACCATCCCTGGTTGGGTCGCCGGTAAGATCGCAGCCAATAAGTGCCGCTTCTGTGCTGTCGAGGACGACATGCAGATCAACTTCTACCAGGGTATTCAGCGTGGCCTGGAGGACCGTTCCGTCGCCTGCATGTTGCCGCTGATGCATGACGACATTCGCAAGATGCGCGCCATCAAGGACGCTGAGGAGATCGAGCTCATGCGCCATGCGCAGTCGATCACCGATGCCGCCTTCCAGCATATGCTCGGCTTTATTAAGCCCGGTATGACCGAGAAGCAGGTTCGCAACGAGCTCGAGAACTTTATGTTCGCCAACGGCGCCGACAGCCTGGCCTTCGGCTCCATTGTGGCGAGCGGCCCCAACACCGCCAACCCGCATGCCGTGCCGAGTGACCGTGTCATCGAGAAGGGCGACTTCGTCCTCATGGATTACGGCGCGGGCTACTGCGATTATCGTTCCGACATGACGCGCACCGTCGTGATGGGCGAGCCTACCCAGGAGCAGCTTGACCTGTACGCGCTCGTGCGCCGTACGCACGAGGAGTGCGTCGCTGCCATCCATCCGGGCGTCGAGGGCAACGACATTTTTAAGCTTTCCAAGAAGATCATCGGCGATGCCGGTTATGGCGATTACTACAACCATGGTCTGGGCCACGGCGTGGGCATCGACATCCACGAGCTGCCCAACTTCAACCGCAGCAAGAACACCATCGAGGTCGGCTCGGTTATCACCATGGAGCCCGGCGTGTATCTGCCCGGTGTGGGCGGCGTGCGCCTGGAGGACTACGGCGTGGTCACCGAGAACGGCTACGAGCCCTTCACCAAGACCCCGCACGACCTGCACATCATCGATTGCTAGCCCATTTCGATAGATTTTTGGGGCGGGGCGTCCGGAGCACTTCGGGCGCCCCGCGTTCTCTTTTTATGCGCTCGCTGCAGGCGCCGTCTGCAAGTGTATAATTTCGGTCGTATGTAATTTGGACGCTTGTGCGTCCTGCCCATAACAAGAAAGGTCGCTATGCCTACCATTTCTACCGCCGACTTCAAGAACGGCCTCGGTCTCCGCATCAAGGACAAGGTCTACACCATCGTCGAGTTCCAGCATGTCAAGCCGGGCAAGGGCGGCGCGTTTGTGCGCTACAAGACCCGCGACATCAAGAGCGGCCGCGTCGTCGAGAACACCTGCAACGCCGGCACCAAGTTCGAGAGCGTCATGCTCACCACCCGTGAGTTCCAGTACCTCTACAACGATGGCGCCGACTACATCTTCATGGACAACGAGACCTATGAGCAGGTTCCCGTTCCCGAGGACATGGTGGGCGAGAACTCCAAGTGGCTGCGCGAGAACGACATTTGCCAGCTGCTCTTCGCCGACGATGAGCTCATGGGCGTGACCCCGCCGATGTTTATCGAGACCACCATCGTCCAGACCGACCCGGGCTTTAAGGGCGACACCGTCCAGGGTTCCACCAAGCCGGCCACGATCGACACCGGCGCTGTCATCCAGGTCCCCATGTACCTCAACGAGGGCGAGGTCATCAAGGTTGACACCCGCGACGGCAAGTTCGTCTCCCGCGTCTAGCAACCAACTTTTCTAGGAGGACTCATGCCCCAGGAAATCAAGATTGACGGCATCGGCATTTCGCCCGATGTTTTGACCGCCATCGTCTCGCGCGCCGTGTCCGATGTCGAGGGCATCGCCTCCGTTGGCGTCAAGGACCTTGCCACCAACCTTGTCTCCATGATGCTCTCGTCCAAGGCCCCGGCTTCTGAGCCGGCGGTCGAGGCCGAGGTCGTCGGCGACAAGCTCGCACTCACCGTGCGCGTCGTGGTGTTCTTTGGCTATCCGTTCAAGAAACTCGCCGAGGCCGTTCGCGCTGCCGTGGTCGCCGCCATCGATGCCCAGGTTGGCGTTGAGGTCGAGCGCGTTGACGTTTGCATCGACGGCCTCGTTTTCCCCAAGGAGTAACCTTTGAGCCTTAAGGTTTATCGCGGGCGTACGCTTGCCCGCAGTCAGGCGCTGCAGCTGCTGTTCCAGGCCGAGGCCACGGACAGCCCGCTCGAGCGCGTCCTCGAGGGTGATTTCCTGATCTCGAAGGGTCCCCTCGATCCCTATGCGCTGGAGCTGTGCCGAGGTGCCTACGAGCATATCGACCGCATCGACTGTGCTCTGCGCTCCGTTGCCAAGAACTGGATTCTTATGCGCATGCCCGGCGCCGACCGTAATCTGCTGCGTATCGCCGTTTATGAGATGCGTTTCCTCACCGACGAGGAGGTCTCGGACGCCATCGTGATCAACGAGGCCGTTGAGCTTGCCAAGGCCTATGGCACCGACCAGTCCGCGTCGTTCGTCAACGGCGTGCTGGGTAAGATCGCTCGCAGCGAGGAGCTGCCGGGCGAGGACCTATACCAGGAGCTGCTGGCCGAGGATCGCGCTCGCGAGGAGGCACAGGCTGCCGAGGCTGCCGCTAAGGTTGCGGTTGCCCAAGCTGAGGCTGGTGCGCTGGTCGAGGATGCGGACGCTGCTGAGGCCGTCGAGGCCGACTCCGTCGAGGAGTAGCCATGCCAGAGGGTTCCGTCCGCAACTTTGATGAGATCTCGGACCGTCTGGATCAGATCATCGCTACCGTTCGCTCCAAGGATACGTCCTTGGAGCGTTCACTCGATCTGTTTGACGAAGCGATTGAGCTGGGCTCCCGCGCGGTCGATATGGTCGACAAGTTTGAGCTGACGCCGCGTGAGGCCGACAAGCTCGAACAGGAATACGATGAGGATGCGGCAAACGAATCCCAGGATAGCTAGGCCGCATCTCCGGATACGAATGGTTGATGGCATTCATGAAACGCGTGCGTCTTGATGACGAACTGATTTCACAGGGCATCTGCGCCGATCGCGCGGATGCCCTTCGCACTCTTATGGCCGGCTTGGTCTCGAGTGGCGGTGAGCGCTTGACTTCGCCGGGCCTTAAGGTGATCCCGGGGCTGCCGCTGCATGTGAAGGGGCGCATTCCCTATGTTGGCCGCGGCGGTCTTAAGCTCGAAGGCGCGCTTGATGCGTTTGGCATCAATCCGACGGGCCTTGCCTGTCTGGATGTGGGCTGCTCTACCGGCGGCTTTACCGATTGTCTGCTCAAGCGCGGAGCTGCGACCGTTGTCTCGGTGGACGTGGGTCGCGCCCAGTTCGATTGGTCGTTGCGCCAGGACGATCGCGTGACGCTGCATGAGCGCACAAACGTGACGCAGCTGCCTGAGCTTGGCTATGCCGGCACTATCGACCTGGCTGTGTGTGATGTCTCGTTTACCAGCATCGCGAACATTATCGATGCGGTACTGGCGTGCCTGGCGCCTACGGGTGCATTCTGCACGCTCGTAAAGCCGCAGTTTGAGGCTCCGGCGGCGCTGGTGGGCGAGGGCGGCATTGTGACCGATTCCGCCGTGCGCCGCGATACACTCGTGGCGGCGGTTGAACTCTTTGCTGCCAAGGGCCTGTTCCCGGTCGATGTGTGCGTGTCGCCCATTCATGGTGCCAAGGGCAACGTTGAGTTTTTCCTGTACGGCACGAGATTTGACCCCGGCGATCGCTCGCAAGACGAGCTGCAATCCCAGGTATCGGTTATGAGCGAGAAAGCTGCAACGCTATGAAGGTCTTTCTGGTTCCCAATTACTACAAGCAAGAGGCGGTCGAGAGCGGCCTGATGCTCGAGCTTTGGCTGACGCGCCAGGGCTATGAGGTCGCATGGGCTGCCGACCAGCGATCGAAGATTCAAAGCACGCCTGATATTGACGGCTCCGATCTGGTCATTACGCTCGGCGGCGACGGCACGTTGCTGCGCGCTGCCCGCATCCTCAACCATCGTGAGATTCCTATCCTCGGTCTTTCCTATGGTCACCTGGGTTTTTTAACTGCTGCGAGTCCCGAGGAGCGCGACATTCTGCAGGTCGTGAGCGACGCCCTGTCCGGCGAGCTGCATGTGAGCCGTCGCGCTACCATCGCCGCGGATATCGTGTCCGTGCGCGAAGATGGTACGAAGGATGTTGTGCGCACCTTCGCCCTCAACGACATGGCGCTTACACGCGGCCCCCTGTCCGATATGGTCGAGTTTGACATCACGGTGTCCGGTCACCATATCGACCGCCTACGCGGTGACGGTGTCGTCGTTTCGACGGCGACTGGTTCTACGGGTTACGCGCTCAGCGCCGGTGGCCCCATCGTGAGCCCTGACTATACGGGCATGGTCTGCGTACCCATTGCGCCGCACACCATTCAAGCTCGCGCTTTCTTGACTTCGCCGAGCGATGTCGTCGAAATCTTTATGTCTGATGACCGTCCGAGCGTGCCGGCGATCGCTATCGATGGACAGTTTATTACCTGCGACGGCACGGTCGAGAGCGTGGCCGTGCGCCGAGGCCCCGGCGATGTGCTGCTGCTCGACTACGGCCCCGAGAGTTTTTACAACTCGGTGAGCCGCGTATTCTACGGAGTCCGCCATGATCGATGAGATGCAGGTTTCTAACATTGCACTCATTCGCGAGGCGACGCTGGTGCCGAGTGCCGGCCTGACTGTCCTGACCGGCGAGACCGGCGCCGGCAAGACCGCGCTGCTCTTGGCCCTCAAGCTTATTTTGGGTGAGCGCGCGGATTCGTCGACGGTGCGCGAGGGCGAGGCGCTGGCGAGCGTCGAGGCGCGCCTGTTTGACGGCCCGCACGACACGGAAGGCTTCACGGTCCAGCGCAGCCTTTCCGCCGAGGGCCGCAGCCGCGTCAAGATTGACGGCCGCATCGCCAGCGTGCGCGAGCTTTCGGAGCGCGTCGGCGTGATGATGGATCTGTGCGGCCAGCACGAGCACCAGCGCTTACTCGATCCGGCGCATCACGTTGCGATGGTCGATGCGTGGGCGGGACGCTCTGCGCTCGAGGCGCTGGATGCGTACCGCGCCTGCTTTAAGGCTTCGCGGGCTGCCGCTAAGGAGGTTCGACGTGTCGAAGAGGCCTCGCGTGCGCAGGGGAGCCTCGTCGAGGAGGCGCGCTTTGCGCTCGAGCGCATCGGCGAGGTCGACCCCAAGCCGGGCGAGTATGAGGAACTCGAGGAACTGCTGCCGCGCTCCGAACATGCCGAGGTACTGGTTGCCACGGCTAACGATGCCCATGCATCGCTTGCCGCCGAAGGGGGAGCGCTCGATGCCGTGAATGGCGCCGTGGCCGAGCTTTCACGCATGGCGACCGTCGATCGCAAGCTGGGTGACATCGCCGATGCACTTTCGGATGCCTGTATCTCCCTTGAGGATTGCGCGAACGAGCTTCGTGCCTATCGCGATGGCATCGCCTTCGACCCGCGCGAGCTCGCTCGCATGCGTGAGCGGTATTCCGACCTCAAGGGTCTGTTGCGTCAGTGGGGTCCCACTATGGACGATGTTTTTGCCATGCGCGATCGCTCGCAAGAGCTGCTGTCCCTGGTTGATGATGGCGACGAACAGATCAAAAAGGCGCGTGAAGCGCTTGGCGCGGCGGAGCGCGAACTGTTTGCTGCCGCCAAGGCGCTTAAGCGCGCTCGCAATACGGCGGCCCCGCGCTTCTGTCACGAGGTGGGCCGCCAGATGGCTCGCCTGGAGATGGGTAGTGCCGAGCTCGTCTGGGAGTCGCGTGATCTTCCCCGTGCTGAGTGGACGCCCGTTGGTCCTTCGAGCTACGAGCTGCTATACCGCAGCGGTGCCGGTTTGACGCCGCGCCCCTTGCGTCGAATTGCGTCGGGCGGTGAGCTCAGCCGCGTCATGCTGGCGAGCAAGGTTGTCCTCGGTAACGCGGACGGTGTCGATACACTGGTGTTTGACGAGGTCGATGCTGGTGTCGGTGGCTCCACGGCGCGTGCACTCGCGGGCGTGCTGGCAGATCTCGCCGCTACGCATCAGGTGATTGTCGTAACCCACTTGGCGCAGGTCGCCGTCATGGCCGACAAGCATTATGTTGTCAGCAAGGAACCGGGCGAAGTCCCCCAGACGCATTTGGACGAGGTAACCGGCGAAGCGCGTACCGCCGAGATCGCCCGCATGTTGAGCGGCGATCAGTCCGAGGCAAGCTTGGCCCACGCAAAGCAGATGCTCGAAGAAGCTCGAGGTTAGGTCGTAACAGCGGTGTTGGTGGGACAAAATAGACTGAAATTTTTGTCCCACTACGCGTTTTACTCAACGACCTTGTCCGGCTGGATGAGCTCCTCGTAGTAGCTGATATGCTCGCGAGCGTCTTCAATCTCGGGCAGCAGGAAGTTGTAGATGACTTCGATGATCATCGTGGCGCTGATCTTAGAGAACGCAAAGTCGCCCGTTGTCAGCAGCGCTTCGTGGTTGACGGTATTAAAAGTGTAGTCTGCCAGACGCGCGAGCGGGGATTTGCTGTCGCTGCTGATGACGACTACGGTTGCGCCGCAGTTGCGAGCCGCTTTTGCCATGCGATTCAGTCGGCGCGATTTGCCGGAGTTTGAGATTAGCACGATGACGTCACCCGGGCGTAACGTGAGCGCAAAGCCGATTGATGTCTCGCTAATGGTGCTCGCCATGCAGCGCAGGCCCAGCTGCGAAAACTTAAACGTCGCATCGAGCGCGACCGCGTTCGTATTGCCCACAGCTGCAAACTCAATAACCCCTGCATGCTTAAGGGCGTGCACAACAGCCGCCAGCGTATCGTGGTCGATTCCGTCGATGGTCGCATTAAGCTCGCTCACCTTGGCAGCCAGGATGTTTTTGAGGCTCTGCTCCATATTGTCGAGCGAGACCTCGTCAGTCAGGCCCTCGTTGCGCTGGCTTTCCAAATCCCTCGCCAACGAAAACTGAAAGCTGCGGAAGCTGCCAAAGCCAAGCTTGCGGCAGAAGCGCGAAACGGTCGCCTCGGACGTGGCGGCGGCGCGTGAGAGCTGAGCGGCCGTGAGGCGCGGCGCCTCGGACTGGTGCTCCAATATATAGTCGACAATGCGCTGCTCGGACTCGCTGTATCCCTGATGGGTACTAATGAGGGAAAGTGCGCTCTTGCTACTATCGGTCATGGATGGCTCCTGGTTGGCATGAAAATCTAATTTGATTTGCAATGCCATAGTATACGGGCATTTCCAATTACAAGATACACCTTGCCGTTTCAAGTGTTGATGGTAAACTTTCACCTACCGTTTACGGTTATGAAAGAACCTTTCACCGGAGAATTGCACCTTGTCTCTTCTCATGCGGACGGTAGGTTGGTATCTTTCAATTGTGGAAAAACGCGCATCTAAGCGCGTGTAGGGGAGCGCCCGCGGGCGCTGTACTCAAGAAGGAGGGACACATGGCTAAGTTTGACATCATCGCCGCCACCGGTTGCCCGACCGGCATTGCGCACACCTTCATGGCGAAGGAAGCGCTGGAGAAGGCAGCTGCCGAGCGCGGTCTGACCATTAAGGTCGAGACTCATGGCCAGGTCGGTGTCGAGAACGAGCTCACCAAGAGCGAGATCGCTGGCGCCAAGGCCGTTGTCGTCGCAGCCGATAAGGATGTCCAGGCTGAGCGTTTCGCCGGCAAGCCTATGGTTTCCGTTGGTGTTTCCAAGGCCCTGTCCGTTGAGGCCGCCGGTAAGCTGATTGACCGCGCGCTCGCCGCTAAGGGTGACGACACGGTTGCAGCCGCTGCCGATGTCGAGGACGAAGTCGAGGAGAAGGAGTCCATCGGCCACGTCATCTATAAGCACCTCATGAACGGCGTCAGCCATATGCTGGTCTTCGTCGTTGCCGGTGGTGTCCTGACCGCCGTTTCGTTCCTGTGGGGCATTACGTCCTTCGATTCGACGGCGTCTGACTACAACAGCTTTGCTGCGATGCTCAAGATCATCGGCGGCATCGCCATGAACCTCATGGTTCCGGTGCTTTCCGCCTACATCGCCGAATCCATCGGCAAGCGCCCGGCGCTCGTCCCCGGCTTTGTTGCCGGTATGATCGCCATCCAGGGCCTGCCTGTTAACGCCGAGACCGGCATGATCGACGCCGGTGGCGCCGGCGTGGGCTTCGGCTTCCTGGGCGGCATCGTCGGCGGCTTCCTCGCCGGCTATGTCATCCTGCTGCTCGAGAAGGTCTTTGCCGGCCTGCCCAAGAACCTGGACGGCCTCAAGGCTATCTTCCTGTACCCGCTGTTCTCGACGGCTATCGTCGGCCTGGTCATGCTCGGCATTTCCGGCCCCATGGCTGCCATCAACACCGCCATGATGGACTTCCTCAAGGGCCTGTCCGCCTCTGGCGCCGTTGTCCTGGGTCTTGCCATTGGCTGCATGTGCGCCTTTGACATGGGTGGCCCGGTCAACAAGGCTGCTTACGTTACCGGTACCGCTATGCTCACCGAGGCCCTGGCCGCCGGTGTTGGCACCGACACCTACAACTTCGGTACCAACTTCATGGCTGCCGTCTCCGCCGCTTGCATCGTTCCGCCGCTGATCACCACCTTCGCTGTCGTTGTCGGCAAGAAGTACTTCAGCCAGGAGGATCACGACGCCGGTGTCGTCAACCTCATCCTTGGTTGCACCCACATCACCGAGGGCGCCATTCCGTTCATGACCAAGAACATCTGGCCCGTCATGCCCATCATGATGCTCGGTTCCTCTATCGCTTCGATCCTGACCATTATGTTCGACGTTCACGATCCGGCGCCTCACGGTGGCTTCCTGGTCCTGCCCGTTGTCGAGAACGGTCCGCTGTGGGTCCTCGCGATCCTCATCGGTGCTGTGGTCGGTGGCATCCTGTTCGTGGCCTTCAAGAAGTACGACTTCGAGAAGAACCAGAAGGCCGCCCCTGCAGCCAAGCCGGTTGAAGCCCCCGAGGCCGCTGCCGTCGAGGCCCCCAAGGCCGAGGCCGCCGACTTCGTGAAGGTCGAGAATGTCTTTGTCGCCGAGGACTTCGCTTCTCGCGACGAGGCTCTGAGCTTCGTTTCCAACCAGGCTGTCAAGGCCGGTATCGCCAGCGACGCCGACGCCGTGATGAACGCCTTCCTGGCCCGCGAGGCCGAGGGCACCACGGGCATGATGGAGGGCTTCGCTATCCCGCATGCCAAGTCCGACGCCATTAGCGAGGCTGCCGTCATCGTCGTCAAGGACGAGTCCGGCGTGACCGGTTGGGATACCATGGACGGCGCTCCCGTCAACGTGGCTATCGCCCTGCTCATCCCCGGTGCCCAGGCCGGCACTACGCACCTCAAGATCCTGTCCAAGGTCGCCGAGGCGCTCATGGACGAGGACTTCCGTGCCACCGTCAAGGGTTCCACCGACGCCGCCGAGATCGCCAAGACGATCAACGCCCGCCTGGTCTAATTCCCCAGCTCGCGAATAACATCGCCCTCTGTACAGAAAGGCGAGGACTCCACCAGGAGCCCCCGCCTTTTTTCTGTCCCTCCCATAAGTTGCGGTGAAATAGGGACTGTTTAAACGATTCAACCCCAAATTCAGTCCCTATTTCACCGCAACTTACATAAGGGGCATAGAGGGGACCACCTATCGAGTCTTTGTCGCGAACAGATCATCAGCCAGAATTTCGTTCGCACGATATTGCTCTGGACCGACCGAGTTTCCGCAGCTCGCCCGCCGGGCGGGGCGGTTAAGTTTGTCGCGAGTTCCGCACGCAAAGGAAAGCACTTAATGTGCTTTCCGTCTTGCGCAGGACTGTAGAGCA
>NZ_CAXVJM010000012.1:0-33062 GCF_964259375.1 Collinsella aerofaciens ATCC 25986
CCGCCCCCGGTGCCATTCCGCAATATCAACGGTGCCGATTCGCAATAATCACCGGTGCTCAGACGAGCAAATACTCACCACACGGCCCTCTGCCAAACCCGAGTCCAGATAGGCGCCCAAAAAGTCGCAATACGCATCCAGGTTATGCGAACTGGGGTCGGTCTTAAATGCACGCTCCAGCTGCTGTAGTTTAAGGTCGGACTCCTTGGAGATCTGCGCCACCGCCGTCGCGGCATAGTGCGCCACCTCTACGTCGTCGTTCAGCTTAGCCGCCTGCAGCTGCGCCAGATACGCATCGGGCTCCTCGGTAAGCATGGAAAGCATTAAGCGGCGCCGGTCTGCCGGGTCGTTAACGATGAGCGCCTCCTCGAGCGGGATCACGCCTGCATCGGCTTCACGGTCGTGCACCAAGATGCTGCGACGCAACTCGTCGTTAATACGCAGCGACTCCAACGCGGCGTCCTTAAGGTCGTCACCGAACACCGCGCTACGCACCGAGAGCAGTGCCACGAGCAACGGGCCCCACAGCGGTACGAGCACCATCACGGCAAGCATGTGCCCTCGAACCGGCAGCAAGCCCAGTTTCATAAGCGTCCACAGCACCAGACACACCAGAGCATGAATTAATAACAGTACGGCAGCAACGACGAGTGAGATCAAGCGGCCTCCCCCTCACCGTTGCCAGCGGGCGCGATGCGCTGCAGCAGGGCCACTACATCCTCGCTGCCGACGGGTTCCACCGTAATGTGCTTGGCGGCCATACGTTTACAAATAACGGGCAGGTCGGCCTCGGTCGCCTGGCGCATGAGCAGGTAAAGTGTGTCTCCATCGACCAGGCCTGCAGCGTCGCTCTCGCGAATCGCCGACCCAATGGCACCGACCAGCTCGCCAACAGGCTCCATGCCCGGCACCACGCGCAGGAGCAAAAAGCTCCCCATCTTATTGTCCGCAAGCGCCTGCTCGGCGGCGAGTTCCTGGCCAAAGGCATCGTGGCTGAGAACGCACGTGCCGGCAACGCAGCGCTTATCCTGCGCCACGGCCTCGTAATCGAAGGCGCGTCCCAGCGCGCTTTCCACCAGGCCGCACAGGATGCGGAACAGGTTTTGGTAGTACAGAGTCATTTGGCTTTCGGCCACGTGACGCACAAAAATCAACACGGCGGGGGCACCATCGCGCTCGATCGCATAGCCAAACATCGGAAGCCCCGACGTCAGCGCGCGGTTCACCCACAAACCGGAGCTCGCACCTTGGAACACGGGCGCAAGGTCATCGAGCGAGAGCGAGCGCGGCACATTGTTGGAAATCGCCGGGCTCGCCGCCACCAGGCGCGCAAATGCCCCGCCCGAAACATGGTAGATCGTCACCGAATCGTTCTCGAGAATCTCGCCCAGCAGCTCGCAGCACTTGCGGTATATATCGCGCGGGTTGAGTACATCGAGCTCCTGCGTCACGGCAAAGATCTTGCCGAAGCTATCGTGGCGCCCCACAATCTGTCGCTTATAGGCACGCTTGTCCTCAATCGCGTCGTGATAGAGCCGCGTTAGGAACGTGTTGCGGTTTCGCACAAGCTCGTTTTCGTCACGCTCCGCCTTAACGGCCTCGCTGTTGCGCAGCTGTACATAGCCGCACACGGCGCCCACCACAAAGTACGCAATAAACGGCAGCCAGTTGGAAGGCTCATAGAACAAGCCCTGAAAGGTATAGCCGTACAGGGCAAAATAGCTCACGGCCAAACCGATAGACGCCAGCAGCGCGGCGACCAGGCCAAAGTCGAGCCCGTAGAGCGTGCCAATCAGGACTACATAGAGCAGTCGATAGTCGAGCACGTTGAGCTGGGCCGATTGGGAGAACAGACGCTCCAGCACCTCGAACAGCACCCACGCGAAGCCCGTCTCCAGGCATTTAATGGGCAGCGTGCGCAGCTGGATGCGATCGATGGCCGCACGTAAGGGATTGGCCTTTTTGGTGCGGGTGTTAGCCCAGCGGGCGTGGATGGTCGAAAGGTCGCGCAGCAGGTCGTAACGCTGAAACCAGCCATAGCGTTTGCGAGCGACATCGCCTGCGGGCAACGCATAGCCGGTCGACTCTCCATAGGCAACGGACAACCCGGGGAACAGACCCTGGAGCGCGCCGCCCAAGTCGCCCGTCGTGCGATGGAAAGCATCTGCGACGTCGAGCGACTCAAAAGTCGCATCCCAACTGTCAAAGACGCGATGGACCAGTACCGCCAGCTCCTCAGCGCACAACAGGGGAAACGGCGCGTCCGCGGCACCTTGGAGCGCGACCGACCCGGTCGAACAGGCTTCGAACAGCGACACCAAGAAGGGGTCGTTGAGCGCCGCGGAGGCGGTATACAGATAGGGCGTGCACAGGATCTTGACCTGGATGTCGTCTTGCGAGGCATAGTAGCGACAGAGGTCGTTGGCCGCGCGGGCGATAATGCCTTTGCCCGTTTGGGCGGCAGCATCTGTGGCATCAAGCGAATCGGCATTGCTTGACGCGCCGCCAGCACCCTCCGCACCTGCAGGACCCGCCACAAACAGCAGCTGCACACGGCGGCCCATGCAGGCACGAAACACCGAGCGCAGCAGCTCAATGTCGCCAAAAGTCTCGGTATGCGGAGTGAGATACGTGGAGAGGTAGACCACGCGGTCGAACTCATAAGCCTGGTCCAGGTGGCGCAGCAGCTCTTTCCACGAGCCGTGGGACGATGACTCGCGCTGCGCATCGTCGGCAGCTACAACCTGAACATGATCGCCGGGAAACGCCTTGGTACAAAAGTCGTCGTCAACATACGCGGTATTGCCAACAACCAGCACCTCCATGACGCGTCCCTTCCCTTAAATTCCACTTTTGCCATAGTCAAACATGCGTATTGTACGCTGTCAACGCAAGCCGAGGCGCCTTTAAGGCTGTCTTAAGAACTTTTTTAGAGGATGGGGGGTGGCAGGGGGACTAAGAGGTCACTATGCCGAGCTACTCTTTTGGCCAGTCAGTCAATTAATCGATTCCGCTCGCCTTAAATAATGATCAGACAGTGCCGCGGCGCACCAACGCCGGCCATAAGACCTTCCACGAACTCGAGGGAAATATCATCACGGCCGATGATTCGAGGAGGCTCCGCGCCGGTGGTCGGACGAAATGGATTGTAGAACTTGGCTTTGTCCATAACCAGCAACCTTAGGCAAACTTCGTTTATATAGCTTTATAAATAATTATAAAGCTATATAAAACTTTATAGACAATTAATCAATTCGCTCCGTACGCCTCAAATATCGATCAAACTGAGGAACGGTAAAATCGACCTCTCCCCTTGCGGCGGAGTAAATCATACCCTTGCTAATTAATTGAGCTCGCAGGGGCCCAATAGACGAAACGTCTCTCCCCATATAATAAGCCACATTCGCAAGCGTACAAGGAAGCTCGCCGCAGCGCACCATGGCAATCAAAAACTCCTTTTGCCTTGGCGTACATCGATCATATCGAACACTGAAGAAACCTTCGTCAAGACGTGCGTCCGTAATAGAGGTGCAACTGAGCACGGTATCTAGAGAAATGTACTTACTATCGGATGAAGTCCAAATGGTCGAACAAAGCCCCTGAATGAAATACGGGTAGCC
This sequence comes from Collinsella aerofaciens ATCC 25986, assembly GCF_964259375.1. Taxonomy (GTDB): domain Bacteria; phylum Actinomycetota; class Coriobacteriia; order Coriobacteriales; family Coriobacteriaceae; genus Collinsella; species Collinsella aerofaciens_BO. The sequence continues at coordinate 3,621 of NZ_CAXVJM010000012.1, forward strand.
CTCTGTATAGTCAATGATGGAATCGACCGCCTCGTCAGAATAGCGCACATCAAGCTTTTGTGCAGGCTTGACAATAGCCTCAACCGCCTTGTCACGAGGAAGCGGGTCGACTTTTACAAAGCTAAACTGCCTCTCGGAATAAGTTTTAGCTTCACCCAGCATCTTTAGAAGCTTGGGCAGACCGGCGCAGCCAAACATAACGGGAAGGCCAAGCTGCGTCACGCGATGAAGCGCGCAGGTCAGGGCTTCAAGTTCTTCTTTGCTGGCATACTGTAGCTCGTCAATTCCAATAAAAATCGAAGATCCAGCAGCTTGAGCATATTTTCCTAGAACGACGAGCACATCGGTAAAATCGCCAGATAGATTACGAGACGAGGCAAGAGACGCCCCAAGAACCTCTTCATTAAAGCCCAAAGACAATGAGCCATCGCCTGCATCAACAGATAACGTTAAAGATGTAAATAAGTTCTTAATCTGCTCCAATTTACCCTTAACGAGTTCAATTCTATTAAGCGAAGCCGATAGGGAGCAGCAAGCCGAAGCCAAAGGAGCGATCAGGCCCTTCTTCTCTTCGACCTCAATATGGCGAACAAGAATACCTTCGCCCTCAGCTATTGATTCAATCGAGTTAAGCAGCACCGTCTTGCCAACGCCCCTAAGGCCATACAAGACGAGCGAACGGCTCTGATAGTTTGCAGCGAGCGCCTTGAGCTGAAGAGAGGCCGATTCGAGGATATCGTCGCGCCCGGCAAGGTATTTGGGCATCGCGCCGGTGCCGGGCGTATACGGATTGCGATAATCAATCATTGCAATCTCCTAAAGAATAACGACCGACCGATAATTTGCTATTCACCATACCAAGACAACGACACGGCGATGCGGATTACAAAAGGCATAACCGAACGCAACAGCCCGCGAAACCCAAAAATCTATCAAAGTGACCAGACCAGAGAAAAGAGCCTAATTCATTTCACGTTGAACCACAACCAACTCGACAGACGGGCAGGTAAATCGCGTCAAACGCTGAGCTCTAATAGACTATCCAAGATGGTAGCGTACATTTCTTCGCAATGAAGCTATTTATTCAGCGAGCGCTCTGCCAAAATCCAGGCAATTGCCTTAAATGAGCCTTCACAAACAAGTAAAACTACTGCCCACTTAAATAACTCAATACAAAACCTGCAATTTTAATTGAATCCGCAGCACCGAGATGGTAATACGCATAAGCTGCAGCACAGGCGACAACGATGATGCAGACATCCCCCCCCTCGACGGCATCGCTGGCGCGGTTGGGCGGCGCGCTGTCAGGCGCAAGACATTCACCACCGCAGCAGCAAAAGAACACTAAGCAAACTTTGAGAAGAGTTTGCGTGCCTTATACAACTTGGCACCCAAATACTTTTCTTTCATATCCACCTGATTTTCAAACAGCTTGAGGACCTTTGCACAAATGGCCTTCTTTACCGCTCTGTTGCCCTCAGCACCCCTTCGCTTGATAGCTCGATCGATAGATTTTTCAATTGCTTCCATAGTTTTGGAACGATTGCCGCACAAGTTAGTGCCCGACGCGTTAAGCCCGAGCATAACCTCAAGGTCTCGCCGTACGCTTCCATCAACAGCATCAATACGCCCGTCGCGATGATAGAAAATGCTATCAAGCGTATAAGGCTTGGTCGGATCAACCGTAAGAGGCTCGTTGCCACGTCGCTTGTCACACGTTGCCCCGCCACGTCCGTCACAAACGGCAACTAGGTTGTGATAATCCAGACTTAACTCGCCATCCGGAGCAGAATCCTCAGGATTTTGCGGAATCAAATGCTCAATCGTAGCCAGACGATCGCCAACGCCGATCCTACACGTGCAATAAGCGCAGAGATGGCCCTGCTCTGCAAGCAAGGCCTCCAGAACTTCTCGCTTGCTCTCTCCGCGCAACGCTGTGTAATTAAACGTCGTATCAGGGGTGTTGCGCATGGCCCTCTTGGCCTTGGTAAGCGCCGCAGGCTCTTTTCCCTTAACGATCGGAATCACGATAGCAGCTCCTCAAGCTCAAGGGTCGTCTTAGCGGCAACAACATCGGGATCATCCACGCCCACAAACTCCTCAAGCTTTTGGAGCGCAAGCCTGGCGTCGTCAAAGTGCTCTTCATCAACGGCGCAATTAAATAAATCGAACAATCGAGCCGCCTCTTCAGGTCGAGAGAATGCGCCCAGAACGGTGTTGAGAATATCCCCGGCATCGCGTCCACGCGTTTCCATAGCAGGCACCGCTGCAGCGTCCTCTCCAAGAATGCGGATGTTACCGCGAGGTACCGATGCAACCACGACAGGTGAATGCGTTGTAACTATAAATTGAACGTTGGGAAATATGCGAACCAGGTCCTCGAGAATCCACGCCTGCCAGCGGGGATGCAAATGAAGGTCGACCTCATCGATCATAACAACGCCGGGCGTCTCGAGCACACTAGAGCCCAAAGCCGGATTAAGCGTTGCCATGCGGTACGCGATGTCCGCGAAAAGGCTCAGCGTCCCACGATAGCCATCGCTCATAGAGTGCATTCTATCGCGGTGATAAACACCTTCTGCGGTGGTGTATGTAAACACAAGTTGGTTAAGCTCGACGTCGTAGTCGACCATGGCGCCCTTGGTTGTCGCGGCGGCATCAAAGCAGGACGCGAGTGCCTTCTTAACCGCAGTGAATAAGGCACTCTCTCGCCTATTCTGCCACTCCCAAATCGACTGAGACTTAAACCACGCATTCATACGGGCTTCATTTGCAGAAGCTCGCAGAGCGCCCTCGTAACCGCGCGTTCTATTGGGCGTTGCCTTATCTTTTGACGCCGTTTGCTTCCACAGTCGATCAGTTCCGTAGCGGGCAAGAACAGGCAGAACGACTTCATTACCTTTACCGACAAGCTCTTGCAGGCGTTTGCCAGCATCAATCATACGTCCGGCATCGGCTTGCGTGGTGCGCCCCTTAGCACTCTTCAACGAGCGCAGCCAGCCCACCTCTTCCCCCAGGACAATGCCCGATGCCTCAACTGACACCGGGTACTGGGACTGAATGTCGAACATGTCGCCCTGTTTGATAACCGCTCCGCGAGAATCATCTGAGACTATGCCCAGAGCTTCGGTGTTCTGAATTTTCTGGAACAACGTCCCCAGCGCAATGCAAGTTGCATCGATAAGCGTGCTTTTACCCGTGCCGTTGTCGCCGACCAAAACGGTAAGTTGACGATCGAATTCAATTGAATATGATTCGAACTTACGGAAGTTGATTATCTTCAGTTTCTTAATTTGCAACGCAGCGTTAGCGAAGCTCACGATAGCCTCCCGTGATTTATGCTAGTAGCCAATCGAGTTGAAATTCGTGCCGAAATTCTCAGTTAGCAGCATTATAGCCAACCACTTCAGACTTTAATTATGCAGAGAATAATGGGCGAGAGATGAGGCCTTTCGCACCAGCGTTGGCGTAAGGACGTCAACGGTTAAACACAAGAGGCCCCTGTCCTAGAATATGGAATTACTTCATAACAAAGGCCCTGGGAAAGGACGAGAGCCGCTATGGAAAAATAGCAGACGCGATGCCGGAAATGACCGCCATCCCGAGGTCAACAGTCGGATGGTCGAAATCCAGCCGCTTCACAGGAAAGAGGCATAGGCTCGGCATGTCGATGGTGAACACGGGGTCGTACAGCCCGCACAGATCGTAGGAACCGCAGAAGCGCAGAAAGCTTACCTTCTCAATACACAACGCAAAAGGCTGCAAGTCATCCCCATGTCTTGCAGCCCGTGTTTAAACAATAGCACGGTTGAGTGCTTTTAAAGCAAAGACCCGGTTTAATAGCCGGGTCTTCAAAAACTCTCTGGTGCTCCATGGCGGATTCGAACCGTCGACCTTGGGATTAGAAGTCCCCTGCTCTATCCAACTGAGCTAATGGAGCATAGAGTCGCGCGACCAAGCGGGTACAAGTTCGCACGGCCAATAAATTATAACCTACTTGAACTGGTCATGGTATGCCTTGCAGACCTCGTTCACGGGTCCATCCATGCGCAGGTCGCCCTTCTCGATCCATACAGCACGCTGGCAAATACGCTCAACCTGCTCCATGGAGTGAGAAACGAACAAGACCGTGACGTCGCCACTCTCGATAAAGTGCTGAATGCGGCGCTCGCACTTCTGCTGGAAAAAGACATCGCCAACAGAAAGTGTCTCATCGACGATTAGGATATCAGGCTCGGTAATCGTGGCGATAGCAAAGGCAATGCGCGCAACCATACCCGAAGAGAAATTCTTCAAGGGCATGTCAACAAAGTCTTTAAGCTCAGCAAACTCAATGATCTCGTCAAAGCTCGCGTCGATAAACTCCTTGGTATAGCCAAGTAGCGCACCGTTCAGATAGATATTCTCACGCGCGGTAAGCTCCGGGTCAAAGCCGGCACCGAGCTCAATCAGTGGCGCGATATTGCCGTGGACCTTAACCTCGCCTTCGCTGGGCTCCAAAACACCAGCGATGATCTTGAGCATCGTAGACTTGCCGGAACCGTTAGTACCAACAAGGCCAACGACCTCGCCGCGATGCACATCAAACGAAATGTGCTTAAGTGCACGGAATTCCTCAAAGAATAGCTCGTGCTTAGCAAGTTTAATAAAGTATTCCTTGAGGTTCGTAAGCGACTCAGACGCCATGTTAAAAATCATGGTGACGTCTTTAACCTCAACAGCAAGGGGCTGCTTGCTGTAATCAATAGCAGATTCAGTCATGAGCAGCAATCCTTAAATGTAGAGAATGAACTTATGCTCGGTCTTATGAAACACGGTATAGCCAATAGCGAGGGCAACAGCAGCCCAGGCAACACACAGGCCAAAGGTAAGCGCGGAAGGCACAGTATTAAACAAGAAGATATCACGCATAAACTGAAGGTAGTTAAACATGGGATTCACGACCACCAGAACCTGAATCCAGTGAGCCATCTTGCCAATGAAGTCAGTCGTCCAGAAAATCGGTGTCAAATACATCCAAGCAGTAATGACAACACTCCACAAATGCATGACATCACGGAAGAAAACCGCAAGCGCAGACAGCATTAGACCCAAACCCATGCAAAAGCACATAAGCAGAAATAAGCAAACCGGCAGCAGAATTAAATGCCAGGTGGGAACCACATGGAACCAGAGCATGACCAAGGCGACAGCAACCAAAGAGAAGGCGAAGTTAACGAGCGAGAAAAGCACCTTCTGCACTGGAAAGACCCAACGGTGCACCTTGACCTTCTTCAACAGCGAGGAAGCCAAAATGATGGACATCAACGCCTGATTTGTCGATTCGGACATAACAGAAAACGTCACATTACCGACAATCAAATAAAGTGGATACATCTCAGGCGTAACGGAGCCATTGCGACCTTGGGCAAAGATTGTCGAAAACACAATTGACATGACAATCATCATCAACAAAGGATTGAGCACGGACCAAGCTACGCCCAAAACGCTGCGACGATACTTAATCTTAAAATCCTTGGTAACCAGCTGCCTAAGAATAAATTTGTCCTTCTCATAATCATTTTTAGCGTGAGAGGCCGGTTTAGCCACCGCTTTCTGACTCTCAAGATTGTCAGCCACGGACCATCTCCTTGTCTCGTAAAACATAACAGTGGAAAGTATAGCCCTCCCGCGTAGGCGATAACTCACCGCAACAAATCTGGAGAACTAACCCATATCTAATCATGAAGGCACGCGATAGGTATACTTTCGACCAGATGAGTCATTAAAGGAGGTCCTACATGGACTATTCGAATACCGCCGTCATAATCCCCTGTTACAACGAAGCGCTGACGATTGGCAAAGTTGTCGACGATTTCCATCGAGAGCTACCTGGTGCAATTGTTTACGTTTACGACAACAACTCGTCCGATGACACTTCGCAAGTCGCCAAGCAGCACGGGGCTACGGTGCGCCACGAGCCCAGGCAGGGCAAAGGCAACGTGTGCCGCCAGATGTTCCGAGATGTCGATGCCGAATGCTACTTGATGGTCGACGGCGACGATACATACCCTGCCGAAGCCGCCAAGTCACTCTGCGAGCCCATCCTTAACGGCGAAGCCGATATGACCGTTGGCGATCGACTGTCAAACGGCACCTATGCCGAAGAGAATAAACGAGCCTTTCACGGGTTTGGCAACAACCTTGTTCGCGCCATGATCAAGTGGATTTACGGCTACAGCTTTGACGACGTGATGACCGGCTACCGAGCCATGAGCAAGCCTTTCGTCAAGACCTTCCCCGTCTTGAGCGAGGGCTTCCAGATCGAAACCGAGCTCTCCATCCATGCCGTCGACCACCGCTGGCGCATTCAAGACGTGCCGGTGGAGTATCGAGATCGACCTGAGGGCTCAGAATCTAAACTCAACACGGTCAGCGACGGCATCAAGGTCATCGCAATGATTGGAACCCTCTTTAAAGATTATCGTCCGCTCAAGTTCTTTAGTCTTATCGCGATTATCTTTGCCATCATTGGGCTCGTTCTCGGTATACCAATCGTCGCAGAGTACTTCCAAACCGGATTAGTCCCTCGCTTCCCCACCGCAATGCTCGCCGTCTCGTTCATGTTCCTATGCGGGCTAAGCCTGGCAACGGGGCTTATCCTCGACTCAGTTGCGAAGGTTGAGCGAAAGCAATGGGAGCTACAAGCCTATAAAACCTATTCAAAATAAGAAGGGGTCCGGAGTTAATCCGGACCTCTTCTTATTTAAGACCTAAATACTGTTCCCAGAACTGTCGCGAAGTCATATACGGCATGGCATCTTTCCATGCCCCCCTGACGCTCTGGCCTTCCTTACGATAACGTGCCATCAGTTCGTGCTCTCGACGGCGAATGCTCTTGAACCGTGCTCGATCCATCGTGCGTACCGTTCCCTTCTCACGAGTCGGATCAAGAAAGACAAGGGTCTTGCAGCGAGTCGCACTGCCTTCAAGCGTACAGCTGCCGTTCTTAACGATATAGCCAGGCTTGCCACACAGCACCATATCGGGAAGATAGTGCTTGTCGTAAGGAACAAATCTCCAGAGCCTCATAAACTTGGACGGGTGAGATTTGAAATTAACATTAACGAGCACTTGCTCCGTAACCCCGGCCCTACGAAGAAGCTCTGGATCCATTTCGGAAACAGGAATCAGCTTTTCATTTAACTTGCTTTTGCCAATCATCGTCGCGGCGCCATCAAGCTTCTGAAGATACTCAGGGCCACGCAGATAGTCCTCAAAGCCATCAAGAATAAACTCGGCAGCCTGGTAATCCATATCGCGCAAGTTCTGACGCACCCCTCGCTGAATGCGAAGGACAAACATCTTCTCATCAGCGCAATCATCAAGAGCGATCATGGCAAAGAAGTTGCGGAAGTACTGGTAGCAATCAACCGAAGCACGAAAGCGGCCCTCAAAGCTTGCGTGCCACACGCAAATGCAATTCATGGTCATGTAAACAGGCTTGTTGCGCATGCCAAACTCAACGTCGTCACAGCGAATGAAGAAGGGCATGGGAAGGCCGTTCTTTTCGATAGCCTTCACCGGAATGCAGCTATACCACCAGGCTCCATAAGCCTGATCGACCTCAACGCTCGTGCGTTCGTTTTCGAGGATGTCGGACAACTCATCAACGTTCAAATCTTCCTTCACACGGCGATAAACACCGGAAGCGTCCACATATGAAACATCCTCATACTGGCGAGCAGGATTCTCCATTGAGAGCATGGCCCCATTAATAAAGGCATTCTTATACTTGCCCTTCGCAAGAGAGAGAAGATTGAACGTACGAATCAAACTCTCGGGCATGATGGAAACGTCATCGTCCATCAAAATGATATGGGAAAACTGACCCGGAGTTTCGGTAACCGCCATCATTCCACGTGCAAATCCTCCCGAACCGCCCGTATTGGGATTCGGGAGAACAGTGACTAGCTCATCGGAAAGTGATGCAGAATCGAGCGTCTGGCCATTGTCGACAACAAACATGTGGAAATGGTCACAAATCGGGCCTTCCTCTTTAGAAATGCCCGCTTTAACGAGCTCGATATTAGGGAGAATGTACTGTTCATTCTTAAATGTGGTAGTAGAAAGAGCAAGATTGATCGGGTTAATGGAGTCCTCGGGAACATCAGTCAGATAAGAGGCGTTAAAGAGATCTACGGAATAGCCCTCATCACTCTCAATCCTAAAACCGATCAAGTCGTAGCCAGTTATATCGATATCAATATCGAGAACGCAAGGATCAACTTGATCGCTGTCAAAAGGATTCGATTTAAGCTCGACAGGATTCAGCTCGCCAGACCTTACTCCATGAACGACAACCCGGCCTCTGCCAAATAAGGCCATTTGCAAGACAACACCGTCAACAGACGCATATTGATTCCATTTGCCAGCAGATAAGCCATTTACATACGTCAGAAAATCAATGCTTCCATTGATATGAAGTGAATGAATATCGTCATCATACGAAGCATCACCAGAGAGCACACGATAGTAAAGTTCTGGATGCATGGTCGCATGTTTATCGACCCGGAGGATTATATTTGCAAGTTTAAAAATCATACGTAATTCCTGTATCTAAAATGACTCCAATGAACGGCTTGCGAACCCTGAATCTTCGAGGACGCGATCGGGTCTAAATCAGCCTAGCGCGCCTAGCAGCATTATGATTCGGCATGCAGACTCCCCACGAGTCGTCGCCAAGGTAACTAACTCAACGCCACCCAATCCAACTTGCGCATCTGCTCCATTGTCGACAGCAAACCATTGTCGATATTATAGCGAGCCCTCCACCCTAGACTTCGAGCTTTTGAGCCATCCATAAGGGCCAACGTAGCTACAGAATAACCCGCCGCCTCCCGAGCATCAGGCAAATCGAAGGCAACGTTTACGCCTCCATTTATAGCAACATGCTCGGCAAGCTCCTTCAAAGCGATATCAGACTCCGAATCGGCAAGATTGTAAGCCTCGCCATCTACACCGAGTAACATCACGTACAGTAGGCCAGACACAACATCCGCAACGTGCAGATAGGAAAACCTTTGCGTCCCTTCGCTTTTGAGCACAACGTCTTTGCCGGCAAGAGATCGACGCATAAACTGGGATAAGGCTTTAGAATCGTCATTCAACAGAGTCGGACCGTAGACACGAGCGATGCGCGCAATTACGGCCTTAACGTCCCTCTGGGAACGATATGCCTGACACATGGCTTCGCCCAAACGCTTGGATTCGTTATAGCACGCACGCAAAGTATTACAGTCAATATCTCCACAATATTGCTCATCGAAGCGTTCAACGTCACCGCGATTCTGGCCGTAAATCTCAACGGACGAAGCAAATAGTAATCTAGCGCCACTGTCGGCGGAGAACTCAAGCAGGTTCTGGAGCCCGTCGACGTTCGCACGAATAGTACCTATTGGATCAGACGAGTACTGACGGGGATGCGTGGAGCTCGCTAGGTGCAAAACAAAGTCAGCTGAACAGGTCGGACGATAGCCAGCGGACGAAACAGAAGCCTCCTCAAACGAAAAGTGACACGATTCAAAGTACGGAAGTCTCAGGCGGGCTTTTTCAATACTGCGGCCCAACGCAAATATATTGCAACCTAATTCAGCCGTCTCGTTCTTTCGCATCAGAACATCAATGAAAAACGCTCCTATCATTCCGGTCGCACCGGAGACAACAACCGTCTTCCCCTTAAGGTCATTCCAAGGAAGATCGAGATTGCATACGGCATCAAGATCGGCAACGTATTCAGTGCAGGCCAATCTATTCATCACGAGCCTCTTTCTCCGCAGCCCATGCGCGGAAGAATTCAAGGTTCTCGGGCGTAGTGAGCTTAATATTCCTGTCAGAACCAGCGGCAAAGTTAAGTCTAACGCCCAGCTGGACCATCATCGTGTTCGTGTAGTTAGACCCGTCAATTCCCACGCCTTTCTCGAACGCCTCGTGATACTTGGCGTCAAGGAGATCGAAACGGTATGCCTGTGGGGTTGAAACACGACGGAGCGTTTCACGCGGAATATACTGCGTGGTGGTGGTTGGGTCCTCCTCATCAATGATAAAAATCTGCTCGTTATAGGGCATGCTTGTCACGGCATTCCCATGACTCTTCGCCACACGAATAACATCGGTAATAACCTCGGGATCGAGCATCGGCCGCACACCGTCGTGCACGATGCAAATATCATCCTCAGAGAGTTTACCCTCGAGATTGTACACGCCGTTACGAATAGACTCTTGACCCGATGTTCCGCCTTTAACGACCCATTTCAACTTATCAATCTTGTATTGTCTCGCATATGCAAGAAGAGCCTGCTCCCATCCATCCAAGCATACAACCTCGATTGCATCCACAAGAGGATGGTTCTGAAAAGCCTCCAGTGTATAAACAATAACGGGCTTCTCGCCAACGTTAATGAACTGTTTGGGGATCTTCTGCCCCATACGCGAGCCAACTCCACCAGCGATAATGATTGCACAAATCGCCATGATTTACCCTACTTTCTCTCGAGTGGGTGCCTGCCTCAAAAAGGGTCGTTCCAGGACATACAAGATCGAACCGAGGCGTTTTATATGTAATCAATACATGGATGCACATTTATTTATTAAGAAAGAAGCTGGCGAAGCGCACTATCGGTAGCGCTATCAGCAACATCAGTATGCTTAAAATGGGAAGCAATATCATTTGGAAGGTTAAAAGGGTCGCCATAATGCTTTGTTAGCAATTCCATGTACTTGCAGGGCGCCTTGATTTGCATCCCCTCAAACTCAAGGTCGATAAGAGGGAATATCTCGTCTAGTGGAGAAACCCAGTGGAAGTTGTCAACGCCAACAGTGTTGTCAATCGACCAAATAACCGCCTCCGCGTTATTCTTATCACATACAAGACCGACTGCCTTTTCCTCATTTATCGCATTCGTAAATAAAGAATCGACGATGTCCATATGAGGATCAGCAGCAGGAACGCACGACTTATCGATCCAAGACGAAAGACGAGAGTCGCTGCGCATGCACTCGACCATTGCCTCACGAATTTGAAGTTGCCGGTCGTAGATCTCAACGTTGTCGGTTGTCGCCCAGTCAAAAATAAAAATGTCCAAGAATACGGGGATAGAGTCGTCTGCGTATTGGAATCTCACCTGACGGCACTGGACAAACCCGTCAAAAGCAACAGAAACACGGAATCGGTCGCAAGATTGAACTAGACCAATCAAGCGCTCAATATCCTCACGCATCATTCCAAGATCGATGTCGTCATCCCAAGGAATAAAACCACCATGGCGCGCCGCACCGAGAAGTGTTCCACAGGTGGCGAAATATGGGATGTCGTTATCCCTGCATAGAGAGTCAAAGTCAGCCAGCAACTTAGCCGACCCAAGCTGAAGCAGCCTCAAGCTACCCGTGGCAGCGGGGAGCGTTGTGAAGAAGCGCTTTTTGGCTTCGATGAGCGACTCTCCTTCCTTGCGATAGCCTTCCCAGGCAAAAAGCATGGCCTTCTCGTCATGGGATTTAAGATCGCCCCTCAGTGCTTTAACTTCATTTAGAAGCTGAACGCTTACATCCCAATGCAGTTCATCGTGAATACAGCGCGCCTCGGAAGCCGTTAACATATTTGCCTTAATATCTTCAACGTCTTTCGAAAGTAACGCAAAGCGTGATAAAGAAACAGGCAGAAGTTTCTTAACAAAATTCTTCATGACCAAACAACCTCTATACCAATTTCCAATCGGGATAAAAAATATTAGCCGCGTCCAGTCAACTTATAAATAAGACGTTGGACAGAGACATACGTCTTGGACTCAGCAATTCTATGGGCAAGCCTCTCAACAGCAACCGCTCGTTTCTTTCGATCTCCGTATAAAGGCAACAGATAGTAATAGGGCTCATCGTATGCAGAGTGCTCATTTATCAGACCATGGTTGATAGAAGCTTGAATAGCAACGAGCTGTTCATAAACACCCGGATCCTTAATCTGTTTTAAAATGGCATCTGAGTAGTCATGGTTAAAGCGATGGGCAATCGTTACATAAAGTTCGTGCATTTTCAGTCCATCAGCAACAGCAAGATTGTGCCCCATACCCCAAAGCATGTCCCTGACTCTAGCAACGGTCCATTCGGTCTCTTTGTAGCCGACCCTATAGTGATACACGTCAACCGGAACGACCTTACAGCCACCCGCCTTCTCCACTGCACGCAAGAAAAAGACGGGGTCTTCATACCAATTCAGTTGAGGGAAACGAACCTTGCCGTCGACAAACAAGGACGAGTCGTACATAAAACGAATCCAACCGTAGTCAGTCCAAATCTCCTCGAGAGGCACTTCGCGCTCGCTCGAAACATGATAGAAAGACTCGTCAAATGAAAACTCAGACTTAGTCTTGCCGGACGGCTTAAGCAATGAAAGAGAGCCGCCACAGATGAGAGCTCCCGACTTATCCATCGCATCGATCAAATCGGAAAACACATGGTCAGTGGCAAACTTGTCATCGGGATCAATGAAAATAATGCGCTTGCCCCTAGCCAGCTCAATACCTCTATTTCGGGCAGATCCAGCGCCGCAATTAAACTGACTCAAGACGCGAACACGCGAATCACGAGATGCGGCCTCTTCCAGCAGGTCCAAAGACCCATCGGTTGAACCGTCGTTAATAAGCAATACTTCGAAATCTTTAAAAGACTGCTGGATCACAGAATCCAGGCACTCTTCGAGGTACTTACTAACATTGTATACGGGGACGACTACGGACAAGAAAGGCGAATTGTCCGAGTCGGTATGAGGAGTAAGCAGTGCATCAACGCTAGCCATGGAATAGTATTGTTCGCGCAAACGGCAAGCCTGGTCCCAATCGAGAGCCGAATACCCTTTACGGACCGAAGACCACACGGAGAGGAGCTGTCCGTAAAGCAGTCGCACCTTTTCATAGGGCTCAGACATGTCAAACAAGCAGCATGCCATTTCTTTTGCATCATCTATGGCAATGTCGAAAGCCCCAGCTCCAGCTTCAGACGCACAAGGAGAACAAAGCAAAGTCGCCCAATTAGCCGGGAACTGCTTAATTTGATTTAGATCAAGCTTCGCAATTGCACACAACGCAGCCGTTACAAGCGTAGAAGAACCCTCGACCCGCAGCTCAACGTCTCGAAGGGCATAGTTCTTACCATCAGTCGAATAAACATCTTCGCCATCAGCGGTAGCAGCAAGATCGTCAAAATTGGCGTCTCTCGCAGCAAGGGCAACAAGGGAAATGTTCTCAGCACGGCACGCGTCCGCATCACAATGACCCAGAAGGCGATGCTGAAGAACGTCAGCGTCGCTGCGAAGTCTGCCCATTCCTTCAAGTTCATTTTTAAGCTCAAATACAAGGGAGTCAGAATCAGGCGAGACAACAAATACCTCGTCATCATTTGATAACTTATCGAGCAAAGCACGCACGGACGTTTTTGCGTCCGCAACCGAAAGCGCGTTGCAGCAAACTAAGATGGAACGCCTAGGCTCAGTGGACCCATATTGCTCCAAGAAATAAGCCTCAGAATCATTGGTCATTCTATTTAAGCGAGCCAAGGTGCGCGAGTCGAATCGATCGGAATCAATTAGACCCGCTGCTTTAATCTTACTAAATTCCTCGACATATCGGGGATAAAAACGTTGTTGCAGCTCAGGAGCAAGACGATTTAGATTCCAGAGATAGCCCTCGTATTGTTGGCGGGGAATCCAGTACTTAATAATCTGAAATTTATCGTGGTCTCGTTTGGCGTAATCCCAAACCTCAGCGTATTCATCACACACGCAAAAGAGTTTATTCTGATTCTTTACAGAAGAGTTGGCGTTATCGATGCGGTAATGGAGATATCCATCTTTAAGCAGCTTGACTCTGTCTGCTGCATAAAATGCCTTGAAATAGAAAGCCGTATCCTGGAACGAAGCCCCTGGCGTAGGCAGGAAACGCACTTCTTCCTTATCGATCATCGATTTTTTATAAATGCTTGTCCAAATTGCAGGCTGACACATAAAGACGCGCGGATTATCGATTGGATGAAAAACCTTGTCGTACGAACCGCAGGCAGCAAGATTTTCGACCAGATAATCGCACGACGAGTCCTCTCCCGTACGATGGGCATAGTAATTTGAACGAACGATGTCGAGATCATTTTTAGCCGCTTCTTTATAAAGCGTTTCGAACATATTGAGGGAAGCAAAGTCGTCGGACTCAACGATTCCGATATACTCGCCACGAGCAAGTTCAATGCCTTTGTTCATCGAATCGCCGTACCCGCTATTGGGCTTATCGATTACTACGATACGCTCATCTCGTCGCTCGTATTCGCGAATAATCGACAAGGATGAATCCGTTGATCCGTCATTGATGCAGATGATTTCAATTTCACGCAGGGTCTGATTTACCAGACTATCAAGACACTCACGCAAGTAGCGCTCAACATTGCAAATCGGCACCAAAATCGAAACTTTAGGATTTTTCAACATAGACCACCGTTAACGTAACGAATACTACGGGTCTAATACTATCATCCACTTCGTATAATTAGATAAAACCCATTGACCGAGAAGCTCATAAAGGAGAATCCCTTTGTTTCCTCTAACAGCGTTCCTCATTGCACTTGCAGTCCTCTATCTTCCTGGCTGCATCATTTGGAACAACCGCTTTAACAACCCAGCGGCGACTGCCGCAGCGGCACCCCCGACGAGTATATTTATATATGTGTTAGTTGGCATCTTATGTTCAAAATTGCATATTGTCATCTCAGCGATTAGCATATTTACTATCACAGTTTTACTCTCAATTGGCATCTCTCTATGCTTGCTGATTGTTTCAAAGACCAGGAGGGCAAATCCTTCCATAGCTAAGATTAATGGACAGGATTTCATACCTCTATTAATTTGCGTAAGTACCGGCTTCGTCTTTGCCTTTTGGTTCTTTTCACACTCTTTGGCAGACTGGTCCCATTTAACGCAATCCGAAGACAACATTCGTCACTATGCCTACATACGCAGCCTTCTCAACTCAACGGATTGGTCGACACTAAACGTATCTATGTATGGAATAGGCACTTCGCAATCGATCAACCCCTATTTATCCCAGACCGGAGGGTTTTATCCCCTTGGATGGCATATCCCGGCCTCTATAACCTGCGCACTGGCATCGACCAACATAGGAATTGGGACAAATGTAGTTAATTTCACTCTTATCGGCATTTCGCTGCCCATAGGATCTTATTACTTAATTAGCCAAGTATTTCCAAATGAATCCAAGCTGCGAGTCGCCACCGGAGCCATCGTTTCTCTGGTTTTACCGGCATCACCCTGGGTGCTGCTCGCAGTATGGCCTCTATTTCCAAATCTCGCCACAATGTGCCTTGTCCCAGCTGCAGCCGCCTTATTTATCGATGCGACAACTGCTTCAAGCGCTTATAGGCCAACCAAAATCGCCGGTTTTGTTCTGTGCTGCGGAGGAATAAGCGTCACGCAGCCCAACGGCATTTTCATGTGTGCCGTATTTCTTATTCCCTATACCGTATGGATCTGCTCCAAGCATGGCTGTGAAACGAAAATTGCAAATAGGATCGGAATAAAAAAGGCGAGATTAATTACCGGTTCCATTGCAACCATTTCTATCTCATTGATATGGATTGCTTTATATAAATTACCATCTTTTCAGGGCGTAGTTTCATATTATTGGAGCCCGATAAGCACTATTTGGCAATCGATGGCTGACTGTCTTTTTATAGCTTATCCAATTCAACCGGCAAGTGTCTTTATGGCATTGCTGTGCGCGGCAGGACTTTTACAGTTACTGCAAAAAAACCAATATTGGCCAGTTGTTTCATGCTTATTAGCAATGGTTCTATATGTCGTTGCTGCAGGTTTTGGCGACAACGTCATTAAACATGTGCTGACAGGTTTTTGGTACACCGACCCGTACAGAGTAGCGGCGATGCTAGCCTTCTGTTCCATTCCCATGGCATATTCGGGATTCACCCTGCTCTTGAAGACATTTAAGGCGATCGCTAATCGGTTTGCCATGGGAAGCAAGTCTTACTTCGTCAGCATCGCCGCGGTCATCACGATCTTTATTGTGTTTGCCCTACCTTCTTTTGCCATCCGAGGTGTCGCGGAAATTACCACTCCTTATTCGACCATGACCGCAAACATGAGGGGATTTACAAGGGTTGATGAAGGAGCAATTCTAACTGAGTCCAAAATTGAATTCTTGAAAAAAGTCGCTACGATCACTGGTCCGAATGCCGTAATCGCTAACACCCCATACGATGGAAGCTGCTTTGCAAAAGGCATTGCTAACCTTAATCTACTATTCTGCAACGATGAAAACTATACCGAATTAACCACGAGCAGCTGGGCCATTGATCTTCGGTCGAACCTTTGCAACTACGTGAGTTCAAGTTCAACAAAGAAAAACGTCCGCGACAAGGATGTTCAGTATGTGCTCAGTCTTGAGGAAGACGAGGGAACCATGAAAGCATGGTATCCGGCTTTTGAGCAGTCACGTTGGACGGGAATTCTCTCGATTAGCGAAGCAACGCCAGGTTTCGAATTGATCTTACAAACAGGGGATATGGCACTATATAAAATCATTAATTAGCAAAGCACGCCATAAGACGTTACAACGAAAAGATTGATACCGATCGATTCAAAAGGCTACAAGCACTATACAGTCGAAAGGGCAGACCGTACTCATGTGGGCATCTTTTATAGCTGCTTTTCTTTGCGGCATTTTAACAATAATTGTTCCGGGCTACTTCATCGGACGGACCTTATTTAGTAACCCTTTACAAGCAATCGCTTTCTCGCCGGCAGCATCTGTTGCACTATTCATAGTTGTGGGTTTAATTGCATATCAAATTAGCATGCCTGCGCTCCAAATATATTTGCTAGTTTTATTGCTTAGCCTCACGCTATTCATGCTATTTAGAAGAAACAGATCGGCACTGAATACCAGCCAGTATTCAACTCTATCAACTTATGTACTTGTGGGTACAGCCCTGACGGTCTTAATATTCCTTCGAAATATAGACGGGCCGACATCTTATTCGGTGCAGACCGATACAACTTTCCATTTGTCGTGCGCAAATGCCATGCTCGATTCGGGCAGGTATTCGATTCTACACGCCTCCGAATACCCAGACTTAATGAACGCAGGAGAGGGCATATTCTATCCCGCTGCTTGGCACATCATTACCGCCGTTGCAGGCGGACTATCAAACACGAATATCATCGTTGCACACAATGCGATTAATTTCATTATCTGCGCATTTGTGTACCCCCTCTCAACATGGCTTTTTCTTTCTTCCGTTTTTAAAAACGAGCAGGGTCTCATTTTTGCAGGCGGAGTTACATGTAGCCTATTTTCCTATTTTCCTTGGGCTTTTTTGATTGTGGGGCAATTCGATTCTAATTTACTATCAAACGCGCTATTACCAGGGTTTCTCTTTACGTTCTATCAATTAATTACAAGCATTTACCTTTCAAACAAAGGTTCAATCGAAAAGTCAAAAGCAAATACACTGTCTTCCACACCAAGCGCGATAATTATATTGTTTATATCATTCATTGCTCTTTTAGGGTCACAGACTAATGCGGTTTTCTCTGCTGGCGTAATTTGCATCCCATTAATCATCCAGTTTTCGTGGAAAACAGCGGGGCACTATTCCGAAAGAATCGACCTACGCTTTTTAGCCTCGGCTCTAGTACTTGGACTAATTATCGGCCTCTGGCTATTAGTGTATTCCCTACCTTTTATCCAGCCTATCGTCAGCGTATATAGAGAGCCAATCGCAACGCCAGTAGAGGCCATTAAGAACATTCTTCTATTAAAATTCGGACAGTCCGTCAATGCGCAACCCATACTTGGACTATTAGTGGGCATTGGATTTGTAATTGCCTTCGCAAGCACTAGATATCGATGGATGTCTCTATCATATATATTAGTTGCCATGCTAGCGTTCGCATGCATGACATTGAACCATCCGCTTCGTCAGCTTATCTGCGGCTTCTGGTACTCAGGAATTATCAGACTAGATGGAGTGCTCGCGATAGCCGCCACGCCGCTCGCCGCAATCGGGCTATGCAAAAGTATTAATTTAATAATTCGACCTTTATTTAATCGTGACAAAATAGGGTCTGTTGATTTATTGATACCTGTGTTCGTCCTATTCATGGCCGTCCTCATGGTTTTCGCTTACCCAAAAACCATTTCATACAGCAAAAATAACTACAAATATCTCTGTGAGCAGATACAAGTCAACTACTCGTTAACATCGGGAGTTTCAATCTCGCCCGAAGAAAGGCGATTTGTTGACAAAGTAAAACAAATCGTTGGAAATGAGACTGTAATCAATATCCCCTCAGACGGGAGCATATGGCTTTATGCATCTGACAACATAAATGTGATCTCTCGTCAATTTTACTCTACGCCTTATAAGGAATACGAGCTGTTTAAAGCATCACTTTATGAGGCTTCAAAAAACAATGACGTCTTAGAGGCAATACAGAAAACTGACGCTCGTTATGTGCTTATACTTGATGAGACCGTAAATGTTGGTTACTTTGATTCAAATGAATGGAAGGGCATTCTTAACATCACTGAGGAAACCCCTGGATTCACTTGCCTGATCTCTGAAGGCGAAATGCGACTGTATTTAATAGATTACTGATGTTTAAATATTAGTAATCGCATAATTGCAAAGTCATTGCCTTGGATAATTAACAAAATAATCCAAGGCAATGACGCACCCTAATCATTGCGATTAAAATCACTATTGGAAGATTTGGAATCAATGCTATTCCAATGTAAAGCAGCTGCCTGCACAAGAGAATTCAATCGCTCCTCCTGCTTAGCGAGTCTTACAGAAATGGTGAAATCACGTACGACTAAAACGGCTATCACGTATAGAAAAACGAAATTCGAGGCAGACATAAACCCCAAAAGGCCGGCGATACGCACCGCTATATCAGGAAATACACCGAGTAGAACAAAGCTAGTACTAAACAAAAGCCAAAACAATGAATCCAGAACCTGCATTTGCGCTTTCTTCAATTTCCGGATAACGAAATAAAAGACAACAAATGCAAAAAAAACCAAAAGTACGCGAAGTGTAAATGACACAACAATCACCTAAACCATTGAACTATCAGCAGCGTAGCAAACACTCTAAGCATATACTGCATTGACTTAACGGGATTTAAGTAACTCTCTCCACCTTGGCGTTCACGCATTGAAACCTGAACTTCGGAGACCGAGTATCCTTGTTTTAAAAACAAAGCGATTGATTCGGGTTCGGGATTGAGAGTGTTGTCGTAATAGTATCTTTCAAGCACGGGACGGCTAAATAATCTGAAGCCCGAGGTCGGATCGCTGATGCGATGCCCTGTCAGCATCTTGATTAGCACTGTTATCATGCGCGAGCCTAGCATACGCATCGATTTATCTTTGCGAATAGTAAGAAACCTGGAACCAATAACGATATCGGATCCAGCGCGTTCCGCTTTCTCAACAAGAGAAGCCAAATACTCCGGGCGATGTTGTCCGTCAGCATCAAACTGAATCATATAGTCGTATCCATGATCAACGGCATATCGAACTGCAGTCTGAAAACCAACTGTAAGGCCGCAATTAATTGGCATGGTAATGACCTCGCAGCGTAACGAGTCGCAAATCTCGCCCGTTCGATCTCGAGAGCCGTCATTGATAATAATGAAGTCAAACTCTGGCGCAATCGAGCGGAGCTCTTTCACCGTGCCTTCAATGCACTCCTCTTCGTTATATGCAGGAATTGCAACAAGCACATTCGATTTAGACGACAATCGAGCACCATTCTCTCGTGGTAAATCAGTAGAACCTGAACAGCCATTCAATATATCTTATAAGTAGCTGAATCATACGCTTATTATATATTCACTCCTATCGCATTGGCATATACGATAAGAAACAAACGGGCATAGCCCATTCATGCAACAATCGTCCTTTACCGTTGAGATAAGGAGTTCAAATGAAAGCGACAATTATCGTCCCAGTCTATAACGTTGAAAAGTACCTTAGTCGCTGTCTCGATAGTCTCGTTCACCAGACTATCTCTGATTATGAAGTTCTCTGCGTAAATGATTGCAGTCCCGATAATAGCGATCTCATTCTCGCGGAATACCAAGAGAAATACCCCTCAAGAATTCGAGTTATAAATAATGAGTGCAATTTAGGACTTGGACGAACAAGGGAAAGAGCCCTCGAGCATGTTTGCAGTGAATATGTCTTCTTTGTAGATAGCGACGACTATGTCGCTCCCAATTATATCGAAACTTATCTTCAAGCAGCCGATGATGGCGACTACGACATCATCGCAGGAGGTTTCATAAGGGATATTGATGGCAAACTGAAAAGGCATCGCATATCAAACAGCGTATGGAGTACGACAACTTATGCGATTGCATGCGCAAAACTTTTTAAAAAGTCCTTTATCGAAGAAAACAAACTGGGCTTTACTGGTGTCCCTTGCGGTGAGGATATTTACTTTAGCCTCTGTGCCTTTTACTGCAACGCAAAAGTGAAAATCATTCCATACGAGGGCTATTATTACTACTTCAATCGCCAATCCATCACTGGTTCAATGAACTACAAGAAAAATCATGAGAAAATCATGGCGGAAATGTTTGATCTTTTCCTTCAGAGCCACGATCTCTCGAAACTTCCGAAAAGCAGATTCGATGTTATTGAATACACCTATTTAGCAAACATGATCAATGCCTTGGTTGTTTTTAATAGGGGTTGCGGACCAAAGCTAATGAGATCAAAGCATTCTTTTGTGTTTTCACATGCAAGAAAGAATTTCCCGAACTATCTAAAAAATCCTCACATAGGAATTCTAAAACCAAAAGGCCAGACATTAAAAATTCGCCTAGGTGTAGGGGTGATGCTGGGATTGCAGAAGTTACACCTTGACTGGCCTGCATACTACATTATTTCTAAGCTGTAATTCCCCCTAATAACACCAGCCACTTAACACAAAGGATAACTATGCGACGAATATTAATTGTCAGCGCATACTACTCCCCTCACATGGGAGGAGTGGAACGGTACACTGAAAATCTCGCCAAAAAATTGACTGAACTTGGCAACGAAGTTGTTATACTCACTTCTTCCAATTCAGAACGAAGCTACGGAATCACTAGTGACAACGGCATCTCTTTAATCGAGGTACCCTCGTTGTCTCTAATGAATGACAGATTTCCTGTTATCAAACCTATACCAAGCACATACCGGATTTTTAATCAGATAATGAAACTGTCCATTAGCGACATCATTATCAACACTCGCTATTATCCAATCTGTCTTCTTGCATGCAGGATTGCTGCAAAGAAGCACATACGGCCAGTTTTAATTGATCATAGCTCTGGATACTTGTCTACAGAAATAAGTCCAATGGGTTATCTCATGCGATTATATGAAGGACTGTCAACAAAAATCATTTCTAGAAGCAAGCCGGTTGCCTGCGCAGTTTCGAATCGAAGTTTACAGTGGATAAAAAGCTTGGGGTTTTCACCCCATTCCGTAATACCCAACTCGATTGATGCTGATGCATACTGCTCATCTGCATCAAATAGAGACTGGAATTCTGAGCTTAATATATCTCCCGACGCATTTGTTGTTGCATATGCCGGTCGCCTGATTGAAGAAAAAGGCGTTATGAAGGCAATAGAAGCAATCGACGGCATTCACGGCAAAAACATTCATTTGATTATTGCGGGCAGTGGCCCATTAAATACAGCGGTGTCCAACGCGCAAAATGAAAGAATCCATTTTGTCGGAAGATTAAATGAATCTGACATGTCATCCTTACTACGCTATGCTAGCTGTTTTCTTATGCCTAGTGAATATCCAGAGGGCATGCCAACCGTTCTTCTTGAGGCTGCAGCTCAAAAATGCGCAATCGTAGTTAGTAATTGCGCAGGCGCATCCGATATCATTCCCGAAAGCAATTTCGGTACAGTTTTGCAAGACTGTGCAATTGACTCTATTCAAAAGGCTGTCCTTGTATATTTCGAAAACCCGGATTTACTTA
The DNA here is from genome assembly GCF_964259375.1 of Collinsella aerofaciens ATCC 25986. Lineage (GTDB taxonomy): Bacteria > Actinomycetota > Coriobacteriia > Coriobacteriales > Coriobacteriaceae > Collinsella > Collinsella aerofaciens_BO. The sequence goes on from NZ_CAXVJM010000012.1 coordinate 25,731, forward strand.
TTGAGCACTCTCATAATGTTCATGATCTAGTCTGTTCGCGATTCACATGGAGTCAGACTGCCTTGAGTCTATGCACGAATGTCCTAGATACGCTGTCTACCAACAATAATTGAGGGCATCAGGCGGCAATTTAATCCCCCGTTGCCCTCAACCCATCAAAACCATGATACTACAGGGCCCACTACTGCCCCTGTGCCCTGTAGCGGGCCTCGGTGGCCTCCTTGGCTGGGCGCCACCAGGACTCGTTCTCGACGTACCAGTCGATGGTGGCCCTCAGGCCCTCGACGAAGTCGGTGTGCGCCGGCCTCCAGCCGAGCTCGCGCTGCAACTTCGTGCTGTCGATGGCGTAGCGGCGGTCGTGGCCGGGGCGGTCAGCGACCCAGTCGAAGTCCTCGGGGTCCTTCCCCATGGCCTCCAGGGTCATGCGCAGGACCGTGATGTTGTCCTTCTCGCCATTAGCGCCGATGAGGTAGGTCTCCCCCGTGCGACCCTTGGTGAGGATGTCCCAGACGGCCGAGGAGTGGTCCTCGGTGTGGATCCAGTCGCGGACGTTCTCGCCGCGGCCGTAGAGCTTGGGGCGGACGCCGTCGATGATGTTGGTGATCTGCCTGGGGATGAACTTCTCCACGTGCTGGTAGGGGCCGTAGTTGTTGGAGCAGTTGGAGATCGTGGTGCGAAGGCCGTAGGTGCGGGTCCAGGCGCGCACGAGCATGTCGGAGGATGCCTTGGTGCTCGAGTACGGGCTGCTCGGGTGATACGGCGTCTCCTCGGTGAACTTGGCGGGGTCGTCGAGCGCCAGGTCGCCGTAGACCTCGTCGGTGGAGACGTGATGGTAGCGGATACCGTATTTCCGGACGGCCTCCAGCAGGCGGAAGGTGCCCTCGACGTTGGTGCGCAGGAAGGGCTCCGGGTCGGCGATGGAGTTGTCGTTGTGGCTCTCGGCGGCGTAGTGCACGATCGCATCGTGGCCGGGAACCAGCCTGTCCAGCAGCCCGACGTCGCAGATGTCGCCCACGACGAGCTCCACGCAGTCGGAGGGCAGCCCGGCGATGTTCTCGGGGTTGCCGGCGTAGGTCAGCTTGTCCAGGACGGTGACGTGGACGCTCGGGTGGTTGTTCACGACATAGTGCACGAAGTTGCTGCCGATGAAGCCGCAGCCGCCCGTAACGATGATGTTCTTAATCATGGAATTTGCATTATTCAAACACACATCACTTTGAACCAGCCAACATCAAACGATAACTCGAAATCATTTAATAATTAATCAACGATTTTCCAGCACATTCGCAATATATTCACTCGCATGACCATCACCGTAGGGGTTAGACGCATTGCTCATTGTCGCATATTCTGTTTCATCAGAAAGCAGGCGACTAAACTCGCGATAAATGACATCTTCCTTTGTTCCAACAAGTTTTAAAGTTCCGGCCTCTATACCCTCAGGACGCTCAGTAGTGTCTCGCATGACAAGAACCGGCTTGCCAAGACCAGGCGCTTCTTCCTGAATACCGCCAGAATCGGTAAGGATAAGATAACTTGCCGCCATGAAGTTATGAAAATCAAGCACTTCAAGCGGATCAATAATATGGAGTCTTTCAAAACCATCGAGTTCTTCGTGTGCAGCCTTACGTACAAGAGGATTCATATGAATCGGATAGATAGCCTTAGTATCTGGATGCTCTTCCATCACACGACGTATTGCGCGAAACATCCTATGCATGGGTTCGCCCAGATTCTCACGACGGTGTGCGGTAATTAGTATTAGACGAGATCCATTCGCCCAATCTAGTTCGGGATGGGAATATGTACCACAGACAGTCGTTCTCAGGGCATCAATACCGGTATTACCTGTGACCCAAATCTTTTGCGTCGACTTCCCTTCATCAATCAGATTCTGCTTACTCTTCTCCGTGGGCGCAAAGTAATATTCACTTATGATGTCAACTGCCTGTCGATTAAATTCCTCAGGCCAAGGACTATAGATATCATGCGTACGAAGACCAGCTTCTACATGTCCGATAGGAATCTGCAAGTAGAAACAAGCAAGCGCGGCAGCAAAACTAGTAGAAGTATCTCCATGAACAAGCACGACATCAGGTTTTTCATTCTCAAGAATAGCCTTGAGTCTCAATAAGACATCACTTGTCACATCAAACAGAGTCTGTCCCGGTCTCATAATAGCAAGGTCATAATCAGGCTTGACATTGAAAACGCGCAGGACCTGATCAAGCATCTCACGATGCTGCCCCGTAACAACGACGGTAGTATCAAATTTGTCGGAACGACGCTTAAGCTCATTGACAAGTGGGCACATCTTGATTGCCTCAGGGCGCGTTCCAAAAACTAACAGAACCCTTTTCTTACGTATCATTTATTTCCCCTGTCTAACTCGATCAATAGCAATGACACCCAAATCAAACTGTAACAGTGCCCCAATCCAACGAATCGGTTTGACCGTCTTGATCGGATTCGCGGTAAATGAATTCACGAAATAATCCTTAGCGCTTAGAAAAACTAAATATTACGAATAATTGGTCCCACAAATCTTCTAGCGAACTCTCTCTCATAAGCATCAAAGCAAAAATGAATAGAAACCACCGCATAAAGAAGTGAATAGATCAATCCTCCAGTAACCAGTGCTGACCAACCATGCCAATCAAAATAAGTCCAAATAGCATTAAACCCAAAAGAGATAATTAGAAGAGGGACTAAAATCGATAGAATATTCTTCCAAAACTGAAAAATGTCCATATCTAACTTTATTGCATAATACCAGTTCATAATAAGGCCATTTCCTATGGCAATTGAAACAGCTGTTGATATGGCTGAACCTATTACCCCGAACAACCTGCATAGAAATATAGAAATAAATACGTTAATTACAGCAATTGCAGCATTCATGTAGCCTCGAAATTGGTATACATCCTTGACCTGCATAATTGTAAGACCCAGATTTTGAATGATATCAACCGTAAATGGCACCATAACTATCATGGCAACCCAATAAGCATCAGCGAAGTCGTGCCCCGCCCAGAGGGTAATAAAATCCTGACCAAAAATCGCAAAACCGCTGAGAACAAGAAATGCAACATAAAAGGAAATTCTTCCAACTTTGATGAAAAGCCGAGAAAGATCAGTAGCTGCATCAACCGAATGAAGCACAATATCAGTAACCTTTGGAAGAAATACAGTAGAAATAGATGTTCCTAAAACCATATAAACAGAGTAAATTTGTGCACCTATCGCAAATACAGCAATTAAGTCGGCACCATAAAAATATCCTAGAATTAGTTGGCCTGATTTCCAGAAAACTTGATCGGAAAAGGCAACCAATATTACCGCCGAAGAAAACAGCAGCATCTCCTTAGCGAGCTTCCAATCCATCCCGTGAAAAGTGAACTTTGTCTTCAAAACATTAGATACGAATATGCGCTGGATTAGAGCACAGAGAAGATTTGTAAGAAAAGTCATGCAAGTAACTAGCAGCGCAGAAGGCCAGAGCCGCATGAACACGACCACGAGCAGGGGCTGAAGAATTGCAGTAACCAATTGAGACAGACGCAGAAAAACAAAATTCTCATGAGCGGTGATAACCGCAATACTAATGATGTTATTCATAACCACAACCATATCTGCGGCCAAAACAACAAACATTAATGACATTTCGTAGAGCTGAGCCGTGCTAAACGAATTCGAGTATGAATAGATGACAATTATCCCCACAAATAGTATTACGACAACCGCAACGAACGAGATAATCCAAAACAGTCTTTTCGCAATTGCAAGAGTGTTTTCCATCAATTCAGAATCGTCCTGAAGATATGCCTTGCTATAAAACTTAGTCACGCTCGAAGCAAGAACGGTATTGATTACCGTAAGATAAGCCATAATGGAGCCAACGAATTGGTAGAGACCGTATTCGGCTTGGCCGATACCCCTTAATAAGATGGGAACATATAGCAACTGAACAAGAATCTGAACAATTGAATAGGCATAAGATATAATTACGCCTGCTTTTCTACTGGATTCGATCTTCACACGGGAACCTTTCAAACTCATATTTGAGATACGTAAATCTGAATTAACATAGAGGCATTGAAGTGAAACAGCTTTGCATTTTTACACCTACATATAATAGAGAACATACCTTGAAGCGGTTGTATGAAAGCTTGAAAAAACAAACTGACTCTCGTTTTTATTGGCTTGTAGTCGACGATGGCTCGACGGACGGAACGCAGAGCTTATTTGATTCATTTGCAAAGGAATCAGCTATCGAAATCGAATATATAAAGGTAGCGAATGGAGGAAAACAACGAGCCTGCAATTTAGCTGCAGAAAAATGCACTTCAGAACTGTTCATGTGTGTTGATTCCGACGATTATCTCACACCTGATGCGGTCCACTTCATATTAACGGCGTGGAAAAATGCAGGGGATGCCATTGGAATTGCTACGCCCAGGTCCGCTCGTAACAATCAATTTCCCAGCAACACCACTGCGAAGTTATCATCCCTCTACAGCAAATACGGTTATAAAGGGGAGACTTGCATTGCAACGTTAACGAGCGTTATCAAATCACATCCTTTTTACATAGCCGAAGGAGAGAGCTTCATTCCTGAAGTATTTCAGTTTGATCAAATTGACCACGAGTATTACCACCTGCTATGCAACCGGGAAATATGCAAAGGGGAATACTTAACAGACGGTTATACAGCCAACTATAAACGCTTATTGTTAAATAATCCACGAAGTTATGCCGAATATAAAAAGCAGTGCATAGAGTTCAGTGACACACTCATACAGAGATTCAAGGAGACTATTCTTTATCTAATGTGGTCAAAGATTGCCGGAGATAGCATCCTTTTTGCATTTAAAAAAGCAAAGTCTGTTGGCGCCATTTCTCCGGCAATACCATTTGCCGCAGTATTAGAACCATTGTTTAAGAAATACATGAATAGAGCCTAATCATTGATTAGGCTCTATTTTAAGACCATTCAAATTAATTCCGGTTTGCAAAAAAGGCTTTCAATGCTGAAGTCAAAGGCCTGAAGTCATTTGTTTTAAATCCATACTGGAGCCGTACTATTAATCCGGCCAGCATTGGGTTGACCCAAGAATGACGGGTGAGGAAACGACGCCTTTCTTTCAGCAAACCCCGCTCAACCTCATCGATCCAAGACCCGTTAAAATGATGTATGGTAACGGAATTTTCAGTAAGATGAATATCACCAGATTCATGACTCTTGGGACAAAACCAATCGCTTGGGTACAGTGTGAATCCATCAACTGTCTGCATTGTATTATCAAGCTTTAGTCCGAGGGCCTTACAAGCTTTTGTAATCACTACAACATTTGTTGTTAAGTCGTACGATCCATCGCTTTTAATAAAAGAACGTACATCGTAATCATTCAAAAGCTTCCGGAATAACGGAAATCCTTTTTCACAAGCCATAATTCCAGTTGGCACAGAAGCGTCCGATTCGAAACCTGAAAAAGCACGGTTGGTCAAAAAGGGATCAAGAGACTTAAGGACCTCTACGTCGGTATCCATATAGATACCGCCTTCATTAACTAGAATCCATAAGCGCGCATAGTCACTTACAAATGCCCATTTCTTAGCTTCATATGCCTGTTTAACATAATTGTTAGAAGATAAATCAAAATTTGATTCGTCCCATCGCTTTATCTCATAATCTGGGCAAAACTTCTTCCAGGACTCGATACACGCGATTGCCTCTTCAGGCAAATCATTATTCCCAAACCAAATGTAGTGAATCACTTTTGGGATATGGTTCTCGTTCAACTGAAACTCCAAACTCAATCTACTATTTAATCAAAACAACGCTCTGGTTATATTCACTTTTATTTGCATTGTTAAAGCAAGGACCAATTAAATTGCCCGGCAAAATCTGATGCCACATCTTGTTCTCATAAGGGGTATCGCCCCAGAAAAAGCCTATATGGCAATCAATAGCCCCATTCGTTTTAAAGAAGATAATATCGCCTTTCTGCGCATAACCGCTATTCAGCATATCGCGAACCGTTCTAAACTCATACATCTTGCACCCTGAGTCACAAGCATAACCATACCAGCGCCAAGCGTTAATATAGCCTCCCCCACCAGGCCCGCCGGCCCATGGCGAGTGTGCGTTATTCCTGCCTATCGCTGCAACATCCCCGCCAACAGCAGCATAAGCATGAGCAACAAATCCGGTGCAGTTCATACCCGTATAGCCATCCCATCTTGGACTTCCGTTGGGATAAAGACACGTGTCATATGAGAAGCCGCCGGAATAACGCGTACCCAGATAATAAGAATCATACTGATGCGAAGTAAGCCATGTCAGCAGGCTAATTCTGCTAACGCCAAGAACGGTCGAACTTCCAATCGGATTGTAATAAACCTGCGTAGACTTAGTATGGACTGATCCATCGGGATAGGTTACATCGCAATACAAAGCATAGTAACCCGAACCTAAGCCCAAATCGGATGGATTAAAGTACGCATTGTTAATGGTTGATTTCGCTCTCAGGACGCCCCATTGACTCCAATCCGGTTTCGCCCAGACAAATTTAAATTCAAATTGTCCAGATTTTTCCGCATCAAGAGTCCCCATATCCGCACGAACGCCCCATGAGTAATCTCCATCAGTAGATATAGCTGTAATTCTCGAATAGTCCCAAACCCCGATATGAATCCTGTGAGTAGTTACCTTACCGTCAGAGCCGCTCACATCACAATAAATATCATACTCGCCGGGTTTATCAGGAGTCCAAGATAGGGAAGCATCGGAACCATTCTGCGCAATGCCCCAATTTGACCAATTGTTTCTACTCCAAACATACCTATAGTTCAGAAAACGAGTATCCCCCGAGCACTCAGATGTTACGGACACTTTATCGCCAGGCTTAACAAAAGCGTTGGAAACGGATATGCCTTTATAAGACCAGTCTTCCGGGATAAAATAGCAGACTTTTTTACACGTAAGTGTTTGTCCAGTTAAAGTATCAATTACATCTATATAGAATGAAATCTCCCCGGTTTTTGTAACAACCCAATCTAGTGAAGAGAGACCTTCCCCTGAATCTATAACGCCCCATTCATTCCAATTGTTTCTCATCCAAACGTACTTATATTTAACGCCTTTATTATTACGAACAATCAGATTGGGAGTAATAGCAACTGTATCCCCAGCGGAAACTGATCCATCAGAGGGCTCCACGGAAATCGATGTGAAATTAGACAAGTTATTGTCCACATGCACGGGGAACTTGCGCGTGGTGACGCGGCCGGCCGAATCGATGGCGTCCACCCAAATGTTGACGTCTCCGG
>NZ_CAXVJM010000012.1:33152-34612 GCF_964259375.1 Collinsella aerofaciens ATCC 25986
CAGGCCCAGCTCGCACTCGTCGCCGAGCAGGGGCGACCCGCCGTCGGTAGCCTTCGCGGAAAGGCCGTCGAGGGAGAAATCCTCGGTTATGCTGACGGGAAGCACGGAGGTCGCGGAGAGGCCGCCGACGGAGACGTCGACGTAGACCCTGTACGAACCGGACGACGCGGGCTCCCAAGCGCAAGATGTCGCCTCGGACGGCCCCTGCGCAACCCCCCACTCGGCCCAAGAGTCCTTCTGCCAGACGAACTTGAGCTTTGCGCCGGGCGCGGCCGCCGCACGAATGGCGACCTTCATGCCGGGGGACCACTCCAAGTCGGACCCTCCGTCAACCGAGAGACGGCAGGCGTCCACATGCACGGGGAACTTGCGCGTGGTGACGCGGCCGGCCGAATCGATGGCGTCCACCCAAATGTTGACGTCTCCGGCCACCTCGGGGGTCCAGGGGCAAGACGCGGAGGGCTCGCCCTGGCGGATTGACCCCCAGCGAGACCAGCCGCCCTGCTCCCAGACGAACTTGTACCTGACCGAGCCCGCATTGCCGGAGACGGACAGGCCCAGCTCGCACTCGTCGCCGAGCAGGGGCGACCCGCCGTCGGTAGCCTTCGCGGAAAGGCCGTCGAGGGAGAAATCCTCCGACAATTCAGACATCTTAATAGCAGGATCGACGAAAAGAGATGAAGCGCCTCGGTCTGTCGCAAAGGAATGCGAGGCGGCCATAGGCCAAATCAAAAAAGCAACAAATAATGCAAGGATGAGCTTACGGCAAACTGTCTTCATCGGAATCAGGCATCCTAACAAACGAAGCTGTATAACTGAAATCAAAGACGACTAGCGCTGAAGGGAAAATTGCATCGTTAGATCATTCTGTTAATAATCGCCGCGATTCTTTGGCCGTAACCATCCCCAGGGACAGCCCATAAACCATTGAGGTCCTCTAGGCACGGAGCGATGCCCAGATATCCCCTATCAACAAGTATTTGATAACGAGGGTCAACACAAACATTGTTCAAGGGCATACTGGTCGCATAGCCTTTTAAATGCTGAGATTGAGCAAGCAGCCCCTGATATACGTTGTCAAACCTTGCCCCACCGACTTGAGGACCAGTAGCCCCTAAGCCAGCAAAATTGCACTGGTCTGCGGATACCGAACCCCCAAACTGGAGCCATCCAGTCTCCAACATGGCTTGGGCAAATACGACTTCGGGCCTAACGCCTTCAGAGGAGGCAGCCAAAATTACCTGATTGCAGAACTCAGCAATGCTAGAAGCGCCCCTTTGCGAATAGACTTCAGAGGGATAGACATGTCCGGTAGAAACATACAAACGAACCATAGAGCCAGCAGATGTCGAGAGCGCGCCCATAATTGACGTGCCATCGACCGTCACCTTGCGGGTGAGGTGCTTGGCCTGCTCGCCGTCGATCACGTCGAGGTAGAGGGTGTACTCTCCGGGCTCGGA
>NZ_CAXVJM010000012.1:34705-78820 GCF_964259375.1 Collinsella aerofaciens ATCC 25986
GTGTCGCCGGAGACCCTGGCCTTGAGCTCGAGCGGCTTGCCGGAGCGCGCCTCGCCGGAGACGTCGAGGCCCTCGACGCTGAAGCGGTCCTCGACCGTCACCTTGCGGGTGAGGTGCTTGGCCTGCTCGCCGTCGATCACGTCGAGGTAGAGGGTGTACTCTCCGGGCTCGGAGGGGGTCCACTCGCAGGAGGAGGCGGAGCTGGAGCCGCCGCCGACGGTGCCCCACTTGGCCCAGCCGCCCTTCTCCCAGACGAACTTGTACTTGAGGCCGTCGGTGTCGCCGGAGACCCTGGCCTTGAGCTCGAGCGGCTTGCCGGAGCGCGCCTCGCCGGAGACGTCGAGGCCCTCGACGGACCAATTGACTACTTTATATTTGGAGGTGCTCGATATGTAACCATTGGAGTCAACAACATCGGCATAAATTTCGTATTCACCAGCTTGCGGCAAAGTCCAAACAACTGACGGGGCGGTCAAATCTTGACCGATCACGCCCCAGTTAGCGTCAGTCCAATCTGCCCCAGCCCTATGCCAAACAAACTTATATTTGAGTCCGTCGGTCTTGCCGGTAACATTCACTCCAACTTTAATCGAAGATCCAGCGCGCCCCAATTCTTCCGAAAAGGTAATTCCATCAATGGAATAAGGATGAGGAAACTGCGCAATAATAGCAGCGGCATCAGCCTCGCCAAGGCGACGGCAGCCGTCGTCAGAGAAATAGTTAGCGACGTCGCCGGAATTCGAAATGAAGCCGTGCTCAATAAGAATGCCGGGGATCCCCTGCTCGCGTGCACAACGAATCACAGCGAACTCGTCGCCTACTTCCATTTGGAAAACACCACGATAGGAAAGGCCCATGGCAGCAAGGTTATTCATAACCTTATTGGCAAGCTCAACAGAAACCTGTGTATAGTCTGATCCATTTGCGGTGGGAGCGTAAACCTCAGCACCATGAGCAGCAGAGGAGCCGGAATTAATATGGAAGCTCACGAAAGCCTGCGCACCCTGATCGATGCAACGCTGAACGCGATAAAGAAAATCATTACCGGAGTAATTGCCGTACTGCTCACGAGCAAGAACGACCTTAAAACCATATGCTTCAAGCTTATTCTTGCAGGCCGTCACAATCTTCCAGGTAAGATCAGCTTCACTTTTACCATTACCCTGCGCACCGGGATCAGATCCACCATGACCAGCATCAAGAGCGATTACGCTAACGTTGCGAGCGGAGCGAGCGGCATAAGTAGAAACACCATCCGGAGAATCGGCGCACTCCAACGCCTGCTGAATAGACTGTGCCTCAACAGCATTTCCGTCCCCATCTGCATAATAAACAGATGTGCCCTCGGAGTTCATAGAGCTGTCTACGACGGTGAACGAATAATCTCGGTCAGAAAGATCGATCTTATGCTCAGTCCCATCTCCCTCTAGATAATACGAAATCGAAGTGAGGAAATAAGTATTAGCTTCGAGTTTTGCGCCAAAGGTAAAGGCGGCAGAATTATCAGCCGTAGCAGACGCGTCGACAGAGCCCTTTACGCCATTGGCGCTCACATAGCCAAGCGTAGCAGAGGAAAGAACTTCACCGTCATTATGAGTAGCAAAAGCAATGACTTGATTGGATCCAGAGGGAAGGCTTGGGTAGGCCAGGTAAACGTATTGAAAGTCCGACTCGACCGAATCGACCTCTTGCTCGGTCTTGACATCGCTTTCAGTTGAACCTTGGCTCAACGAGTCGATAGCCTCAAAATCCCCTTCAACCGAAGACTGGTCGACGGTGGCATCGCTGCCTTCAACATCGTCGCCGCGTGCAGCCACTCCGTCATCACCTGCGGACGCCACATCCGTCACAGCTTCAGCGGGCTTCGCCTCGTTCAAACCGTAGGCAGCGACTACGGGACTCATCAACGAGGAAAATGTCAGAAGTGCAGCCAGAGAAAAAGTGGTTGTGACACGTAAAACCTTTTTCATATCAAATCCCTAGTCAAAATGATAATTCCCAAACATAGATTATCTAATAAATGGGCCCATATTAAAAATAAATTTAGGAGAAAGGACTTTCGGGAGCAGCGAACGCATGGAAATAGAAGTTGCAAATAACTGGCTTCAGATGCCAGTCCTTCTTCATGAACCACGTTCAAAAGACGCTAGGGGCGGTTTCGCACCTCAGCTCAATCAGCTCCAACAATATCGATCTGAACTCCACATAGGGCTGATGAGAAGCTACTCGTCGACCACGAGCAGGCCGAGCGTGCCGTGCTTACGAACGAGCTTGCGCGCGCCGTTCGTCCGTTTGCGGCCCTCCCACCAGAGGCCCTCAAGATAGAGCTGGAGGATGCAACGCGACCCTGCACTCCTGACGCACGCTACCTTCCCGAGCGCCGAGGCGAAATGGGAGCTAGCGCGCACCAGCCCGGATTCGCCACTGCCGGGAAAACAGCAGCGCGTAGGCCACCTCTTCGGACATCCCCTCGACGTCCTCCAAGAAGACGCCCCACTCCCTCGCGGCCTTGCGCACGTCTTGGCCGTTGTGCTTCGAGACGAGGGCGGTGTGGGCAATCACGTTCTGAGGAGACCGTTCACCGACCCCAGACCCCTTGGCCCTGGTCATTCTCACCGTGCGGAATCTCCTCGTTCTCTGGACTGCATGGCTGCCCGAGCGCAACAGGGGGATGGACAGCGGGACGTTTAATAGGAGTGCTGAACGGAAATATTCGGCCGGGTGGACTGCGGTGCCGATTTGCGATATAGGTGCTGCCGAAAGGGCCTAGTACTCAGCCAGTCGGAGGAGCTCCGGTGCGCACCCAGAGCTACTCACAAAAGTACAGAACAGGTCATCTCCCGTAACTTTAAAAGAAAAATACTTAATTGTTTCCATAGCTAGGAGGCAGAATGACCTTTGCTACCGCATTTCTTTTAACGGCATCATTGAATAAGCTAATGTCGTTTTTATCGGCCTCCCGAAAGCTCCAGTTAGACTTAATACCGTCGTTCGACTGAAATAATTCAACACCTACGAACGGAGAAACTGGAAAGAAATGAATATGTTTCTCTGAATCGAAGAAAGAAGGGTTATCTGACGTGAATAACTCACCTCTTTCGCTATAAATAAATTTGGCAAGCAATTTACAATACAAGTCAATCTGTTTAGCGATACAGCCTCGTCCCTCGAAATAGGCTAAATATTGTTTGAGCAAGATGGAGTGCTTGAATTCGTTTCTATCTTTATCCAATTCTTGGACATGATTCGTTGCATCTTTACCCAACAAACCGATTAATAGATTCCAGGTGGAATCAAATGACTCATTTAGTTGCTGATTTTGATTTAACCCCCTCCAATCCATGGCAACAATTACCTGAATTAGCTTGCCTAAATTAAATGGAAGGATCAAAGGCTTATGCTCAGACTGCGCCCACCGTACGATAAGATCCTTTAGGTTTTGCCAATCGTTCTCAAAATCTTCGGACCAATTTTCCTCGATAGAAGTATCGCGAACCATACTAAGTGTTTGCTTTATAGTACGCTCATCTTTACCACAAAGCGGAATTCCGTTCTTTACAAAAACCCAGTTATTGATTTCAGATGCGTAATTCCAAATCAAATCTTCGGCTATGCGTTCATCATTTAAATAGACTTCATAACCTTTAATTTTGTCTAGAATAAGGTCTTTATAGTCCTTAAACCCCAACATTCCGGGCCTTATGGTATGAAAGTTATTTTCATAGAAACTATTTTTCAAATTCAGAGGCTCGACGCAGGGATTTAGCCCACGCGCATTAAAACACAATACTGAATTCTTATTGACAGACCATGCTTTTAAATAGCACTTTGGAACAAGGTGGTGCTTCTTTGCTTTAGCCATACAAATCCCAACAAAAGTCATTTTATAAATCGGTATAACTGTTTAGCCAAGCGCTCATCTCCAATGGCTTAAACTGATTACTTTTTCCAAGCAGCTCATGAGCCCACGGGTCGCAAGATACATCCGCGCGGCATCAAACATCGAAACCCTCGATCCATCTGCAATCTTGTCCGACACGCGACGAACAGTCGCTTTTGCAGGCAACCCCGGCCAATCCTGCGCCAAATGCCCCTCAAGCTCATCCTTAACGCGAGCGGCAACCGCGGCATAGTCCCCTGCATCCAAGCGCGCAAGGTCGAACACAACCAGATCCAAGAACCACGTCACAAGCTCACCGGGGCACAAATCCAGCAGTCCTCGCCTGTCCCAGCGCTCCAGCACTTCATGAAGCACCAGCAAATGGGCATCGACCTTGTCCATGCGCTTGGCGCCGGCGTTAAACACATGCGTCAGCGACTTTTCCTGCATCACGTAGTGATACAGCCTCTCGGGCGCAAGGACCGTCCTGACAGACAGCGGATACGATTCAAGCTGAAACACAACGTCCTCGGCAAACCGGACATTTTCGGCAAAACGCAAAGACATACGCTCAATCAGCTCGCGAGAGTATGCCGCACGCCAGACATAGGGCTGCGCATTCGCGGAAAACAGCAGGGCCGGATCAAATGACTCAAACCTGCGCGCTTCAGGAGAAAGTAGCTGCTTGATGCGCTCAGAAGCCAACTCGGCAGGCTCGCACTCAGCTCCAAACACAACAATCTCGGGATGCTCCTTAGCAAACGTATCGACCAAGAACTCGGCAAGATTGGGCTCAACGTAATCGTCTGAGTCAACGAAGTCGAAAATATAGCCGCGCGCAACATCCATGCCCGCATTACGGGCAGATGACAGCCCCCCGTTAGACTTCTCGACAACACGCACGCGAGAGTCCTTGCATGAATACTTGCCGATAATCGCAGCAGAGTCATCCGGCGATCCGTCGTTAACAACCACGATCTCGATATCCGGACAGGTCTGCCCCAAAAGGGAGTCAAGACAACGAGGTAGGAATTCCTGGGTGTTATAAACGGGGACGATAAATGAGACCTTCGGGTTTGCCATAACTCCCCTATTTCTTAATTGCATCCAGGACGAATGCGGCAACCACGCCCGGGCCGCCGACGCGAGCATAATGCTTCGCGCGACCCATCGCGCCGGCACCGGCAAAGTCCGAAGACTCTGCCAGCCACTTTTGCGGATCGTTGACAATGGCCTTCAGGTTTGCTCGCTTCCACGGCTTAAGGTCTGTTAGCTCAAACTCATGGGCCTCAAGCGCCCCATGGAATTCCTGAGCCATACGGTCCAAAAACTCAGCATAAAATTTGGGATTCAAGCGAATGTAGCTCCACATATACGAATCGTATTTAATGATATTTGCAAACCTAAGCAGCTTGGCAACGTCCCGCGAAGAGTGCGACTCGGCGTAATCCTCAACAATCCAGCGATGAATCTCGGCATACTCGTCGTTTACGCAATGAACTTTATTAGGCGAATTGACCGAAGAGCCCTCGTTATCCTGGCGATATGAAAGCACGGAATCATGCAGGTAAACCGCGGCATCGGCAAGGGCGAACACCTTAAAGGTAAACGAGGCGTCCTGAAACGCAGCGCCAGGCGTCGGCAAGAAACGAATGGCATTACGGTTCAAGAAGTCTCGACGATACACCGCAGACCAAATCGAGGGCTTAAGCGCGAAGGCATCGACGGTGTCGCTCGGGTGAACCGGCTTGCCGCAGTCCTTGGCTTTAAAGAGCTCCATCAGCTCTCGGCGCTCCTCCGGCTTCGACCAATACAGGTCAAAATTCGCCTTCGCAAAGTCGGCACCATTGCGCTCGGCCGCTGCCACGAGCTTCTCCATCGCATCGGGCGCCATAAAGTCATCGGACTCCAGAATGCCCACGTACTCGCCACGCGCCATCTCAAGGCCGCGGTTCATCGAGTCGCCGTAGCCACTGTTGGTCTTGTCAATCATCTTGACGCGGGAGTCGCGCTCCATGTACTCGCGGATGATATCCGGCGAGCTATCAGTAGAGCCATCGTTGATGCAGATGATCTCGATGTCGTTGAGCGTCTGCGCCACGGCGGAATTGAGGCACTCGCGCAGGTAGCGCTCAACGTTGTAGATGGGAATAAGCAGCGACAGGACAGGGCTGCCAGAGGAATTAGTAGACAAATGTGCTCCTTAGGAAATACCTGCCGTTAATGGTATCAAAGGGTCGTCCCGCCCGCGGGCGTTTATATAATCTATGGAGCCCGCAGAGGCAAACCGATACGAAAGGACGTCATGCAGCCCAAAGCCGCACGCAACATATCCATCGAAGCGCTTCGCTTGGTCGCGGTCGCTGGGATTGCCGTATTCCACACGTTTCAGTGGACCTTCCAAGCCGTCTGCACCGGCCTACCGGAATATGCGCCGCTCGCCGCCTTCCCTTACTCCGGCGCACTCGGCTTTATCAATCTGCTGGGCTGTTGGGCCAACGAGGTCTTCTTTATGATCTCGGGGTACTTCCTGATTCCCTCGGCGATACGCGCCCTCAAAAACGGTTCATCCGCGCAGAGCCTCACGCTCAAATCGCTTGAGCGCCTCAAGAAGATCGTCTTGCCCACGCTCTTTTATTGCTCAGCTTGCTTGCTTGTTTCGATGTACGTCTATCCCCTGCCCGAAATCTCACTACACGAGATTGGCTGGCTCACGTTGGGCATCGAGTTTATCTGGGTCTACGCGGCATCCGTGTTGCTCGTCCCAGTGATTGCACTGATACGACAGCAGATCGGCAGCAAAAGGGCCCCGTTTGTCGTAGCGCTCCTCACGTTCACAACATTTGGAATCAACTGCTACATCGCGGCGACGGCAAACGAAGCTACCGGTATCGTTTTGTGGCGCAAGCTCATGAGCGCCGTTACCTACCTGGTCGCGTTTATTGCGGCTGGAGAAATGCGTTTTGTCCTCGAATGCCGCGGCAACGCATCCGGCGCTCAAAAATCCAAGATCGTACTCATCGGACTCGTTGCCGTCACCATCGCGTTCGAGCTTCTGTTATCGGCAAATAGCCAGTACGACGCGCTCTGGAAGCTCTCCTACAAGTCAACTTCCGTCATATCCTTTATCTTGGCCGCCGCATCCGTTGCCGCCGCAGCGCTCCATCAGCCGCGCCACGAAGTCCCAGCTGCAGACAAGACAATCATGACTCTCGCCGCAGGAACGCTCGCTTTCTACGCCGTACAGTCGTTTACCTGCAATGTCTGGCGACCTATTTTTGACGAAGCAATCTACACCATAGCGACAGGCATCCAAACGGGAGAGCCCCGTCCAGCCGCCGCCATTTTGCTCGGAATCCTTATGAGCCTTTGCCTCGCGCTCGCCCTGCTCCTCGTGGATATCGTGCGCAGGGCCGTAGTCGAGTCCATCAGAGCCCGTATGAACGGCTAAGCGACCTTCTGACTCCTCAGACCACGAAGCGCGCTTACACCCGAAGCAAATAACATCGCAAAGACAATCGCCCAGTTCTTGCAGCCAAATACCGGAATATGAACGATCGCATGGTCATGCATAACAACGAAATAACCCAAAACAACAACCAGGGGCAGCGCCATGAGCAGCGGCTGAATCAACACCTTGCGACGACGACCGCCTTGCGCGCCGCCCCGTATCGAGTAAGCGAGCACGGCAATCCAAATCGCCAATACGGCAGCAAACGAAACAAGACAAACGACGTTCGAGATCATCGCATAACCAGCAGTTGAGCAAATGGCGAACAGCTGCGGGCTCATGCAATACAAATCCTTCAATATCTGGGGCCAGTCAGCTTGAGGCAGCAGCGACGACGCACCGTGTGCAGACCAAAGACCCATCTCGCCCAGAACGTTCGAAAAGACCTCGTTCCAGCCCAGCACAAACGCCGCGACAACCCACTTCATCGCCCAGGTAAACACAAACGAAAGCCCAAACCCAAAGAGCGCCTGCAGCATCGTGACGACACAGCGTTTGGGGCACTCGCCTTCGGGCAGCGCAATGAAGGCGAAAAAGCAATGCAGAGCGACAACTGCGGCAGGAATCGTTAAAAAGTCAAGAAACGAAAACACGGCGCCCGACGCTATCGACCAAAGGACAAGGCGGCTTGTGAAAACCCGTGCGTTTGGGGCCGAATCCAAACGAAGGCTCATGCAAGACATCATGATGAGCGCCACAAAGAATGAGATGCACAGCAGCAGATCACCGATATAATTGAAAAACAGATTGGTCGAGAACAACAGGATTGCAAGGAAACCCAAAGTCAATGGCTTTGAAAACCGCTTTCGCAAGGCAACGTAAGCGCAAGCGGAGCCGGCAATCGCCAGAACGGCCGCAGGCGCCACGACAACGTCGATACCACCAATAAACAGGCAGAGATTCGTAAGTAGCTGCCATCCATGCCAATACCGGTAGTACTGCTGATGTGTAATCCCGTCAGCTTTCGTAACGTCATCAATCTCGGCAACAGTCATCGTCTTAAACGGAGAACCTTGGTCCATTTGCTGTGCGACTTCAATGATAAATCGATTGTTATCAAAGCAAACAGGGCCAGCTGCAACACGGTGGTCGTAGACATACATGTCAGACAACAGGGCCGAGGACTCCGAGCCCTGCGCATGCGACTCGATAACGGGCCTCGGCAGGCAATTCGCCGCGGTATTGCTCAAGACAAATGCGACCTGAAGAACCAAAAACAGCAACATGGCCTTGACGGGAAGGCTATCGGCAAAGGAAGCTAAACGCGTTTTATTCACGGGTCATCCAAACAGAAAGATTACGTCCACAGGAATCGGCACCTATGTAATACCACAATGCGTGCATGCAATCTCGCTACGCCCACACATCAACCAGGTTTGTAGCAAACGTTCTTGGTGATTAGCGGAACATTGCCCGCGGGCGTCTGCCTACGCTTACAATAGTCATGTCCTATGGGACACGTTGTTTATTCCGCAGGGCCGATATGCTGCCCACGCGAAAGGATATTCTCGTTCATGACTTCCACCCTTCCCGCCCACATCGACAAGCTCGCCATCGTTGTCGTCACCTATAAGCGCCAGGAGCTCTTGGCCAACCTGTTCGACTCTATGACCGAGCTCACGGCCGCGCCCTGGCGCATCGTGATTGTCGATAACGAGAATTCGCGCGAGACCGAGGCCATGTGCACCGCATTTAACGAGCGCTTGACCAACCTGTGGGGCATCGACACCGAGCAGCCCGACGCGCAGGGCGGCACCGACCGTGTCATCTACGCTCCGCAGCTCGAAAACGGTGGCGGCGCGGGTGGCTTCTCCGCCGGCACCAAATGCGCCTACGACCTGGGCGCCCGGTGGTTCTGGGTGATGGACGACGACGTACTCGTCATCCCCGAAGGCATTGAGCGCCTAGCAAAGTGGACGGACCGCTACGACGTCATCCAGGGTTCGCGTCTGGACTTCGACGGCGGCGCCTTCTTTTGGCAGTACCAACTCATCCTTTCGCTCGGCATTCCCAACCCCATCGCCAAGTGGGACCTGGGCCCCGAGGGCTACCGCGTCATGAACCAGCTGTGCTTTGAAGGCGGCCTCTTCTCGCGTCGCGTAGTCGACAAGATCGGCCTGCCCGACGCGCGCTTCTTCATCTATGGCGACGACGCCTGTTACGGCTATGTCGCCAGCCAGCACTTCCCCGCCGCCGTGGTTGCCGACGTGGTGCTCAAGCGCGCCCGCGCCGTCTCTAACTGGGATATCGCCGGCAAACGCCAGCTCAACTCCACGAGCGACACCAATCGCTACTACATCATGCGCAACCGCGGCTTTTTGGCCCGCTACATGCAGATCTACGGCGATTATCATCCCGTGCTGTTCCGTCTGGGCAACGCCGCGACCTTCTGCAAAGAGTTCATCCGCTTGGCTGCGGTCGACAAATGCTTTAAGACCGGTATCCCAGCGTTGCGCCGTGGCATGAAGGACGCCCGCAAGATCATCAAGGATCCCGACTGGAAGCCCATGCCGCCCATGAAGGATACCGAGTAACGGAAGTCGGGAACACCTCGACGCTTAAAGCCGCTGACACACCGCGGCCACGTGCTGCCCATCAAAACCAAAGCCCCAGCGCACGCGGCCAACGCCGGGTCGCGGCACACGGATTTCGTCGATACCGTCACGTTCTATGTCGAGTAGCGCCTGAACCGCCAGCAGCTCCAGACCCAGAGCATCCACGTCGGGGTCATACATCATGTTCATAGTGACAAGCGGACGTTCGTCGAGCATGCCGAGGGTATCGGCCACATCGAGCATCCTTCCCTTAGGGAACACCTGGATATCCCAGCGATCCGCGCCACACTTTCGCTTCGAGGCAGGATTGGCATACCCCGGCATACCAAAGCAGAGCCCTTGCAACAGCAGGTGGTATGGCAACGGCGAATCCATCTCGACCGCGCCGATTCCCGCGTCACCTAGAATTCGACGCAGCGCCTGCCTCACCGCGTCTTCGTCACCGCGACACAACCCGTCACGAAACGCATCGACGTCCCGCACATCCTCGGCGGCGCACTCAAACCGTTCAATAATCACGAGACGCAACGCCTGGCGAAGCTCGCCATTGGGCAGACGCAGAGCACGGGAGCGAGCGCTGTTTCCCGGCTCCTCAACCATATCCGTCGTTAGGAAGCCGGATAGGTATAACGCGGTCCAAACATCATCGACGCAAGCGTCATTCGACACGACGGCGCCCAGACAAAGCGGGGTTTCAACGCATCCATGCGGTTCAAGTAAATCGAACAGAGTCGAAAGCCTCTCGAGATTCCAGTCTCCAGCCACCCTACTCAGGCAGTCGGCAAACCCATACAAATCGGCCCGCACCAGTGGCGTGCAACCGCGGTTCAAGAAATCGATCACGCGCGCCGGACTCGAGCAATAAAACCCGCCAAATCGGTATCCCTCGAACCATTCACGCGCGTCATCCAGGTATTCCCCGCATCCAGCATGACCTAGCAGAGCCTCAACCTCGGCATCCGAAAAGCCAAACCACCGGTCACACCACGTCGAGAGCGACGTTGACAGACAATACGAGCAACTGCGCGAAGAAAGCTCCAACTCGGCAGGACCGGGACGCTCCCCCATCAGACAAGCCAAGCGTAGCGAATTGCCCGCAGCGGCAATGGCATCAAACAGCACATTGCCAAGCAGCTCCGCCAGATCGGCTCCGGAAGAGCCCCTCGCGTTCGAACGGTCCAACCACGCCGCGTCGTATCCATCAACGAGTAACACTACCTGTTCGTCGCAAGCTGTCTCCAGCAGCTCAATGAGAATGCCAAGCGCCGAGTTGGCTTCCTCTGCACTTGCCACGCCACGCGCAACACGCTCGATGTGGCGCATCTTATCTCGTGGTAAATCCGGAGCCTCCAAAAGCGCCAACAAGCGAGCACACTCACCCGAAAGAGCGTCACGCACGACATCGGCAACAGCGGCGCCATGCCTCTCAGCGCCAGAAAAGTCCAGCGATATCACCGGATAACAGGCGTACTCGTCCCGATAGCGCCCGCCGTCCGCATCCCAAATCTGAGTATAGGCAAACAGGCTCCGACCGGCGCGACCGACCGCGGGACGCTCCAGAAAAGCCTTGAGCATCGACAAGTTCATGCTCTTGCCAAAACCCTCGGGTCGGCAGCACACCACAACGGACGCGTCGCAGTCCAACACATCGGCAATAAACATGGTCTTGTCGACCAGTGTGCAGCAACCAATGGCATCGGCAAAATCATGCACACCGACCGGCAAAACCGCATCATCGACATGGTTGACAAGCCGTACGCCAAAAGTATCGGCACTGTTGCAATACTCCTGTTCAGACACCGTAACTTCTCCCTAAAACGCAGCACGAAGCCCATTGTAGCGAGCAGTTCGAGCGCAATGCTGGATCCGTGCAAAGGCATCGGGCAACGGTAGGAACAAAGGCCTTGAGGGGGCGTAACAAATCGTTGTGCAACAAAATGGGGCCCGATGCAACCGCACCGGACCCCATTGCGAATCTTTAGTTATCAGGCAACCGAAAGACTACTCCTCGGAACCGTTCTCCCCAGCAGCCTTCTTTTGCTGATCGAGCTTATGCTTGCCGCTCACGATGGACGTGGCACCAAGCGTAGCCAGGCTCGCGCTGGCCAGGCTCGCCATCACGATGAGGTCGCCCGTCTTGGGCATATTGCCACCCGGGGCCTTGGTCGTCGTGGTCGTGGTAGTCGTCGTGGTGGTCGAGGTGACGTTCTTGTCGTCAACCTTCTGAGCATCGGCGTCGGACTGTTTTGCACCCGCATCGGCGGAAGCATCAGCGGCGCTGTCGACATTAGAGCCGGAGCCCTGCTCAGACGCTCCCTCATCAGAAGAAGAGCCGCCGTTAATGCCCGTCATCGAAGACCCAATCAAGGCGCCAAGCTGCTTGCCAACGGAGGGCTTGTTCTCGGTCGACGAATTGCTGACATCGGGGTCCGCGGTCGAGTCGGAATCGGTGCCAGAGCTCTCGCCAACATCGGTGGAGCCATTGGAGGAGCCGCTATCGATCGGACCAGAGACAGAACCGCCGGTTGAACCAGAGCCCGAATCACCAGCACCGCCAGCAGACTCCGTTCCACCCGAAGCAGTCCCACTATTACCGGCACCATTGTTGCCAACACCAGTCGAAGGCGCACCCGTCTCGCCGCCATTGTCCGTATCACTATCGGTTTCCACCGTTGGCCCGGCAGGCGCAGCAGGGACCTTGTTCGGGTGAGGTGCCGGCGCGGGCTCAGGCTCCGCGGGCGCTGCCGCGGCAGCCTCGTCCTCGGCGATATAGACCAGGCAGTCCTTGAGCTCGTTTTTATAGCGATTCTTCCATCCCTCATGGTACTGAGGCTGACTCGAATACTTGCGCGCCACGTTATCAACTACGCTGTTCGAAAGCGCCGTCACAAACTCACGGTCGGTCATATCGTTGGAAAGATTCGCCCAGCGGAAAAAGTCCTGGCAGCCACCCGTGCCGCACATATTGGTGGTGCTCCATACCATGCCCTTGACGCAATCAGCACGACCGGAAATATCAATGCCCAGAGCGTTCTTAAGCCACGACTCGGTCACTGCATAGTAGGAGTTGTACGCATAGGCATCCTGCAGCGCCGAGAACTCAACCGGATCGGTGTTGTAAGCACCCAGGAAGGCATCCTGCGCGATGTGACCCAGCTCGGTGAGCTGGCCGTTCGCATACATGGGGTTACTTCCGTTGGAAATCTCGCTGCCGCGGTCGATCGCAGCCTTAAGCATGCCGTACTTGGCAGAATCGTAGTTATAGACCTGCTTCATAAACGGAATAAGCGACCAGCGTCGGTCGAACTGATAATAACCCAGCGCGTTATAGCCGTCGCCATACGAAAAACCCTGGTTATAGTTGCCATGGCTCTCGTATTTGGTGAAGTACTTCATCTCTGCGGTCACGTTGACAAACGAGACTCCCTGGACCGACCTCAGCACGCCCGAGAAGGACTGCTGAGTGTAAAGGCCCTTATCGATATCGGTGGCATCCGAGGCAACACCCGGCGTGGGCTCCTCAGCAATAGCGGTTGCGGGTGCGGCAACGGCGCCAAACGAAAGCGCCAACGTCAGGCCCGCAACAATCGCGGAATGCTTGGGTTGCATACATCCTCCCTGCATTGGTGTGGTTAAAGTACAGTTTGCAAAGATGGATTCAGTATTACAGTTCCCCGTTTGTTGCACAACAACCCATCGGTAAACGGCAACAACCCTCCGCGAAATCTTAAGGGATTGCACTCGAGCTACAGCTTAATGTCGAAGTTGATCTCGGGGACGGCGGCCAGGTCTGCCAGTGTCACGCCGTCGACGTACTTTTCGATGACCTCGTCCAGCCCGCGCCAGAACTTGACCGTTGAGCACAGGTCACTGCGGGTGCAGCTGTTGTCGATGCCGTCGCACGCCACCGGAGCCGTGCTGCCCTCGACGGCACGCAGGATGTCGCCGGCACGCACTTCGGCCGGGTCCTTGGCCATCATGTAGCCGCCGCCCTTGCCACGCACGCTCTTAAGCAGGCCAGCCTTCATAAGCGGACGAACCAGCTGCTCCAGATACTTTTGCGAGATATGCTCGCGGTCGGCGACCTCGCGCAGAGCAATCTTGCCCTCGGCGTCACCAAGCGCTGCGATATAAATCATCAAACGGAGGGCATAGCGGCCCTTGGAAGAAATGAGCATACCTACCCTTCCATAACGCTGGGGACAAGCACTGCCGATGAATTTGTCCCACAATCTGAAAAGTCGAGTGGATTAGTCGGGTTTTCCCTTGACTAACGCCGAACCCATAGTAACTTTATTCCGAGAAGATTCCTAGGGTTTCGTACACCTATGAGTACACCATATACAGAGAGGGACAGCATGAGTGCAAATCCGCTGCTTTCCATCGAAGGTCTGACCGCCTCCGTGGACGAGAAGACCATCCTCCACAACGTCAACCTCAACGTCGCCGCCGGCGAGACCCACGTGCTGATGGGGCCCAACGGCGCCGGCAAGTCCACCCTCGGCCACCTGGTCATGGGCGACCCCGTCTACACCGTCAACGACGGCCGCATCGTCTTTGACGGCCAGGACATCACCGAGCTCACCACCGACAAGCGCTCGCGCGCCGGCCTGTTCCTGAGCTTCCAGGCACCGGTCGAGATCCCCGGCGTACCGCTGTCGAGCTTTTTGCGCGCCAGCATCGCCGGCCGCCCCGGCCTGGAGATGAAGGGCAAGGAGTTCCGCCGTCGCGTCAAGGAGCTCGCGGCCGAGCTCAACATGGATACCGCCTATCTCAACCGTGAACTGGGCGTGGGCTTCTCGGGCGGCGAGAAAAAGAAGGTCGAGATGCTCCAGCTCCTGCTGCTGCAGCCCAAGCTTGCCATCCTGGACGAAACCGACTCGGGTCTGGACGTCGATGCCCTGTCCACCGTCAGCCATGGCATGGACGCCTACCGCAAGAGTTGCGACGGTTCCATGCTCATCATCACGCACAACACGCGCATCCTGGAGCACCTGGATGTCGACCGCGTCCACGTTATGGTCAAGGGCCACATCGTGCGCGAGGACGACGCCTCGCTCATCCCCTGGATCGACAAGAACGGCTTTGAGACCTTCGAGCGCGAGGCCGCCGAGCAGCGCGCCCAGGCCGAGGCCGCCGCTGCCGAGCAGCAGGCGTAAAGGGGCGACGCAATGACCAAGAACCGCACCGAGGTCGCGGACATCGACCGCAGCCTCTACGACTTCACCTATGGCGAGGAGGGATTCGAGCGACTCGACGCCGGCATCACGCCCGACATCGTGCGCGAGATCAGCGCCAAGAAGGACGAACCGCAGTGGATGCTCGACCTGCGCCTCAAGTCCCTCGAGATCTTTAACCGTTTCCCGGATCCGACGTGGGGCCCCTCCATCGAGGGCCTGGACATGGACAACATCGTCACCTACGTCAAACCCAACACCGACCAAAAGCACGACTGGGAGTCGGTGCCCGATGACATCAAAAACACCTTTGAGCGCCTGGGCATTCCCGAGGCCGAGCGCAGCTATCTGGCAGGTGTCGGCGCGCAATACGACTCCGAGCTCGTCTACCACAACATGCAGGACACGGCGTCCAAGATGGGCATCGTCTACTCCGGTATTGAGGAAGCCCTGCACGATCCGCAGTGGGAGCCGCTCATCCACGAGAAGTTTATGACGCTCATCCCGCCCACCGACCACAAGTTTGCGGCCCTGCACGGTGCCGTGTGGTCGGGTGGTTCGTTTGTCTACGTGCCCAAGGGCACCAAGCTCGATTTTCCGCTGCAGAGCTACTTCCGCCTCAACGCCAAGGGCGCCGGCCAGTTTGAGCATACGCTCATCATCGTCGAGGACGACGCCGACCTGCACTTTATCGAGGGCTGCTCCGCGCCCAAATACAACGTGGCCAACCTCCACGCCGGCGCTGTGGAGCTCTTTGTGGGCAAGCGTGCGCACCTGCGCTACTCGACCATCGAGAACTGGTCCAAGAACATGTATAACCTCAATACCAAGCGTGCACGCGTGGACGAGGACGGCGACATCGAGTGGATCAGTGGCTCCTTCGGCAGCCACGTGGGCTATCTCTACCCCATGAGCGTGCTCAACGGCCGCCGCGCTCGCTCGAGCTTTACCGGCATCACCTTTGCCGGTGCCGGCCAGAACCTCGACACCGGCTGCAAGGTCGTACTCAACGCGCCCGAGACCTCGGCGACCGTCGAGACCAAGGGCATCTCCAAGAGCGGCGGCATCCAGACCTTCCGTAGCTCTATCGTGGCCACGCCCAAGGCCGAGGGCTCCAAGGCAACCGTGAGCTGCCAGTCGCTGATGCTCGACGACCAGAGCCGCTCCGATACCATCCCCGCCATGGACATCCGCGCCAAGAACGTCGACATCGGCCACGAGGCAACTATCGGCCGCATCGGCGACGATAAGGTGTTCTACCTGATGAGCCGCGGTATCTCGGAGGAAGAGGCCCGCACCATGATCGTCAACGGCTTTGCCAACCCGGTCTCCAAGGAGCTGCCGCTGGAGTACGCCGTCGAGATGAACAACCTAATCAAGCTCGAGATGGAAGGAGCGATCGGATAATGAAACAGACCACGAACACCGCTGCAACCACGCTTGAGCAGGTTAATGCGATGCCTGCGGCGACTTGGGGTTGGCTCAAGATGAACCAGACCAAGCTCGAGCTTTCCGACGAGCTTGTCATCGCTCCCGCCGAGGCCGTTGAGGTCGAGGGCCTGGACGAGCAGTTTGCCGGCTCGGCCAACGCCTTCGACGCCGCCATGGACGCCACGGCCGAACGCTTCCCCGAGCGTCGCGCCTCCGCCCCCGGCGACGCCGCCGACCGCGCCCGCCTCACGCCCGAGACCGAGCTTGACGTGCCCGCCACCTCCGTCTACCAGGCCGGCGCTATCAAGCTCGAGGAGGAACTCTCCCCCGCCGAGGCCTTCGAGACCGGCATGGGCAAGGCTGCCTACACCTATCTGACCGACCACGCCACCAAGCGCATCGTCATCGATGTGCCCGCATACCAGCACGCCACGGTTACCGTGCGCGTGAGTGGCGTCGACGCGGCGGCAGCCATCGCCGCTATCGACGTCGTTGCCCGCCCGCAGGCAACGCTCGACCTGCAGATCGCCCTAGACTCCCCCGTTGCCGGCGAGGGCGTCGTGGGTTCCGTGCTGCGCGTGTGCGCCCACGAGTACGCCACCGTCAACGTGACCTGCACGCAGACGCTCGACGACAGCTGGATTGCACTCGACGACACCGGTCTGTTCCTGGACGAGGGAGCACGCGTCAACGTGCAGCACACTGTCCTGGGTGCCGGCGCCAGCGCCACCGGCCTTGCCGGCGACCTGCTGGGCGATACCGCCAAGGTGACGATCGATACCGACTACCTGGGCGCCCGCGAGCAGGTGCGCGACTTTAACTACGAGCTGCGCCATCGCGGTCGCAAGACCGAGTGCGAGATCGACGCCAACGGCGTGCTGACCGGCACGTCCAAGAAGGTCTACCGCGGCACCATCGACCTCGTGCACGGCTGCAAGGGCGCAACCGGCACCGAGCGCGAGACCGTACTGCTGGCCAACAAGGGCGTCGACAACAAGACCGTCCCCGTCATCCTGTGCGACGAGGACGACGTCGCCGGCAATCACGGCGCCACCATCGGTCACGTCCGTGACGAGCAGCTGTTCTACCTCGCCTGCCGCGGCCTTGACCAAATCGCCGCCGAGGATCTGTTCATCCGCGCCAAGCTGGAGGACGCCGCGCTTTCCGCCACCGATGAGCGCACCCGCGCCGCCGTCGTCCGCCTGGGCAACAACCTGATCGATAACTTTGAAGAGGAGCTCGCATGATCGATACCGAGCACGTTAAATGCGATACCTGCACCGCCCCCGAGCCCATGGAGCTCGACGCCAGCGACGAGGCTTCGCGCGGTTGGCCCACCGTGGACATCGAAACTAACCCCTACAAGTGCCAGTTCCCGCTGTTCCAGCAGCATCCCGAGATCGCCTTCCTTGATAGCGCCGCCACCGCGCAGCGCCCCGCTTGCGTGCTCGACGCCGAGCGCGACTTCTACCAGCGCATGAACGCCAACCCGCTGCGCGGCCTGTACTCGCTGTCCGTCGAGGCCACCGATGCCATCGCTAAGGTCCGCCAGCAGATTGCCGACCTCATCGGCGCCGCCCAGGCCAACGAAGTCGTCTTCACCCGCAACACGAGCGAGTCGCTCAACCTGGTCGCCAAGAGCTTTGCGCCCACGGTACTGGAGCCCGGCGACGAGGTCGTCATCACCATCATGGAGCACCACTCCAACCTGATCCCGTGGCAGCAGGTCTGCCGCGAGACCGGTGCCAAGCTCGTCTACCTCTATCCCACCAAGACCGGCCAGCTCACCACCGAGGAGGTTCTGGCCAAGGTGGGTCCCAAGACCAAGATTCTGGCCGTGGGTCAGGTCTCCAACGTGCTAGGCGTCGAGAACCCAGTCAAGAACCTCGGCAAGCTCGTGCACAAGTACGGCGGCTACCTGGTCGTCGACGGCGCGCAGTCGCTGCCGCACATGCCGGTCAACGTGGCCGATCTGGGCGCCGACTTCTTTGCCTTTAGCGCGCACAAGGCCATGGGCCCCATGGGCATCGGCGTGCTGTGGGGCAAGATGGACCTGCTCAACGCCATGCCGCCCATGCTCACCGGTGGCGAGATGATCGATTCGGTCACCGAGCAGGACGCCGTCTGGGCTCCCGTCCCCGAGAAGTTCGAGGCCGGCACGCAGGACGCCGCCGGCATCTTCGCCACAGGCGCCGCCCTCGACTACCTCGTCAACACGGTTGGCTACGAAAACATCCAGGCACGCGAGCAGGCACTCGTCCACTACCTGATGGGCGAGCTCATGCAGCTCGACTTTGTCCAGATCATCGGCTCCATCTATTGGGACAACCATCACGGCGTCGTCAGCTTTAACGTCAAGGGCATCCACCCGCACGATGTCGCGAGCATCATGGACATGGACGGCGTGTGCATCCGCGCCGGCCACCACTGCGCGCAGCCGCTGCTTACCTGGCTGGGCGTCGAGAACCTCGCCTGCTGCCGCGCCAGCGTGGCCTTCTACAACGACAAGGCCGACATCGATAAGTTCATCGCAGGACTGCATCACGTTTGGAGCACGTTCAATGGGTAATCTGTACACCTCCACCACGTTTATGGAGCACAACTCGCACCCCGACTACAAGTACGAGATGGACGCCCCCACGCACGAGCACGACGGCATCAACCCCAGCTGCGGCGACGAGCTCACCTTGCAGCTGCGTGTCGAGAACGGCGTGATCGAGGAGGCCTCGTTTACCGGTCATGGCTGCGCCATCAGCCAGGCCAGCGCCGATATCATGGCCGACCTCATCACCGGCGAGACGGTCGAGGAGGCTCGTCGTCTGGCAGGGCTCTTCCTGGCGATGATCCGCGGCGAGCAGCTCTCCGAGGAAGACCTGGAAGACTTGGACGAGGCTGCCCAGCTTCAGGACATCTCGCACATGCCCGCCCGCGTCAAGTGCGCCGAGCTCGCCTGGCGCACCCTCGACGGTATGCTCGAGGGGCAAGCTAACCAGTAGCGGATGCCCCAAATCCAAGAATTTTGATTACCGAGCCGCTCGATACGGGCGGCTCGGTTTTTTCATAACGAGCGCACACGCAGCTCATGCGTCCGGCCCCGCCCCTACACCATGTTTCCGTCACTCCGCACCGCCGTTCGTGCACAGGCACGCACAATGCGAGAAACGGTACTTTTGCCAATCCCCGTATACCGCTCAATCTGACGCACCGTTAAACCGGCATCGTGCAATCCAAGAATCACGATATTGCGCTGCGCCGACGGTGCGGCTTTAACCCCGTGGAGCGGAACCCCGAGCCCCTTCGCCAACTTTTCGGCAAAGGCGTGGCGTTCCCACTCCGTCTCTTCCATATCGCCCAGCGCTGGCTTGACGCCGTCGGGCGTCGAAAGCGAATAAGCAATAAAGCCCTCGGCGGAACCAAAAAGCTCAAGCACGCAAGAAGGATCGGAAAATCCCCTCGTCATATCGTTGTCATAGGCCCGTAGATACTCGGCAAAACTGCTCCACGGATAGCGCTCGATCAGAGCAATACCCGCCTCCTGCGGATTGGCGTGCACGGAGCGAACAGCTTCCATCACCTGCCAGTCGGTATCGAGCGAGCGGCGCTCAAAACGGTCCCGAAACAGGCGGCCCGATCGCCCAGTACGCTTGTTGAACCGACGGGCGTACGTCAAAAGCAGTCGTTGCATCGCCGCGCTCATCGCATCCTCATAATCCGCGAGTACCAGTTGAACATGGTTGCTCATAAGGCACCACGCCACGACCGTCACACCGGCATCGCGGCAGCAGTCGCGCATCAGCTCCAAAAACTCCCACCGGTCGTCATCGGTCTCAAAGATGAGCTGTTTTCCGGTGCCACGGGCCGAAACATGGTAAAAGCCGGTGACCGTTCTCCAAACGCGCTGCACGGCGCCCCCTTCAGCGGGATCAACTTGCGCCTTCCAATACACCACGATTGAAGCGTGCTATCAAAACAAACACGCAAAATGGCATCTGCGCACGGCAAATGGCAGCAAACAACCGGCGAACGGCACCGCAGCACAGGTCAGACAATGCGACGTTTCCGCGAGATGACCGAAAGCGACAAAAATGAAACGCGCGCTTCTGATGAATATATCTCATTTAAACCGCTTCAATTGAAAGTTCCGCGCTTCTCGCTACGAAAACTGAGCCGTTCGCCGAATATTCCGTGCATTTCGCGGTATTATAGGGGCTGCATGTCATGTCCCTTTCGAAGGGTCGCCCGGCAATCGCCAGCCACGACCCCCAGACGGGACGCCAACACGATAGAGAGGAGAGGCATGCAGTACTCACAGGAAGTGGAGAACATGTGCCCCGTTGCCAAGGGTGCATACCACGGCCCCGCACCCATCCCCGAGGAGGGCAAGTGGGTCCAGGCTAAGGAGATTTCCGACATCTCCGGTCTTACGCACGGTGTGGGTTGGTGCGCACCTCAGCAGGGCGCCTGCAAGCTCACGCTGAACGTCAAGGACGGCATCATCGAGGAGGCCCTCGTTGAGACCATCGGCTGCTCGGGCATGACCCACTCTGCCGCCATGGCTTCCGAGATCCTTCCCGGTAAGACCATCCTCGAGGCCCTCAACACCGACCTCGTCTGCGACGCCATCAACGTTGCTATGCGCGAGATCTTCCTGCAGATCGTTTACGGCCGCAGCCAGACCGCGTTCTCCGAGGGCGGCCTGCCCGTGGGCGCCTCCCTCGACGACCTCGGCAAGGGCCTTCGCTCTCAGGTCGGCACCATGTTCGGCACCAAGGCCAAGGGCGCTCGTTACCTCGAGCTCGCCCAGGGCTACGTCACCCGCATGGCTCTCAACGACAAGAACGAGATCATCGCGTTCGAGTTCCTGAACCTCGGCAAGTTCACCGACGCCGTCAAGGCCGGCAAGACCCCCGAGGAGGCCATCGCTGGCGCTATGGGCCACTATGGTCAGTGGGACAACGCTGCCAAGTACATCGACCCGCGCACCGACGAGGAGACTCACTCCGTCGCCAGCGTGTTCCCGGTTCACGAGTAGAAAGGGAGGGAAATAACTATGACTGTTACGTTCGAAGGTTACGAGCGCCGCGCTGACAAGATCAACAAGTGCCTCGCCGACAACGGCATCGCCTCCCTCGAGGAAGCTCTGCAGATCTGCACCGATAAGGGCTTCAACCCGCGTGAGATCGTCAACAACACCCAGTCCATCGCCTTCCAGAACGCCGAGTGGGCCTACACCCTCGGCTGCGCTCTCGCTATCAAGCGTGGCGCCAAGACCGCTTCTGAGGCTGCTGCCATCATCGGCGAGGGCATCCAGGCCTTCACCGTTCCCGGCTCCGTCGCCGAGGACCGCAAGGTCGGTCTGGGCCACGGCAACCTGGGCGCTATGCTGCTCTCCGACGACACCGAGTGCTTCGCCTTCCTGGCCGGCCACGAGTCCTTCGCTGCCGCTGAGGGCGCTATCGGCCTGGCTCTGAACGCCAACAAGGCTCGCAAGAAGCCGCTGCGCGTTATCCTCAACGGTCTGGGCAAGGACGCCGCCCAGATCATCGCCCGCATCAACGGCTTCACCTACGTGAAGACCCAGTTCGACTACTTCACGAGCGAGCTCAAGGTCGTCGAGACCATCCCCTACTCCGATGGTCCCCGCGCCGCCGTCAACTGCTACGGCGCCGACGACGTCCGCGAGGGCGTTGCCATCATGTGGCACGAGAACGTCGACATCTCGATCACCGGTAACTCCACCAACCCCACGCGCTTCCAGCATCCCGTCGCTGGCACCTACAAGAAGGAGCGCCTCGAGGCTGGCAAGAAGTACTTCTCCGTCGCTTCTGGTGGCGGCACTGGCCGTACCCTGCACCCGGACAACATGGGCGCCGGCCCTGCCTCTTACGGCATGACCGACACCATGGGCCGTATGCACTCCGACGCCCAGTTCGCCGGTTCTTCCTCCGTGCCTGCGCACGTCGACATGATGGGTCTCATCGGCATGGGCAACAACCCCATGGTCGGTGCCACCGTCGCCTGCGCCGTCGCCGTCGAGGAGGCCCTCAAGGCCTAATCGCGCCCGCGCGATGCTCATATAGTTGAGTTTTAGAGCCGCTACCTACCCGGGTAGCGGCTCTTTTTTGTTGCCATAAAACGTTCGAGATCCGATATATCAGTTCTGATGGAACATGAAGTGTGAGGAGAAGGAGCCGCCAAGTGGCTTCAACGTCCACGTGCCATATTTGCCCTTTGCCGATTTATCCCATCTTTGCGATGCCTTTGCCGATCACCCATGCGACAATGCGCGAACGAGAAAGGAATCCTATGGAATCAACTGATGTACTGGTAATCGGATCGGGCATCGCGGGCCTTTGCGCCGCCATAGAGGCAGCGCGTACGGGCGCAACCGTCACTATGGCAAGCGCCGGCAAGACCATGAGCGGATCGAGCTTCTTCCCGGGCACCTGGGGCCTCGGCCTTATTGGCCCCGTCGACAAAGACGACGAGCAAGACCTCATCGACACCATCCAAACCGTCGGCGGCGGCGCTGCCGACCCCGAACTCGTCCAGACGTTCGTCCACGGCATTCCCCAAGCGATTGACTGGCTCGAACAGGATCTGGGCGTAGAACTCCAGCGCCCGCAAAGCGCCGAGAGCGCCCAGCAAAAGCAGTTTATCCCCTGCTTTGACCATAAGACGCGTATGTGGCGCGGCCTCACCCGCAAACCCCTTGAGGACGCGTGTACGGCCCAGATAGAGTTGCTCGGCATTCGCCTACTCCCCCGCCACGAGCTTATCGATCTTGTTGAGGATACGAACGGAAAGATTGCCGGCGCCTTGCTCTACGACCGTGCAAACGAGCATCTCGTGCCTATGGCAGCCAGGACCACTATCATCGCTGCGGGCGGCACGGGCGGCCTGTTCGAGCGCAGCCTCACTTCCGCCGACGTGCTCAGCTCATCACAAGCCATCGCACAGGCGCACGGCGCATCCCTAACCAATATAGAGTTCATGCAGATGATGCCCGGCTTCATTGAACCTAAGCGCAACCTTGTCTTTAACGAGAAGACCTGGCGCTACGTTAAGTTCGACCAGCCAGTTAAAATCGCTGACGACAAGTTAGACGATCTGCTTGAGCAGCGCTCCGGATATGGTCCTTTCACCTCGCGCTTGGCCTCCCGCGCCATCGATCTTGCCATCGATCAAGCAGGCGCCGAAGGCCTGGCGCTCCACTACGACTTCCCCCGCGAGGACGTTCCTGAGTTTGTAGAGACCTTTGCCACCTGGCTGCAAGACGAGCACGGCATCGCGCCGACCGACGAGATGCGCGTGGCGATGTATGCCCACGCCGCCAACGGCGGTATCAAAATCGACAAGACAGCCTTCACGGGCGTCGAAGGCCTCTATGCCTGCGGCGAGGCGACAGGCGGTATGCACGGCGCTGATCGCATCGGAGGCCTGTCGAGCGCCAACGGCATCGTATTTGGGCGCATTGCGGGCGCATCGGCAGCCCTTGCAGCGCAGAAAGAGCCTGAAGCAGACCCAAAGGCGGATATCGCCCTCCCCCAGTACGGCATTGCCACGACAGATGCCGAACGCCTGACACACAGCCTTAAGCACACGATGAGTACCCATTGCATGATCAACCGCACCGAGACAGGCCTATCCGAGGCACTACACGAGCTTGAGGGCTTGAAGACGGAAGCAACGACCTTGAGCACACAGATAGTCCAGGACAGCGAAATCGCCGCCCTCGCCCGCCTGCAATCGCAGATTCAACTAGCACAGGAAATGGTCAAAGCCATGCGTAAGCGAACCGAAAGTCTCGGATCGCACTATCGAGCAGACTAAGCTGAGCACCCATCTAGAGCAGAACACAACTAATCGATATCTATGGGCCCCGTGAGCTCAAAGCGACACGGGGCCCATTCGTGTCCGCGCGGGCAAATATACTCATTCTGAATACGGAGTCGACATAGTCCACGTAGACGAACGAACAGAAAGGAAGAGATATGGACAGCAGGGATATCGAGAAATGGCGTGTCGAACTTGACAGCTACGCCCATGTAGAAGACGGCGTTGAGTATTGGCTCGCACGCGATTTAATGGAGCCCCTCGGATACACCCAATGGCGTAATTTTGAGACTGCGGTTAAGAGATCCATGGCATCGTGTGACACCAATAAAATGCCTGTTGCCGCCCATTTTGCTGAGGCCAGCAAAATGGTAGATGCCGGCATCGCCAAACGAGCCGTAAAAGACTACAAGCTAACACGCTACGCATGCTATTTAATCGCCCAAAACGGAGACCCAAACAAGCCCGAAATCGCGCTCGCCCAGGCATACTTTGCTGTGCAGACGCGCCGCCAAGAGCTCATAGAGCAGCGCTTCGCAGAGATTCAGCGCTTGCAGGCGCGCCACTCGCTATCTGATTCAGAGAAACAGCTCTCGGGCATTGCATTCAGACGAGGCGTGGACTCCAAAGGATTCGCAATCATCAAGTCGAAGGGCGATGAAGCGTTATTCGGCGGCAGAAGCACGGCGGACATGAAGCGGCAGCTTGGTGTGCCCAAGAGCGCGGCATTGGCGGACAGGTTAGCCGATGTCCTCATCAAAGCAAAGGACCTTACGAACTCGATGACGGCCTTTAACGCCGAGGAACACGACCTGTACGGTCTGGACCAGATCAAGCAAGAGCACATCGAGAACAACACAAGCGTACGTGGCAGCCTCATCGACCGTAGAATTGTCCCCGAGAATCTACCGCCTGCCGAGGATACAAAGAAACTCGAACGTCGTGTGAAAGCAGACGAGAAAAAGCTCAAGGAGGGCACAGACGGATTCACCGACCCCCAGGGCAGGCTCGACTTGTAAAGCGTCTGTGCCCTTTCGGGTTCGACCCCATGTGAGGTCAACAAAAAAGCGACTAGCCGAAGCCAGTCGCTTTAACATGCTTTG
The DNA here is from genome assembly GCF_964259375.1 of Collinsella aerofaciens ATCC 25986. Lineage (GTDB taxonomy): Bacteria > Actinomycetota > Coriobacteriia > Coriobacteriales > Coriobacteriaceae > Collinsella > Collinsella aerofaciens_BO. The sequence goes on from NZ_CAXVJM010000012.1 coordinate 60,199, forward strand.
GTGGGCCGTCAGGGGGTCGAACCCTGGACCTTGGGATTAAGAGTCCCCTGCTCTACCAACTGAGCTAACGACCCAAAGCTAAAGTCCGTTGTAGCGGACTTTAGAGGAGATATCGTGTGGTGGGCCGTCAGGGGGTCGAACCCTGGACCTTGGGATTAAGAGTCCCCTGCTCTACCAACTGAGCTAACGACCCGATATCAACACGAAGCAAGAACTGGGGTGGGTAAAGGGACTCGAACCCTCGACCTACGGGACCACAACCCGTCGCTCTAGCCAACTGAGCTACACCCACCGTGTCCTGTGCGCTTCGCGCTCGACTATTATTGCAAGGAACGCCACGCGATGCAAGCCCCAATTTTCAAGAATTTTGAAAAGAGTCTTTCGAGCGCGTTTCGAGCAATTCCCACCGGTTTCATAGGAGTAAACTTGGCCCACTGCAAATGCTGGAAAGGACAGACATGAAAGAACTCTCCAACCGTACGGCGACATTTACCGATTCGGTCATCCGCCGCATGACGCGCATCTCCAATAAGTACGGTGCCGTCAACCTCTCACAGGGCTTCCCTGACTTCGATCCTCCGGCACAGCTGCTCGAGAGCCTCAGCGCCATCGCGACCGACCCCAAACCGCTCTATCACCAGTACTCCATCACCTGGGGCTCCCAGGCCATGCGTGAGGCGCTCGCGGCCAAGCAGGAGCACTTTATGGGCATGCCGATCAACCCCAACGAGAACATCGTAGTCACCTGCGGCTCCACCGAGGCCATGATGGCCGCCATGATGACGGTTACGAACCCCGGAGACAAGGTCGTCATCTTCTCGCCGTTCTACGAGAACTACGGCGCCGACACGATTCTCTCGGGCGCTGAGCCCATCTATGTGCCGCTCAACCCGCCCACGTTCGACTTCGATCGCGAGGTCCTCGAGGCGGCCTTCCGCGGCAACGAGCCCAAGGCCATCGTCCTGTGCAACCCGTCCAACCCCTGCGGCAAGGTCTTTACGCGCGAGGAGCTCACCTATATCGCCGACCTCTGCAAAAAGTACGATGCCTACTGCATCACCGACGAGGTCTACGAGCACATCGTCTATGCGCCCCACGAACATGTCTATATGGCAACGCTGCCCGGCATGTTTGAGCGCACCATCAGCTGCAGCTCGCTGTCAAAGACTTACTCCATAACCGGTTGGCGCTTGGGCTACACCATTGCCCCGGCCGAGATTACCGAGCGCATCAAGAAGGTCCACGACTTCCTCACCGTGGGTGCCGCCGCTCCCCTGCAGGAAGCCGTCGTTACCGCCCTTAACTTCGACGGCAGCTATTACGATGAGGTCCTCGACCTCTATACCGCTAAGCGCGACCTGTTCTGCCAAGGGCTCGACAGTATCGGTCTTGAGCATAACGTGCCGCAGGGCGCCTACTACGTCATGATGGACATCTCTGAGTTTGGCTATGACAGTGACCTCGACTTCTGCGAGGATCTCGCCTCCAAGGTTGGCGTGGGCGCCGTGCCCGGCTCGAGCTTCTTCCGCGAGCCCGTCAACCACCTGATTCGTTTCCACTTCGCCAAGCGAGACGAGACGCTTAACGCAGCACTGGAGAACCTCAAGTCGCTACGTGACAAAATCAAGCCGCGCGGGTAAGGACGGCCCGGCAACTAAAGCAACCAAAGAAGCCCCGCACCGCCCGCCGCGTTGCAGGGCTTCTTTTTATAGCGCTTTCTTAAATGGTTTAGAGCTCTATACTTTAGTCACGGAGCAACTCGTCCCAGAGAGAGGAATACTATGGCAGAGCAGCAGCTTATCGGAGCACTCGAGGCCGGCGGCACCAAGATGGTCTGCGCCACGGGCTATGCGGACGGTACGGTCCTGGAGCGCGAGCAGATCGCGACCACGACCCCGCAGGAAACCGTCGAGGCCGTCAACGCATGGTTTGCAGACAAGGGCATCGCCGCCCTGGGCATCGGCGCCTTTGGCCCCACCGCGGTCAACCCTGCCTCGCCCCAGTACGGCAAGATCTTGGAGACGCCCAAGACCGCATGGCGTTACTTTGACCTACTGGGCACCATCCAAAACGAGCTCAAGGTCCCCTGCGGCTACGATACCGACGTCAACGTCGCTTGCTTGGGCGAGGTCACCTTTGGTTGCGCTCAGGGCCTCACCGACGTGGTGTACCTGACCATCGGCACCGGTGTGGGCGCTGGCGTGCTCTCGGGCAGTCAGCTCGTGCATGGCATGATGCATCCCGAGGCCGGCCACATCCTGGTCACGCGCGACCCGCGCGACACCATTGGCGAGCATAGCGCCTGCCCCTTCCACGACAACTGCCTCGAGGGCCTCATCGCCGGTCCCGGCGTTAAAAAGCGCTGGGACGGCAAGAGCGCCGGAGACATGGCCGACGACCCGGAGGCCATGGACCTGCTCGCAGGCTATCTGGCGCAGGCGCTCATGACCTACACGCTGTGCTATGCCCCGCAGAAGATCATCATCGGCGGTGGCGTTGCCGATCACACCCCTATCGTGCCGCTCGCCCGCAAAAAGTGCGCCGAGATGCTTAACGGCTATATCGTCACGCCCGAGGTCAACGATATCGACACCTACATCGTCAACAATAGCCTCGAGGGCAAGCAGGGCATCATGGGATGCCTGGCCCTGGGTGCCGCCGCGCTTCAGCAGTAGGCGCGCCAAAGGGGCGCCGCAACGTCCAGCAATCCCATCCTACGGGATGACGCCGCCACGCCCCGTATAAGCCCCCAAACAAAGAAAGGCCGCCTTAGGACCAAGCAATGTGTCCTAGGCGGCCTTTTTGGCACATATGAGCGATCGTAGAAGATACCGAAGCACAACGCCCGTCATCGCTCCACAGCAGTCGATCATCACATCAGTAATCATACCGGCGCGACCGGGCACAAAGAGCTGAATCGTCTCGTCAATCGAGGGGATCAGCAGTAGGAAAACCGCCGTGGGAAGCAATACGTCAAAGGTGCGACGGCCCTCGATATCAAAAGCGTGCGTCGCCAGAATGCCGAGCACCATGTACTCGGTAAAATGCGCGCACTTGCGAATGACGAAGTTGGTCACCCACTCATACGGAAGTCCCATGCCGTGCAGAAAGCCGCGAACGGCCTCCATAATCGACAAGCTCAATGAACCGGACCCCGTGCCGGGAACCATCGAATTGCCCCAGATGAGCAGCACCATCAGGCAGGTCGCGACCGCCCATTTTCGATCGAGTTTAAGCATGCAGAAGTTATGCCTCCGCACAGAGCGGCTCAAAGCTGGCGGTGCCGCCCTCGATAACACTCAGATAGGCACGGCCCGTGCGCCTCACCGCTGCAGACTGCAGGCGGTCGATCTCCTCCTCGAGAATCTGATTGACGCGCTCGTGACGACGGTTCTCCATGATGCCGGCAGCGATGGCCTCGGCACGCTCGATGCCTTCGCGCGAGATGCGGGCGGTATCCTCGGGGAACACGGCGCTGTGGCGGCCAACGTAAGCGGGGGCAACGGGCTGAGGAGCAGGTGTAAACACCGGAGCGGCAACGGGAGCAGGCTCGACGGCCTCGTCCAAAATTGCGGCAGCGGCTGCCCACATGCCCTCGTGGCCCGAATAATCGGCCATGGGGACGTCTTCCTCGGGAGTCGCATCGACAGGCTCGTCGACTGCGACGGACTGGGACGCGGAGGCCGGGGCATCGACCGGGGCAGCGACCACATACGGCATGTCGTTCGAGATGACCGGCTCGTCAAGGTCATCGAGATCGATGGTCGCAGCAGAGGCGTCGCTGATGATCGGCATGTTGGCAAGGTTCGCGTTGTACGGCACCGCCTCCGCCGCCTGCTGCTGTGCAGGAGCGCCCCACAGCGAGCTTTCGGCAGCACGACGGGCGGCAATAGTCTCCTCGTCGACGGCCAGCGGCTCGTCGGCGTAGGGGTCAGCGGCGGTGGCGGCGGCCGGAGTCACGGGCACGGCAGTGTCATACGTAACGGATTGAGCCGTGGCGGCGTTGTTGGCGGCGTTAGCCACGGCCGCCACAAAGGCGGCCGTGCTGCCCGCAGGGGCGGCATGAGAGCCCGAGACGGCGCGCGCAGCGGCAGCGATGTCATCGCGGTTATAGGAGCCGGTCTGTCCGCCGTAGGTGAGTTCGTCGATAGCGACCTGGTAGACGTCGCGTGAGCGCGTGGGATCGCAGCTGACCGGCGAATCGTCGTCGAGCATGCTATCGATCATGGACCAGGCGTCGGCCTCGCTCATGGCGTCTGCGGCGCGAGCGATGGTGGGGACGCCATCGTCGGCACGACGGCGCTGGAAGGCACCGGTCAGGCCGGAGAAAACTGAAGAGGGCTGCGCGGCGTTTGCCTGAACGGCAGGAGCCGCAGTAGCAACGCCCTGAGGAGCAGCCCATTGCTGTTGAGCGGGCATCGAGGCGGTCTGGAACTCATTTTGATGCTGGTTGACGTTCGCGGCGCCACCCATGGCGTCGGGCTGGAACAGGCGCTCGGCATGCTGCGCGCGATATTCAGAAATGCCGAGCGAGGCGGCATAGATACCCACGCCCGCCACCGCACCCACGGCAAAGGGAACAGCGCCCGCGACGACCGTCTCGTTCACCGACGAAAACGGCAGCGTGGCAGCATACATCACTACGGGAGCGGCAAGGCCGATTCCGCAGGAAAGTCCAGCAAGGACCGCTCGTTGTGTTGCATCAGAAGAAGCCATGAGCTCTCCCCATCTTCCAGCACCCAAATCGCATCATTCAGTTGGCTGCGCGAGAGAAGATGAAGCGGGGCTATGCCCCAAAGCAACGGTATATGGTTCGTTTCATCTGCGTTTTCCGTCGCGAAGCTTAACAGCTATTATGCGAAACCCCCTTGGGGATTGCAAGCGACGAAGCGGGATTGAAACGGGAAAATCGCTGCTTGCCGATCGTGAGGTCAATAATTGTTGGCGAGCGGCTATACGAAAAGGGCCAGGATCTAAACCCCGGCCCTTCTGGCATGTCTATTATTGCTGTCGCGTGCAGCGGACGGCCTAGAACGTCTGCTCGTAATCGCTGTGCTTTTTTGCCGAACGCACCAGGAACTCCTGGTTGGTATTGGTGCCCTTGAGGCCCTTGATAAACGACGCGGCCGCGCGCTCGGTATTGTTCATGCCGGCGAGGATACGGCGCAGGCCAAAGACAAACGGGCGCATCTGCTCGTCGACCAGCAGATCCTCGTTGCGCGTGCCCGAGGCAACGGGATCGATGGCCGGGAAGATACGGCGATCGGCCAGGTCGCGGTCGAGCTTGAGCTCCATGTTACCGGTGCCCTTGAACTCCTCAAAGATGACCTCGTCCATCTTGGAGCCGGTATCGATAAGGGCGGAAGCCAGGATAGTGAGCGAGCCACCGTTCTCGATATTACGGGCTGCGCCCAGGAAGCGCTTGGGCGGATACAGAGCCGCCGAATCGACGCCGCCCGAAAGGATGCGGCCCGAGGCGGGCGCGGCCAAGTTGTAAGCACGGGCAAGGCGCGTGATGGAATCGAGCACCACCACGACGTCGCCGCCCAGCTCCACGATGCGCTTGGCGCGCTCGATGACGAGCTCGGCCACGCGAGTGTGGTTGTCGGCGGGCATATCGAAGGTCGAAGCCACGACCTCGCCCTTGATGGAGCGCTGCATGTCAGTAACCTCTTCGGGGCGCTCGTCGACGAGCAGGCAGATGAGGTGCACCTCGGGGTTATTGATAGAGATGGACTGGCAGATCTTCTTGAGGATCGTGGTCTTGCCGGCTTTGGGCGGCGACACGATCAGGCCACGCTGGCCCTTGCCGATCGGCGACACGATATCGATAGCGCGACCGGTGATGGAATCCTTGCCGTGCTCCATACGCAGAGGCTCATTGGGATAGACCGGGGTAAGGTCGCCGAACTTGGGGCGATTGCGAATCTGCTCGGGATCCATGCCGTTAACGGTCGCGATCTTGGCGAGGCCGGCGCGTTTGTCGCCGCCGCGTGAGGGACGAAGCGAGCCCTCAATCACGTCGCCCGTGCGCAGGCGTGCGGAGCGGATGAGATATGCGGGAACAAAGGCGTCGTCGCTGGACTTCATATAGCCGTGGGCATGGATGATGCCGGAGCTGTCCGGGCGAATCTGCAAAATGCCCTTGATGTCGCGGAAGCCCTCGGCCTTCGCAGCGGTGGTGTAGATTTCCTCGACGAGCTCGGCCTTCTTCTTGCCGGTCGTCTCGATCTCGAACTCCTTGGCCTTCTCGCGCAGCTCGGCGACCTTCATGGCCGCGAGTTCCTCGCGCGAAAGCGTAGGCTCAGTCGGGGCGGCATTGCGCTCCTTATTGCGCTGCTTGCGGTCGCGCTGACGGTTGCGGCGGTCGTTGTTGCGCTCGTCTTTGCGCTCGTTGCGCTCGTCGTTGCGCTTGTGCTGGCGACGGTTGTGACGGTTGCCCTCGTCGGACTCGGCAGGCGCAGCGCCGTCAGAGGCAGCGCCATCGGCGTTGTTCGAGGCCTCGCCGTCAGACTTGCCATCGATGGCGGAAGCAGCATCGGCATCGGCCTGATGCTCGGCAGCCTTGGCCTTTGCGGACTTTTTGCGCGTGCGCTTGGGTTTCTCGCTTGCCGGCTGATCGGCGCTCTCGGTCTCGGGAGCGACGTCAGAGGTTGCCCCAGCGACCTCATTGGCGGCATCCTCGGACACGTCCTTTTTTGCGCCCTTGGCCTTGGTCGAGCGCTTGGAAGCGGTACGACGGCTGCGACCAGGTCGGGCATCGGCCTGCTCGCCCTCGGCAGCGGAATCGGTGACTGCGGCGTCCTGGACAGGAGCATCGGCAACGAGCGTGGGCTCGGTGGCCACCGCAGCACCCTGAGTTGCGGCTGCGGCCGCAGCGGCGGCAGCCTTCTCGGCCTCGACGAAGGCTTTGGGCTTGCGGCCGCGACGGTGCGGGCGAAGAGCGGGATCGACAACGGGAACCTCGTTGGCCTCGGCAGGTGTTGCAGACTCAGAAGGCTGCGCACCCTCCCCTACTGCAGAACGAGCCGGAGCTTCACCGGACTCTTGAGCCGCCTGCTCAGCATCCTGCTGAGACTTGGCCACACGACGACGCGTGCGCGGAGCCGGCTTCTCGGTCAGCTGTCCCGCGACAGGGGCCTCGGTGGCCGCAGACGCCTCGGAGACGACCGGCGCTGCAAGCTCGGTCAGTGCCGCGGCCTCGCGCTCGGCAGCACGGCGACGGGCGCGCACAACCTGGGCCTCGCTAATCTGCGCCAGCGCACGGGCCTGTGCAACCTCATCGGAAATCGGCGCGGCGGGGTCGGCCGCAACGGTGCGCTTAGCTCGCGTCGTGCGCGTGGTGCGGCGTTTGGGCTTGACAGCTTCCACACCCTCGGCTGCGGGCTTGGATGCACGGCGCGTACGCTTAGGCTTTGCAGGCGCGACCTCATCGCCAGCGGCGGAAAGTGCGGGCGCGGCGCTCTCGACTGCAGCGGGCGCGGCTGTCGGGGCAGCCTTGGAGGCCTCAGGAGCCGATGCCTGCACCGGCGCAGGCATCACGACCTGGTCCGACGCAGCCGGTGCAGCGGGAGCGGCCGTCGTCGTTATTTCGTTTTCTTGCTGTTGATCAGACACAGTGTTTGCTCAACTTTCTTTTCAAGCCCTGTGATCACATGCTCCCTGCATAAACCTTCAGGGCGGCTAAACAGTCTAGCTCCGTCAAATACCGACGGACATCATTGATCTGTATCGAGATGATTGCGTCATATACGCAGCGTTAGTGTAACACAACCGCAACCACCTGCAACTTAGTCATTGGACGTTCTTAAACGCCCAGTCATCAGGAACACTCTCCCTCAAAAGCACCTTGAAATGTCGCGCCAGAGGAGCGAAGCCGTGGCATCCGGAATAGCCGCGCCACGTAACGCGCCTATCTACTACGTTTGACCCGCGACCCCTGACCATTCCCTCGATCTTCCTAAAATTGCAAGCCCGCTACCTGCGGTTTTAATATCGCACTTTTCGTCATGGTTCGGGATATGCGTCCAAACGTAGGAGATGAGCCCAAATCGTAGCGGACAGTATCGCTTCACCGCTCCTCGAGACAAATCAATCCGTTTTCCTCCGTCCCCAAGGGACAATTTTCAAAACTATGCCGGATTATAGAGCCAGAATGATGCGAGCCAACCATATCCAGTATTTTCAAGAAACAATAAACCGTCTACCTGCGGTTTTAATTTCACAATTGGCGCCATGGTCGCCAGGCAGCGATTCAGCCCCGTAAACCGCTATAGTTGCGATTTGGTAGCATTTTCCAACACGCCAAAAAGCCCCGCCAAACGCAAAAAGCCCGACCTCCGCATGGAGATCGGGCTTATAGGGCTCAGCGAAGCCGAACCTACACGGTCAAACGACCCGCAGCTTACATCTGCTCGGGGGCGGTCACGCCAACGAGGGTGAGCACCAGGGCGAGCGTCACGCGGACAGCGTCGCAAGCGGCCAGACGGGCGCGCGAAAGCTCGGGATCGACGGGACGGCCCTCGCTCGGCAGCACCTGGCAGGCAGCGTAGAAGCTGTGGAAGTCGCCGGCAAGCTCCTCGGCAAAGTGCGTCAGACGGAACGGGGCGCGGTCGCGAGCGCAGCTGGCGATCAGGTCGGTAAGCTCGTTAAGCTTGCGCGAAAGGGCAAGCTCGGTCGGGTCGGTCAGCAGCGAGTAATCGACGTTCTCACCGATAGCCTTGGCGGCGACGGCCTTCATGCCCATCTCGTCAGCCTGCTCGGGCGTAACGTCAGCGGCACGGCGCAGGATGGAGCACACGCGGGCGTGAGCATACTGCACGTAATAGACCGGGTTGGAGTTATCGCGCTTCTTAACGGCCTCGATGTCGAAGTCGACCATCTGGTTGGAGCTCTTGGAGATGAGCGTGTAGCGGGCGGCGTCGGAGCCGACCTCGTCGACGAGCTCCTGCAGGGTCACCATGGTGCCCTTGCGCTTGGACATACGGACGGGCTTGCCGTTGCGCAGCAGGTTGACGAGCTGGCCCAGCAGAACCTCGAACTTGCCGGGGTAACCGAGAGCGTCGCAGACGCAGCGGACGCGCTCGATGTAGCCGTGGTGGTCGGCACCCCAGATGTCGATGACGTGGTCGACGCGCTGGAACTTATCCCAGTGATAGGCAACGTCGGAGGCGAAGTAGGTATACTCGCCGTCGGACTTGATCAGGACGCGGTCCTTGTCGTCGCCCAGATCAGTGGAGCGGAACCACAGGGCGCCGTCCTTGGTGTAGAGGTAGCCCATCTTGTCGAGCTTCTCAAAAGCGCGGTCGACGGCAGAGGTGCCGGCGGTCTCGCCCTCGGTGTCCTTCACGTACAGAGAGCGCTCGGAGAACCAGCGGTCAAAGTCGCAGTTGACGGCGTGGCAGAGGTTGCGCATGTTGTCGACCATCTTCACATAGCCGCGCTCACGGAAGCTCTCCATGCGCTCCTGCGGATCGGCCTCGACCCACTTGTCGCCGTCGGTGCGCCAGAACTCGGCAGCCTCATCGATGATGTAGTCGCCGCCGTAGGAGTCCTTGCCCAGGGTCTCAGCAAAGTTGTCCTGATACGGATGGGTCTCGGGGTGCTCGTCGTTCTCATCGGCAACGAAAGCATCGCGGTCGGCGACCAGCAGCTTGTGAGCCTCGTCGATATCCACACCCTGCTTGGCGATGATGTCGGCAAGCTGCATATAGCGCGTGCTGATGGAGTTGCCGAAGGTGTTCATCTGCGAGCCGTGATCGTTGATGTAGAACTCACGCTGGATGTCGTAACCGGCGTGGTCCATAACACGGCAGAGGGAGTCGCCCAGCGCGGCCCAGCGGCCATGGCCGATATGCATGGGGCCGACGGGGTTGGCGGAGACGAACTCGACCTGGGTCTTCAGGCCGCCGCCGACGTTGGACTTAGCGAAGTCCATGCCCTTCTCGCGGGCCTCGCCAAAGATGGCGTTCTTGACGGCAACGGAGAGGTAGAAGTTGATGAAACCGGGGCCGGCGATCTCGACCTTCTCGATCGCGGGGTCCTCGGGCATATGGGCAACGACGGCCTCGGCGATCTTGCGCGGGGCGCAGTGAGCCAGCTTGGCGGACTTCAGGGCCATGGTGGAGGTCCACTCGCCATGAGAAGTGTCAGCCGGTCGCTCGATAGCGCAATCGTCAAGTTCAAATGCAGAAAGGTCGCCGGCCTCCTGGGCCGCAGCAAGCGCAGCGCGTACCAGCTCTTCAATCTTCTCGGGCATAGATCCTCCTTGTGTTAAAGCCCCCGAGCTCTTGGTCACTCGTAGGGCAAAAGCCAGAGTTTGTAGCACTCTATCACAAGCGACGCACACTGTCGCAGGGTAAAGCCAATCGAAATTGCATATGCACAAAAATGACTACCGCTCTTGCGCTGTGGTACAAAGTTGGCGGTTTGCCTGCAATTTATACACGTTCTGGAAATGCATAAACGATTGAATAAGCCGTTCTATTTATCGAATACTCTTACCTATCAGAGTTGTGTGCTTTTCCTGCATAAAGTAAGGGTTTGCGCACGTCAGCGTGTTATTCTAGACATACGTAAATTCGTATAAGTTGGAGGTAGCATGTTCTCAATCGGTCAACACGTCATTCATCCGGGTCAGGGAGTCTGCACTGTCGTCGGTTTTAGGGACGACACGCCGCAGCCCATGCTGTTGCTCGAGACCAAGCAGGGACATGCGCAGACGATCCTCATGTATCCCGTGGCGCAGGCCGACCGTTTGCATGCCGCCATCTCCCAGCAAGATGCCGAGCACCTTCTGAGCCACTACGACGAGCTGGAGTGCGACACCTTTACCGAGCGCAACAGCTCGCTGGAGGAGACGCACTTTAAGCAGCAGCTCAAGCTGGGCGCGCCCGAGACGGTCCGCGTGGCAAAAACCATGATGCACCGTATTCGCCAGGCCGAGGAAGCAGATAAAAAACCCAGCTCTTACTACATGCGCGTACTCAAGGAAGCCAAGCGCCGCTCCATCGAGGAGTTCGCCGTGGCCCTGGGTGTCACCGAGGAGGACGCCGAAGCCCGCCTAGCCCAAGCCGCCCTCATCTAACCCATCCGCACCAAGAACCGCCACAAAGGGGACAGGTACCTTTGTGGCGGTTTTCTTGTTCTAGTAGTATTCATTCTTATCGATACCTACGAGCACAAGGAGTCTGTTATGGCAGAGCCGCTTACCGCCGGAATCACCCGCGACCGTGCGTTCGAACTGCTCAACGAGCACAACAAGGACCCGTTCCACATCACCCATGGCGAGACGGTCGAGGGCACTATGCGCTACTTTGCGCGCAAGTTCGACCCCGAGAACGAGGAGTTTTGGGGCATCGTCGGTCTGCTGCACGACCTGGATTGGGAGGAGCATGAGGACGACCCCATGAACCACACCATCTATGCTGCCGAGATCCTCGAAGGTGAGGGCGCCTCTCCCGAGCTTATCCGTGCCATCCAGACACACACGTCCGATTTCAACTCTTCGCTGCCCAAGCCCGAGCTGCAGATGGAAAAGATCCTGTTTGCCTGCGATGAGCTCACCGGCCTGATCGGCGCCGCCGTCATCATGCGCCCGAGCAAGAGCGTCATGGACTTTACGACCAAGTCGCTCAAAAAGAAATTCAAGGACAAGCGCTTTGCCGCCGGCTGCTCGCGCGAAGTGATTTCGCAGGGTGCCGAGATGCTGGGCTGGGAGCTTCCCGAGCTCTTCGACCGCACCATCGCAGCCATGCAGTCCTTCGCCCCCGACCGCGACACCTTCCAGGCCTAGCACCAAAATCACCGCAAAGGGGCTTGGCCCCTTTGCGGTGATTTTTTGCGCGGGCGTTTAGGGGCGAACCTGGCCGGTGCCGCGGAGCTTGTATTTGTAGGTGGTGAGGGCCTCGGCGGCAAAGGGGCCGCGGGCGTGGAGCTTTTGGGTCGAGATGCCGATCTCGGCACCCAGCCCAAACTCGCCGCCGTCGGTGAAGCGCGTACTGGCGTTGGCGTACACGGCCGAGGCATCGACCGCATCCAGGAAGCGCTCACAGGCATCCTCGTCCTCGGCAACGATGGCCTCGGAGTGCATGGTGCCGTAGCGGTTGATGTGCGCGATGGCTTCGTCCTCGTTCGCCACGACCTTCACGCTCATCTCGAGCGCCAGATACTCGCGGCCCCAGTCCTCCTCAGTCGCGGCAACATAGTCGTCGCCCTCGGCAAGCCCGGCGGCGGCGCATGCGGCGCACGTGGCCTCGTCGCCGTGAATCAGCACGCCGTGGTCGTGCAGCACGGCAACGACCGCCGGCAAAAACGAATCCGCCACGGCACGGTCGACCAGCAGCGATTCGGCGGCATTGCACACGCCCACACGCTGGGTCTTGGCATTGACGATAATGTTGAGCGCTTTATCGAAGTCGGCGGATTCATGCACGTAGATATGGCAGTTGCCCGTGCCCGTCTCGATCACCGGAACGAGCGACTCACGCACGCAGCGCTGGATCAGGCCCGCACCGCCACGCGGAATGAGCACATCGACGATACCGCGGAGCTTCATGAGCTCGCCGGTGGCCTCGCGGTCGGTGGACTCGATCATCGAGATAGCTTCGCGCGGGAAACCCTGGGCCTCAAGCGCATCGGCCAGCAGTTCGGCAATCATGGCGCACGAGTGATAGGCCAGCGAACCGCCGCGCAGGATACAGGCGTTGCCGGTGCGGATGCAGATGCCCGCGGCATCGGCCGTCACGTTGGGGCGCGCCTCGTAGACCATAGCAACCAGACCCAGCGGCACAGTCACACGCGTAAGGTCCACACCGCTTGCAAGCACGCGATGGTCGAGCACGCGGCCGACAGGATCGGGCAGCTCGGCGAGCTTCTCCAGGCCGGCGGCCATGCCCTCGACGCGCTCGGGCGTCAGCAGCAGGCGATCGAGGAGTCCCGCCGAGGTGCCCGCATCGCGTGCGGCAGACATATCGAGCTCGTTAGCGGCGACGATGGAGTCGACACCATCGCGCAGCGCCGCGGCCATGGCGCACACGGCCTCCTGGCGCTGGGCATCACTCGCCGCGGCAAGCGCGCTCGAAGCGGCCTTGGCCTCAACGGCGAGATCGTGGACATACGTGGCTATATCGACCGACATGGGCGGCCCTTTCTCTTAGTAGTTTGCCCACCATGGTAGCCGATTTGTGCATGCCCTCGCGCGCGGCGGTAGAATTGGTCAACCCGAAACACCGCAACGAACGGAAGTACTGCATGGCCCTCATCACTTCGTACCACGTCCCCGGCCTCTACGTCGAGGACCACAGCATCGATGTCCCCCTCGACTGGCGCGGCCTGGAGCCCATGCTTTTGGCCGTCGGCAGCACCATGCGCCGCGGCGCCATGCCAGCGCCCATCGCAGGTGCGCCCGAGAGCATCAAGCTCTTCTACCGCGTGGTCTGTGCGCCCGACCGCATCAACGACGATCTGCCGCTGCTCCTGTTTTTGCAGGGCGGCCCCGGTGGCGAGAGCCCGCGTCCGCTCTCGCCCACGAGCGATGGTTGGATCGAGGAGGCCGTCAAGCATTTCCGCGTCGTGCTGCCCGACCAGCGCGGCACGGGACGCAGCAACTGTGTAGACGGGCGCACGATCGCGGCTCTGGGCGAGCGCGCGACGGCGGCCGGCTCCGATGCCGCACGCTCGCAGGCGGACTTCCTCAAGCGCCACCTCGCCAGCTCCATCGTGCGCGATTTTGAGTACCTGCGCCTGGTGGGCTTTAGCGGCAAGCCGTGGGTCACGCTCGGCCAAAGCTACGGCGGCTTTTTGACGCTGAGCTACCTGTCGCTCTTCCCCGAGGGCGTGGCGGCGAGCTTTACCTGCGGTGGCATCCCCCACGTCCCGGCGAGCGCCAGCGAGGTCTACGCGCACACCTTCCCGCGCATGGCCACCAAGACGCAACAGTATTACGACCGCTACCCCGCCGACGTCGAGCGCGTGGCGGCGCTGGCCGACGCGCTTGAGGAGCAGAAGCCCGTGCTGCCCGATGGCTCGCCAATGACGGTGGAGCGCCTGCAGCTTATGGGCAGCGACTTTGGCATGAAGCCGAGCTTTGAGCGCATGCATTGGATTATCGATCACGCTTTTGTTGACGGCGACGGCACGTTGAGCTGCGGTGCCTCAGTATCCGATAGCTTTTTGATGCGCGCCTTCGAGCGCACCAACACGCGCACGAATCCGCTGTACTGGACGCTTCAGGAGTTCATCTACGCCGACGGCGATACCATGCCCATTCGCTGGGCCGCGACAGAGGAGAAAGCTCATCGTGCCGAGTTCGACACACTCGCGCGCCCGCTCATGTTTACCGGCGAGGCCATGTTCCCGTGGATGTTTGAGCAGATGCCCGAACTTAAGCCCTTCAAGCCGGCGATGGACCTGCTGATGGAGGACACCAGCTGGGACAAGATCTACGACCCGCAGCGCCTGGCCTGCAACGAGGTGCCGCTCCAGGCCGCGGTGTACTTCGATGACATGTACGTGGACTCGGGTCTGCAGCTCGACACGCTCAGCCGCGTGGGCAACTCGCATGCCTGGGTGACCAACGAGTTCGAGCACGACGGCCTACACGGCAGCGTGGTATTCAAACATCTCTTCGACGAAGCCCTCAACCGCGGAGACCTGCGCCGGATCTTCTAGCAAAGGAGCGTCCCCGTCTGCCGGCACATAAGGAACGTCCCCAAGTGCCACCCAAGTGCCGGTAACAGCAACATCGCAGGTAGAGGACGGAAAGCGAAAACGCCCCTAAGCGAGCAAGGTGACGTGAAAGAGGAGGGCATTGACCTTTTGGTCATGCCCGACGATTGAACGTCAGATTGCCGCTTAGGGGCGTTTGCAGCGTCAATTGGTCATGCGAACACTATCAAGTTGTCCCTGTGGATTGCGGGCTTCTCGGCCAGGTCTGCCAGCAGGCGGTTGCTGGCAATCTGGTCCTGGCGGCGTCCTGCCGCAAGCTCCAGCACGTCTGAATCGGCCTCGGCGATACCGCGGGCGACGACCATGCCGCTCGGGTCGCACACGTCGAGCACATCGCCCTCGGCAAAATCTCCATCGACCTGGCGAATGCCCACCGCGAGCAGCGATGAGCCACGGCTGACCAGCGCCTTCGCGGCACCGTCGTCAACCGTTACCGAGCCATGTGCCTTGTCACCCAGCGCGATCCACAGCTTGCGGGGCGCAATGTCCAGGCGCTCCGCCGGCGGATCGAACAGGGTTCCCACGCTCTCGCCACGGGCCAGGCGCACGAGCGCATCGGACTCCTCGCCCGAGCAGATCACGCTCTGGATGCCCGCCGTCATCAGAATGCGGCTCGCGCGGATCTTGGTGATCATGCCGCCCGTACCCACCGAGGTCGAAGAATCGCCCGCCGAGGCAATGATCTTGGCATCGATTTTGCGCACGACCGGGATAAACTCGGCCGTCGGATCCTCATGCGGATTGGCGGTGTAGAGGCCGTCGATGTCCGAAAGCGTCACGCACAGGTCCGCCGAAACCAAACAGCTCACGAGGGCCGCGAGCGTATCGTTGTCGCCAAACTTGATCTCATCGACGGTAACGGTATCGTTCTCGTTGACGACCGGCACCACGCCCAGCTCCACGAGGCGCAGCAGGGCGTCGCGCGCGTGCAGGTAGGACGTACGGCGCGCCGTGTCGTGGCGCGTGAGCAGCACGAGTGAGGTGAGCAGGTCGCGCGCATGGAACTCCTCGTCGTAGGCCGACGAGATGATGCACTGGCCGGCCGAAGCGCATGCCTGCAGGCTCGGCAGATCGCCGACCGGCTTGCGGTCGAAACCCAGCACGGGATAGCCACAGGCAATGGCGCCGGAGCTCACCACGACCAAGCGCCAGCCGAGCTTGCGCAGGGCCGCGGCCTGATCGGCCAGGCCACCGATAAAGGCGCGGTTGACCTTGCCATCGGCGCCCACCACCGTGGACGAACCGATCTTTACCACCATCGTTTTATAAGAAGTCGTCATACGTCAAACCAATCGAATGTCGAGCGTTCGGGCGAACGGGCGAGCGAGAAAATGATTCGTTTTCCTCCGTCGCATGCGGATCATTTTGCCCAGGGGAAGGCCGAAGCCGCGGCCATGTTCTTGCGCACGAGCTCGTCGCGTACCCGAGCCAGGCCCTGCTCCATGCCCACCACGTAGGTCTGCGGGTACAGGAAGCGCTTGAAAGCCGCGTCCAGATGATCGATTGCCCAAGCACAGCGCTCGCGCGCGTCCTCGATGTTCTCACGCGGAGCCACCGCGCTGCCGTCGCGCACGATCGGCACCAGCAGCTCACGATACTCAAGCTCCGACACATCGGTTACCAGAGCGGCATCGTTCACGGCCACGAGGGTATTGCCGCGCGCGGCGCCCTCCCCCGCCAGATGGTCCTCGTCATAGATCATGTCGCAGACCGGGCCGCCAAAGCCATCGTAATAGCGTCGCACGCGCTGCACGCCGGGGATCGTGCGCTTGTAGGGCTGCTCGGAAAGCTTCACCACCGGCGTCCACGGCTCCGCGTCGCTCGCGCGGCGGGCCGAAAGCTTGTACACGCCGCCCAACGCCGGCTGATCGTAGCAGGTCGCGAGCTTGGTGCCCACGCCAAAGCTATCGATGGGCGCGCCCTGGTCGAGCAGCGACTGAATCGTGTACTCGTCCAGATCGTTGGAGACCGAAATCCCCACATAGGGCAGGCCCTCGGCGTCAAAACGGCCGCGAACATACTTGGAGAGCTTGGCGAGGTCGCCCGAGTCGATGCGAATGGCCGACAGACGCTCCCCTGCCGCCTCCATCTCCTTGGCAACCGTAATGGCATGCTCGCAGCCCTCGCGCACATCGTAGGTGTCGATGAGCAGCGTGCAGTTCTTGGGGCTCGACTTGGCAAAGGCGCGGAAGGCCTCGAGCTCGGAATCGAAGCTCATCACCCAGCTGTGCGCATGCGTGCCAAAGACGGGAATGCCGTAGCGGCGTCCGGCAAGCACGTTGGACGTAGACGAGCAGCCCGCCACGAAGCTCGCGCGCGCAACAGCCAGGCCGCCATCGGGACCCTGGGCGCGACGCAAGCCGAACTCGGCAACGGGGCGACCATCGGCGGCCAGTACCACGCGCGCCGTCTTGGTGGCAACAAGCGTCTGGAAGCCGACGATGTTGAGCAGCGCGGTCTCGAGCAGCTGACACTCCAGCGACGGGCCGGTGACGCGCACCATGGGCTCGCGCGGAAAAACAAGCTCGCCCTCGGGCACGGCGTCAATATTCACGTGTGCGCGGAAGTTGCGCAGGTAGTCGAGGAATGCAGGCTTAAACATCGCGCCGCCGGCCGGAGCCTGGAGCGAAGCTAGATAGTCGATGTCCTCGGGCGTAAAGCGCAGGTTCTCGACAAGCTCGGGCAGCTCGGCGGTGCCGCACATGACGGCATACGCACTGCCAAAGGGATGGTCGCGGTAAAACGCCGTAAAGCAACCCTGCTCATTGGCCTTGCCGCTCTCCCACAGGCCCTGGGCCATAGTGAGTTCGTACAGATCGGTGAGCATTGCGATGTCGGTGGGATGCGAGATGTCGGTCAAAGCCATGGGGCGACCTTTCGGATGTGTTGTGCAGAGGTTGAGGGTTGGAGAAGGGTAGAGTGTTCGGGCATGGCACCCGGCGCGAATCGGCTAGAGCAGGCCCATGCTGGTCAGGATCGTGTAGCCCATAAAGATGACAAACGCGATGAGGGCGAGCACGATGATGATTTTTTGAGCCGGGGCCATGCCGGGGATCTCATTCTCGCCCGTAGGCTCCTTGGAGGTGACCATGCGCTGGGCAAAGGTCATCTCGTCACGGCTCGGCTTGGGCTCGACGGGCTTGGGGTGAGCGGCTTTTTTGGGCTGAGGTTTGGGTGCGTTGGGCGCGGGCTTCGCGGCGGCGGGCTTGGGCGCGGGTGCAGGCTCGGATGCGACCTTCGCAGCGGCTGCCTCGGCCTTCTTGCGCTCGGCACGCAAGGCGGCCAGCTCCTCACGCTCGCGACGAGCCTTTTCCTGCTCCTCGCGGCGGGTCTTCTCGGCGCGGAGCTCTTCCAACTCGGCGCGCTCCTCGGCAGACAGTGGTTGGGACTCAAGCTCGGCCATGGTGCAGCCCTTTCTTTTTAAAAAAAGCCGCCGACACAATGTCAGCGGCTTATCAAATCCAAGGGTGGAGACGAAGGGAGTCGAACCCTCGGCCTCTGCCATGCGACGGCAGCGCTCTCCCAACTGAGCTACGTCCCCAGGACAAGTTGATATTTTACCTACGGCTCGCCAACTGTCAACGCCCAATACCCAGTCTTTTTGGGACGGGGCTTTTTTGACTACTTTTCGAGCAGGCAATCTTCTCGATGATTTTTTAAGGCTCTGTTAGACCAGGATTGACATTCCGCCCCGTCATCTTCTTGCGATTGCACAATGGTCGCCCCTTGTCGAATCTGAATCCGGCAAGGGGCGATGCGCCCGAGACCGGACGAGTTGCTCG
Source organism: Collinsella aerofaciens ATCC 25986 (assembly GCF_964259375.1). Taxonomy (GTDB): domain Bacteria; phylum Actinomycetota; class Coriobacteriia; order Coriobacteriales; family Coriobacteriaceae; genus Collinsella; species Collinsella aerofaciens_BO. The sequence continues at coordinate 78,708 of NZ_CAXVJM010000012.1, forward strand.
CCTGGCCCTGCCGTTTCATGCCGACCTGCCGGCTATCTCGCCGTCTCCCCGTCGGGCGCCGGCGTCTTGACCCTCATCTCGAACGGCATCCCGCCCTCCCGGACGAGCGCCCT
>NZ_CAXVJM010000013.1:0-76938 GCF_964259375.1 Collinsella aerofaciens ATCC 25986
CCGCCCCCGGTGCCATTCCGCAATATCAACGGTGCCGATTCGCAATAATCACCGGTGCTCAGACGAGCAAATACTCAGTTCTGTCCATTATCTAGCCGAGGATATGAGTGGAAACGCCCTGCCACCGAGGCAAAAACCGGAAGTATGCGGCAAATTCAAAACTTGCCGAGCGCACCGGGATGCCGCAACGCCTCTACCTGCGGTTTCTCTGCGCAAAAAGGGCGGTGTGCTCGTGGGTTCCGGAATTTGCCGCATACTTCGGGAAAGAGTCGAAGGAAAACTTTTAGAACAAACGGATACCCAAGCCCCGCATAGTTGCCTTGCCCCAAATGTCATTCAGCCTCTTGGGCCAATTTGCAATAAAGAAAAGGCAGGTGCAGCAGGCACAAAGCATATCATTATTAAGACGATTAATCTCTTTTTTTAGGAGCACAGAATGATTAACCCCGGCGGCCATCTCAGCCAAATCATCGGCGCGCTCCAAATCAAAGTCAGTCTTTTTTTCGTTAGTTATCCCTAGAGCCCTCACAGCATGAACGGCTATTACGCCTGCGAAGGTATAACCATCTAGCCGCCCAATATCCGCAAGCGAATCTCCTCTTCGAGCGACCCATTCCTTGTAAGACGGATGACCAGAAATGACCTCAGGAGGAACAACGGCATCTTCCAATGATAGGTATTTGAGCGGATCGAAATCGCGGTATGCTTCGATCGACGGATAGTTAAGAAATAGCTGACCCATATCAGTGCTATCGCAGTAATAATCCTGCATATTCTGCAGACGCTTAAAATCGTGTCGATTATCTTGAGGGTCCAGATCAAATATGAGCAAGGTATCAGTAAAGTTAGTTTCAAGCAGTCGCGCCGCCTTGCGCTTATCCGGAAGCAAGTCAGCGACTAAATCCACAAGCTCAAGCCCGTCAAAATCACAGTCGTATTCTTGAAAGAGCTTATCAAGAAAATCATGAACGTTAATCTCGACAGGAACAATTTGATAATCGTCCGCGAGCCCAAATGATTCAAATAATCGCCGCATAAGTTTAGGCTCGCGTTTGGCACCTTCGACAATGAGCAGAATGTTCTTTTCGGACGAGCTGTACATGACTAGTCAAACTCTCCAGCGCGAAGAAGCTTCTCTATGTTATTTCCAAGCCTCAGCTCACGTTCCGTAGAGTCAGCCAACGTTCGAATGCCATCTTTTGCAGAGATTTGATAGACGCAATCAGGCCTCATGACACCGTTTTTTACAAGCGAAGTATTGTGCGTCGAGCACAAAATCTGACAGGACGTCTTAGATGCGAAAAACTTTAGAAGACTCTCAGCCATCTCAAAGTGGCAAAAAGCGTCAAACTCGTCAATAAACAGAAAGCTTGCCGATTCCTTCAGCTCTAGCTCCGAAAAAAGCTTGACCAGGGTCCTAGTGCCACTTGAGCACGCCTCTACAAACGGAATGTATCGCATGGGATGATCAAAGTAGAGAACGGGCGTTCCGTCGGGCTCTTTAACAACAACAAGGTTCTCATCAATTCCAAAGTCGCGAATAAACGACTGGAAATGAGCGACTTTGTCTTCACGAATGATTCGGTCTATAACTCTTCTTGTCTCGATGCCTTTTACGCGAACGTCGTCCATTCGAATCAGCCTCATACGCGAGACAAAATGTCGCAATTCGGCCAAAACGCCTAAAACGTCAGTCGGAAGGCTACTCGTAATGTATGCCAGAAGACTCAAGGAGGAGTCGGAGAACTCAAAGTTGACCCCATCGGCCCCGATTCGATCAAGGTGTTTTTCTTCGAATACTCCCTTGTAATTATTAAAATCAAAGATGCACTCACCATCGATTGCGAGACTCTCATGAAGCCATGCCCGTGGAGCAATCTTCTCATAGCGGTAGCGAATCTCACGACCGTCGAATTCAAAATCATAGGTAAAGCGAGCGGCACCTCGACCGCAGTCCGCATTTAAATACAAACGGTCTTCCTGATCAGAAAAATCCAATTGCTTCGAAAACCCAAGAGTTATATCGAACAATGATGCTCCGAAGTTCGATTTGCCAGATGCATTTCTTCCGATAAGAAGCGCATTCGTCACGATTCCGAGGCGTACATTGTTTTCCGCAAATTGATAATCACGCGAAGCAGAGAAATCAAACGTAACCGGAACCGGAAAATTCCTGTATCCATCAACAGTAAATCGCTTAAGCATTTGAGCCTCCAGTCTCTTGCCGTAATTATATTACGGCAAGAGACTGGAGGCTCGCATTAAATACGCCATTGCGGAAAAGTTATGCAACCAAAACCTGTATGAGCCATTAAAAATCCGCTCTGAAGCCACCAATAATCGGAAGTATGAGGCAAATTCAAAACTTGCCGAGCACACCGGGATGCCGCAACATGTCTACCTGCGGTTTCTCTGCGCGAAAGGGCAGCGTGCTCAGGAATTCCGAAATTTACCGCATACTTCTGGAATTACTGACCCAGATCGAAAGCCCACGCAGCAATGAAGGCATCCGCGACAACATCCAGTTGTCGCGGAAACGTCAAAGGGCCGTTGCCGGAAACCGAACAACGACCCTTCTTTGTCTCCGCCTCACTTAGAGTCCACGGCGACTGTATCACTGAAAACATCTTACCGTAACTTCAAGCGGCCCAACAAGGCGACGATTGATAACGCAGTCGTTCATCCCAATTTCCATCTAAATTAAACTAGGGGATGCCCTCCGTTTGGAAGGAACCCCCTTGCAAAACGATGGCCTATAACAGGCATTCATTTTTCATCTAGGACATCATACCGCAGCGGCTACTTTCAGAGCCGACCCATTTCCGACATAGGCAAATCGACCTAAATCTCCCGAACGACGAGCCTGCCCTCCAGCATGAGCTTGTGCGCGAGATTGTTGCTATGTCCAGCAATACCGAGCGAACTGCCATAGTAATCAAGGAGGGCAAGCACTTTGGCCACCTCTGACTCGCGAACACCCTTGGCGTAGTTTGAGTATAGGAAGACCAGGATGGTATGCCCGCTATACAAATCCACCGTGCTAAAAATGGACTCAAAGTAAGAATAATCGGCCCGCGAAAGCGAATGGCCAAAAAAGACTATCGAAGATGTCTCAAGACCATCCCCTCCCCTTTGCGAAGGATAAGCAATCGAGCCGCTTGGAACCCCTCGAGCAGACTTCAACACACGATATGTCTTGGTAAACGGGAGGATATCCCGATCATCCAAATTGCCGGAACCGTCGATTCCGAAAATACTTTCATCGTCAAGCGTGCCGTGGATATTGACAAGAGCGGCATCCCCAAACTGCTGTTTAAGCCACCGATATGGAGACGTGTAGTTAAAGTTGAGAACAGTCACTGCATCATCGGGCATACCATCGACCACCAAGGTATGCTTAATCAGCTTTTGCATTAAGTTATCCGAACAATCCGAATAGCCATCTTTGCAGGCAACCTCATCTTTGAGATAACAATTAAAGCAATGTTCCATACGCTCAAGTTCCGTCATGAGGATGGAAGACAACTGCCCCTCAGAATCCTTAAGGACCTGAGGGTACTCACAAGCGAGATAGCGCTCCACACGTTCGGTCCAAGGATTGGGCCTATGTCCCAAAAGATGAGAGCCCTCTCTGAATAAAGCGGAATATACCTCTGAGGCATCCGAGTCCCCTGAATCTTCAATGCCCAGCTCCGATAGAACCCCTTGATCGCCATCATCGATGCCGTCTCTAAGCCGTTCGATTTCATCGACCCGATTCTCGATATAGTCACTTGCATTGAGAGTGTTCACTTCATCTGCCAGATATAGGTAGTCCTGCAAAGAACCGAACGAGACGGCATAGTCGGATATCATAACGCCTTCATCGTCGATGCCGTCCTCGGGCAGGTTGATGCCAAACACATTGGCAATAGCCGTCTCGACGTCGCACCAATTCACATTGAAGGCTCTTGCCTCCATGTCCTTTCGGCTTCTAAGAATTAGATCCCAAGCAGTCAGGCCTCTCGCTTTGATGGCTTCATAATCACAAGAGCCCTCTTCCGAAACAAGTGAGTCGACGACTCTCATCCGAGGCTCAAAGAAATCTTTAAACGAAGACGCCAAACCGCAGGAAAGATCGAAGCCGTTGCCAATCACTATAAGGTGATGATTGTGGCATTTCTTCCCATCATCCTCATCGGTAAGCCTGATATCTTCTGCACTCACACTAGTCCCTAATACACCGTTAAAACTCATTCTCTGTCAGATAACGCTAATGATATCCAAACCATTGGGATGTCATTAACGTATTTACGTCTGCCGACCTTGGCCTAATAGAGTTACTTATCATGAGCATAATGAAGAGAGACGGCCATCCAAAGGAACAGCCGCCCCTCCGCAGGACGCAGGCCCGTAGGTTGACTGCGTCAATACCGCTTATCTACTCTATCGCCCGGGTACCAAGGGGTCAATTCAATTATTGGCAGCAAACATATGACGCCCCAACTTCACGCCTGACTGACGAGGTATATCAGGGCATCTCGCGCAACCTCATTATCAAAACGTCTAAATATGCATCATTAAACTCATAAAAAGGGCAACACTCTCCATTGAAAGCGTCACCCTTAAAGCTCCCGAAAAGCTTTTGTATTGCAGCACAACACCTTACACCATCACAAGGAGATGGTGTAAGGTTTCCACCAACGCAAGCATCAAATCGCACACATCGATTACAACCCTAATATTTCCTTAGGAAACACGCTCGGTAAATCATTGACACCCATAGCAAAAAGAACCCTTGCACTGGCATCTCCGCTGAGTGAGTCACTTAACTTAAAAGTTTCAAGCAGTATTTCACGACGTAGCATCTTGTAATCGTCCTCAGTTAGCACTAGCTCAAGATCGCCTAAGACACCCACCAAATTGACATCGCAAGATGGAGATACCCTAGCGCAGAACAGACGCTCGTCATGCGCGCAGATATTTCGAAAATCTTTAATGTGATCGTATGCAAGTCTTAGCCTACGAGGGCTGATGTGCTTATCGACTTCATGCGTCTCGGAATAGAGATCAGAAAACGACTTGGCAATGGAATTTCTCATACTTTCTGGCTGGAACTCGTAAAACTTGAATGCCTGACCAAGCATCAAATAATTCATAAGAATCCATACAGGCGTATTGTCGTGATTATTTTCGTAATGACGAATGTAGTCCCTTTTATAATCACTTTTCCATTTTTTAGACCTACATAGTACCTTCTCGAAATCACCGATAAGCGTGTCGATCTTTTTTCGATAGCCGGCATCAGCACGATAGGATTCTCTGTCAAGGTATGCTTCTGGGGTATCTTTATGAGCCATAGCAAACCGATAAGAGCAGACGGTCTTAAGAACTGCCTCCGCCTTGTTAAAATACTCAAACATCAGCAGGCGCAACGTTCGATCGAATTCGAATAAACGATAGATATCAGAAAACTTGGCCCCTGTAACGAAAAGCTCTTGGCCGGGGTCTCCCCGTTCGTCGAGAAACAAATCCTTGTAGCCGTTAACAACCGGGTAGTATCCCTCACGCTCCAGAACTAAACGAGTATCGTTATCGCATTCAAGCCCACGGCTTTCAAGAATAGCAATCTGCTCGGCAATAGATTTAAATGGCTTATCCATATGGGCCCCTTAAACGCGAAAACCGCCTTTCGGCGGTTCCCACGGACCAAGCCGGACGTACCGTCGCAAGGCCTCATCACAACAGTTACTTTAAGGGAGAACTCGGGGGCCGTCAATCCAATAACCACGAATCTCCCAAATCGGCCTTTAGAACCTTGAATGCCAACTTCATCCTTTAGACTCTCGCCCGAGCCAAAGAGCCCTGCACGCGCCGGCGCACGGCCCAGAATAGCGAACCGCTACCCCTCAGGCATAATTCCTGAGCAAAATCAAGCAGGAACACGGCTTTTTGCGGCACTTTGAGACGTAATCGGGGTGTGGCAAGCGGTCAAATTCGGAAGTGCGGGGAAAATCGAAGAAATGCTGACCAGACCCCCGTTTTACGCTTCCGCGACCTGCGGTTTTGTTCCTAAAAATCGCGTTGTGCTCGAAGGTTTGCGATTTTTCCCCGCACTTCCGAAATTACATCCTTCGGCAGCCAGATGTCAAAAGAAAACGGGGCAGAACCGCTTGCGCAATCCCGCCCCGATAAGCCCAAAGGCTTTGTTATGTAGCGTTAGTTTAGTACGCCCACCGCCACGGTCAATCGCTTCATGAAGAGAAGCGCCGCGACCGCCGCGTTCTCCTGAGGAATCCCGCAGCCGTCGACGAGAGAGACGGCCCGCGCGTCGCGGGCGAAATCGAGAACGTTATGACCCGAGTGCTTGGAGGCGATCATGAGGGGAATCGATAAGTTCAAGGAGCGCTTCGCAGGTCACGATGGCGACTGTTCATGCGAGTGCTCCTTTCGCTCTCGAAACTTATTTCACCCCAGGTAGGGCCCCAGCTCCTCGAATATGTCCCCGGCCCTGGTCGCCGGGTTCCGGTCCGAGGGCCTCATGTTGCCGAGGCTGTCGTGGTGGCCGTCCAGGCGCGCGGCCCTCGCTAACGCCTCCTCGCGATTCTCTTCGACGAGGTCGAAGAGCCCGTCGATGTTCTTTCGGTAGTCGACGCCGAACCCCTTCGACATCGCCTGCGACAGCGCCCTCTGGCACTCCGCCGCCGACATCGGAGCCGACGTGTAGCGCAGGTGCAGGAGCGGCCACAGTTCGAAGCAGGGGTTCGACCACAGCGCATGGAACGTCCTCGACCCGTCGGAGAGCTCGGCGAACTTGCGCTCCATCGCGTCGAAGTCTGCCGCTGGGAAGTCGTCCTTGTCGAACACGAGCCACACGTGGTCGAACGTCTCTGGCGCGTAGCGGCAGTGCTCGACGGCGAAGCCGAGCAGGTCGAGCGTGTGCTTGCCGGTTCCCTTGACGACGATGGAGACCTTGCGGCCGTTCGCCGCATCCAGCGCCGCGCGCACGCCCTCGAAGTAGCGGGGCTCGGTCTCCTTGCCTTCGCTCACCACGAGGTGGCGCGTCATCTGGACCATGCGAGAGCGGCCCTCGCGCCTGCCGCTGCGCCAGTCCCTCGCCTTCTTCGCCACCATGCTAGTCCCACTCCTCGATGCGGGTGAGGTACGGGTCGGCGCCGTAACGGCCCGACAGGTACTGCTTGTCGAAGGCTGCGTTCTTGCTGACCAGGTTACCGTTGGCCTCGTGGATGTCGGCGAGCGACCACAGCTGACTGGCCTCCCCCTCGCCGCGCGCTGCGAACCATATCTCGTCGCGGCGAAACACGTCGTTTCGCATGGTGGACACGTCCTGCGACGAGAAGATGAGCTGCGCGCCGTGCTTGTTGACCTCGGGGTCCTTAAACAGCAGGATCACGTAGCGCAAAAGCTTCGGGTGCAGCTTGGCATCCAGCTCGTCGACGATCACGGTGCTGCCGCGCTCGAGCGCTGCCAGCAAAAACGCCGCCAGCCCCATGAGCTTCTGCGTGCCGGCCGACTCCTCGGGCAGCCGCAGCTCATAGCCCCTGCCATCCACGTCGTGCCTCACGAAGACGCGCTGGCCGCGCCCCTCGGGGGCCTTCTCCACCCTAAAGCCGCCGATGCGCACGTCCACGGCGCGCAGGAAGCGCGTGACCTCGGGCGAGTCTGCCTCGTCGAGCATCTGCTCGAGCGCCCGCTCCAGATAAGAGCTGTTGTAGTTCAGGAACACCCCACCGAGAAACCAGCCGGCTGCTTCCTTGACCACCGGCGCGTCGAAGTTGATGCAGAGGAACGACAGGTACGGCAGGTTCGGGTTGAACGTCGCGGCCGTCGCGAGCTTGCGCAGCGTAGGGCCGAGGTCAACCTCTGCGCCCTCGCGCTCAAACAGCATCGCCGTGCGCGATGCGCCCAGCTTGCGCCGCCACAGCCCCTCGGACACGATCTCGTCGGCGTGCACGGACAGGATGTAGCGGTACTCGTGCTCGCCTGCGCGGTAGTAGAGCTCGAACTCGGTGGGCTCGGCGACCGACACGTCGTCGAACGCGAACGCCGAACAGCGAGCCATCGTGGGGCGCTCCCCCTCGGGCGCGTCGGCGCGGGCGGACAACAGCCAGACCGGCCTGGCCACCGCCGATCGCACGTAGTCGAGGGCCTCGAGAAGGTTGGACTTGCCGCCGGCGTTGGGGCCGTACACCGCGGCCACCGGCAGGAAGCTCTGCCCGTCGGTACACTCGATGAGGGAACGCTCGAACTCCCTCATCGGCGTCGCCTGCATGGACAGCTCCGCCTCGTCGCGGTAGGACCTGTAGTTCCTAAAGGTGAACTGGCAAAGCATTGTCCTCAACATCCTATCGTTGTTTTTGAATTGAATATCAGAGTTTTCTTATGATCATATGCTCTAAGACATATCAAATCAAGAGTCGCTCGCAAGCTTGAGCCGCATACCCGTACGCAACTTGCAGACTATGCAGCTCCCGGAGTTTGCGCGACACCTCTACGCGCGCAACAACGCGCTCGTGTCGCATTTCGACTTTGTCTAGAAAATCGTTGACACCTGGGCGTCCGCTCGCCCAAAATGGCATCAGATGTCAAAACCTCCGGGTTTTATAAGGGCGGAGCCGTTTGGCGGTTCGGCCCTAATTTTTTGCCCAAACGCCATACAAACGCAAACAGTAGCACGAGTGGCGAAATCGAAAGGCATAGGAGCGCGGCCAGCAGCGTGGCCACACCCCACGTCAGCCCTTCTCGTATCTGCTCGCGCGTCACGACAGGATCTCGTACACGCGCTTCTGAACGGTCGAGTATAGGCTGCCGAGCTCCTGCCTCCTTGCCTCCCCGTTGCTGATAGAATCAAGGATGGAAAGACGGACATTTCCTACAACCAAAAGCTCGACAAATTTCTTTTCATCTTTGATTTAGTGTAGGTGAGCGAAATGACGACTCATGCATACGATGACCTTTATTCTTATCTAGCCGCATTCAAGAACAGCTCTCTTGCCGAAATAAATGCGTACCTAGAAGAACTGGGGCAAAATAGGTTCGACGCCTTTATTGGGGGCCTTGCACCCCTTATCCCAATCGATAAAATCGAAAATCAATCCCTATTCAATTTTTCTGTTGACTCCACCCTTGAAGGAGGCAAATTCCCCTGCACTGACTATGCCTGTCGAGAGCAAAACATTTACCATTTGGCAAAGTTCTCAGCATTGTATGCAGATAAAACCCTGATTCATTGTCCTATAGATTCGGCATTCGAAATGGCGCACGATGATTATGTCTCAGTCGATGAACTTGCATTCGGGATCTATTTGACCATGCGAGTCGAAGACATAGTCAAAGCTGGAATACTCGGATTTTCGAGCAATTACATTCCTCTTTGCGAAAATTGCCTAGTGCGACAAATCGAAAGAGAGTCAAAAGCAAAAGGATTGATATCGACTTATTGGGATGATCTCGTACGACAATTATGTTCCTCTACCACGTGCACTTTAAAACAAGCACCGGATGGGAATCTGTATGTAGCGATTGAGGGAATGGATGCATATGGGTCCCATGAGGAGATGGATGTCGATTTCCGGGTAATCCCGTCTGAATACGAATCGCTCTATGCAAGCCAAGGTGAAACGCGATTGGATAGGGACATGCTGGAGAACGGCGGCATCTTGACTATCTTACTGCCATTGTTGGACGACTGCTTTCAAGCCCTCGTCAATCCCTATTTTTCGAATAGCTCGTATTTAACCACTCGTCCTGCTCAGATTGAGTTCCTCGAGTCCGCAACTTCCACCCTTTATCCTCGAAAGGATCAGACCCTACCCATTCGCCGGTTATCTTGTCCCCTCCCCATTGCTGAAAATGCGACGTTACGTAGCATCCTTGATTGCCGCATTAGAAACGAAGAGTCGTTTCTTGTGTTTAGGGATACCTTGTCCAAAGGCCTGAGCGAAAGGCCCATCGACAGTTCAACATTAACTGACCTAAAGAACGACCTAATAGAGCCCGAGCTTCACAAGATATCTTTGGTGATGAAAAACGAACGATCCCGATTAGTCACCTCCGCAGGCATTGAAGCCGCTATCGGAATTGCAAGCTTTACATTGGGGCAATACGGAGTCGCATCACCTTGTGATGTCATGACCATCCTCGGGGCTGCCGGCATAGGGGCCGTTGCATCTCAATCCGCAGATTTCTTGCGAGAAGCCAAGGCAAAAGAGAACCCCATGAATTTCCTCTGGAAGCTCAATAGAAACAACCGTCTGTAACCTAATAAGAGAACTGACTGAAATATAGTCATCGAATTTTGCAGAGGACCACGCCGGCCCTAGCGCCCGCACGTAATAGCGATCACGCCCAAAAACGCATACCAACATTGATATTGAATAATCGGGGCACAACGATAAACGCTGGACTCATGAGGAGTTCCCCGCCTCAAACAGACAGTTCGTCTTACTCAATCAAAAGAAAACGGGGACACACCCAGTGGATGCGTCCCCGATAAGAAGGTATCAACCTTCTTTGTATTGTGAGTGAGTATTATAGCTATAGTCTTGTTCCCAAAAGAGACTATTTTCTAATTCACAAACCAGCCATTAATCAGGCCGCTAATAAATGCGAAACCAGTTCTTATTTGGTCATTACGAAGATAGTAGCTCTCGTTGCGATACATTCTTTCAGCTAGCCTGCGCAGCTGTTTTCCTTTATTACTCCTTACCCCGGTTGAAGCCATAGTGCTGTGAAGGTACAACGTAGTCGCAATATGCTGTAGCCGATCGTTTGATAGCTCAGCCTTAACATTCACATCTTGGAGCTTAAGTCCTGTCACAGCATTTCTTACGTCATACTAAACGTTATACGACCGGAGCCTGAAATAATTATTGTTATGTTTTAAATAACTCAGAGCTTCTTGTTTGCTCATCAAGTTGAACGCTACGCCCTTACGCTCCAAATGCTCAATCTGTTGTTCAGGAGTAAGCCATGGTTTATCGTGCATAACGCCCCCCACCGGTCATTCTTTATTAGTGAACAGAATATCAAGCAATTGACATTGAAAAGTTGTAAGGCGAAGCCCCGCAGGGGCAACGATTAAGGGCAACTACTAATTGGTTTAATTAATTGTCTATTTGTAGTCGAAATCGATCGGCGCTATAGCAGCAAAATGCCCGAGCACTCAAGCGTTTAATATTCCTGTAAATCTTGGCCTCATCAGGGGCAATCGGATCATTTGGAAACGCCTTTTGGGCTCTTGCCACGTAGGAAAGAAAGTTTCCATAGAGCGAAAATGCAGAAAGGCCGGCATCACCCGATGGGCACAAACTTCTCCCCTTAATACCAAGCGGCGAGTAATGTTGATACAGAGCGGAGACGCGCTTCTTGGACGCATGTCTCCCCTCCCCCTGATTAGAACGCGCAATCGCAGTGGCCGCCTTACGGAGACGCTTGTGGTACCTTCCAACCGTAGACTGTCGCAGTCTTACAACGCGCCCGTCAAAGTCAAACCCCAGGAAACTGACGTTCTGCGCCGGATGTGCATCAGAGTACGAATAGACCTTACCAGCACGAACGCTTTCAAAATCAAGCTGAGCAACTCCGTTGCCATCAACCCGGAACACCATGGTTTTATCAGGCTGCAGTTTAACGGAATCGACATCGGCCATTAGATTGATGGCGTCTACAAGTGCATCAAAGCCAGACTTTGGAACGGCAATAATAAAGTCATCGCAATAACGAAGATACAAGCCGCCAACCCGTTCAACGGCAAACCTGACTTTCATGTCGATATCGGCCATATAGATGTTAGCGAGCACTCCACTTGCAGCAAGACCCTGAGGAATGCCCAGAGCAACGCCCTTTCGCTTCCACGGCCTGGTGATGACCTTACTTTTGTTTGCAAGAAACTCAGACCTTGGCAAGATAACATCCAGCTTATTAAGTTCGCGAATAGACTTGAACCGAAGCTCGATAGCTGCTTCGCTGATCATTTTCTCCCGAGTAGGATCGATTGCTGGCCATGGCAATTCATGTCGAGCAGCCAAATCATCAATAGGCCAGCACGAATAGTGGAGGATATTTTTAATGACTTGATAATGATCGTCCGGCAAGCGTCCACTGGGAAACAACGAACGCAACGACGTCATTAAATGAGCATGATTTAAATTGTCGAAGAAGCTCTCGAAATCACCCGTAACCACAAAAGCCGAATCTTGCTCGCGTATATAATCGAAGGCCTTTTTAGCTGAGGAAATATTGCTGGCAGCAGTTACGGCGCTGTCTGATGAAAGCGAAGAGCGGTATGCTACGGCAACCTCATTAAACTCTTCGGCAATAGCCTTCTTGTTATATAAGTCCGACCAAAGATAAGAGTAGTACTGGAAGACGCGATGATCAAAATGCGAGGCATAAGCGATATTGCGAACCTTGTAGCTTCGCTTACCTCCACGATACCGAACAGTAATGATCTCGTTGGAAATTAAAGGGTAGAACGCGTGGTCGGAAACGTACCCTGGATCTAGGATCTTGGTCTGAGCTTCGGCAAAAGAAACCCTATAATCAAAATGGGCATATGAGCTTTTGGAACTATATCGAGGAATACGAGCAATATCGAACTCGGCCAAAATACCCCCAAATAAATCAACCTGTCCGGATCAACAAGCGGCGGCTAACCCTCCCCGGACAGGCTAATCAAAGGCGCAGCAAGTGCAACCAACGCTTTCGCGGCCACCTAAAACAATGCTTGCCTATGGCATACTAGACGAAAGCGAGGAATTGGCACTTAAGACCATCGAAGCCCTTATCCGGCTAGCCGCAGGCAACGCTGGCGTCAATGTTGCGAACGTCGGAATTTCGTCGTTTGCTATATTGACGGCAGTAGCGCACCCCATCGCCAATTCGCGATGGGCAGGAAACTTTATTCCCTTTTCAGTCAATGCTAAACAGCAAAAAGGCCAGTTTTAGCAAGCACTCAATTGCAGAACAAGGACCTGCGCATCCCTAACAACATGCGGATTGGAATAGGCACTGTTAGCGCCGGGCGATTTTAGCCACTGATAGTCAAACGATTTTGACCAATCCCGATTACCGAATAATGGCCACCGCGCCTCCCCGCCGCCACTACGCTGATGGCGCCAACACGCCGGCGTTAGGAGAACCATAGAGGTGAACGAGAGACACGATGACCTACAGGAGATTATAGACGCGGCGCTCCAGGAGATGACCGCGGAGAAGGGCGACGGGTTCGACCCGCAGGCATGCAACCTCGCGGAGTTCTGCAGAAGGACGGGGCCCACCCACTGCTGGCCGAATAAAACAATTTGCGAAATAATCTTCACGGCACCGGGGCACCGACCGGCAGCGATGCCCCGAAAGATAATTCGCACTTCCTTCAATCCGATAAGTAATTTCTGCCTTACCGGACTATTCACCTTCGATTGAATTAACCCATTCATCAAATGAATCAAGCATACGTCCGACGAAACAAGAGTCGATAAATTTAAACAAAGGCTGTTCAAAAAACCTCTGTCTCATTAGATCCAATAGAACACAAGCAACATATAACGCACAGGTGAAAAGAATGCCCTCGAATAGCAACACGATAGAGGGAGAACTATAGATCGAGGCAAGAGACGGCCACAACGTCTTTCTCACCAGCCAGTTTTCATGTATTAAATAAACAGCGAAAGAACCAGATGCCAGCATATTGATAGAAAGGATTGAACCAATTTTTAGTTCCGATGCAGCTCTAAACACGCAAACGGATATGCACAGCATGAAAATCGAGTTCATTGCAGTAAGGGGCATCTTGCGAACTCCACAAGCGCAAGATATTACAAAGCTGGATATATAGATGACGGCAAAGCAAATGCCAATCAGTCTATAATCCAGGCGCCTAGACCACGAAATCCCCAAAGACGAATATATACAGCAATTAGATATAGATAAACGAACCATACAGACCCATTAACAATAAAATCCATATGGGTAAACGTCGGAATAACCGACAAAGGGACAAACATGAAAATTAAAAATCTATAAAGCTGCTTTTGACTGAGCTTATTCAATAGTAGCCTCAAGACCGGACTAACAATAACCATGCCGATATATGAAGTTACAAACCAATACATTGAGCTAATACAAGGAATGAAAGACTTGACAACGTTAGAGCCGCTGTCAACAACAGCTGGATTAAAGATCAGATAAAGCAAAAGAATGCTTACTGAATAAAACACTGTTTCAAATACCACGCGCAACAGCGATCTGGATTTGAAGGTCGAGCAAGCTGTCATATAACCAGATATCAGAATGAACAGATTTACACCGAGCTTCCCCCCCATGCAAGAAGCAATAAAACACCCGTCTTAATGGGATCGTCAGCGGTAGCCGGCGCATAGTAACCCAAATGATGCAAAACTATTAAAATCATCGAAACAATACGCAGCAGCTCGAAATTTGACTGACGTTGTTTATTCATGTTTCTCCCAAATACTGAAATTGACTATTTGCTAGTCCCTTCCCAACCGCAAGCATTTCCCATAAGTAGCCATTGCTATCTCGTGCAGAAGCACGATAACCCACTCCGCAGCTCTGTTTATCATCGAACAAAAGGGCCTCATAAGCCTTTGGCGTAGAAGATCAAAGAGAATACAAAAAACGAATACTCCCATCGCCACAGCCAGCGAGAACATCATATACGCCATGCCATTCAGGCCCAAAGAGCCCACGGCGCCGCCGATCAGACGAGATGCTACCGTGTCAGTAAGAATAAGGTAAACGGCCAGCGTGCCGGTAGCCGCCTTATTGATAATCAGATTAGTCCGGGGATTTTTCGTTGATGCGATTGTCAGCGCACCAAGCGCGAGAAACATCGGGGGAAGGCACGCCGGTGTATTAAGCCAAAGCTGATGACTAAGCATAGATTTGCCCATAATCAGCAACGGAAACCCAAACAGAACCTGTGTCCCGATTCCCAACGCAAGTCCCAATGCCAACAATCGTTTTCCCAGGCGCCCATTCAGTAGAAACTCTGAATAATGCCATCGAAGACAGGTTATTAATACGTATTGGTAAACAAATAGCCAAACTGAATAGGACATATCGAATCGAATTAACCCATTTAGAAAAGAAAATGGGAACAGAGAATAGAGAAGCAACAGGACAAAGCAAAGAAGCGAATGTGCCCGTTTGTCCAACGAACGAAGCCCCTCGTTTAAAAAGGGGCAGAGCAGCAGGAAAATCGCATAGCTCGTTGTGTACCACCAATGCGAAGACATCAAGGGAAAGAAAGCACCAAACAAAGCGTGGCACAAACCGCCCAGCGAGAAAGAACCTCCTTCTGCGCATTGAGTCGCCAACGTTGTCGCAAATAGGATTGTCCCATAGAACAAAAGCTGCGCCTCGAGCGTGCAGACGCGTTTGACGTTCTTCCCAAGTCCCTGGATCTCCTCAGATAAGAACCATGCGCTGATGCCAAAGAACAGACAGTCACCAAGCCCACCGAAGTTGGATAGTAAATTCACCAAGAACAGCGCTATCCCCCCCCCGGAAAGCAAGCGGAGGAAAGAGAGTCGTAATCCCAGGGAAAGTGGTTAAGGACAATACACGCCATGCCCAATAAGCGTAGAAACTCAATGTTTGAGTTACGATTCACGGCAGATCTTCGTTTTCCTGATGCTGCTATTGCACTTCCCATCTATTTCTCACATACCTTCCAGGGTTATTAAAGTTAACGACCTTAGCGTAGTTACCGACCGCCGTGGCATTAGCAGGAATATCTTTCGTGACAACGCTCCCAGCCCCTATGGTGACGTTGTCTCCGATATGAACATTCTCGATCAGACAGCAGGCGGGACCGATATAGACGTTATCCCCGATAACCGCAGCAGCACCATCAATAGCTCCGATAGTCGTGAACTGAGACAAGTTAACATTGTTGCCCAGGATAGCAGTGGGGTTTACGACAACGGGACCGTTGTGCCCAATATATAAGCCGTAACCCACCGTGGCCCTACGATGAATCTGAATGTTTTGACGGTTGCGATTGGTCTTCCAGAGAAGCGCACCGATCAGCTTTTCGATACCGGTTGAGTTCACAAGCCTGAATGCAACCTGCCAACGAAACGTCTTGTTTCTAAGATATTCGGAAGCGACTCCTCGAAAGGTCGGAACGGCACCGTACCTCACAGCGTCACTTTTGACGTATTCATTCATGAGAAAGACCCTCCACATGAAGAAATCGATTCATAGATGCGAAGCAATGTAGAGAGGTTGGCGTCCCTATCATGAGTCTTGGATGAGCGCTTATGCGAAGCATGGGAGAATTCCATAGCCAAAGAATCATCGTCAAACAGTCGTTTGACGTACCAGGCGAGCATATAAGGGGCACTCGATTGATAGAGGAAGCCTTCCTTGCCATGATCGAGCAGATCGGAAACCCCACCAACGTTCGACGAGACAACTGGACAGCCGAGCAACATCGCCTCCCCGACAGAGTTAGGCGAATTCTCAATAGTCGAAGGCGAGATAAAAACATGCGTGCGTAGGTAGCGATCACGCATCGCATGTGCGTCGAGCGGCCCAAGGAACCTAACGTTATCTCGAAGCCCAAGCTCGTCTATAAGGCGCGCGATGTACAGTTGATAGGAGTTGCGCCCCAGGTTGCGCTTGAGACTGTCACGAAAGACTGTCTCCCCCGTGGTGTAAAGGACAACGTCTGGATAGTTAGCCTTGAGCATGGAAAGTGCCTGCAGCGCGTAGTGGAAGCCTTTTACGGGATATGAGCACTGGCTGACAAAAAGGCTATGTCTCTCAACGGTATCCAAATTCCAGTCGCCGGCGTAGAACTCGTCGCGCAGCGATTCGTTGCAGTGATGATATTTGACATTCGGGTTCACTTGGTAAGCACAAGCCTTGTCCCACTCGGTGCGTCCGATAACGTGCTTGGCAAGCCTGAGACATTCCCTTTCGGCTTCGCCGTGGCGGATGAAGGTCAGGCGCGCTTTTTCCAGCGACGTGCGGCGGATGAAATCCCCAAAGCTCGGGTTGCGCATCACGTGTTCGGGGACGCCCTCGGCATAGTGATATCGGCCATATATCGACACAAGGCCCTGAATCGAGACAACCGTCGAGGCATCGATCCTCAGCTCGCGGGCAGCTTCGACGGCCTTGAGAGAGTGCGGGGCCTCGGTCCCCCATACGTGCACCACGTCAGACTTGAAGGTCTCCAGCCTTTCAGCGAACCACGATGGCTGGACATCCGCTGGGAACGAGCAGAAGGACAGGGCTCCTGCATGTCCAGACACCCCCTCCCCGCCAGGAAAGAGGACGAGCAGCTCCGTGTCATCCATGCCCAAGAGACTCGACGCGGTCGAGTCGAGCCATCCGCCGAATACACCGCCGTCAATCCCGGCGGCTCGCGATACCGGCAAAGGGGCCTTGTTGCATACCCAGGCTAAGCGCATTCTTAAAATCCTTTCTCGCCAAACAGGAAGCAGGCCAATTGGTTGGAATAGACGCGATAGTCAAGCAATCGTCTTGCAGTCGAAACCGATTCCCCGCGCATGCGCGCACGCTCAGCAGGTGAGAGCGCGATGGCACGCCTCAGGGCGTTGGCGCACGCGCTCGCCGAGTAGTCATCAACCACGACGGCGTTCGTGCCATCCGAAAGGAACTCGCCAAGGTCGGACGTTAGATTCGAAATCACGGGGACGCCGCTACCGAGACTCTCCGTCACCTTGGTTGGCATGCCCGCCCGGGCGAAGGTCTTCGAGGGGTCGCGCATTAAAATGGTAAATTCGCTGCAATGCAGCGCCTCGATGATCTCGGAGCGCGGAACGCGGCCGTGAGCACGAACGCACTCCGGCAAAGGCTCACCGTCACGCATAAGTCCGCGCGCCTGACCATCGGTCACACCATACAGGTCAAGTCGCAGGCGCCCCCTCTCCTCCGCGGACAGTTCGCTTATCGCCGCGAGCACGATGTGGAGCGCGTCCTTCTTTGCAGGCGATCCCGCGTACATCAAACGCACCTCGCCCTTCGGCCGGACTGAAATATCGCGCGGCGCAAGTTCCTCGATATCGAGGACGGCGGGGACGCGCAGGACGTTACAGCCCATCGCCTCGAAATGGCGCTGGAGATAGCTGCTGATGGCTATGACCTTGACAGCAGGGTCAACGGCCTGCTTGAGAAGCCTGATGTGATCACGATACCCACCGTCCCGCTCGCCCTTCGGGAACTGCTCGGGTTCGAACCACTCGGTGAAATCACCGGCAAAGACCGTCCCGCGGCTTCGGCACGCCGCCTTCATCGCCTCTACCGACCTTGCGGGAAGAAAAGAGAAGACGATAGCATCGTACTCATCGACGTGTGCACGCACGAAAGAAGCGGCCCTTTGGCCCATCAGCCTCCACATCGCCCAGTTGAGAAACTTGTTATCGGGATAAGGGTTGAGCGTGTGGCATTTAAAGCCATCGAACACCGACTCGTCGCCCATACCGCAGAGTTCAACGTCGCAGCCCTGCATCCGAAGAGCGCGAGCCAGCATAAGAAGCCGGGTGGCTCCGGCATCGCCCTCAGGGAACTGGAAGGACGATATGAATAGGACCCTCTTTGACACGCCTTACCTCCCAGCCTTCCTCCACACCATCTTGTCCACGACGCCGGTGTAGCTCTGGATGATCTTGACCACCTTCGTGGACACGGTCTCGTCGGCGTAGTCGGGAACGGGGGCCTCGGGAAGCGACCCCTCCGCGTCGAGCTCGACGGCGGTGCGGACGGCCTGCAGCAGGCCGCGCTCGCTGATGCCGGCCAGCGTGAAGCAGGCCTTGTCGAGCGCCTCGGGGCGCTCGGTGGAGGTGCGGATGCACACCGCCGGGAACGGGCGGCCGACACTCGCGAAGAAGCTGGACTCCTCGGGCAGGGTGCCGGAGTCGGAGACCACGGCGAAGGCGTTCATCTGCAGGCAGTTGTAGTCGTGGAAGCCCATGGGCTCGTGCATGCGCACGCGGGAGTCGAGCTCGAAGCCCGTGGCCTCCAGGCGCTTGCGGGAGCGCGGGTGGCAGGAGTACAGGATCGGCATGTCGTACTTCTCCGCGAGCGCGTTGATCGCGGTGAACAGGCTCGTGAAGTTGGCCTCGGTGTCGATGTTCTCCTCGCGGTGGGCCGAGAGGAGCATGTAGCGCTTGGGCTCAAGGCCGAGCTCGGAGAGGATGCCGGAGGCCTCGATCTTGCCCAGGTTGGCGCGCAGGACCTCTGCCATGGGCGATCCGGTGACGTAGGTGCGCTCCGGGGCGCATCCGGTGTCCTTGAGGTAGCGGCGGGCGTGCTCGGAGTAGGCCAGGTTGACGTCGGAGATCACGTCGACGATGCGGCGGTTGGTCTCCTCGGGCAGGCACTCGTCCTTGCAGCGGTTGCCGGCCTCCATGTGGAAGATGGGGATGTGCAGGCGCTTGGCCGCGATAGCGGACAGGCAGCTGTTGGTGTCGCCCAGGATAAGCAGCGCGTCGGGCTGGACCTGGACCATCAGCCTGTAGCTCGCGGCGATGATGTTGCCCACGGTCTCGCCCAGGTCGGCGCCCACGGCGTCGAGGTAGACGTCGGGGTCGGCGAGCTCCAGGTCGCGGAAGAAGATGCCGTTGAGCGTGTAGTCGTAGTTCTGCCCGGTGTGCGCCAGCAGGCAGTCGAAGTGGCGGCGGCACTTCCTGATGACCTCGGACAGGCGGATGACCTCGGGGCGCGTGCCCACGATGATCAGGAGCTTCAGGCGGCCGTCGTCCCTGAATGCGATATCGGAATAGTCCTTGCCCATGCGGCTAGACCTCCTCGTGGTAGGTATCGGGGTCCTCGGGGTCGAAGGGCTCGTTGGCCCACATGACCGTCACGAGGTCCTCGGTGTCGGACAGGTTGGTGATGGAGTGCGTGTAGCCGGGGATCATCTCGACCGCGCGCATGTCGGAACCGGAGACGGTGTACTCGTCGACGGGGAACGGGTTGCCCTCGGCGTCCTCCCCCACCTTCCTCAGCTTGATGCTCGCGGTGCCGGAGACGACCAGGAACCTCTCCCACTTGCTCATGTGCCAGTGGTTGCCCTTGGTGATGCCAGGCTTGGAAACATTGATTGAGACCTGGCCGCGCTCGGGCGTGCGCAGGAACTCGGTGAACGAGCCCCGCGCGTCCGCGTTGGGCCTGAGGCCGTAGGCGAAGTGCCCCGGCTCGTAGTAGGACAGGAACGTGCTCCAGAGCTTCTTGGAGAAGGAGCCCTCCGTGAGGTCGGGCACCGAGAGCGTCTCGCGGCTGTCTCGGAAAGTGCCCAGCAGGCAGACGATCTCGCCCAGGGTCTTCACGTCGGTACCGGGGACGTAGCAGAATTCCTCGCCGTCGATGCGCTCAAGGCCATCATAGCCGCAGCGGTGCTCATCGCCCAGCAGCGCGCCCAGCATCTCGCCGACCAGGTCGTCGATGTAGAGGAGCTCCAGCTCCACGGATGGGTCGTTCACGGTGTAGGGGCGCCCGTTGGCGATGGCGTCGCAGAAGGTCGCCACGGCGGAGTTGTAGCGCGGGCGGCACCACTTGCCGTAGAGGTTGGGGAAGCGGTAGATGAGCACCGGGGCGCCCGTGCGCTCGGAGTACTCGCGGAACAGGCCCTCCCCCGCGAGCTTCGACTCGCCGTAGACGGAGCCCACGAAGCGGCCCGACAGGCTCGCCTGCGCGGAGCTGGAGAGCATGACGGGGCATCTGTTGCCGTGGCGCTCGAGGGCGTCCAGCAGCGTGGAGGCGAACCCGAAGTTGCCCTCCATGAACTCGGACTGGTCCCTGGGGCGGTTGACGCCGGCCAGGTTGAACACGAAGTCGGCGCGGGAGCAGCAGTCCTCCAGCTCGGCGGGCGTGGAGTCGAGGTCGTACTCCATGACCTCGAGGGGAAGCAGGCCCGCGTATCTCTCGCGGCGGTCCTTGCCGTCCCTTATGTTCTTCAGCGCGCAGCAGAGGTTCTTCCCGACGAAGCCCCTCGCGCCGGTGACGAGGACGCGCACCCTACTGCACCGCCTCGTGCTCGCGGCCCTCGAGCGCCAGCCGCACGTACTCGGCGGTCTTGATCTTGGCGATGGTGCCCTCCACGTCGAGCCTCTCGGTGTTGTGGGAGGTGTAGGACTCGTCTGCCTGGGTCTCCACCTCGCCGTCGACGACGAACTTGTCGTAGTTCAGGTCGCGCGAGTCGCAGGCCACGCGGTAGTAGCCGCCCATGTCCTCGGCCCTCAGCCGCTCCTCGCGGGTCATGAGGGTCTCGAAGAGCTTCTCGCCGTGGCGGGTGCCGATGACCTGGGTGCCCACGCGGCCGAAGACCTCCTGCACGGCCTCGGCGAGGTCGCCGATGGTGGAGGCCGGCGCCTTCTGGATGAACAGGTCGCCGGGGTTGGCGTGCTCGAAGGCGAACTGCACCAGGTCGACCGCCTCGTCCAGGTTCATGAGGAAGCGGGTCATGTTGGGGTCGGTGACCGTGAGCGGCTCCCCCTTTCGGATGCGGTCGATGAACAGCGGGATGACCGAGCCGCGCGAGCACATGACGTTGCCGTAGCGGGTGCAGCAGATGGTGGTGCGGCCGGCGCCGTTGCGGGCGTTGGCGTAGATGATGGACTCCATCATGGCCTTGGACTTGCCCATGGCGTTGATGGGGTAGGCGGCCTTGTCGGTGGACAGGCACACGACGCGGTCCACGCCCTCGTCGATGGCTGCGTGCAGGACGTTGTCCGTGCCGATGACGTTGGTGCGCACGGCCTCCATGGGGAAGAACTCGCAGGAGGGGACCTGCTTCAGGGCGGCGGCGTGGAAGATGTAGTCCACGCCGTGCATGGCGTCGCGCACGCTCTGGGCGTTGCGCACGTCGCCGATGAAGAAGCGCACCTTGGAGGCGAGCTCGGGGGACCTCTCCTGCAGGCGGTGGCGCATGTCGTCCTGCTTCTTCTCGTCGCGCGAGAAGATGCGGATCTCGGCCAGGTCGGTGTTCATGAAGTGCTTGAGCACGGTGTTGCCGAACGAGCCGGTGCCGCCCGTGATCATGAGGGTCTTGTCTTTGAATGCAGTGGTGTTGATAGTCATACCCAATCCTTTACATAAACTCATAGATTCCGCGGGAGCTGCCCGTGTAGCCGTAGTGCCTCTTGAGAGCCAGGTCCTTTTCCTCCCAAGCGAGGTGCCCGAGGTGTAGCGAGCGGGCCTTCAATTTCTCCAGGTATTCGTCGGCCGTCTCGATAACCCTTGCCGGCACGCCGACCGCGACCGAGTCGCTGGGGATATCCTTCGTGACTATCGCGCCAGCACCGATAACGACGTTGTCCCCGATGGTCACCCCCCCCATCACGATTGCGCAGTTACCGATGTAGACGTTGCTGCCCAGAACAATTGGTCGGGTAACCTCCAAATCGGGGACGTCCTTGCGAAATAGAAGGGTCCCGCCGTCGTGCGTCTCGAAGCGAACGCCGTCGGTGATGTGAACGTTGTCACCCACCGTTATTAACCAGGGCTCGGTGGACCATACGACCTCGCCGTAGATATGGAAATCATCACCGGCATTCACACCGATACGGCGCGCATACTCCTCAGGCGTGTGCGAATGACGCCACAATTTATATTTCAGCTTCTTAATAATTGACACTAGACACCTTCCTTCCAGTCGGTCATTCGGCCCCGCGGCCGGAGGCCTCGGCACGGTCGAGGACCTTCTTGGAATATCCGGGGTACGTCACGCTGCTGATGAGCATGGCGACAATCGTCCCGAGCAGAACCCCATTCACTCCGAGCCCGCACGACGTGGCGAAGAAGACCGAAAGAGGGATGTTGAGCACCGCCTGTACGCAGGCAACCGCAACCATGAAATTGACGAGTGTGAGTCCGTTGATGACTTGGGAGTAGATGGTGTTCCACATATATACGACTGCATATACGCCCATAAGAGCGATGAGTGAGTCATCGAACCCGAGGTCGCGCCCCAGCCAAACCCTTACGAGGGGCTTGAAGACGAGCACCATGACGATGACCCCGCCCACCGCGACAGCGAACAGCCTGTGCATCTTCCCGAGCGTCCGCCTGATCTCAGCGATATCGCCACGTGCGTAGTCGACGGTAGTCTTTGACCATAGAGGTACGACGAGCGCGGCAAACAGGGACGAGAGTACCGTGAACACCTTGTTGGCAGTTGTGTAGACCGTCACCTGCTCGGGCCCAAAGAGATTCGAGACGATGAGGTTATCGGTAGTGAAGAGGACAAGTGTGGCGATCTGGGTGATGAAGAACATGATGCCCAGGCCGCCAACGTCCTTTGCCACGGCACGAGAGCAGCTGCGCGGGGACGGGGCGAGTTCCCGGTTCCTCGCGAAGACGTAGATCGTGAAGACGCCGTACACCAAAATATTGGAAGCTACGTAAAAGACCGCGACCGCCGTGAGGCTTCGGGAATCTGTGAACGAGAGCAGCCAGACCGACAGGAGCATGACCGCCTGCTGGCAGACCGAGATGAGGTTGACGACCTGGGCTCTCTGAAGCGCGTAGTACACACTATTGCAAAGCGTAAGGACGAAGCTGAAGCACATACCAAGGAAGCTGAGCTCAACAACGCACAGCAGACTCTCATCCACCTCCCAGGCGGAAAGCAGGGCGGGCCAATCGATGAACGCGATGGCGATGCCGCAGACGGCGGCGACGACGGCGACGACGCCTGAGAGAATGGCGTAGGCGCTCGACACGAGGGCCTTCGGCGATACGCGCGGCGAGTCGGAGGCGATGGCCTCGGAAAGGCGGTTGCGAAGGCCGTTGCCGATGCCAAGGTCGAAGTAGGAGATCCACGAGAGGATGCTCAGGATCGACGCCCATACACCGTATTTGTAATCGCCGAGATAGTTGAGAACGATGGGGACGTAGACGAGGCTGAGGGCCATGGATACGCCCTTGTACACCATGGCCCGGCTCATGCTACGGCCGAGGTTGCTAGCGAGCTTCACGTAAGACTCCAAACGAAGAAGCGGCCGCGCGCAAGGGCTGGACAGACGTTTCGGCCACGTTTTTGCAGTACAGGTAAATTGAAATGAAAATAAGCGTGGTGTAAAAGACCTCGCACTCGAGATAAGTCGCTATGAGATACATGGCGACGAAAGCCAACTTAGCGGAGAGTCCGAGCTCTCGAGATTTAAAAACGGGATAACAGGTCCAAATGAGAATAGCAATGCCCATAATCGGACCGTAGACGGCAGCCACCTTAAGTAAACAGGCGCCAACGAACTCGCTGTTACCAGTCGAAATGGCAGCCCCGTACACGTTATAGCCGCATCCAAAAGGATATCGCTGCATAAGAGCCAGCGCAGCATTCGCAGCTCCAACCCGGGCCTCGCCCGATGCGTCCAGGGAGATACCCCCGTCGTTCATGAAGCGGCCAAGAACGGAGTCCGTAGCCCACGCCGAGCTCCCCATCGCAGACGCGATGAAAACGAACACGCATAAGGACCCGAGGAAGATCGGAGCAATTGCGGAAACACGATCGCCCCTCTTCAATGAGGAAAGAGAGTAGGCGAAGAAGACCAGGAGAGTTGTGGCATAGCCAGTGGCGGATTTTGTGGAGAGGACACCCGCCACAAACAGCGCCAAAAGCCGCGCACGCGTCTTCTTATCAATTTCCTTAGGCTTCATGAAGAGCAGCACAAAGATAGCTGAATTGAGCAATATCTGGTAAACAGCAGGCTCTCTAAATATGCCAACGTTACGCGTATGGTCAAACCCTCGGTCGACGTACAGGAGCAGCCCATCGGCCCGATAGTTGACGACGATCCTGTTCACGGAGTCCAACCATGTTGTATCTCCAAAGGACAAGAAAAATGAAAATGGAGATAGGTGGCCCCAAACCCCCGGGAAAACCTGAGAAATCAAATAGACAACTAGGCTGAAGCCAGTGAGGAAAGCCGCTAGTTTAATGAAGCGGATAAGAAAACTCGAAACATCAAACATCACTGCAATAAGGGTAATTCCCACCATCGCTACCCAACTCAAAAGCTCTGTCGGCCCGAGCGCGTTTGTGCTTACTCGGACGAACAGCATGGCAAGAAAACCCAAGGCCAAAATCGAAATGGGATATACAAGCTGATATTTCTTGTTGGCCATAACGATGAGAGCAATTAGGGCCACCACCGGTATAACAATGTTCGTGAGAATGCGGTCGTACAGAAATGAATCAGCAAAAGCCACCATAAGGTAAATGAGCAAGTAATGACAAACAGCCTCGCGCTGCTTCTTCGAAGCTGAATTTTTTATGCTAAGAGTCGCCCTCATTACCGCTCGCCCTCTAAAGCCTGGAAATAGTCTTCAACGCGGTCGGCGTTCCCGTACTCATTCGACTTGAGATAGAAGCTGAGCTCCTCACAACGAGAGGGGTCTTCAAGCAGCCCTTGCACGGCATCAGCGAGCGATACCGCGTCAGTGCCAGCGATGATTCCCTCTTTGACGCCCAGCTGGTCATGGACCGTGGGGTACGCCGTCGCAACAATGGGCCTAGTAAGAATCTTGGCCTCGTCAAGGGCGACTGACTTTCCCTCGAAGCGTGACGGCTGCACGACGATGTCGCAGTCAGCGATGTAGGGATAGGGATTCTCGCGAGCGCCCAAGAACGTGAAGACGTCCGCAACACCCAGCTCTTCAACAAGTTTTTCGCAAGCGGCTTGCTCGGAATCGCCAGTAAGCCCCTTTCCCATCTCGTACCAGCGAAACGAGCAGCCGCGCTGCTTGAGCTCGGCTGCCGCACGGATGGCGGTGTCCACACCCTTCTCGTGAGTGATGCGCGCCACTGTAAGGATTCTCGGCGCGTCAGCATCGTACTCTGGCGGAATGAACTCGGACGCGCGGCGTCGCACTACATCCGAAGAAACAATGTTCGGAAGACTCTTCATCTTGTATGCCATCTCAGGGAAAACAGAGCGCACGATGTCGATGCACTTATCGGAAACGGCATAGATACCATCCATGCGTTCCAGGCAGGGTCGCTCGTATTTTTCCGAATAGCGGGCAGAGCGATAGTCTCCGTGATAAAAGACTATCTTGCGATCGGCCTCAATCTTCTCATCGACAAAGTAGAGAACTTGACCGTTAATAAATGAAACAGCCACGTCGTAATGACCCGGTATTTTATCTATGGCAGGAGAAAAGAAGTATTTCCAACGGAATCCGCGGCGGGTCTCTTCATCGCGAGAGACAATGCCGGAAACAACGTCTGCCGTTAGACGCCACACCCCAGCCTTACGGCCGCGAACCGATGTGAAGCAATCGCGTACTTTAGCGGGAGTCTGAAGTACAGCTACCTTTGACGGTATTTGCCCCATAAAAAGCCCGGTGGGGTTCAAAAGCAGGAGATTGACGTCGTAGCGCGTTTCCGGAAGCTCTTCCAGAAGGTTGAGAAGCGCTCGCTCCGCACCGCCATTGTCCATTGAGGACATGACGAACAGGACTTTCTTTTTGCTCACGACAATCCCCCTTCCAATAGCCTGCCGTAATACGTTTGCCTACCATCAGTTTGTTTTGGAAATTCTTGCTTCCACGTGAGCTTAAAGAGACTCGTATCCAGAAGGAGCTCACTCCAAGCACTTTGATCGAAAGGCCTATCTAGTATCGAAATAAGGTCGTCGCAACGAGGATTATTTGGTTCGATGGACGCAAATGCGGCGGCGGCCGAGGGGTCATGACGTTGAGCTAGGACGATGAGGTAATCGACCAGCAGATAATCAATCAACCGATCGCTATTGCGCCAATACTCGAGGAAGAAGTCTCTCGCAACGACGAACGGATGACGCTGACCCTCTTTGCAGGCAAGCGAATACCCCGCAAACATGCCGCATGCGACCGAAGCATGCAGATAGTCAGGCCTTTTAATGGACCAAATTGGCAGATCCATGTATTCATGTAGCGAGCCAGTGCAGAAGAAAGTGGCATCCAGCCACATGCCACCGTGCTCGGCAAGCAGAGAGAGCCTCAGAAGGTCGGATAGGTTCGTCCGCGACATGATGCCGGTACGGACCTTTTCGAGCACCCAATCGGGGATATTGACATATTGGGAAAGATTCTCGTCCGTGATGACGACGACCTCGTGCCCGCCGGCGTTGCGGCGCACGGAGTCGATGCACACCCTCACGATCTCGGGGGCGTTCTCCTCGCCCTGCCACCAGCACATCCAGATCTTCCCCTCGAGGGCGGGATCGGACGGCGGCAGCGGCGCATCGTAGTCGTATGACTCGAAGAAATCGCCGAAGCGGTTCTCGAGATATTTGAGAACAGTCTCGTGCTTGCGCAGCAACCGCTCCTTCACTGCAGGCGGCTCCTTATACCCGTTACGACTCATGACCTGGATGTCGAGCTTCGCCCTAAACGTGTTGATCGCCTCGGGCCACGACGTGGCCCTGGCGATTCGGAACGTTGCGCCGATCTCCTCGCAGGAGCGGTGCACGATCCTCTTGATGCTGTTATGGCCGTTAGCCATCGATTGACTCCTTATACAGGTTCACGAGGTCGTTCATGAACTTCTCGCGCGAGCAGTTTTCCATGACGTAGGAGCGGCAGTTGCGCTGCAGCATCGAGTAAGCGGACCGATCCAAGAACGCGCTCGTGCCGCGCGAGATGGCATCCGCCATCGACGGGACATCCCCGGGCTCGCAAATGAACCCCGTTTTCCCCTCATCGACCAACTCAGGAATTCCGCCAATATTTGTGCCGACGACAGGCGTGCCGGCAGCGAAAGCCTCCACGATCGAGTACGGCATGTTCTCTCGCCATCTCGAACTCGCGATGGCGAGAGACGCCCTCTCCACATACGCTTGCAGTGCCCCACCGGTCTGATAACCGGCGAACTCAATGCGAGACGCACAGCCCAACGAAGACGCGAGCGTTTTGAATTCGGCGGCATCCGGGCCGTCGCCGACGACAACCAGGCGCATGCCCTGCGGAAGGTTCGGCAAGGCGGCATCGAAGGCCCTCAGCAGCGTGTCGACGCCCTTCTCGGCAGAGAGCCGCCCGAAGAACAGGAGGTAGGGGTTCTCCCTGTCGGTCGCATCCGCCCCGGCATTCGCCGCGCGGTCGAGGATTGCGTCGTCGGCGAAGTTCTGCAGGAAGACGACCTTGCCCTCGGGCCAGCCGCCCTCGATGAGCTTGGATCGCATGAACCTGGAGGGCGCGATGACCCTGTCGATCCGCCGGTTTGACTTATGGGCCCTGTTGAAGGACGCCTCCATCGCCGCCAGCGCGCTCTTCGCGCGCGAGCCCTTCACGCAGCGGTTCTCGATGCAGTGGCGGTAGCGCCCGTCCTCGAGGCACGCGTCGCAGACGCGCCCGTCGCCGTCGAGCATGAGGTAGCCCGGGCAGACGGTCACGTAGTCGTGGGCCGTGTAGAAGACCGGGACCTTGTTCTCCCTCAGGTAGGGGGCGTCGAGAATGGACAGCGTGATCTGCCTGTGCACGTTGTTGAGGTGGACGACATCGGGGCGGAACTCCTCGCAGAGGGCTTGGAAGTTACGCTTCGCCTCGGGCGAGTAGATCAACGTCATGCCGTCGCGCACGGCCTTAAGTGGGTTCTTGACGTTGTTGTACTCTCGCTGCGTCACGAAGCACTTGTCCCACTCGCAGGGCAGGTTGTCAGGGTGCCTCATCGAGAAATAGGCAACCTCATGCCCCATGCGCTCCAGCTCGGATCCGACGGTAAGGTAATAGGTCTCCGCACCGCCCTTGCGGTAGTGGAACTTGTTTGCGAGAAGGATCCTCATCGGCCTTCACCCCCGTAGACGGCAAGGGTCCGCTCGACGACGGAGTCCCAGTTGTAGGTTTGCTCGACATGCGCTTTGGCGGCGGTGCCGAGGGCGTCTGCGCGGCCAGCGTCCGTGAGTAGTCCTTGCAGCGCGGCCCGCAGGGAATCGGCATTCCCCTTCTCGAACGTCACGCCGTTGCCCGCGAGGACATCCGCGCACTCGGGAATGTCGCTAGTCACGCAGCAGCGGCCGTATGCCATGGCCTCCAGCAGGCTCATGGGCATGCCCTCAACATCGGACGGCAGCACGTAGGCATAGCAGTTGGAGTACAACTCAGCTAAGGGCTCGCCGGTGATGAAGCCAGTGAACAATATGCGGTTGTCGCCCTGGGCTGCAGCGCGCAACTCCTTCTCGTACGCCGAGGTATCGGAGCTGCCGCCAGCGATGACCAGGTGCTTATTGGTATCAAGGGCTCTGAATGCCTCGATCAGCAGCTCAGGGCGCTTCTCGGGCACTAAACGGCCAAGATAGAGAAGGTAGGAATCTTTCTCGAGATTCCACCTCTCTTTGATGACGCTCGTCGGAAGGGCTTCTTTGGCATCTACGCCATTAGGGATAAAGACGGCTTCGCGACCGTAGGCTTCCATGAAATAGCGCCTAACGCCCTCGGAGAGCACGATAAGACCATCCGCCTTAGACGCGGCGGTCTTCTCCCCCATCTTGATGTAGGTGCTCGCAAGCCTGCCCCACTTGGCGCGCTGCCAGTCCAGGCCGTGGATGGTGGCCACGGTGCGAATGCCAGCGCGCTTGGCCAGCGCGAGCGGCACGCAAGGACCCTCGGCGTGATAATGAATCACATCGGGACGGTCCTTGATAGCCGCCTTGGTGGCAAAATATGAGGACGAGAGGGCAGCGAGGCCCTTCTTGTCGATTGTCTTAACCGGCACGACGCGCACGCCGTCGACGACGCGCTCGCGGACGTCCGCGGCATCGCCGGTCATGACGTCCGCGCCGGAGCGGTCGTAGCAGGTGACCTCGTGGCCGAGCGCCGCCATGCGGCGGGCGAGCTCGGTCACGACGACCTCCACGCCGCCCTCGCGGGAGCCGTATCTCTTGTGCCCGATCATCGCGATGCGCATCTAGCACGCACCCTTGCCGGTGATGACCTCGATAACCGTGAGGACGACGATCTTGAGGTCCGTGACGGGTCCGCGCTTGGCGATGTACTCCAGGTCCCGGCGGACCATGCCGTCGAACCCGGTCGAGTTGCGCTCCGTGACCTGCCACCAGCCGGTGATGCCGGGCTTCACGGCCAGGCGCTGCAGGTCGAACTCGGTGTACTCCGCGACCTCGTTGGGCAGCGGCGGGCGCGGGCCCACGACGGACATCTGGCCCAGGAACACGTTGACGAACTGCGGGAACTCGTCGATGGAGTGCTTTCGGATGAACTTGCCGATCTTGGTGACGCGCGGGTCGTCACTCATCTTGAACATGGCGCCGGCGATCTCGTTTCGCCCCTTGAGCTCGGCGAGGCGCTCGTCGGCGTCCTTGTACATGCTGCGGAACTTCCACATGCGGAAGGTGGACAGCCTGCCGTCGCGATGGGTCTGGCCCACGCGGATCTGGCTGTAGAACGGGTTGCCCTCGCTCTCCAGGCGGATGGCCGCGGCGAGCACCAGGCTCGGCACAGCGATGACGGCCAGAACGCAGCCGCTGAACACGATGTCGAACGCGCGCTTCACGGCACGGTAGCCCAGGCGCGTGCGGTCCCAGTCCCTCACGGCTTGCATGGCCTTGTAGCGCACGCTCACCTCGCCGCCGCTCATGGCCTGGGCAACAA
Source organism: Collinsella aerofaciens ATCC 25986 (assembly GCF_964259375.1). GTDB lineage: Bacteria > Actinomycetota > Coriobacteriia > Coriobacteriales > Coriobacteriaceae > Collinsella > Collinsella aerofaciens_BO. The sequence goes on from NZ_CAXVJM010000013.1 coordinate 30,586, forward strand.
GCGCGGCCCCCACCGGCGCGTTTTGCCCTGTCACTTCTTTAGTAGTCAAGCTCAAATCCACGTCCCTGCCCCCAGGGATCCCCCAATCAATGAATTCAAATTGCGAATGAATTGCGAGTGCGACGTCCCCTTACGTCTTACTGGGCACGTCCAACGGAAGCAGCTCCCTAAAAGCGGAGTCGCCTTCGCCCACGTCTACCAGGCACCAGCGCTTATGACGGTCGATCTTCTTTACGCGGGCCTCTTGCCCCACCAAGGGCCCTTGCTCTATGTGCAGCACGCCGTCTTCTATGCGGGCGACGCTGTTGCGCACCACGCCGTCGTCGTCGAGCACGCTGCGGTACCAATCCTGCGCATCGTCCGGCATGGGCGCATAGGCCCGCTCCTTGCTGCCGGCAATGCGGCAGCCAAAGCTCAACTGGGCCAAAGCCCTATCGAGCGTGGCGGCATCGCGCGTGGCGACGAAGAAATATTCCTTGTACATAGGTTTGGTCTGGAGCGACCAGGCGCCGTCCCGCTTAAACCAGAACTCCTTTTGCATCACAAAAGCGTCCTGCATCAGCTCATGCGGGATAATGCGGCGGACCTTTTCGCAGGTCTCGCGCTCTTTTCCATTGGGGGTGTGGACCAGATACCAGCGGACGCGACCGCGCTGGCTGTTGGTAGTAGCGCCACTAAAAGCGCCGGGCAGCTGCTCTTGGCGCCGCTTTGTCTGTTCCACCTCTCGCCCCCTTTTCTTATCTCCGCGACACACGCGGATGCAGGGCGTTAAGAACAGGCTTCTCGCTCGCAGCTAGGCGCAGTCGCAAAAGTACAGGTTTTTGTATCTTTCGACGGAGTTCATTATACGAGCAAACTGCTCGCGTTTTCCCAGATTGCACAAAATGCGCCGCGAATGGGTGCATCTCCATACGCCTCTACAAAAACCTGTACCTTTTTGCACAACAAAAAAGCCGCTCTAACCAGCGGCTTTTCTTCTATAGACAACAAAAAAGGCGACCGCCCGCGAGGACGATCGCCTTTGTTAATTCTTGTATTGTTTGTGCTAGGCGCGGGTCTTGATCTCCTCGAGCACCTTGGCCACAAACTCGTCAACGCTCATCTGAACGGTCTCGTTGGAACGATCGCGGACGGAGATGTTGCCGGCCTCGACCTCCTTCTCGCCCAGGATGAGCATGTAGGGCACGCGGTCGATGCTGCGGGCCTCGCGGATCTTGTAACCGATCTTCTCATCGCGATCGTCGCAGACCACGCGAATGCCGGCCTCCTCCAGCTTGGCGCACACCTCGTGGGCGTAGTCGCGGCTCTTCTCGGAGACGGGAAGTGCCTTGACCTGCACGGGGGCCAACCAGGTGGGGAACTTGCCCGCAAAGTGCTCAATCAGAATACCGATGAAGCGCTCGATGGAGCCAAAGCACACGCGATGCAGCATGATGGGGCGCTTCTTGGTGCCGTCGGCGTCCACGTACTCCAGGTCAAAGTTGAGCGGCATCTGGAAGTCGAGCTGGACGGTACCGCACTGCCAGGTACGGCCGAGCGAGTCCTCCAGGTGGAAGTCGATCTTGGGGCCGTAGAAGGCGCCGTCGCCCTCGTTGACCTCGTAGTCCATGCCCAGCTTCTCCAGAGCGGTGCGCAGGCCCTCCTCGGCGCGAGCCCAGTCCTCGTCCGAACCCATGGAGTCCTCGGGGCGGGTGGAAAGCTCTACGTGGTACTTAAACCCAAACTTCTGGTACACGGAGTCGATGAGGTTGACCACGCCCACGATCTCGTCGGTCAGCTGGTCGGGACGCACAAACAGGTGGGCGTCGTCCTGGTTAAAGCAGCGAACGCGGAACAGGCCGTGCAGGGCGCCGCGCAGCTCGTGGCGGTGCACCAGGCCAATCTCGCCGGCGCGGATGGGCAACTCGCGATAGGAGTGCGGCTTGGAGGCGTACACCAGCACGCCGCCCGGGCAGTTCATGGGCTTAATGCAGTACTCTTCGTCGTCAATAACGGTGGAGTACATGTTGTCCTTGTAGTGATCCCAGTGGCCCGAGGTCTTCCACAGCTGCTTATTCATGATAAGCGGCGTGGAAATCTCAACGTAGCCGGCCTTGTGGTGGATCTCGCGCCAGTAGTCCAGCAGCGTGTTCTTAAGGATCATGCCGTTGGGCAGGAAGAACGGGAAGCCGGGGGCCTCGTCGCGCATCATAAAGAGGTCCATCTCGCGACCGATCTTGCGGTGGTCGCGCTTCTTGGCCTCCTCCAGCATGTGCATGTGCTCGTCGAGCTCCTCCTTGGTGGCAAAGGCGACGCCGTTGATGCGGGTGAGCATCTTGTTGTTCTTGTCGCCCTTCCAGTAGGCGCCCGAGACACCGGTGAGCTTAAAGGCCTTGAGGGCCTTGGTGTAGCAGATGTGGGGGCCGACGCACATGTCGATGTAGTCGCCCTGCTGGTAGAAGGTGATGCGGGCATCGTCGTCCAGGTCGCCGATGTGCTCGACCTTGTACTTCTCGCCGCGCTCCTCCATAAGGGCGATGGCCTCGGCGCGGGGCTTCTCGTACACGGAGAACTTGAGGTTCTCCTTGACGATCTTCTTCATCTCGGCCTCGATCGCGGGGAAGTCGTCCTCGCTGATCTTGACGCCCTCGGGCAGGTCGACGTCGTAGTAGAAGCCGTTGTCGGTCGCGGGGCCGTAGGCAAAATCGGCCTCGGGGTACAGGCGCTTGATGGCCTGCGCCATGATGTGCGCGGCGGAGTGACGGATGACGTGCGTGACCTCGTCCTGCGGGAGCTCGGCCACCGAACCGTCATTGTAGAGTGCCTTCATGGGTATGTTTTCTCCTCTCGGATGCCTGATGCAAGTGCGTGCAATGCGCTCGGCGTTTTTGACTTGCATCATTATAGGCAGGTTGCCTTGGTATACAAGCGCCCGCCGCACCTTAATGGCACGGCGGGCGATTTTCTACGCATGCTTCATCGTGTGGGCGGGGTGCGCGTGCTTGCAGCGTGCCCGTGGCTTGCGGCCAGCCCGGCGATGGATGCGTTACTGGATGCGAGTTCGGCAGTAGGGGCAGACCTTCCAGTGCGCGTCGAGCGGGCGATGGCAGCTGGGGCAGACGTTGCGAACCTGGGTGTCGCACACGGGGCACACGACAAAGTCCTTCTCGATAGGGGCGCCGCACTGCGGGCAGGTGCCGTACTGGGCAAGCTGGCGCTCGCGCAGGGCCATGTCCAGCTCCTGCTCCTCGCGGTCGGACGCGTAGGAGTGCGGGCGCAGGACCAGATAGGCGATGAGGCCCACGAACGGGATCAGGGCGATGATGCCCCATGCCACGTAGGCGCTGGCGCCGCGACGGCGAGCGTCGATGAACACATAGACGACCGACAGCACGTACAGGGCGATGATAAAGCCCACGAAGGCATAGATGACGCCCATAAGCTGCGGTGACATGAGCTCGTTGATGTATTTGGACATTGAGGTGTACCTTTCGGAATATTTACAGTCCGTTCAAGTTTACCACGGGGTTTGTTTATATGGGACCACGGCTGAGTACAGCGCTGGTGCGGACACAAACATCTCAATCTGTAACAGTTACTCGGCAAATTCGGGACTAGGTGTTACAGAATTAGACAAACCGTTCTCTCCCAGACTTAAATCTCGATCTGTAACATCTTGGGCCAAATTTCCCCTCTTACTGTTACAGATCAAGATGAACGGACAAACCGCCCGATGATTATTTCAATCTGTAACATCTACTCGGCAAAAACAGTCCCAGATGTTACAGATTTAGACAAACTCTTCTCTCCCCGACTTAAATCTCGATCTGTAACATCTAGAACCCAAAAACAGTTCTTACTGTTACAGATCGAGACATTCAAAATCCGTCGGAAAGTTTGTCTCAGCCCGCAACAGAAAGGGTCCAAAAACCCTGCCAGCTGTTACAGATCGAGAGATACACATAACCGGACGGGCTAACGTCTCGATCTGTAACACGTAGGACCACAATCCCCCTCCTACTGCTACAGATCGAGACGAAAGTGCGTCTGTGGACTTAACGTCTCGATCTGTACCAGGTAACGGCGCAGACCGCGAGGTTGGGCGGGAAGAACTCACGGTCTAACGTGGCCGGCATCCGTGCCGGGCCGGCCCTCGCCTGCCGTTGGCGGGTGTTGCGGGGCTGTTCGCCGCATTGCCGTCGCGCAGGCGGTGCGCACACCGTAGGATAGTTCTATTGACAGCCTGTCAACTCGTCTGGGAGGCACTGTGACGGAAACGTTTGATATCGCGATTGTGGGCGCGGGCATCACCGGGTGCGCCATCGCGCGGCAACTCGCGCGGTTTGACCTGTCCATTTGCGTGGTCGAAGCGGCGAACGACATCGCCCTAGGCGCATCGAAGGCCAACGGCGGCCTGGTGCACGCCGGCTACGATCCGTCGCCGGGAACCGTAAAGGCGCAGGTCAACGCCCGCGGCTGCGAGCTATATGGCACCTGGGCCCAGGAGCTAGGCTTTTTGTTTTGCCGCACCGGCTCGATGGTGCTGGGCTTTAACGACGAGGACCGTGCGCAGCTGGAGAAGCTGAAAAACAACGGCATGGCGAACGGCGTGCCCGAGCTGTCGATTATCGGCCCCGACCGCATTCACGAGCTGGAACCGCGTGCGAGCGCCGAGGCGACCTGCGCGTTGTGGTGCCCCTCGACCGGTTTTGTCGATCCATTTGAGGTCGCCATCGCCGCGCTGGAGAACGCCGTGGCCAACGGCGTGACGTTTATGCGCTCCGCGCCGGTGGAAGCGATTGAGGTTGCTGGCGGCGAGGCTACCGACAGGGCCGCGCGCTTTACGCTGGCAACGCCCGCAGGAGACGTGCACTGCCGTTACCTGATCAACGCCGCGGGCAACGGTGCCGCGGACATCTCGCATATGGCCGGCGCCGAGGAGTTTCAGATGGTATGGCGCCAGGGAAACATCGTGGTACTGGACAAGGAGCCGCGTACGCTCATGCCGCTCTATCCCGTGCCCACGCCGGTGTCCAAGGGCGTTATCGTCACGGGCACGGTACACGGCAACACCGTGATCACCGCGACCGCTGCCGTGCGCGAGCCGGGCGACACACAGACTTATGCGAGCGATGTGAACGCGCTACTGACGGGAGCGCGCAAGCTGGTTCCCGATCTGGACACGCGCCGCGTGGTGCGCGCGTTTGCCGGCGGGCGTCCGGTCATAAAGGGAACGAACGACTTCTTTATTGGGCAGTCCGCCGTGGTGCCAGGCCTGTTCCAGGCGGCGGGCATTCAGTCGCCAGGCGTGGCGAGCGCGCCGGCCATTGCCGAGCGCATGGAGCAGGTGCTGCGCGAGTCGGGCGTTGCTTTGCGTGAGCGGGCCGATTGGAATCCGATTCGCCGCGCGCCGGATGACTTCGACCGTGCACCGCTTGCGCGCAAGGAGGAGCTAATCGAGTCCGACCCTGCATGGGGGCAGATCGTCTGCCGCTGCGAGACAGTGCCCGAGGCCGAGATTGTTGCCGCGATTCGACGCCGCCCGGGTGCGGTTTCGGTCGAGGGCGTCAAACGCCGCTGCCGCGCGGGCATGGGCCGCTGCCAGAGCGGCTTTTGCCAGAGCCGCGTGGTGGCAATCCTGGCGCGCGAGCTGGGGTGTGACCCCAGCGAGGTGCTGCTGGAGGACACTGGCTCGTGGCTCGTTGAGGGACCTTTGAAGGGGGTGCGCTAGGATGGCGGAATTCAAATCGAGCGCGATTGATAGCGATGCCGTTGAGGCAGTACCTACGCAAGCCTTCGACGTGGTCGTTATCGGCGGCGGACCTGCCGGCATGGCTGCCGCACTTGCCGCGCATAAGGCCGGCGCGCGCGTGGCTATCGTGGAGCGCGAGCAACACTTGGGCGGCATCCTGCGCCAGTGCATTCACCCCGGCTTTGGACTATCGCACTTTAAGCAGGAGCTCACCGGCCCCGAGTATGCGCAGCGCTTTATAGACCAGGTGCGCGCGACCAACATTGCGCTGTTCTTGGACAGCATGGTGCTTGAGATTGATTCGGGCGAGTCCACGGAAAACGTCGCGGACTACACCGTCACGCTCATGAGCCCCACCGGCATGTTGCAGCTCACCGGACGGGCGGTCGTCCTTGCCATGGGCTGCCGTGAGCGCACCCGTAGCGAGATCAAGATTCCCGGTAGCCGTCCCGCCGGTGTGTTTACGGCCGGCCTGGCGCAGCGATACATCAATATCGAGAACCTCAAGCCTGGCTCGCGCGCCGTCATTTTAGGCTCGGGTGACATCGGGCTGATTATGGCGCGCCGCTGCACGCTCGAGGGGATTTCGGTCGAGGGCGTGTACGAGCTCATGCCGTACGCCAATGGCCTGCGTCGCAATGTGAAGAACTGCCTGGACGACTTTGGCATTCCGCTGCACCTGTCCACAACCGTGACGCGCGTGATCGGACACGATCGCGTGGAGGCCGTCGAGGTGAGTCAAGTCGACGAGCACCTGGCACCCATTCCGGGGACCGAGCGCGTTGTTCCGTGCGACACGCTACTGCTTTCAGTGGGCCTGATTCCCGAGAACGAGCTTTCGGTTGCCGCGGGCGTGGAGCTGGATCCCCGCACGCGCGGTGCCGTGGTGGACCAGAACCTGCAGACAGGCGTTCCGGGCATCTTTGCCTGCGGCAACGTGCTGCACGTGCACGACCTGGCAGACAACGTGACGACCGAGTCTGAACGCGCAGGTGCAGCCGCGGCGGCATACGCGTTGGGTGTCGGCGATAGCATGGTCGCCAGCTGCGAGCTCACGGTCTCCCCCGCCGGCATTGCGGGCTACGCACTGCCGGGACGCATTACGGCTGTGGCACTCACCAAACTCAACTTCCGCGTGCGCCGACCAGTCGATTCCGCCCGTGTGCGCATTCTGGCAGGCGACGAGGAATTGTTCGCAGGCAAGGTCCGCCCGTTTAAACCGAGCGTAATGGAAAGCTTCCCGCTGCCGGCAAAGGTGATTCAGCGCGTACTCGACCTGGGTGTTAGTGAGATTGTTCTGTCCGTCGATCCCGTTGAGGAGGCATAAGGCCATGAGCATAAACGCGATCGAAACGCTGCAGTTCAACTGCACCACCTGCCCATCCGAGTGCCTCCTAACCGTGGAAGTCGAGCGCAGCGCAGACGGCACCGTGGTAGAGGTGCGCTCCGTAACTGGCAACAGCTGCCCGCGCGGCGACAAGTTCGCACGCCAGGAACTCACCTGCCCCATGCGCGTGCTCACCACCAACGTGGCCGTATCCGGCGGCGACGAGGCGCTGCTGCCCGTGCGTACGGCCGAAGCCATCCCGCTCGAACTCCATGCCCAAGCCATGGACCTCATCCGCGGCCTGGTTGTCGACGCGCCCATCCGTATGGGCGACATCGTGCTAGAAGATCTTCTCGGCACCAACATCGACCTCATCGCCAGCATGGACATCGACCCAGCCTAAGCAGCCAATTTAGGACTCAGCTCTTTTAACTACCCCGCCATCCACCCTGCCCTCCTCAGTTGCGGTGAAATAGTTCCTGATTTCCGCCATTACCCCGGCAAACAGGAACTATTCCACCGCAACTATCCTTGGAATCGGTATTTAGCCTGGGTCTACTTTAGTACCATTTCAAAACTATGCCGGATTACGGGGCTGATTCGGAGACCCCCATCCATACCGGCAATTTTCGATTTTTGATAAGCCTTCTACCTGCGGTTTTAATTTCGCCATTTTTCCTATGGTCATGTAATACAGGTCCAGCCCCGTAATCCGCCATACTTTTGAAAGCAGCTAATTCGGGACGAGACTGTATTGACTACTTTTACCTATCAGCCCGCCCCAGAGAAATCATTCCGCATGTTTGACGCAGCTAAAATAGCCCCGTCCCAAATTGACTACCCTGGCATTGGGGATACCATGGTGGCAACCTAGCGAAAGGACGACGTATGGCACATGTCGATGACCAGCGTGCAGCGCGCGTGCTCGATGCGCTCGAGGCTCAGCACCCCGGCGCGCAACTGCTTGTGAATGACCCGTGGTCGATCTACTATCTGACCGGCTTTTATGCCGATATGTTCGAACGTTTTTGTGGCGTGCTGCTCACGCGCGATGCCGAGCCGGTGATCTTGGTCAACGCCCTGCATCAGCTGCCCGAGTACGACAATGCCTGCGTCGCCTACCACACCGATACCGACGTCGTGGCCGACGCCATCGCACGCGAAGTCGATCCGACCAAGCCCCTCGGCATCGATACCGTCATGCGCTCCGGCTTTTTAATGCCCCTTATGGAGCGCCACGCCGCCAACGAGTTTTTCCTGGGCGATTTTGCCGTTACCGCCGCACGCACCCACAAGGACGAAGCCGAGCAGGAGCTCATGCGCGTGTCCTCGGCCGCCAACGACGCCGTGATGGCCGACGCCATCAAGCTCGTTCACGAGGGCGTGACGGAGCGCGAAATTGCCGACCAGATGCTCGGCCTGTACCGCAAACACGACTGCGAGGGCTTTAGCTTTCCGCCCATCGTGAGCTTTGGCGCCAACGCCGGAGACCCGCATCACGAGCCCGACGGCACTGTACTCAAGCGCGGCGATGTGGTGCTGTTCGACATTGGCGGGCGTCATCGCAACTACTGCTCGGATATGACGCGCACGTTCTTTTGGGGCGAGCCGGACGAGGAGACGGCGCGCATCTACGACATCGTGCGCCGCGCCAACGAGGCTGCCGAGTCGCTCATCTCACCGGGCGTGCGCATGTGCGACCTAGACCGCGCCGCGCGCGACGTAATTGAAGACGCTGGCTACGGCAAGTACTTCACGCATCGCCTGGGCCACTCGATCGGTCTGCAGGACCACGAGCCAGGCGACGTCTCGCTCGTCAACGACCAGGTTATCGAACCGGGCATGACCTTCTCCATCGAGCCGGGCATCTACCTCCCCGGCCGCACCGGCGTCCGCATCGAAGACCTGGCCCTGGTCACCGAGTCCGGCGTCGAGATCCTCAACGCCTACCCCCACGATCCGACGCGCCTAGACTAGGTACGCCGCCAAAGCGCCCCTAAAAGTTGCGGTGGAATAGTTCCCAGATTGGCCCACAGAGGCATAATCCAGGAACTATTCCACCGCAACTACAATGGGGCCAAGTCGGCCAACTTGACAGTCTAGAGATGCGCCACGAAAACGGGCTATCTACTACGTTTAATCCGCATGGGTCGACCATGCGGGTATTTTTTGAAAATTGGCAAGCCTTCTACCTGCGGTTTTGATTTTGCAATTCTCGGTGTGTTCAGGGGTAACCGCTAAAACGTAGTAGATAGGCCCATTTCGTGGCGAGCAGGTCAACTAGCTGCCCTGCAGAAAGGTTCTAGCGTAGCAGCCCCGCTACTTCGCCGGCTAGGGTGATGGTGCCGGCTGCTACGAAAGGCTCGTCCGCGGCTTCGAAAGCTGCGAGGGCCTCGGATACGCTGGGGTACACGCCCGCGAGCTTATCGGCATCCACCAGGGTAGCAAGCTCCTCCGCCGGTAGGGCGCGATCGGAATCGGTCTGCGTCACGACTACGCGCGGGAAGGCCGGGATCAGCACATCGACGATGCCCGCCACATCCTTGTCGGCCAGCGCGGCGCACAGCAGCGTGGGGCGATTCTCCACGCACGGGTCAATCTCGTCCAGCGCGCTCACAAAGTTCTCGCAGCTCTGAGGGTTATGACAGGCGTCGATCAGCTTGAGTGGATCGGTTCCCAGCACATCAAAGCGACCCGGCGTGGGGCAGCCCATAAGCGAAGCATCAAGCGCCTCATGGTCGAGCTCGCGACCCAAATACCCCTCGCACAGCATAATCGCGCACGCGGCATTCTGTGGCTGATACGCCGGCTTGACCATACTCGACGTGTAAATGGCACGCGGCGTGGTGCAGCTAAACTCCACCGTATCGCCCACATGCGCCGGCACCTTGGTCGTGGAGTGGCTCACCACGAGCGGCACCACACCGCACTCACGGCAACGGGCATCCATCACGCGCTGAACGCTCGCCTCGTGCGTGCCCTCGCCCAAAACAACCAAGCGCCCGGGTTTGATAACCGCAGCCTTCTCCCCCGCAATGGCCTCGAGCGTGTCGCCCAGGATGCGCGTGTGGTCGAGCCCGATGCCGGTGATGGCAACGGCGACGGGATCGGTCGCGCTCGTGGCGTCCCAACGGCCGCCCATGCCAACCTCGAGCACGGCAACGTCCACCGCAGCCTCGGCAAACACCACCAGCGCGGCAGCCGTCAGCAGGTCAAAAGGCGTGATGGTATAGGCGTGCTCCCCCGCCGCCACACGATGGGCATTCACGCGATGCCCCGCCTCGACGGCGGCAGAAACGCCACGGGCAAACGCCTCATCGCTCACGACGCGCCCATCGACCTCCATGCGCTCGGGATAGCGCACCAACTGCGGCGACGTATACAGTGCGGTCTTTAACCCCTCACCACGAAGGATGGCAGCCGAAAAACGCGAGGTCGAAGTCTTGCCATTGGTACCGGCAACCTGAATGCAATCGAAATACTCGTCCGGACGTCCCAGCTCATCGAGCATATCGACAACCGTCTCAAGCAGAGGCCCAGCATCCCCAGAAATCCGCCCCGTATCAGCAGCAAGCCCCACAGCCTCATCAAACGGAAGCGAATCAAACGAAAAAGGAACGACATACGACCCAGAACGCTTAGCCATAACCCAAAGTCCCCCATAACAGAAATAGAGGCCCATCAAAAAGAATGAGCCCCTCGCGTTGACAATATCAGCCTTTATCCGCTTGCAGCGAGATCAAGGCCACAACCAAGTGGCCCTAACCTACCAGTTGCAAACAACCACGTAAACGAAGTAGGAGCGGCCCGATGCTTTGCTCGCCGCAAGTTCCGCACGCAAAGGACAGCACTTAATGTGCTGTCCGTCTTGCGCAGGACTGTCCGCAGCGGAGAGCAAAGCATCGGGACGCGCCCCCAAGTAAACCTTACGAGAAGTCAGCAACCTGAGCAGTCAGCGCCGCCAGGATCTCCTTGAGCTCAGCTGCACGGTCCCTCTTCTTCTGGACCACCGCGGGCGCGGCCTTAGCCACAAAGCCCTCGTTGGCGAGCGTCTTCTCGCAGCCGGCGAGCTCCTTCTGGGCCGCGGCGATCTCCTTCTCCAGGCGTGCCTTCTCGGCCGAAAGGTCAACCTTGCCCTCGAGCACCACAAAGACCTCGACGCCGCTGTCAACCACGGCAATGCTCGCAGCCGGCTTCTCAACGTCGGTGCCCATAACCAGCGAAGCCGTGTTGGCCAGCGGCTCAATGGTCGAACGCAGGCTCTCGAGCTTCTCGATGTCCTCGGCGCCGGCGCGCACGACCACGTCGAGCTCGGCCTTGGGGCTCAAGCGATAACGCGAACGGGTGGCGCGTGCGGCAGACACGACGGTACGGCACAGCTCAAACGCACGCTCGGCGTCCTCGTCGACATACTTGGCGTAGTCGGCGGGCTCGGGCCACTTGGCAATCATGAGCGCCTCGGCGCGGTTCACGTTGCCCTCGGCGTCCAGGTCGAGCACGCTGGCCGGCATGTTGTCCCAAATCTCCTCGGTGACAAACGGCATAAGCGGGTGCATCAGGCGAATGGAGGTGTCGAGCACAAAAATCAAGTTGCGCTGCGCCTGCAGACGGCCCTCGCCCTTCAGGCGGGCCTTGGTGACCTCGACGTACCAGTCGCAGACCTCGTTCCAGAAGAACTGCTGCACGCCGCGGGCCATGTCGCCAAAGGTGTAGTTCTCGATGCCCTCGGTCACCATCTTCACAGCCTTGGCCAGGCGACTGAACATCCAAGCGTCGGCCGGCGTCTCCACGACAGGCTCGCCGGGCGTGTAGCCCTCCATGTTCATGAGCAGGAAGCGGCTGGCGTTCCAGATCTTGGTCACAAAGCTCTTGGCCTGGTCGGTACGCGGGCTGTCGATGAGCTTTTTGGTCTTCTTGTCGATGTTCGCGTCGAACTTAACATCCTGGTTGTTGGTGCACAGCGTGAGCAGGTTGTAACGCATGGCATCGGCACCGTACATGCCGATGAGATCCATGGGGTCAACGCCGTTGCCCTTGGACTTGGACATGCGGCTGCCGTCCTTGGCAAGGATCGTCGGGTAGATGACGACGTCCTTAAACGGCACCTCGTCCAGGAAGTACAGCGAGCTCATGACCATGCGGGCGACCCACAGCGCGATGATGTCGCGCGCGGTGACAAGCGCCGTCGTGGGGTGATGGCCCTCGAGCAGCTCCGGCTTTTGCGGCCAGCCCTGCGTGGCGAAGGTCCACAGCTGCGAGCTGAACCAGGTGTCCAGCACGTTCTCGTCCTGATGCACGTGATGGCCGCCGCACTTGGGGCACACATCGGTGTCCTCGGTAAGGGCGTCCTCCCAGCCGCAGTCCTCGCAGTAGAACACGGGAATGCGGTGGCCCCACCACAGCTGGCGGCTGATGCACCAGTCCTTAAGGTTCTCCATCCAGGTGGTGTAGGTCTGCGTCCAGCGCGCGGGATGGAAGGTGACCTTGCCGGAGTTGACGGCGTCGAGCGCCGGCCCCTTGAGCTTGTCGACGGCGACGAACCACTGCTCGGACAGCCACGGCTCCAGCGCGGCGTCGCAGCGGTAGCAGTGCATGACGGAGTGATCGAGGTCCTCGACGTGATCGAGCAGGTCGTGCTCCTCGAACCACTTGATGACGGCCTCGCGGCACTCCTCGCGGGTCATACCGGTGAACTCGCCGTAGCCCTCGACGACCACCGCGTGCTCGTCAAAGATGTTGATCTGCGGCAGGTCGTGGGCCTGGCCCATGGCGTAATCGTTGGGGTCGTGGGCCGGGGTGACCTTGACGAAGCCGGAGCCAAAGTTGGCGTCGACGTGCCAATCCTCAAAGATAGGAATCTCGCGATCGACGATGGGGAGCTTGACGGTCTTACCCACAAAGGCGGCCTTCTCGGGGTCCTTCGGGGAGACGGCAACGCCCGTGTCGCCGAGCATGGTCTCGGGGCGCGTGGTGGCGACGACGATGTAGTCCTGGCCGTTGACCGGCTCGGTCAGCGGGTAGCGCAGGTGCCACAGGTGGCCCTTCTCGTCCTTGTACTCAGCCTCGTCGTCCGAGATAGCGGTGGTGCAGTTGGGGCACCAGTTGACGATGCGCTTGCCGCGATAGATCAGGCCGTCGTGGTACCAGTCGCAGAAGACCTTGCGCACGGCCTGGGCGTAGTCCTCGTCCATGGTGAAGCGCTCGTTATCGAAGTCGACGGAGCAGCCCATACGCTTGATCTGCTCGACGATGATGCCGCCGTACTCGTGGGTCCAGTCCCAGCAGGCGTCGACAAACTTGTCGCGACCGATCTCCAGGCGGCTGATGCCCTCGCTCTTGAGCTTCTTGTCGACCTTGGTCTGCGTGGCGATACCGGCGTGGTCGGTGCCCAGCACCCAGCGCGTGGACTTGCCGCGCATGCGGGCCATACGGATGATGGCATCCTGGATGGAGTCGTCGGTGGCGTGACCCATGTGGAGCTTGCCGGTCACGTTGGGAGGCGGAATGGTGACGGTGCAGTCGCCCACGCCCTCACGGCGCTTGTAGTAGCCGCCGTCGAGCCACTTCTGCAGGATCGCCGGCTCGTTGGTCGACGGATCGTAGTTCTTGGGCATTTCTTCCATATATCTCTCCCTGTCCCGCCGGGGAGGAATGTAGGCCCGACAGGGCCTACATTCCTCCCCTTAGGTATCGATTACTTCAGTCTGAATGACTTCGCTGAGGCTTAAACAAACACACAGAATAACACAGGTAGTTGGGGTTATTGCGTATATATAAAATAGCCTCCGACCGCGGGTGGTCAGAGGCTATTTGCAAGCACGTTTTTGGCAGGTTTACCCGTAGATGCGTTGGGGCTGCTCTTCGCCCTTTACGGAGGCTTCGGTCACAACGACCTTGGAAACGCCCTCCTCGCTGGGCAGGTCGAACATCGTCTGCTGCAGCACGTCCTCGCAGATGGAACGCAGGCCGCGGGCGCCGGTCTTGCGGGCGAGCGCCATACGGGCGATCTCGTGCAGGGCAGCGTCCTCAAACTCAAGCTCAACGTCCTCGAGCTGGAACATCTTGCGGTACTGACGCACCACGGCGTTCTTGGGCTCGGTCAGGATCGACACCAGGTCGTCCTCGTCGAGCGCCTGCGTCTGGGTGACGACGGGCGTACGGCCCACGAACTCGGGGATCATGCCAAAGGCGTTGAGATCCTGCGGGAGCACCTGACGCAGCAGGTCGTTCTCGTCGACCGAGGTGGGACCGGCAATCTCGGAGTTAAAGCCCACGCCCTTGTTGCCCACGCGGTCGGCGATGATCTTATCCAGACCCACAAAGGCACCGCCGCAGATAAACAGGATGTTCGTCGTGTCGATCTGCAGCAGCTCCTGCTGGGGATGCTTGCGGCCGCCGGTGGGCGGAACGCTTGCCACCGTGCCCTCAAGAATCTTAAGCAGCGCCTGCTGAACGCCCTCGCCCGAAACGTCACGGGTGATGGAGAGGTTCTCGGCCTTGCGGGCGATCTTGTCGATCTCGTCCACGTAGATGATGCCCACCTGCGCGCGCTCAATGTCGCCATCGGCGGCGTTAATGAGCTTGAGCAGGATGTTCTCCACGTCCTCGCCCACGTAGCCGGCCTCGGTAAGCGCGGTGGCGTCGGCGATGGCAAACGGCACCTCGAGGATGCGCGCGAGCGTCTGGGCGAGCAGGGTCTTACCGGTACCGGTGGGACCGAGCAGCAAAATGTTGGACTTAGCGAGCTCCACCTCGTCCATGTCATCACCGAGCTGCGAATCCAAGCCGTCGTCAAAGGCGGACACCGCGGCACCGCCCTCGATCACGCGACGGTAGTGGTTGTACACGGCCACCGACATGGCGCGCTTGGCGTCCTCCTGGCCCATAACATAGGCCGAAAGCTCGTCATAGATCTCGTGCGGCGTCGGTACGTGCGTGATGACCTGACGGTCGTCCTCGATCTCAAAGCCCTCCGTCTCGGGGTCAACGGCGGGCTGAGACGCAGCCTGGCCGTGGTCGTTGAGGAAACCCGGGAGATTGCCGTTGCGGGCGGCGTCCATAAAGTCCGAAGCCAACGACTCCTCAAGGATCTCGGAGCAGGCGGCGACGCACTCGTCGCAGATAAAGATGTTGGTCGGGCCCTTTACGAGACGACGGACCTGGCCCTGCTCTTTTCCGCAGAAGGAGCAGCGGATGGGGTTGCCGTTCTCGTCAAAGTTGTCCTGCATGTTACCTGCCATCCTAGGCGTCCTTCGCGGCGAGGTCGCGCGAGGTGACGATACGGTCGATCAGGCCATAGTCGAGGGCCTCGGCAGCGGTCAGGTAGTTATCGCGCTCGGTGTCGGCCTGGACCTTCTCGATCGGCTGGCCCGAGGCATCGGACAGGATCTGGTTGAGCTCGCGGCGGGTCTTCTTGATCTCCTCTGCCACGATCTCGATCTCGGTCTGCTGGCCCTGGGCACCGCCGCTGGGCTGGTGAATCATGACCTTAGAGTGCGGCAGGCAGAAGCGCTTGCCCTTGGCGCCGGCCGAAAGCAGCACGGCGGCCATGGATGCAGCCATGCCGACGCAAATGGTGGAAACCTGCGGCTTGATGAAGTTCATAGTGTCCAGAATCGCCAGACCGGAGTAAACCTCGCCGCCGGGCGAATTGATGTAGAGCGAGATATCCTTCTCGGCATCCTGGCTCTCAAGATGCAGCAGCTGGGCAACGACCAGGTTGGCGCTGACGGAGTTGATCTCCTCGCCCAAGAAGATGATGCGGTCGTTGAGCAGGCGCGAATAGATATCGTAGCTGCGCTCGCCGCGCGGCGTCTGCTCGATAACGTATGGCACGAGGGCGGAATCGAACTTGGCGATCATACGCATCTCCATTTCTCTCTTGCGGACCAAATTGGTTCTAGATAAACGTACGGTGCCCGCATGCTATGCATTGGCTGGCACCGTACGAAGCAACCGGATAACCGGTGTATAACTTTACCCCATCACGGGCGCGACCATGCGCTCGCGGAAAAGGTGGCGAGAATTACTCGGCGTCCTTGGCAGTCTCGTCGACCTCGGTCACCTTGGCGTTCTCGACCAGGTGATCGACAGCCTTGGAGCGACGGATGGACTCGCGGACGGCAGGCATGCGGCCATCGGCAATGAACTCGGCCTTGGAAGCCTCGACGTCCTTGACGCCGGCCTTCTCGAACTCGGCGTTGATGTCGTCCTCGGTGACCTCAATCTTGAGCTCACGGGCGAGGGCGTCGAGCGCCAGGGACTCACGGGCAACGTCGTTGGCCTGCTTGTGCAGGTCGCCGATGAACTGCTCCATGGTCAGACCGGAAGCGGGCAGCCAGGTGTCCAGGGTCATGCCGCGGGCAGCGAGGTTGGACAGGAAGTTCTGGCCGAGCTCCTCAAAGACGGACTGCTCGTAGTCGGCGTCCATCTCATCGAGCTGCAGACGCTCGGCGAGAGCGGAGACGCAACGGTTCTCCTTCTCGGCCGGGAGGCGGGAAGCCTTGTCCTGCTCGATCTCGATCTTGATGGCGTCGCGCATGGCCTCGATGCTGTCGAAGCCAAAGTCGGACTTGACGAGCTCGTCGGTGAGCTCGGGGGTGTTGCGGACCTTGATGCCCTTGACGGTGACCTCGACGGTGTGAGTCTCGGCCTCCTCGCCCTCCTCGACCTCGTCGGTCCAGGTGACGGTCTTGACGTCGTCAACGTTAGCGCCGATCAGGGCCTCGTTGAACTCCTTGGGGTTGCTGTCGCTACCGGCGATGAGCATGCGGCCCTCGGCGGCAAAGTTGTCGGCGTTCTCGACGGCCTTGAGGTCGACGGTCACGTAGTCGTCAGCCTCGACGGCGCGACCCTCGACGTCCTCGAAGGTGGCACGGTAGTTGAGGAGCATCTCGACCTGGTTGTTGATCTCGGACTCGGTGACCTCCGCGGGAGGCATCTCAATCTCGACGGCGTCGAAGGAGGAGAGCTCGGCAGCAGGGCGCAGGGAGAACTCGACGGTGTAGGTGTAGTCCTCGTGATCCTTGGCGAGGTCGAGCTCCTTGTAGTCACCGTTCTTGGTGGGGACGATGTCCAGCTCGTTGAGGACGACAGGCTCGTTAGCGGCGATCAGGTCGTTGGTGGCCTGAGCGAGGGTAGCCTCGGCGCCAAGAGCAGAGTCGATGACCGGACGGGGAGCCTTGCCGGCGCGGAAGCCCGGGAAGCGGTACTTCTTGGCGGTGTCCTTGTAGGCCTTCTTGATCGCGGCGTCGACGTCGGCGGCCGGGATAGTGACCGTAGCGGTGAGCTTGGCGTCCTTGACGTCAGAAGCGGTGATGTTCAACACGTTCCTCCTCATACTGCCCAGCTTATCTGAGGTGCTGGTACCTTTATGCAACAAAGAGTCGCGACGGCGAGAGCCGACGCAGGTGCGTTGGTGCGGGCGAAAGGACTCGAACCTTCACGGGAATCCCACCAGAACCTAAATCTGGCGCGTCTACCAATTCCGCCACGCCCGCATGAGCGCACAGACTAGGAATGATAGCAGATACGAGCGACAAGCGCACGCACACGTTTTTGGCTCACGACCTCACCACGAGTATTCCGGTTCGCGCTTTCCGTTTGAGACGTTGACCGGAAAATGCATCCCGGTTTGGGACCTCGAAATGGGCCACGCTTTCCGCCGAAGGCCTCAACCGGAATGCGCATCCCAGTTTACGAGCAAATTCCGGGATGGACTTTCCGCAAGGGGCCTCAAACGGAAACTGCGTCCCACAATTCGGCCGAAAAGTGGGACGCAGTTTCCCCGGGCTCGCCAAAGGGCAACAGCGGCAGCGGCGCCTCGTCTACTCCCCCAGCAGGGCCTTCTCGGGCGTGATGGGCAGCGAGCGGACCTGGTGGCCGGTGGCGTGCGCCACGGCCGAGGCCACGGCGGCGAGCGGCGTGTTGATGACGACCTCGCCGATCGACTTGGCACCAAACGGACCCGTCGGCTCGTAGCTCGGCTCGAAGGCCACGCGAATGCTGCCGATATCCAGGCGCGTGGGCAGCTTGTAGCTCATAAAGTTGCCGGTGCGCAGGCGGCCGCGGTCATCGTGCTCGACAATCTCGTAGAGCGCGTGGCCGATGCCCTGGGCAATGCCGCCCTCGGCCTGGACGCGCGCGAGCGCCTCGTTGATCACGGTACCGCAGTCGACGGCCGCTGCGTAATCGACCACAGTCACCTTGCCGGTGGCCTTGTCGACCTCGACCTCGGCAATACCGGCCATAAACGGCGGAGGCGAAACGGGCAGGCAGGCAGAGGCATGCGAGGTGAGCGCGTCGCCGCCCGCAATGTTCTTGACGCACAGGTTGGCAAAGTCGCGCAGCGTGAGGTAGCGGTTCTGCTCGCGAGCGGCACGCTCGTCGGACAGGCGCACGTACTGGCCGTCGAAGACCACGTCGGCGGCGTCAACGTCCCACATCTGGGCGGCCTTGGCGCAGATCTTCTCGCGCAGCTCGGTCGCGGCGTTCTTGGCGGCAAGGCCCGTCACGTAGGTACCGGAGCTCGCGTACGAGCCGGCGTCGAACGGCGACACATCGGTGTCCACGCCGCGCACCACAATGAGCGAGCTCTCCACACCCAGCTCCTCGGCGGCAATCTGCGCCAGGATCGTGTCGACGCCCATGCCGTTATCGGTGGCGCCGGTGCCGATGGTAATGAAGCCGTCTTCTTCCAGGCGCATGTCGATGCCGGCGATGTCCACGTTGGAGATGCCCGAGCCCTGCATGGTGAGCGCGCAGCCCAGGGCGCGCACGCGGTCGCCCAGGTCCACGGCCAGCGGCTTGTCGCGCCAGCCGATCATGTCCATCGCACGCAGCAGGCAGCGGTCGAGCGCGCAGGCATTGAGCTTCTCGTTGTAGTACTGCGGCATGGTCTCGCCCTCGCGCACGATGTTCTTAAGGCGCAGGTCGGCGGGGTCCATGTGCAGCATGTCGGCGAGCTCGTTGACGGCGCTCTCCACGGCAAACTGGCCCTGAGTGGCACCGTAGCCGCGATACGCGCCGCCGCGGTTGGTGTTGGTGTAGACGGCGTCCCACCTAAAGCGGCTCGCCTTCACATGGTTGTAGATCGGCAGGCTCTTGTGGCCCGAAAGGCCGATCGTCGTGGTGGCGTGCTCGCCGTACGCGCCGGCGTTGGACAGCGTATGCAGGTCGATGGCCGTGATGGTGCCGTCGTTCATGGCGCCCAGCTTGACGGTCATCTGCATCTGGTGGCGCGAGTTGCCCGCAGTGATGGTCTCCTCACGGGTGTAGCAGCAATAGCTCGGACGGCCGGTCTGCTGGGTGACAAACGCCACGAAGATCTCGCAGCAGCCCGTCTGCTTGGAGCCAAAGCCGCCGCCGATGCGCGGCTTAATGACCTGCACCTGCGACTGCGGAATGTCGAGCGACTGCGCGACCATGCGGCGCACGTGGAAGGGCACCTGCGTAGAGGTGGTCACCGAGATGCGCCCGAACGCGTCGGTCGTCGCGAAGGCGCGGAAGGTCTCCATGGGCGCGGTCTGCGTGGCCTGGCTGGTGTAAGTGCGCTCAAAGACGATGTCGCTCTGGGCGAAGGCCTCGTCCAAGTCGCCATAATCGCTGGTACCGCTGCACACCAGGTTGCGCGGCACGTCGCCGCCCTGCGGGAACATAAAGGTCACGTCGCCCTCGGGGTGGACCACGATGTCGTTATCGAGTGCCTGGGTAAAGTCGAGCAGGGGCTCGAGCACCTCGTAGTCGACCTTGATGAGCTTGAGTGCCTTGTCGGCGGCTTCCTCGGTCTCGGCGGCGACAATCGCCACCTCCTCGTTTTGATAGCGCACGAGGTTCTCGAGGATCAGGCGGTCGTAGGGACTCGGCTGCGGATAGCTCTGGCCGGCGATGGTGAAGCGGCGCTTGGGCACGTCCTCGTAGGTGTAGACGCCCACCACGCCCGGCACCTTCAGGGCACGCGAAGTATCGATGGAGCGGATCTTGGCGCGGGCATAGGGGCTGCGCTTGAGTTTGACAATGAGCGCGCCGGCGGGCACTAAGTCGCCCGTGTAGACGGGGCGGCCCTCGAGCAGGGCCTTCGAATCCTTCTTGGGCTGCTTGTGGGTGATCTGCTTGTAGGTAACGCCGTCGGAGCTCGTGTCGTTGACGGGCAGCTCGGGCATCTCAAAGCCCACCTGCACGCCGGACTCGTTGAGGAAGCGAACGATGGCGCGCAGCTGGCTCTCGTAGCCGCTGCAACGGCAGAGGTTGCCGGCCAGCTGGCGCGACAGCTCCTCGCGTGTGGCGACGAGGCTCGGGTCCTCCTTGGCGGCGCGGGCGAGCGCCAGCACGTTCATGATGAGGCCGGGGGCGCAAAAACCGCACTGCTCGGCACCTTCGGCAGCCATCGCGCGGGCGAGCGCCTCGGATTCGGCCTTAAGGCCCTCAAGCGTGGTGATGGTGTGGCCCTCAACACGGGCGGCGGGAACCGAGCAGCTCAGCACCGGGTCGCCGTCGAGCCACACCGTGCATAGACCGCAGTTGGTGGTCTCGCAGGCGCAGCGCACCGACGCGCAGCCCTGCTCGCGCAGCAGCGCAAAGAGCATGGTGTCGGGGGCAATCTGAACCTTGACCTTGCGGCCGTTGAGTGTAAAGGAAAGATCGATGAGTTTGGCAGCCATTAGCGCACCTCGCTAGAATCGACGCCGGGCACGCGGCGGCAGGAATACTCGTCCGTGGCAAACTTAGGAATCTGCACGCTCTCGAGCTCGCGGGCAAGCGCGGCCGAAAGCTCGATGCCGGCGGCGCGGCGCACGGCCTGAATCGCCAGCGGGGCCGAAATGCGGCGGCGGTAGTCGGCCGAGCCCCACAGGTTGGTGCCGTAGCTCAGCGCGCGCACGGACGCGGCGAGGGCACGCAGCTCGTCCTCGGAAGGCTGCTCGCTCACCAGGCCGCACGCCTCGCCCTGCAACAGGGTCGCGCGCAGCGGGCGGGCACCCACGGTGACGTGCCAGGAGTTGTCCCACCAGGCAGCGGTGACATTGAGCGAGGGGAAGTCGGTCGCGGCCTTGCGCACGGCCTCATAGCTGGCACGGTAATCGTGCTTGACGACCACCACGTGCTCGATCACGTCGCGTACGTAGCCCATGTCAACGAACTCGGCGAGCGGCACGCGGCCGGCACCCGTCAGCTCAACATACGAATCGAGCGCCAGGAACGCCGAGAGCACGTCCGAGAAGCCAAAGCGGCCGTAGATGCTGCCGCCTACCGTGGCGGTGTTGCGCAGCTGCACACCCACGATGTCATGGACGGCGAACTCAAAGACATTGTTGACAAGCGCGTTGAGCCCGGCATGACGCTCGAGCTGGCGCAGGGTGCACATGGCACCGATGCGAAACTCGGTCTCGGTCTCCTCGATCTGATCGAGTCCGCAGGCCGAAAGGTCAATCGCCGTCGCCACACGACGCGAACCCAGGCGTATCCAGATGCCGCCACCCACAATTTTGTTGTTGCGGTTCTTCTGCAAGAGCTCATAGGCTTCGGCCGCGTTTCCAACACGGACGTAGGTACCGAACTTGAGCACGTTCTCCCCCATCTCTTCACTTGTCCAGTACTTTTAAGTGTACCAAACGAGGGGGCGCCGCCATCGTCACCATAGAAAAAGGCTCCCAGCCGGATAGCTGGGAGCCTCATCACATGCTATGTCGAGCGAAGATTTAGCAGACGCCCTGGGCGAGCATGGCGTCGGCGACCTTCAGGAAGCCAGCGATGTTGGCGCCCATGACAAAGTTGCCCTCCTGGCCATACTCCTTGGCGGTGTTGTCCACGTTGTGGAACATGCCGCGCATGAGCTGCTCGAGCTTGCCGTCGACCTCCTCGAAGGTCCAGGACAGGTGCTCGGCGTTCTGGCTCATCTCCAGGCCGGACACGAGTACGCCGCCGGCGTTGGCAGCCTTACCGGGCATAAAGGCGACGCCGTTCTCCTGGAAGTAGGTCGTGGCCTCGATGGTCGTGGGCATGTTCGCGCCCTCACCGACCACCTTGCAGCCGTTGGCGACGAGCGCCTGGGCGTCCTCGAGCAGCAGCGTGTTCTCGCGAGCGCAGGGCAGCGCGATGTCGCAGGGCAGCTGCCATACGCCGCGGCCGTCGCCCTCGTGCCACACGGCGTTGGGCTTCTCGTCAACGTACATGGCGAGCGTGACACCCTTGTCGTGGCCGGAGCGCTTCTTGTTGTAGACATGCTCGAGCACGGTGTAGTCGATGCCGTCGGGATCCTCAACCCAGCCGTGGGTGTCGGAGCAGGCCAGCACCTTGCCGCCGAGCTGGGAGACCTTCTGAACCGCGTAGATGGCGACGTTACCGGAGCCGTGAACGACGACGTTCTTGCCCTCGAAGGAGTCGCCGCGGCTCTTGAGGTACTCGTCCACAAAGTAGGCCAGGCCGTAGCCGGTGGCCTCGGTACGGGCGAGCGAGCCGCCAAAGGAGAGGCCCTTGCCGGTAAGGACGCCGGTCCACTCGTTGGTCAGGCGCTTGTACTGACCGAACAGGTAGGCAACCTCGCGGCCGCCAACGCCCAGGTCGCCGGCGGGAACGTCGGTGTTGGGGCCAATGTGGCGATAGAGCTCGGTCATGAAGGACTGGCAGAAGTGCATGATCTCGTTGTTGGACTTGCCCTTGGGGTCAAAGTCGGAGCCGCCCTTGCCGCCGCCCATGGGAAGGGTGGTCAGGCTGTTCTTGAGGATCTGCTCCAGGCCCAGGAACTTGAGCATGCCCAGGGTGACCGTCGGGTTAAAGCGCAGGCCGCCCTTGTAGGGTCCAATGGCAGAGTTGAACTCGACGCGATAGCCGCGGTTGACCTGAACCTTGCCCTGGTCGTCGACCCAGGGAACACGGAACATGACGATGCGCTCGGGCTCGACGAGGCGCTCAAGCAGAGCGGCCTCCTCGTACTCGGGATGGGCGTCGAGCGCCGGCTGGATGGTGCCGAGGATCTCGGTTGCGGCCTGGATGAACTCAGGCTGCTCGGGATAGCGGGCCTTGAGCTCGTCGAGAACTTTCTGCGTGTAGCTCATGCTTCCTCCAATGATGGGAAACGAAAAATGTTGGTCGCGGCACCCTATGCGCCGCGAGCTTTATCGTGTATGGATAATATCGCACTGTTGCGGCAAAGTTTCGCATAAGCCGATGAGCAGATGTTTCATTTTGATTACGATGCAGGTAGAAGCGTTTTTGAGTGCCTGACGTGCAAAACCTGTGTTTCAAACCTGTTTCGTCCACGTGTTCCAAACCACCACATTGGGGACAGGCATCTTTGTGGTGATGTTGGTGGTTAGAGGACGAGCTGATGGTAGTCGGCGGGGGTTATGCGGCCTTCGGTGGCAGCGCGGAAGGCCGCGAGCGCATCGCCCGAGAACGGCATGGCCCAGCACAGCCCGCAGCCGGCGGTAATGGAGCCGGGCAGCGGCATGATGCGTCCAGGCACGCCGGCATCCAGGCACAGCTGCTCGCATTCCATCACATCGAAGGTGCTGTCAAACGACACGATGATCTTGCGCTCATGTTCGAGGGCATCACCGGACGGGCCTTTACGGTGCGACTCGCGATACGCAGCCGCCGCTGCCTCTTCCTCGGCCGTATGTCCACAGCCGCCACAGCCGCAGGTGCAAGGCTCGGACCCATCGCAAGTGCAAGGTTCCCCAGTATCGGGGCAAATATCATGTGACACGGCATCTCCCGTCATTGATGTGTGCAGATCTAGGCGAGCAACTCGGCCGCCGCAAACTCCTCGGGCGTATTGACGTTCTCGAAGCAGAGCGTCGAGCCTGCGACCTTAACGATCTGCGGTTCATCCATATAACCAGCCTGAACGCGATTAATCAGGCAGCGAATGCGCTGACGGTCGCAGGCGAGCAGCTCTTGGGCGACCGGCGCACACGCGTCACGGCGCCAGACGGCACAAAGCGGCTCGATCCCCCGCTCCTCGCGCGGCACGCACACATCGAGCGCCTCGGCCTCAACACGATCGGCAAGCGCGCCGATGAGTTCCGGCGAGACAAACGGCATATCGCAGGCGACGATCGCCACGAGAGGCAGCCGAGCCGCAGCCAGCGAGCTCGCGATGCCGCGCATGGCGCCTGCCGGCCCCTCAAGGTCCGACACTATTCGCGGCACCAGACCGCCAAACGCGCGCTCCTCAAGATAGGCAAGCTCGCTGGGGCGCGAGGTCGTCACGACCAACTCGCCGGCAACTGTCGCCAGCCGACCCAGCACGCGCTCGATGAGCGGTTCGCCGCAAAACGTCATGCGCGCCTTATCGCAGCCCATGCGCGACGACAACCCGCCCGCCTGGACGACACAAGAAAGATCGGCCCGTCTTACGGTAGTCATACGGCAAAACACCTCCATCGGCACGTTCAAAACCCAGCGCACGAAGCTAAATACCGCCGCCGAAATAGCGGCGCTACGAAAAGCTCGTGCAAAAACAAAACAGCGCCTTTGCGGCACGCAGCAAGACCGCGAGCACAAAAGCGCTGGTAGCGTATGGCGGGAACGTATGTGAATCGAACACATCCAAGACGTTTTGCACGCCTCGCAACGGTTTTGAGGACCGCGGAGCCCACCGGAGCCCATCCGTTCCCAAGTGCGCCGGTATTTTACCAAACCAAGCGGGCCCCATCCCAAAAAGACGAGCAAGAAGTTGCGGTGGAATAGTTCTTGCTTAGGCTGCAAGACCCCAAAAACAGGAACTATTTCACCGCAACTGAGGAGGCGGGAGCGGGTGACCGGCCTAGCGTAGGGACCTCAGGCCGCCGGCCTCCTTGTCGAGCACCGTAAAGCGCACGGCATCTAGGTGCTCCAAGATGCTGATTGCACGTTTGCGCGACACACCCAGGGCCTCGCGCAGCACGCTCGTGGTGGCTGCGCCGCCGGCTGCCTCAATGGCAGCGGCGACGAGCTCACGCGCATGGGCCTCGGCGGTAGCAGACAGGGCAACGTCGCGCTCGACCTTAACGATCGAGCGATTGAGCGAAAGCTCGCGCAGGGCACGCGTCATGGTGTCGCGATCGAGCTGCAGCCGCTCGCCCACCTCGGGCAACGTCGGCGCATCGAGGCCGGCTTCGTCCAACAAGGAAACGATGCGCTCGCAAGCCTCGTGCACTACGCGCGCCGCGGCGGCAGCGGAGTGCGGATCGAACACCTCGGCGCCCTCAGAGGCGCACACGCCGCGCGAGCAGCCCTCGGAAATCAGGGCTGCGGCAATTGCATCGTCAGCGGTAGGCCAAGCAGCATGGGCAACGGCGCCGGGCGTAAAGCCCGTTTCCTTGGGAGCCGCCGCATGCATAGCTGACAGAGTCGCCGCCAGCGTGCCCATCGCGGCATCGAGCGCGGAAGCATCTGCATACAGCGAGCCATCCGAGCCAGCAAGCGCGCAAGCAGCGCCCTTCGCCACCAACTCGCGCAACGCTGTCTCAGCCTTGCCGGCAACAAGATCGAGCGCCGCGGTAACATCGGCAGCCGCAACCGGCAGCGCTTGCAGCGCCAGCCACGCACCCACCGCGCCCGCAATATCTCCGGCCTCAAGCGCCGCGTACAGCGCGCGCTCCCCCTCAGTAAGTTCGCGCGAACGACGGCAGCGCGAAAGCAGCACACGCCCGCCGCCAATGAGCATAACGGGCGAATACGACAGCACCACAGCATGGTCTCCGGCTCGCAGCGGCAACGGCTCCTCCAAGCGCACCTGCACGGTACGGGTCTCGCCCACCGCCATGGGGGCCTCACCCTCCATGAACATGATGCGGCCGACAACCTCGGCCGTACCCGCCATCACGTGCACACGCGCGCCCGACTCGAGCACGCGCGGCTTGGCACCCTCGCGACCCAGGTAGGTGAACGTCATCATAAAGCGTAACGTCTGACCAAAACGGTCTGCCACGCCCAGCATCTCGCCGCGGTCAAGTGCCGCGACACCGTCACCAACCAGGTTGAGCGCCACGCGTTGCCCAGGCAGCGCGCGCGGCGTATCGCCATGCACCTGAATCCCGCGCACACGACAGACCGTACGCGACGGCAAAGCCATCAGCTCGTCGCCCACCGCAACCGGCGCATCGTGCAGCGTTCCCGTCACGACGGTGCCGACGCCCTTAATCGTAAAGCAGCGGTCAATCGGCAGGCGAGGCGCGGCATCGCTCCGCTCGGCACGGTCGCGACAGGCATCCCAGCAAACACCCACCTGCTCGTCGAGCACCGCAAGCAGCCCGTCGATCCCCTCGCCCGTCTTGGACGACACGGGCACGATCGGCGCGCCCGCAAACACGGTACCCGACAAAAAGTCATCGACATCGAGCTCGGCAAGCTCGGTCATCTCGGCGTCGGCCAGGTCGCACATCGTCAGCGCGACCACCATATGCGTAACGCCCAACAGCTCCAGCACATGCACGTGCTCGCGGGTCTGCGGCATCACGCCCTCGACGGCCGAAACCACCAGCACGCCCACGTCGATACCCGTGGCGCCCTGCACCATGGCGCGCAAGTAATGCGCGTGGCCCGGCACGTCGACCAGGCCAACGATCTTGCCGCTCGGCAGCGCCAGCTCGCCAAAGCCCAGCTCCACGGTCATACCGCGACGGCGCTCAACCTCCAGACGGTCGGGATTCTTGCCGGTCAGTGCCTCGATCAGTGCCGACTTACCGTGGTCGACGTGGCCCGCCGTGCCAACGATAACGGGACACTCCACCAGCGCTTTAACCTCACTCATCGAGCAATCGCCTTCTTAACGCACGCGACGAACGCCGTTGCCGCCGTCTCGATATCGCGGTCGCCCACGAGCGTACGCACGTCAAACAGGACGCGATCGTGCGAGGCGCGCGTGACGACCGGCGTGTCGAAATCTTGAACGAGCGAGCGCTTGAGCGCGTCAACGGAAAGACGCTCATCGACAAGACGCACGGCAACGCACATGGTGGGCAGCTCGACGGTAGGCAGCGAGCCGCCGCCGGGAGTCGACGACTCCTCGACGATTTCCAGCTGCACGGCACACGGGCAGCCAGCCTTATCGAGGCCCGCCACCATCAGCTCGCGCAGCTTGCGTGCGCGACGCTCCAGATGTGTCTGCGGAAGCGTGAGCATGTTGAGCACCGGCACCTCGCGATGGGCCACATCCGCCCCATCCATGTAAATGCGCAGTGTGGCCTCGAGCGCCGCCAGTGCGAGCTTACCCGGACGCAGGGCACGCATAAGCGGATGCGACCCGCAGGCCTGGACCAGATCGCGGCGGCCCATGATAATGCCCGCCTGCGCCGCGCCCAGCAGCTTATCGCCCGAGCACGACACGATATCGAGCCCCGCCGCGACCGAAGCCGGCGTGGGCTCCTCACCGCCGCGCACCAAGATGTCGTCGGGCAACAGCGCGCCCGACCCCTGGTCCTCGTAGAACAGCAGTCCATGCTTGTGAGCAAGCGCCGCAAGCTCCCGAGAACCTACCTCCTCGTGGAAACCCTCGATGCGATAGTTGGAAGGATGAACCTTCAGGATCATGGCCGTTTCGGGCGTGATGGCGCGCCCGTAGTCGCCCAGATGCGTGCGGTTGGTGGCGCCGACCTCGACGAGTTTGGCGCCCGAGGCCGCCATGACATCGGGGATGCGGAAGCTGCCGCCGATCTCGACAAGCTCGCCGCGGCTGACGATAACCTCTTTGCCCGCGGCATGAGTCGCCAGCACCAGCAGCACCGCGGCGGCATTGTTGTTGACGACCAGCGCATCCTCGGCACCGGTGAGTGAGCGGATCAGTTGCGCGGCATGCTCCTTGCGCGACCCGCGCGAGCAGGTGTCGACGCTGTACTCGAGCGTGCTATACCCGCGCGCAACCTCGGCCACGGCCTTGGCGGCCGATTCCGCGAGCGGGGCGCGACCCAGATTGGTATGGATAACAACACCCGTGGCGTTGACTGCGGGACGCAAGCTCGGCAGCGCGGAGCGATGCGCACGCCACTCGATGGCCGATGCCAGCTCGCGCTTGGAACGCAGGGCGGCACCGGCACGAATCGCGGCGCGCTCCTCGTCGAGCTCAGCCGTCACGGCAGCATGGACCACCGCGTCGCAGGTCTCCCCCACCGCCTTCACCACCGGCCACTCGGCAAGCAGCTCGTTGACGGAAGGAATGGCGCGCAGACGGGCGCGCACCTCATCGGACATGTTCTGGCTATCGCTCATGTGCGGCCTTTCAAAAGAAACGTGGATCAGTCGAATACATCAGCTGAGTCAATTACTCGTCATTATCCCCGCGCGCGACAATCTTTTCCACGCGAACGGCGTTTTCCTGGGTGAGCGCGGCACCCGTCAACGGATCCCAACGCAACGGCGTATGGTCGAGCGGGCCCACGCCCAAGGCTTGAGCGTCACCGGCATTGCGGCCAAACGAACGCCCACCGGGGGCGGCCGACGTAAAGATGCACGCCGGATGCAGATACGGCGTCGTCTCCACGCGCACGCGGTCGCGGCCCATATCGCTCACAAGCTCGACGACCTCACCGTCGGCGATGCCCATGCGCGCAGCAGCATCGGCATTCATCTGCACGGCATCCAGGTCCGACCCAGCCTCGGCGGCACCTTGGGCTGCAAGCCTTCGCGAGGTATGCGACTCAAAGGGACGGTTGCCGCTAATGAGGCGAAACATCCCCGGGCCAGGCTCCACCATGGGAGCGATCCAGTTGGGTACACGACCCAGGCCGGCTCGTTCCCATACGTCGCTTGCCAGCGCAATTTTGCCGCCGGCAAGCGGAATCACCGGCTCGCCCGTACGCGACGGCAGCGCCACGCCCGTATCGGCCCAACCGCGCTCCTTGAGCTCGTCCAGATCGATCCCAAAGGGCGCCACCTGGGCCGCCGCAAGGTCGTCCGGCGAAAAGTCGAAGTACTCGTCCACGCCGCAGGCCGCAGCCAAACCGGAAAAGATCTCCCGACCCGGTCTCGTGTCGTCATGCAAAATGGGCAGCACGGCGTTGCGGTAGAACACGCGCGCATCGTTGGCGCCTGTCACCGTTCCCACGCCGCGGTCAGCCTCCAGATACGTCACGTCGGGCAGCACGAAATCAGAAGCACGCGCCGTCTCGGACCAGCGAATATCAATCGTCACGAGCAAGTCGAGCTGCTGCAAGATGCCAAGCCACGCATCGGCGTTGCCATAGCCCGCACCGGGGTTACTGGCATAGACGATGAGCCCACGCAAATCGCCGGCAAGAATCGACTGACCGATAGTCGTGCACAGGCCGCGCACCGGATCGACGAGCGGATAGCGTTCGGACCCCAACTTGGGCTCACGTGGCATCGACGGCGTCGCGAAACGCGCAGGGTCCAAATCGCCCAACGCAAGCGGTGTGGGCGGGTTGAGGGCACCGCCCGCATGTCCGATGCAGCCCAACAGGACATCGACCAAACAGATAGCGCGCGCCGTCTGCGTACTGTTGGCATACGCGATACCGATGCCGCCATGAAAGCCAGCATCTACCACGGCGGCAGGCGCGGCGGCAGCGAGATCGCGCGCCGTGGCGACAATCTCTTCGGCCGGCACGTCGCACATCGACTCGGCCCACTCAGGCGTCCAAACAGCAGCCGCCTGCGCCAGCTCATCAAAACCCGTGGTATAGCGGGCAACAAACTCGTGGTCGTATAAGTCCTCGGCAATGAGCACATGCACAATGCCCAACAGCAGCGCCAAGTCGCAGCCCGGGCGCACGCGCAGCCAGCGATCGGCAATAGCAGCTGAACCGCTGCGCCGAGGGTCAACCACGATAATCTTCGCCCCACGGCGACGGGCATCGTTGAGCGCATCAACAGCCCCCATCGTCGACGAATCGACAATGGAACGCCCCAAATACATGATGCAATCGGTATGCGCCAGGTCGGAGGCGGGGCTGTAGCCCAGGCTGTGCTCCCAACCGGTAAGCCGGCTTACCTCGCAGGCACCGTCGGCACCGTACACGTTGGGCGAGCCCAGCGCATGCATAAAGCGATACGCCCAGTAGCGGTCGAACGAGGGAACGCCGAGCGTCATGCCCAGCGCACGCGGACCATGCCCGTCGACAATCCCCCCAAGGCGCGCTGCAATCTGCGCGAACGCCTCGTCCCACGAAATCACATCGAACCCCGAGCCATCAGTTCGTCGGCGCATGGGGTGCACAATACGATCGCGCTCGTCAAACGGCATTGCCAGGCGATGCCGTCCGCGGGCGCATAGGGCACGCGCCGCGCACGGATGCCCCGGCACCGGCAACTCGGCCACCACACGCCCATCCTCAACATGGGCCGCAAAGGCGCAATCGGCATAGCATCCCCCGCATGTGGTCACCACGGCGCGACCGTCACGCTTCACAGCAGATGCCATCTCGATTACCCCTTTCATCAGCCAAACACAACAGGCCAACAGCCCGGCAACGAACCTCAGACCCAAAAAGCCTCCCGCACGGCAACGCCCCGCGGGAGGCCCAACGTCAAACAGACGGTACCTTACGCCTCGGACTTCTTAGCGTAGATAAACCAGTAGCCGAGCGCGACCAGAACCGCGCCACCCACGATGTTTCCCAGGGTGGCGGCGGACAGGTTAAACGCAATGCCCGCAGCGTTGAGCGCATCGGCGCCGGCGACCTTGGAACCATAGCCGCACGCATGCATCACGGCACCCATAGGCAAAAAGTACATGTTGGCGACACAGTGCTCAAAACCGCAGGCCACAAAGGCGGCGATGGGCAGCAGAATGCCCACAACCTTATCGACCACGGTCTTGCCGGCGGTGCCGATCCACACGGCCAGGCACACAAAGATGTTGCACAGGATGCCGCGGAAGAAGATCGTCACCCAGTCGATCGTCACCTTGCCGGCGGCGACGCTCACCATGGAATTGGCGACCGCCTCGCCGTTGAGCTTGTAAATGCCGGCCATGTACACCAAAAAGACAATGAACAGGGCACCGACAAAGTTACCGACCCACACGACGGCCCAAGCCTTGAGCATCTGGGCCAAGGTGATCTTTTTGCTCTTGAGCGCGCAGACCATAAGCGAATTGCCGGTGAACAGCTCGGCGCCACACACCAGCACCAGTACCAGGCCCAGGCAAAAGCACAGGCCGCCCACGACGCGCTGAGCGCCCCAGCCCAGCGTGCTATCGCTCAAGAACACGGTAAAGAACAGGCCACCGAAGGCAATGAACGCGCCGGCGAACATTGCCAACAGAAAGGCCTTTGCGACCGGCAGGTTGGCCTTGGTCACGCCGGCGGCCTCGGTCTTAGCCTCGATCGCGGCGGGCGCCAGGCAATCGGGAGCGGGATATTCTGCCTTGGAATCTGCCATGTCAATCACTTCTTTCCTAATCAGCAGGGACAAGCGCTGCTATAGCTCCTGCCCCAAGCGGACAAAGTGGGAAAAGTCGTTGGCGGCCACGGCGTCGTACACGGCGTCGACGGCCTCAAAGACTTCCGGGGACATGGGGTTGTAGAACTCCGTGTCGCCCGGCTGAATCCCTATGAAGACGATATCTTCGCACGATTGCTCAATCTCTTCGATCAGAATCGACAAGGGAAGCGAATGCGTGGTGAACATCGACTTGCGGGCCACGTCACGTTTGTCGAGCAAGCGGATGGCGCCGACGGGCAGCGCCATGTCGGCGGCATCGACCAAAACCAAACGCGGCGGACGCTCGCGCTTGACCTCGATGATGTCATCCTCGGGCGTTTGCCCGCCGTCGATGGTGTACCAACCGGCGATGGGCAAGTCCTCCATCTTTTTGGAGAGCACGGGGCCGGCGGCATCGTCGGCACGCAGCACGCTTCCCGCCGTGAGCACGATACCCGCAAACGGGGCGCCGTTCACACGGCCATCCACAACGCGACCCATTACTGCAACCTTCCCGTCAGATACACGCCCGACACATCGCGCACGCGCTCAACCAGATCACGAAACTTCATTAAGAACGCGACCTGCTGGGCATGCAGGCCAAAGTCGTCGTCGAACACCGAGATGCCGGCCTTGGCCGACCCGCGAAAACCGCGCTCGTCGAGCAGCGCATCGCAGGCCTCGAGCAGCGACGGCACCGCCGCCTTGTCGAGCTGGCACTCGCCAAAGGAGCGGATGGCCTCGAACTTGGTCTTGGCCTCCCCCTCCGGCAGCGCGTCGACGAGCGAATAGAACACATCCACCGGCACCGACAGGCGCGGCTCAAAGCAATCGAGCACGCCGGTGTGGTGGCCCACGGCGAGCGTGTAGTACAGCACGTCGCAGGCCTCCTGGGGAACGTCTTCCTCGGTCTCCACAAACTTACGCGTGAGCTCATAGAAGACCACCTGGTCGGGCGCATGGCCCAGGCAGGGGTCGACGACGCCCTCGGCGGCCTCGTCGCTTGCGCGCGAGGCATCGCCAAAGGAGCCGCCGAGCATGCCGGGGCCCGCAAAGTAACCAGAGCGGTCCGTGAGCTCCATCTAGCGACCTCCGGCCAGCACCAGATCCTGCAGCGCCGAGTACACCTCGACGCGGCGCGGATCGTCCTGCTTGTCGATGAGCAGCGCCATGGCACCGCGGATATCGCCCTTGGGCGCACCCTCGAGCGTGTCCATAAACTCGTTGGCCAGGTCGCGGCCGTAACGGTAGCCGCTCATGGCGCGAGCCTCGCGCTCGATGGCAACGCGCAGCTTGTACGGCACGCCGGGGTGCAGGATATCGGCCTGCTCGCCGGCGGCCTCCACCGTGGTCTCGGCATGGAGCTTTTGGTCCAGCAGACCGAGTGCCATGGCAAAGCCGTAGACGGTCTGCGCGGGGCTGGGCGGGCAGCCGGGGATGTAGACATCGACCGGCAGAATCTTGTCCGTGCCGCCCCAGACGCAGTAGTTGTCGTAGAAAATGCCGCCGGTGCAGCCGCACGCGCCATAGGACACCACGATCTTGGGATCGGG
Organism: Collinsella aerofaciens ATCC 25986; assembly: GCF_964259375.1. Lineage (GTDB taxonomy): Bacteria > Actinomycetota > Coriobacteriia > Coriobacteriales > Coriobacteriaceae > Collinsella > Collinsella aerofaciens_BO. The sequence goes on from NZ_CAXVJM010000013.1 coordinate 63,557, forward strand.
TGCGGCCTCAAAGGCGCGCAGGGCCGGCATGCGCATGGCACGCGTCACGGCGCCGGTGTACAGCAGCACATCGGCGTGACGGGGCGAGGGCACGACCTTGATGCCAAAACGCTCGACGTCGAAGACGGGCGTGATGGAACCGAAGATCTCGATCTCGCAGCCGTTGCAGCCGCCGCAGTCAACACGGTAGACGTACACCGAACGCTTGATCTTCTTAAGAAGGGTCGCCTTGGCCTTCTCGATGCTCTCATCGAGCTCGATCTTGGTCGGGCGGTACTGAAGCCGCTCGGGCAAAAGCGTGGGTTCGGCCATGGTTACTCCTCCTTCGTTTCAAAATCCATGATGATGCCCTCGACCGGCGCCGGACCGGCGGGAATCTCGGGCGCATCGGGGTTGAGCTCGCGGTCGATATACTCCGGGTTCACGCCGTGGCCACCCAGATACTCCATGCCGGGGCCCTGGGGCTCGCCGGACGCAAGCGTCTCGTTGGCAGCCATGCCGTGCGCGTTGCCGGTCTTCACGGCCGAGGCGGCGCGCAGGGCGTCAAGCTCACGCTTGCACTCCTGGCACATACCGACGGTACGGGCGGCCTGCTCGGCCTCCATGCCGCCGGCCTTTTGCAGCAGGCGCTTGGCGTAGTCGATCTCCTTGTGCGGGGCAAACGGCTTGCCGCAACGCGAGCAGTGCTCGAGCGTGTAGACGCTCTTGCTGGTGAGGTCGTCCTTGCTCATGACGGCCAGCTCAAACTCCTCGGTGAGCTTGATGGCCTCCATGGGGCAGGCTTCCTCGCAACGGCCGCAAAAGATGCAGCGGCCGTAGTCGATCGACCAGGTGATGGTATCGGCCGCAAGGTCGGTGTCCATGCGAATGGCATCGGCCGGGCACGCCACGCCGCAGGCACCGCAGGCGATGCAGAGCTCGGCGTTGTGCTCGGGCTTGCCGCGCATGTCCTTGTTGGTGGGAAACGGCGCAAACGGGTACTTGACCGTCGCGTCGCCGGCCTTGGCGTTAACCTTCCAAAGCTTCAGCATATTAGAGCGCCTCCTCATCGAGCGGAGCGGCCATGGTGCCCTCACCCGCAAGCGGCGACTTGTCGCGCCAGACGTTCTCGAACTGCTCCTTGTCGAGCACGTGGTCGCGCTTGGCGGCGACATCGGTCACCGTCACGCGGTCGGTGCAGGAGTAGCACGGGTCGAGCGAGCCGACGATCAACGCCGCGTCGCCCACGGTGTTGCCGCGGAACATGTAGCGCAGGACCGGCCAGTTGCTGTACGTGGCGGCCTTGGCGCGCCAGCGGTAGCACTTCTGGTTGTTGCCGAGCATGGCCCAATGCACGTCCTCGCCGCGCGGCGCCTCGGTGGCACCGATGGCGTACTTGTGCGGGGTGTACTCCCAATCCGTGGTGAGGATGGGACCCGACGGGCAGTTCTCGAGCATGGTCTCGATCATGTCGATCGAATCGTAGACCTCCTGGATGCGCACGGCGGTACGGCCGAAGGCATCGCAGGTGTCGGCCGTAGCGGCGTGCATCTTTTGGACATCCGGATCGGCATAGCCGTCGAAGGGATGATCAAAGCGCACGTCGCGGGCATAGCCCGAACCGCGCATGAGCGGGCCGACCGGCGAGAAGTCGCGTGCGATCTTGCGGTCCAAGATGCCGATGCCACTCGTACGCTCAATAAAGTTGGGCGTCGAGAGCAAGACGTCGACGAGCTCCTGAACCTCGGAGCGCAGCTGGTGGATGGTCGTGAGGGTGGAGAGCTTCTGCTCGGCCAAAATGTCGCGACGCACGCCGCCGATCACGTTGAGGCCGTAGGTCTTGCGGTGACCGGAGAGCTTCTCGGCCAGGTCCATGGACTTCTCGCGGACGCGGAAGAACTGCTGGAAGCCGGAGTCGAAGCCCGTGTAGTGAGACGCCAGGCCAATGTTGAGCAGATGCGAGTGCAGGCGCTCGACCTCGAGCATGATAGCGCGGATGTACTGGGCGCGCGGCGGGACATGAATGCCCTGGGCGCGCTCGACGGCCTCGGCGTAGGCCACCGAGTGGGCGCAGCCGCAGATGCCGCAGATGCGGTCGGCGAGGAACGTCACGGCATCATAGTTCAGGCGCGTCTCGGCGACCTTCTCCATGCCGCGGTGCACGTAGAACAGACGGTAGTCGGCATCGACGATCGTCTCGCCCTCAACGAACAGGCGGAAGTGGCCGGGCTCGTCGGAGGTAATGTGCAGCGGGCCCATGGGAACGAGCGTGGTCTCCTTGCCCTTGGTGTCGGCCAAGAACTCGTAGTTTTCCATGTCGCTCGCGGGAGCGGGACGGAAACGGTAGTCCATGGAGTCCTTGCGCAGCGGGTACAGGCCGCTGGGCCAATCGTCGGGCAGCACCAGGCGACGACGATCGGGCAGACCCTCGGGGATCAGGCCGAACATGTCGCGCAGCTCGCGCTCGCCCCACACGCAGGCGGGGACGAACGGCGTCACGGACGGGAATGTCATCTTGGCGGGATCGACCTCGGTGCGCACGGTCACCCAGCCGGGGTCCTCCCCCTCCATGGAGATGACGTAGTACACGGCGTAGCGGCCGCACAGGCTGCGCTCATCGTTGCCGATGATCACGGGAATCCAGCCGTAGCGCTCGTAATACAGGTAGTGGACGGCCTCGGGCAGCTTGTCCTGCTTGACGGTGATCGTCAGCTGGTCCTCGCACTGCCACTCAACCTTCTCGATAGCGCCCGGCACTGCGGCGCGCAGGGCCTCGACGTGGCTTTCGCAACGACGAGCGTAGTCCTTCTTTTCAGGTTCTGCCATGGTGCTAATTCACCTCGCTTGTCTTGGTCTGGGAACTGAACACCATGCGGTAGAGAGGAGCCTCGTGGAGCTCTTCGACGCTCTGGTTCAAAACGACGGACGTTGCATCCTCGACGCCGCTCGTGATGGCGACCGGGGTGGCGATACCGAACCACATGACCACGATCGCGAGGGCGATCTCGGGGATGATCATGAGGGCGGGCACCTCGTGGCGCTTCATGCCCTCGGGCGCCTTGCCGAAGATGGACTTGAGCGCGATGCCGGTAAGGGCAAAGTACACGCCGGTGAGGCCAATGGCCACGAGCACGACCACCCAGATGGGACCGGACTGGACGCCGGCCACGAAGGTGAGGAACTCGGAGATGAACAGGGCGAACGGCGGGAAGGCGGCGAGCGCGAGCAGGGCGATGATGGTGAGCGCTGCCGTGACGGGAGCGATCTCGACGACGCCCTTGATCTTGTTCAGGTCGCGGGTGTGGTAGATGTGCTGGATGTTACCGGCCATGCAGAAGGCGAGCGCCTTCGTGAAACCGTGGAAGATGCAGTGCAGCAGGCAGGCGGCGATACCGAGCGGACCACCGATACCCAGGCACAGCGCGACCACGCCGACGTTGTCGACGGAGGAGTACGCGAAGCGGCGCTTGATATCGTCCTGCTTAAAGATGCACAGGGCGGCCACCAGGATGGACAGCGTGCCCAGGATGAGCAGGAGCGTACGCGGATAGGTGTCGCCCACCGTGATGATGGACAGGGAGTAGAAGCGGATGATCACCAGCATGGCGCACTTGAGCAGCACGCCCGAGAGCAGCGCGGAGACCGGGCTCGGAGCCTGGGAGTGCGCGTCGGGCAGCCAAGTGTGCATGGGGAACAGGCCCGCCTTGGTGCCGAAGCCGATGACGATGAACGCGAACGCGAGGCGCACGAGCATCGGGTCGAACTGGTCGGCGTAGGGCATGATGGAGGTGAGGAAGGCTGCCTCATGCGCGTTGGGCATGATATCGGCGGCGTTCGCGTAGATGAGCAGCGTGCCGAACAGGCCGAAGGCCACGCCGGCGGTGCAGACCATCGCGTACTTCCAAGACGCCTCGAGCGCCTGCTTGTTCTTGTAGATGCCCACGAGGAACACGGTCGACAACGTGGTGGCCTCGACCGCCGCCCAGGTGAGGATGATGTTGTTGGACAGGCAGGCGAGCAGCATCGTGAAAACGAACAGGCTAAACAGCGCGTAGTACTGCTTGGTGCGCTCGGCCGGCATGGTCTTCTCCTCGATATCGATCTTGATATAGGAGATGGAGTACACGCCGGTGATGAACCCGATGATGCCTACCAGAAGGACGAAGATCGACGAGAGCGAATCGAGATGGAGCCACAGGCCCAAAGCGTCGATATTCTGCCCGCTCGAGAGCATGGTTCCCGCGGTGACGACCGAAAGGACAAGGGTCGCCGCGACGGAGATGGTGTTGAGCCCCGCAAAGACGTTGTAGGACGTCGTCTTGGGAAGCGCAGCCATAATCAGGGAGAACACGAGAGGACAAGCGAGCAGGGCGACCGTCAGCATTGAAACATCCATGGCCTACCCCTTCAATTCGGTCAGGTCGTGGGAGTCGAGCGACTTGGTGTCGTTCCAAATCCTCACGACGACGGCGGACATGATGATGACGGCGAAGATGGCGTCGGTGGCGATGCCGATCTCGATGATCTCGGGGGCCGTGGGCGCGAGCAGAGCGAGCGTCACGTGGCTACCGTTCTCCATAAGGCAGTACCCGAAGATTTGCTTGAGGATGTTGCGCTGGGAGATGATGCACGTGAGGCCGACGAAGAAGTGCGCGAAGCTGATGGCGAGGGCCGGAGTGGCCACCTCGGCGGTGGGCAGGCTCAGGCGCGTGACCACCGCGAAGCAGATGGCCACCTCCAGACCGGTGAGGATGATGGTCCAGGCCGGCTTGATGGAGGAGGTCAGCGTGCTATCGGCAGGCGAACCCATCTTTTTGTAGGCACGGTTGAGAATGAACGGAACGAGGATCACCTTGGTGACGAAGGCCGACGCGGCCCACATGAGAAGCTCGGTGGCACCGGTGGTGAGGCCCAGGGTGAGCAGCACGCCCACCAGGACAACCGACTGGATCGCGTACCACTTAATGGCGGACGGGATGGTCTTCGAGACGACCACCATGGTGGAGGTCACGATCAGAAGACCGCCCAGGATATTGACTAACGAATAACCCATGTCCTACCTCCTAACCCATCCAACTAGAGGACAGAGGACCGGCGACGACGACCATGATCATGAGGACGACGAACACGAACGCCATGGCGCGCGGAAGGGGCTGGCCGGCGGCCACGGTCTCGCTCGGCTCACCGGGCAGGACCTTACCCATCCAACGCAGGAACCATGCGAAGGTGGCGACGGTCTCGACGACCATGACGCACACGAGGACGAAGATGACCGTGTTGGAAGCACCAACCGCGAAGCCACCGGAAATAATCTGGAACTTGGAGAAGAACGTGCTCATGGGGGGCACGCCGGCGATAGCGGTCGCGGCGACCGCGAAGCCCACGCCCGTGACCGGGTACTTCTTCATGAGGCCCTGGATCTTGGGCAACATACGGGTTCCCAGCGTGAAGCTGAGGGAGCCGGCGATGAGGAAGAACAGGGTCTTGGTGAACGCGTGGTTGAAGATGTGCTCGACGGCGCCGTTAAACGCCATCTGGCTTCCGAACACGGAGAGGCCCAGGCCAAAGAACACGTAGGCGAGCTGCGCGATCGTCGAGAAGGCGAGCAGGCGCTTCATATCCTTCTGGGGCAGGTACATGAGGAAGCCGAAGAGCATGGTCACGACGGCGTCGATGATGGCGACCCAACCGACGATCTCGGGGATATCGCCGGCACTCGCAAGAGCGCGGGCGAACACGCACACGCCGACCTTCACCATGGACGCGCCATGGAGGTAGGCGGAAACGGGCGTGGGGGCCTCCATTGCGGAGGGCAGCCACATGTAGAGCGGGAACTGGGCGGACTTGGCCCAAGCGGCGAACAGGATGAGCAGCAGCACGACGGTCTTCATACCGGAATCGAGCTGGGAGATCGCGCTCAGCGCGAACGTGCCGGTTCCGGCGAACAGGAAGGCCGCGCCGATGTAGAGTCCCAGAGCGCCGATATGGGTGATGATGAGCGCCTTCATACCGGCCTTCTTGGCCGTGGGCGTCATGTAGTAGCTGATGAGGCCCCAGGAGCACACGCCGGTGATCTCGAAGAAAACGAGCTGGCCGACGATGGTGGAGCTGTAGGCGAGACCGGCCATGGCGCCGATGAACGTGGAGAAGTACACGTAGAAGCGACGACGGGGCGCGTCGGGATGCTCCTTGTTCTTATCGCTCATATACGGGAACGAATAGATGACGACGAGCAGACCGATAGCGACGAACGCGGGTGCGAGTAGCGTGCTCATCCGGTCGAATATGAAGCCCATGACCAAGGTCTGGCCCATACTCGCCCAGGTTACATCGACCGCGTTCATGCCGTTTCCGGCAAACGTCGCGGCCAAGCCAACGGAAGCGACCGTGGCGATGCCGCCGGCAAAGGCGCAGATCCATTTAGCGTAGGGACGCGGCAGCATGACGATGAGCAGGGAGCCCAGCATGGGGACGGCGATCGCCACCATGGCAAAGAGGGACAAGCTCGATTCGATTGACATAGTTTCTCCCTTCTCCCTACACGCCTACGACGACGAAGACGAACGCGAGGACCGCGATGCCGACGACGGCCCAGGTCTGGTTACCGAGCACCTTGAAGCGCGAACGGGAAACGGAGTTCTCGAGCACGCCGCAGACGACGAAATCGACCAGGCACTTGACAAGGAAGACGACGGCGCCCACGAGAGCGGTGACGCCGATGGTCGCGGGCTCTCCCCAGGGGATGAAGATGGAGGTGAACCAAGCGACGACCACGACCTGCTTCATGCCCATGGCGAGCTTCATCATGGCCAGGGACGGGCCGGAGAGCTCGGCGAGCGGGCCCTCCTGGAGCTCCTGCTCGGCTTCGGCCTGATCGAACGGCAGCTTGCCGAGCTCCATATAGCAGGCGGCCGCGAAGGCGACGCCGGCGAGGATAACGGCGACGACGCTCGAGACGTTGCCCGTAACGATGTGCTGACCCATGGTCGCAATGTCCGTGGAGCCGCACACGATGGCGACGGTGAACAGCGCGATGAGCATGGACGGCTCGATGAGCACGCTCATGAGGAGCTCGCGGATACCGCCGAAGCCCGCGTAGGCGTTGGAGGAATCCACGCCGGACAGCGCGAAGAAGAAGCGGGACAGCGCGAGCGCGTACATGATGGTGATGGCGTCACCAAAGACGGGCATGGGGCTCTGGAGCGTGAACATGGGCAGGCCCATGGCGAGCATAAACGACACCGCGAGGAACAGCGGCGGCATGATGCGCAGCACGAAGCTCGAGTCGGAACTCACGGACTCGGGACGCGCCATGAGCTTCGCGAGGTCCCGGTAATCCTGAAGGATGGACGGACCGCGGCGATTGTGCATCTTCGCGCGAATCACACGGGCGAGGCCGGAGAAGAAGGGCGCGACCAGCATGACCACGAGGCCCTGCGCCATCGCAAGAACGATGTTCATAATATCCTCTCCCCTCTCTAGACCATGACCACGGCGAGCACGAGGAAGACCACGAGCGCCGCGACGATGTAGCAGATGTATACGGAGTAGTTGCCGCCCTCGATCTTGGAGGCGAGGCCGGCCAGCTTGTCGGCACCCTCGCTCGGTGCATCGACCAGGAAACGGTCGGGCAGGGGCTCGACGCCCTGGGCGACACCGGTGAGCTTCTGGAACACGTGCGCGATGGACCAGCAGATCTTGGTGCATACCTCGCGCAGGGTGTAGAGCGGGCCCATGAAGAGTTCGACGTCGGACGCGAAGCTCGTGGCGACGACGGGCATGTGCTCGTTGGGCTCGTAGCCGCACGCCCAAGGGTCGGTCTTCTTAGCGGGGGCCTTGGCGCCGAGGCAGGACCTCAGCGCGAACGCGAGGCCGGTGAGGACCACGAGCGCGATGGCGATCGCGGGGGTGGAGGTGGCGGCACCGGAAATCTCGTTCACGAGAGACACGCCCGAGGTGGCTGTGACGGCGGAGCCGGCAAGCACGCTCTGGGCGACGTCGCCCAGAACCGGGGCGATGACCGGGGAGCCGATTCCCAGTACCACGCAGATGGCCGCGAGGAGCATCTGCGAGAACAACATCGGAGCCGGGGACTCCTTGGCGTTCGCGGCCTCCTGGGAACGAGGGCTGCTCGCGAACGAGACGCCGTAGGCCTTCACGAAGCACGTGACGGCCAGGGCACCGGTGATGGCGAGGGCGGCCGCGGAGGCGACGGCGAACACCATGACGACCGGGTCGGAGAGCGTCGAGATGTTGAACAGGGACTGGTAGGTGAACCACTCGGAAACGAAGCCGTTGAGCGGCGGGATGGCCGAGATGGCAAGGGCACCGATGAGGAAGCAGACGGCCGTGACCGGCATGCGGCGGAACAGACCGCCCATCTTCTCCATGTTGCGCGTACCCGTGGCATAGAGCAGGGAGCCCGCGCCGAGGAACAGCTCGCCCTTGAACATGGCGTGGTTGAGCGTGTGGTAGAGGGCGGCCATGAGCGCGATCGTCGCGATGACGTCGTTGCCCAGGGCGTGCGCCGTCATGGACGCGCCGACACCGAGCAAGATGATGCCGATGTTCTCGACGGAGTGATAGGCAAGCAGGCGCTTGATGTCGTGCTCGTGGAGGGCGTAGACGACACCCAGGACCGACGAGATGGATCCGAAGACCAGGACCATGAGGCCCCACCAGAGCTGGACGCCCGAACCCGCGAGCAGGTCGAGACCGACCTTGAGGATTCCCAGGATGCCGATCTTGATCATGCCGCCGGACATGAGGGCGGACACGTTGGACGGCGCCTCGGGGTGCGCCTGGGGCAGCCAGGAGTGCAGCGGGATGATACCGGCCTTCGCGCCAAATCCGAAGAACGCGAGGACGAAGCACGCGGAGGAGACGGCGGGTCCAAAGTCATGCGTACGGAAATCACTGAAGCTGAAGGAACCGCCCACGCCGTTGGTCATGAGCAGGAAGCTCGCCATGATGAGAACGAAGCCCACGTGCGCGATGACGAAGTAGAGCCAACCGCCCCTAATGGAGTTCTTGTTCTCCTCGATAACGACAAGGAAGTAGCTCGTAAGGGACATGAGCTCAAAGGCGACCAGGAACCAGAACACGTTGTCGGCGGTGATGACGAGCATCATCGAGGCGACGAAGGTGTTCATAAAGAAGCCGGCGCGCCCGACCTTGCCCGGGTACTCGTCGAAGTAGGACAGACCGTAGATGAAGCCCGCAAAGGCGAGAATCGAGATGAGGACCACGATCAGGCCCGCAAGGCCGTTGAGCAAGAGCTCGAGACGGGCGAACGGGAAGAAGAAGACCGTGTTGAGGGACGAAACGTCGCCAAGCACGGCCTCGAGGCCCGCGATGAACGAAAGCACCGCGGCGACGGCGCCGATAAGGCAGCCGGCGGTCTTGGCGGCGTTATCGGCCTTGATCAGCAGAACCGAGGCGAGCGCACCGATGCACGAGACGGCAAGCGATGCGATAAACAGCGTCATGCTATCCATTGTTTACGCTCCCTTCTGCTTTCTCGGACAGGCCCTGGGCCACAGCGGTAACGTCGACGACCGGACCGTTTTCGATCGAGCGCAGGCGCTTGGCCTCGTCGAGCTCGCGATCGGCCGCGCCGCCCATGACGGTCAGCGCCTTGGTGGGGCACGCCGCCACACAATGCGGGCCGTCCGGATCGAAGGCGCACAGGTCGCACTTGACAGCGCAGGTGTACTGGCCGGGAGCCCACGTAAGAAGGCTGCTCAGGGACTTAGGATACGAAGGCGTCGGGTCGCACATGCCTGCGACACCGGCGATAGACGTGCCATCGGGGTGGATGGCTCCGAAGGGGCACGCGATGGCGCACAGCCTGCACCCGATGCACTCCTGCTCCTTGACGTGGATGCGATCGCCATCGTGCTCGATGGCATTCACCGGGCAGACCTCGGCGCAGGGGGCACCCTCGCAATGGTGGCAGGCAAGGGCGGCCGAAATACCGCCGGTCTTCACGAGCGCCAGGCGCGGCGTATCCTGAAGACCCTGCATCCGGTGGGCGTCGGCACAGGCGGACTGGCATGTTCCGCAGCCGATGCACCTCTCCGGGTTGATGTCGATGAAGCGGTTCATCCCCACTTCCTTTCAAAATAACGGGCCGGGCTCCCGAACGTACGGGACGCCCGGCCCAAAAAGCCAACGAGAACGGGACTACACGATTTGGTTCACGTGCGTCTCGTCGTCGAACTTGGCGGCGCCAGGCTCAACGTCCTGGGGAGCGGCGGCGTCGACCAGAGCCTGCTTGAGCTCGGTGTACTGGCGCTCGACTTCGCCCTCGGCCCAAACCTGGTCGGCAATGGCGTCGACCTGGCAGGCGGAGAACTTGTCCTCGGGCGTGTGCGAGACCGGGTCGACCTTGTGCATGGTCAGCTCGTTGCACTTGCCGATCCACCACTGGTAGGTCATATAGACCGTGCCCTTGTTGATACGGTCGCTCACGTCGGCGCGGCTGTATACCTGGCCGCGGCGGCTGTGAATCGAGACGATGTCGCCGTTCTTGATGCCGCGCGCCTGGGCGTCCGCGGGATTCAAGCGGACAAAGCCGGGCTCGTCGGCAAGCAGCGCCAGCGTCTTGCAGTTGCCGGTCATCGAGCGGCAGCTGTAGTGGCCGACCTCGCGGACGGTGCACAGGATGAGCGGGTACTCATCGTCGGGAAGCTCGGAGGGCGCCTCCCAGTCGTGCGCCATCAGGTTGGCGCGGCCGTCCTTGGTGGTGAACTTGCCACCAGCGAACATGTCGGGCGTACCGTGGTCGTTGACATCGGTGCTCTTGACGGGCCACTGGGCGTAGCCGCCCTCGGGAGCCATCTTCTCGTAGGTCGCGCCCACAAAGTTGGGGCACAGGCTAATGCACTCGTTCCAGATCTGCTCGGTGTTGTCGTAGTGCATGGGATAGCCCATACGCGTGGACAGGTCCGCGAAGATCTCCCAGTCGTGACGGCACTCGCCCTTGGGCGGAACGGCCGCGTCAAAGTGCTGGAAGCTACGGTCGGATGCGGTAAAGACACCCTCGTGCTCGCCCCAAGAGGTAGCGGGCAGGATGACGTCGGCGAGCATGGTCGTCTGCGTCATAAAGATGTCCTGGCAAATGAACAGATCCAGCTCGGAGAGCGTCTTGCGCATACCGGCCGAATCGGGCTCGGTCTGCACCGGGTCCTCGCCGTAGTTGTAGAAGCAGTGCACCTTGCCCTCGTCGACCAGGTGGCCCAGGTCGGTGAGCTTGTAGCCCTCCTCGAGCGGGAGCTTCTCCTCGGGCACGCCCCAAGCCTTGGCAAACTTGGCACGCACTGCGGGGTCGGTGACTTTCTGGTAGCCAGGGTACAGGTTGGGCAGCATGCCCATATCGCAGGAGCCCTGGACGTTATTCTGGCCACGCACGGGCGCGAGGCCGGAGTTGGGTTTGCCGATCTGGCCGGCAACGCAGGCGATGGAGGCGATGGTGTGCACCGTCTTCAGGTTCTGCTTCTGCTGGCATACGCCCATGCCCCAGCCAATGATGGCAGAGGGCTTCGCCGTGGCGTACATCTCGGCAGCTTGGTGGATCAACGCGGGCTCGACACCCGTGATGTCCTGTACGGATTCGGGAGTGTAGTTCTTGATGGTCTCCCACCACTCGTCAAAGCCGTTCGTGTGCTCGGCGACGAATTCCTTGTCGTAGAGGCCATCGTTGACCAGACAGTTGGCAAAGGCGTTGAGGAACGCAACGTTGCAACCGTTCTTGATCGGAAGGTAGAGATCGGCGATACGCGCGGTTTCGATATGGCGCGGGTCGGCGACGATGATCTTGCAACCCTTTTCTTTGGCTCGCACGATACGCCTTGCGACGATGGGGTGCGAATCGGCAGGGTTATAGCCGAAGAGGAAAATGCAGCCCGCATCCTCCATACCGGGGATGGAGCATGACATGCAACCTGAACCAACCGTGTCCATCAGACCGAGGACAGTAGGGCCGTGTCAAGTACGGGCGCAGTTGTCCACGCTGTGGGTGCCGATGCACGCACGCGTAAACTTCTGCATGACGTAGTTCGCCTCATTGCCGCCGCCTCGCGAAGAGCCGGTGGTCATGACAGCGTTAGGACCATATTCGTCAATTATGGCCTGCATCTTAGATGCGGTGAAATCCAGTGCCTCGTCCCAGCTTACGCGCTCAAGATCCGCGCCCTTGGTGCGACGGATCATCGGGTGCAGTACGCGAGGAGTCAAGATCTTGGTGTCGTTGATGAAGTCGTAGCCGCTCATGCCCTTAAGGCACAGCTCGCTCTGGTTGGTGATGCCGTTGAGCGGTTCGGTACCCACGACCTGGCCGTTTTGGACCAAGAGGTTAAACTGGCAACCGGCGCCGCAATACGGGCAGATCACTTTATGCTTCTCCATGACACCCTCCTTCCTTTCTCTGCTACCGAATGCTCGGTACTTATTTGACAATCATTGGGCCTGTTTGGCCGTCCGCTTACGCCTCGTTTTCGATGGTGGCGCGGGCACGCTCGGCAGTCAGTTCTGCCAGACGCTCCTCGTCTACCAGGGTGAGGCCCTTGGTCGGACACGCCTCGGCACACGCCGGACCGCCGGGACGGTCCACGCACAGGTCGCACTTGAGCACGAAGCTCTTAGTCTGCGAACCCACGCGCACGTCGCCCATCAAGACGGGGACCTGCGTGGTCGCCACGCTCACGGCGCCAAAGGGGCATGCCATGACGCAGCTCTTGCAACCGATGCAGTTGTCCTCGTTGACGCCGATGCGATGGTTCTTTGGGTCAAAGAACAAGGCGCCCGTGGGGCAGGCCTTGGCGCACGGAGCGTCCTCGCAGTGGTGACATGCCACCGGCGCGGAAATCTCGTAGGTGCGCGTTACGCGCAAGCGAGGTGCGGCGATGTTGCCGGGAATATCGTGTGCCTCGATACACGCCGCCATGCAGGTTTGACACCCAATGCAGCGTGAAGAATCAGCCACGACTCGTTTATTGCCCATGTTGTTCACTCCCTCCTGAATCCCATGCCGGAGAGACCCTGTCGACGTAGTCCCGGACCGCCCGTGGTCCGGCATCGGCGTATCGAGTGCATGCGGCGAAACAGGCACTTCGATAGAATTCCTCCAACGATATACAGGTTAAATATACGCAGTTGCAGGGGGCAAACTTGAGCATAGGCCCTGCAATACGGGTGTATTGCAGGGGTTTTGGCAGGTTGGAATTATTCTCTAGAAGCTATAAAGGTGAGTGTATTACATGCGTACATCCAAGGGAGATTTCACGCTCGCTTATAAAGGACGTAATACGTTTGTGATAAATTTCGGGTTGATTTTCAATCTCAACGCAACAGCCTGAACGGACCCCGCGTTTCCGCAGCTATCGCAACGCGGAAATAGCTCC
>NZ_CAXVJM010000014.1:0-66561 GCF_964259375.1 Collinsella aerofaciens ATCC 25986
TTTGTCATTCAAAAGGCAAGGCATGACCAGAAGGTCTATGCCTTGCCTTTTTCATGCCAACTTGTTCGCTCTGGACGCCGCTCGCTGTCCGTCCTCTACCTGCGGCGTTGCCCTGGTTGGCACTTATGGTCATTGGGGACGTTCTTAAACGACTACCCAACGGCTATTGCGCACATGGCTCGCATGACAGCCGTCTCTTTTATGTTTCCTTTAGCCGTTGCTGCCTAGGATGGGGGTTAGTCGGCAGGAAGGGAGCGTCTATATGGACGATGCGAGCGAGCGCGCGATCGAAGAGGACATGCTCGATCAGTTCAACTACTTTGATGATGAGGACGAGGAGCTGATCGACCGTCGCGAGCCAGCGCCGCTTGATTCCTTTGATCTGGTCGATGAAGAGGCTGATGAGGTTGAGGGCGAATCGACGGAACCCCCACAGCCTTCGCGCCTTGACTCGCTGCTTTCGAGAGCCCCCATGCACCACGGCGTTCGTGCCGGCGCGCTTCATATGAAAACTGACTGGCACCAGATCGTGACGGCGGGCGATGAACTTGCCGTCGATGCGCCGCTCACCGATAAGTCGTCCATTATCTGCCGCACCGGCATGCTTATGCTGGCAAGCGGAACAGGTGCCTGGCGCGTGCGCGATACCATGAATCGCGTCGCCGCCGTACTCGGTGTCACCATCCACGTTGACCTGAGTCTCCTGTCGTTCGAGTGCACCTGCATCGAAGATGGCCACTGCTTTAACGAGGTCGTCAGCCTACCCACAACGGGGGTCAATACTCATCGCATTTGGATGATGGAGAGCTTCTTAAAGGAAATCGAGATTTACGGGCGCCGGTTTACCGTGCACGAGTACCACGAGATGCTCAAGACCGTTGAGAGTTCAAAGCCCGATTACTCTCCCTGGCAACAGGGCCTTGCGGCGGCCTGTGCTTGCGGCGCCTTCGTCTTTTTGCTTGGCGGCGGCCCTATCGAGATGGCTTGCGCGTTCGTAGGCGCTGGTGTCGGCAACTTTGCTCGCTCCCATATTCTCAAGCAGGGTCTTGGCCAGTTTAGCGCGCTGACGATTGGCGTCGCGCTGGCCTGTGTCTCGTATTTGCTGGCGTTGCTCGGCCTTGGCCAGGTCATTCCGGGGGCAATGTCGCACCAAGAAGGCTATATCGGCGCCATGCTCTTTGTGATTCCCGGCTTTCCCCTCATTACGGCAGGCCTCGACATCGCTAAGCTCGACATGCGAAGCGGTATCGAACGTCTTTCGTATGCCGTATCGATTATTGTGATGGCGACCCTCGTAGGTTGGATGGTTGCCGAGTGTGTGGGACTGGCGCCGGATGACTTCGCCCCGCTCGGCCTCTCACCGTTGGCTCTTACGCTCTTGCGCATACTGATGAGCTTTATCGGCGTATTTGGCTTCTCGGTGATGTTCAACAGTCCGGTAAAGATGGCAGCGGCGGCAGGGCTCATCGGCGCCGTGTCTAATACCTTGCGCCTTACGCTCGTCGATGCGCCGACGCTGTTTCCCTTCCTGGGCCTCAGCGCGGGAATGCCTCCCGAGGCGGCTGCATTTATCGGGGCGCTCGTATCGGGTTTGCTGGCAAGCCTGGCAGAAATCAGGCTCACCTACCCACGTATCGCCCTCACGGTGCCATCGGTTGTCATTATGGTGCCGGGCTTGTATCTGTATCGCTCGATGTATTACATGTGCACCTTCGACACGGTCAATATGCTCGGCTGGTTTGTGCGTGCAGTGCTCATCGTGGCGTTTCTGCCCGTTGGCCTGGGTGTGGCGCGTACGCTCACTGACCCTCGCTGGCGCCACACCAGCTAATTGGTGCAAGGGGAACAGGTTACTTTGCACCAAATGAGTTGCGGTGAAATAGGGACTGAATTGCTGCTTAAAGGGTCAAAACAGTCCGTATTCCACCGCAACTTATGGGGTCGGGGGATTATTGGTGCCCTGCATCTTCACAAACTCAACGCTTACGAAGCGCGGGGTTTTCGTGCTAGGCTGGTTTCACCACATAAGTAGTCGCAGACGCACGTATCACGGGCGGGCGAGATGAAGTCCCAACAGCTCCATCTTGCCCGCCCGTTTTTGTTGCGTGGTGCCGCGGCGTAACACAGAAAGGATTTTGCCCTTTATGCCTATCAACAAACGAGAGAGCCTGCTGTTCACCTTTATCATGTGCTTTTGCATGGTGCTCTGGATGAGCATCTACAACGTTGCCCTGCAGCATGGAGCCATCAACGGCGAGGTTGTTGCCGCCGCGTGGCTCGGCTTCCCCGTTGCCTACGTTTTTGCCATGTGCTGCGACTGGTTTGTTGCCAGCCCCCTTGCCAAGGGTTTCGCCTTTAAGTTCCTGGTCACGCCGGGCAAGAGCTCGCCGCTTGCCATGACGCTCGCCATCAGCTCCTGCATGGTCGTTCCTATGGTCATCATCATGTCGCTCTACGGTGCGTGCGAGGGCCTGTTCCACATGCCTGGCGGCCCGCTCGCAAACCTGCAGGCGCTGCCGATGATGTGGCTCGTCAACATTCCGCGCAACTTTATCATGGCCCTCCCCTGGAACCTGCTGGTGGCTGGTCCGGTTGCTCGCTTTGTCTTCCGTCGCGCCTTCCCCATGGGCACGGTCTTTGCCGAGCCGCACATGGAGCTCGTGCGCATGCCTGGTGCTCCCGTTGCCGATGCCTTCAATGACGTTGCCGAGAGCATGGACGCCGAGCCCGCCTGCTAGACAGCAGCTTAAAACCAAACCGCCAAACGGACCCGAGCAATTCCTTTTTTGTAGACGTTGTCGCGCGGCTACGGGCGGGAAAGGTCCCAACGGTTAACATATACTCCATATGGGTAAAGAGACCAAAGCGCTGCCGCGGGGCGGCGCTTTGCGTTTGAAAAAACTAGCTCGTCTAAGAGGAACTAGCATGTTAGACCGTTTTACCGATCGCGCGCGTAAGGTCATGTCCATGGCCAAGCAAGAAGCGCTCGATCTTCACTCAAATAAGGTGGGTACCGAGCACCTGCTGCTCGCACTCGCCAAGGAGGACGAGGGCATTGCCGCCGAGGCACTGCGTTCGCTCGATATCTCCTACGACGACATCATGGATACTCTTAAAGAGGTCCAGACCACGGTTCCCGTGCCCAGTGAGGAGACCGAGGCGGCTAAGCTCGCCTTTACGCCGCTCGTCATTAGCGTGATGGAGCGTTCATTCCGCGTGGCGCGTGAGAACAACCAGACCTACGTGTCGACCGAGCACTTGCTGATCGGCATCGTCGAAGAGGGCAACGGCATGGCCATGGACATCCTCATGCGCTTGGGTGTGTCGTCCGCCTCCATCAAAAAGGCTATCGAGAAACTCACCGCCAAGGACCAGGATAAGAAGCGTCCGCTCGCTGGTGCCGGTGCTGGTCGTCCCGGTACGGGCCTGCCGTTCTTTAGCGGCTCGGATGCCTCCCAGCAAAAGGGGAGCGGCACCGATACACTTAAGCAGTTCGCGACCAACCTCACGCAGAAGGCGCGCGACGGCGAACTCGATCCGGTGATCGGCCGCGAAAAGGAAGTCCAGCGTATGATGGAAATTCTTTCGCGTCGCACCAAGAACAACCCGCTCATTCTGGGCGACCCCGGCGTGGGCAAGACGGCCATCGTCGAGGGCTTGGCGCAGCAGATCGCTGCTGGCAACGTGCCCGAGAACCTTATGAACCAGAATATCTGGACGCTCGACCTGCCGGGTCTCGTTGCGGGCGCCAAGTATCGCGGTGAGTTCGAGGAGCGCCTCAAGAACGTGATCCAGGAGGCAACCGAGGCCGACGACGTCATCCTGTTTATCGATGAGATGCACACCATCATCGGTGCCGGTTCCGCCGAGGGCTCCATCGACGCGAGCTCCATGCTCAAGCCGGTGCTCGCGCGCGGCGCTTTCCAGATTATCGGTGCCACCACGGCCGAGGAGTTCCGCAAGTACCTCACCAAGGACCCGGCCTTCGAGCGTCGCTTCCAGACCATCGATGTCGAGGAGCCGAGTGTCGAGGACACCGTCAAGATTCTGACTGCGCTCAAGCCGCGCTACGAGGAGCACCACCACGTGCGTTACACGCAGGGTGCCATCGAGGTCGCCGCGAACCTCTCCAACCGCTACATCCAGGATCGTTTCCTGCCCGATAAGGCAATCGACCTCATCGACGAGGCCGGTGCTCGCGCTCGCATCGCCGCGAATCGCGCGCCCGAGCCGGTGCGCGAGGCCGAGCATCGCATCGAGGAGCTCAAGGCCGCCGCGCAGGAGGCCACCGAGAGCGACGACATGAACAAGGCCGCCGAGATCACCGAGCAGCAGAAGGCTGCCGAGATTGAACTCGCCGAGGCCAAGGCTGCCTGGACCGCCGAGCTCGACGCCAGCCCGCTCACCATCGATGTGAGTCAGATCGCCGATATCGTGTCCGTGACCTCGGGCGTGCCGGTGTCCTCGCTTACCGAGAGCGAGAGCCGTCGCCTGCTGCAGGCTGAAAGCGTACTCAAGACGCGCATCATCGGTCAGGATGAGGCTGTCGAGGCAGTTGCCAAGGCCGTGCGCCGCAGCCGCTCGCCGCTCAAGGATCCGCGTCGCCCCGGCGGCAGCTTTATCTTCCTGGGTCCCACCGGCACGGGCAAGACCGAGCTCGCCAAGACGCTCGCCGAATACCTCTTTGGCAGCAAGGACGCGCTCATCAGCTTCGACATGTCCGAGTTCGGTAGCGAGTTCGAGGTCTCCAAGCTCATCGGCAGCCCTCCGGGTTACGTCGGTCACGATGAGGGCGGCCAACTCACCAAGGCCGTTCGTCGCCACCCGTACTCGGTCGTGCTGTTCGACGAGATCGAGAAGGCGCACCCCGATATCTTTAACATCCTGCTGCAGGTGCTGGAGGAGGGTCGTCTGACCGATAGCCAGGGCAAGACGGTCGATTTCCGCAACACCGTGATTATCATGACGTCCAACGTGGGCGCCCGCGAGATTGCGCAGGATGCAAGCGTTGGCTTTGGCACCACCGGCGAGCAGGGCCTCACCTCGAGTGAGATCCGCGGCCGCGCGATGGGCGAGCTCAAGCGCCTGTTCCGCCCCGAGCTGCTCAACCGTATCGACGACATCGTGGTGTTCCAGAAGCTCTCGGGCGAGAATCTCACCAAGATCGCTCACCTGCTGGTGGACGACCTGCGTCAGCGTTTGATTGCCAACGGCATGAACATCAAGCTCACCGATGCGGCCTATGACAAGATCGTGGCCGAGGGCACCGACCTCACCAACGGTGCGCGTCCGCTGCGCCGTGCTATTCAAAAGCTCATCGAGGACCCGCTGTCCGAGGAGCTTCTGGCCGGCGAGTGGGGCGAGGGCGATACCGTCCTGTGCGATGTGGCCGACGGCAAGTTTGTCTTTAGCCATGGCACGGGTGAGATTCCGGCACCGCGTCCGGCGGGCACGCTCGGTGGCGATACCGCCCCGGCGGCACCGCACGCCGGTAACGCCGCGCCTGTGAGCGGCGGCGTGACCTCGGGCCCCGGCGGCATGATGCAAGCCGGTTCCGGCGCGCTGTAGGGCGTAACAAAACCTTGTGTCCACGAGGGCGTTCCAAAGGAGCGCCCTTTTTCTGTTGAAAAGGCCCCTTCGTTCAAGGTAGATCTCATTAAACATACCAATGGCGTATGCATAAACGTTGATCAAGCGTTGAGGTTGGTTGAAGGGTCAAACGTCCCTTCGGCGCGGCCCGTCTAACCTGCTTTATCTTAATAAAGTGGCGTTTCCCCGCCGTTAGCCGATGATGCAAGGGCGCTCGGCGTTTTCGACTGGTTTATGCACGCAAAGTCTGGGAATATACAAGTCGCATGTCTTACTGTCTAACCAGTTGCGCCAAGGAGGCACCATGGATTACAAAATCACCGGCTACGAGCCCGCCCAGCTGTTCCATTTCTTTGAGGAGGTCAGCGCGATCCCCCGTGGGTCTGGCAACGAGAAGGGCATCAGCGATTTCCTGGTTGCGTTTGCCAAGGAGCGCGGCCTCGATGTGTACCAGGACGAGGTCTACAACGTCATCATTCGCAAGCCCGCTTCTGCCGGCGCCGAGAATGCCCCGACCGTGATGCTGCAGGGCCACATCGATATGGTGTGCGACAAGTTGGGCTCTGTTGAGCACGACTTTACGACCGACGGTATCGACCTGGTCGTCAAGGACGGCGTCCTCACCGCTAACGGCACCACCCTGGGCGCCGACAACGGTATCGCCGTCGCTCTGATGCTCACTGTTCTCGATGACGATTCGATCGTTCACCCCGCCCTCGAGTGCGTATTCACCACCGACGAGGAGACTGGCCTGGTCGGCGCCGAGACGCTCGACAAGTCCCAGATCAGCGCCCGCACCATGATTAACCTTGACTCCGAGGAAGAGGGCGTTGCCACCGTCAGCTGCGCCGGCGGCGTCGTCGTTACCTACACCTGCCCCATCGTGCGCGAGCACAAGACTGGTAGCACCCTCACGCTCGACATCTCTGGCCTGCTGGGTGGTCACTCCGGCAGCGATATCAACCTGGAGCGCGGCAACGGCAACCTCATCATGGCCCGTATCATCGACCGCCTGATGGTTGCCGGCGAGCCCGCCATCGTCAGCTTTAACGGCGGCACGAAGGACAACGCCATCAACCGTGAGTGCAAGGCTGTTCTGGTCTACACCGACCACGCTGCCGCCGAGGCCGCGGCCCAGATCGCAAAGGACATCATCGCCGACGTCACTGCCGAGCTCGAGGTCTTCGACCCCGGCTTTACCTGCACGGTTGAGATTGCCGACAACGCTGAGGTCGAGGCCATGGACCAGAAGTCCGCGCTTGCCCTCATTCGCGCCCTGCGTCTTGCCCCCAACGGCGTGATTCGCCGCAACGTCGCCACCGACGGCTCCGTCGAGGTTTCCTCCAACATCGGTGTGGTTGCCACTTCTGACGACGAGGTCAAGATCATGCTGTCCCCGCGCTCCTCGATCACCTCGCTGCAGAACGAGTTCAAGGACCGCCTGCAGATGCTGGCCGATGTCCTGGGCTTCGACGCCAAGTTTGAGTTCGAGTATCCCGGCTGGAGCTATGCCGAGCATTCGCCGGTCCGCGACGTCTTTATCGAGAGCTATCGCGAGCTCTTTGGCTCCGAGCTGCGCATTGAGTCCATTCACGCCGGCCTTGAGTGCGGCCTGTTTGCCGAGGCCCTGCACGGCCTGGACGCCATCGCCGTGGGCCCGACGCTCTCCGATGTCCACACCCCGGACGAGAGCATGGAGCTCGCTTCTGCCGAGCGCTTCTACGAGCTGCTCATCGACGTCCTCAAGCGTCTCGCTGCGTAAAGGTTGCGCTAGCAGCAGTCCGAGCCACGTGCTAGCGGATTGCAAATGACATTACGAGAGGGGACATCCGAGCTTTTGCGACGGGTGCCCCCTCCTTTCTTTTAAGAAATGGGAAATTGCGAACGTCTAGCCCATATCCGCCTTGATGAGGTCGAGGGTGCGCTTGCAGTTTTCGCGGACGGGGCCGAGCATATGCTCGCGTAGGTCCGCCATGCCGGGCAGGTCGGCGTATTCGTCCATGACCTCTTCCATGCAAATGGGTACCTCGTAGGCGAGGTCCATCATGGTCGCAAAGCAAAACTTCTCGGATAGCCCGGCATCGGTGAGTGCCGCCTCCAGCGCGGGGTCGCCCATACCGTGGTATCGGCGGATAGCGCCTGGACCGATGCGTCCCACACGGTTTTCGCCGCCAACGCTCATGGCGAGGCGCGCTTTTCGCCGCATACGTTCGTATGCCAGCCCAGATGCAACGTCATACATACGGGCCATCATAGCTGTGCCGTCGTTTCCAAGGAGCAGGGAATAGTTTTTCGCGTGCGCATCCGGTGCGCCGATAATGGCGTTGAAGAACAGTATCTGCGTAAACAGATACAGGTTAAGTTGATGGTGGCTCGTATTTACGAGGAGCTCTTGAATGTCGCGTGTGGTCGGGCCGCCGTCTGCCGTGTACTTTTGGGCGGGCATCACCCCAAGTGCCTGACAGAGGTCTTCTTGATGTAGACGCCTGATTGTCCCGTCTTTGACTTTCATGCGGTCATAGCGCTCAACAATGAGGGCGGGTTCGTCCTCAAACATACGATATTCGACGTTTGCCGTTGCGATACCGGCGCGCTGGGCGCTTTTCATGCAGACAAACTCATTGAGAGCCTCGAGTTTAAATCCGATAACGCCATTTTTGAAAATATGCGTCGTGGGCGAGGAGCCCATGCATTCGCACCAGCGGCCGTTTATGAACGCGAGCGCGAACTTGCCCTGGTTGCCTCCAAGTGACCAACTTTCATCTAGACCCATCCACGATGCATCGCGGTCATCTCTGATCGACTTGAGACGAAGAGCAATTTCGTGGTTGTCTATAGGGCGGTATTCGCCAGCGCGATGCAGGACGGCGTCGGTATCTTCTTCGGCACAAAACTGCACGCCGCCCGGACAGTCGAGTCCGATATGGCTGAGCAACGCAACGGGATTGTTGGGCCTAACGTCGAATTCGGCGGCAATCGCTTTTCGTTGGTCCTCGCTGTCGGGTAGAAGGCCAAACAGGTACGGATTCATGACCTGTTGTCCGTATGTGCGATTCGATACGGGTATGTTGGTCGATAGGGCTGGCCCGTCATAGTCATGATCGTAGGTAAAGCTGATAAGACCGTTCTCATCTTGCGTGAGCGTTCCAGCAGGCACGCCGCAAATAATGGTCCGAAGTGATGTTCTGGCCATTGGCTATTTCCCTTCGGGCATGGTTTGGCTAGATGCGTTTGTGGCAGTCGAGACTCCGAGATTGGACATGGCGAAATCGGCGAAGACCTCGTCGTAGAGTGCGGATGTAAAGGGGGCATCTGCAAGAGCCGGAATGGTTGTGCTGCGACGGTTGCGATGATGAAGACGTTGGGCGTGATGGCGTCTGGAGGTGCTGCAAGGTTGATCAGCATGCGGGGCGTCGACTGGTTGCTCATTTTTCGTTTCGCCTATATCCCCTTGAGCGGCGAGCGCCAGTCCAAGAGCACCGAAAACTGCCAGCAGCTTGTCGAGCCGAATGCCCGTGGCATCTCCCAGCTCGAGCGATGCGAGCAGGCGTTCCGAAACACCGGCTTTTTTAGCGAGGGCAGCACGGGTGATCCCCTGCGCCTCGCGCGCCTGACGCACGTAGATGCCGGCTTGGCGCGGCGTGGTGATGGGAAGGGTATCCATGGCAATCTCCTAACGTGCAGACTTTTGCATCCTAGTATGACATGCAAAAGTCTGCATGAAAAGGCTCATGCAAAACTCTGCATGAGACCTCATACGGACGTTTAGTTTTGAAGGGTGTTTTACAGCACCAAAAAACCCAAGTGTTCCAGCAGGATCTTGAGGCCGATAAGGATGAGCACGACGCCACCCACGATGGTGGCGGGTTTTTCGTAGCGCGCGCCAAAGGTGTGGCCGATCGCTACGCCGGCGACGGAGAAGATAAACGTTGTGACGCCGATGAGCGATACAGCGGGCACGATGTCGACCGAGAGCGCGGCAAATGAGATGCCCACGGCTAGGGCGTCGATTGAGGTGGCGATAGCGAGGATCAGGTACTCGACCAGGTCAATCTTTTCGGCATCCTTGCCGTCGCCTTCATCCTCGTCCTCGATAAAGGCCTCCCACAGCATTTTGCCGCCGATAAAGGCCAAAAGGATAAAAGCGATCCAGTGGTCGATGGGTCCGATGATGCCCATGAATTGACTGCCGAGCGCCCATCCGATTACGGGCATGCCGGCCTGAAAGCCGCCAAAGAACAGGCCGAGCACTACGGCGACCTTAAGGTTGATCTTTTTCATGCCGAGACCCTTGCAGATGGAAACGGCAAAGGCGTCCATCGAAAGGCCAACGGCGAGCAGCACGAGCTCGGCGAGTCCCATAGTCTGGCTCCCTCTCTGCGGGCGAACCCGCGTGTACTTCTGGCAGGGGAGCAACAAAAAAGACCCGTGGCGTACGCGTTGCGCGCACAACCACGAGTCTCGTTCATTAAGGCAAGCCAGGCCGTATCGGCCAGTGTGTTGACTTGCCGCGCTACCGGAGGCGAACCCGATCACGCGACTACTCCCTCATTTATGCGAATCTCGATGCTACCACATAAGCAGCTCATTTGGATTGGGGCTCTCAGCTGTGTTCGCTCATTCTGTAAGCATCGGATTTTGCGGGCGTCACAGGGGCAAACCGTGAGAAACTTATTGACGTTTATGGAGCGTATACGATGGGAGCGATGCCTTGGATAAGAACGAGCTGCAAAAGCGTATGGAACAGGCCATTCGCCTGACGGCACCTGGCCAGCCGATCCGCACCGCCCTCGACATGATCATTGCCGGTCACCTGGGCGCCCTTATCTGCGTCGGCGACACCGAAAACGTGCTCGCCGCCGGTAACGACGGCTTCCCGCTCAACATTTCGTTTACCTCGAACCGCCTGTTCGAGCTTTCCAAGATGGACGGCGCCATCGTCATCGACGGCGACCTCACCCAGATCCTGCGCGCCAACTTCCACCTCAATCCCGATCCCTCGCTCGCCACGAGTGAGACGGGCATGCGTCACCGTACTGCCGCTCGCATGTCGGTGCTCACCGACGCCATCGTGATCTCGGTTTCGGCTCGTCGTGCCGTCGTCAACGTGTACGTCCACGGCAAGAGCTACGAGATCCAGCCCGTCACCACCATCATGAGCTCGGTCAACCAGCTCGTCGCCACGCTCCAGACTACCCGTCAGTCGCTCGATCGCTCCCTGCTGCGCCTGACGGCCCTCGAGCTCGACGACTACGTCACGCTCGCCGACATTACCGGCATCTTCTCGAGCTTCGAGATCATGCAGCAGGCAAAGACCGAGCTTAAGGATTGCATTGTCAAGCTGGGTAACCAGGGCAAGCTCGTGCAGATGCAGCTCGAGCAGCTCGCGGGCTCCAGCATGGATACCGAATACGACTTGATGATCCGCGACTACGCAAGCGATTCCTCTGAGGCCAACGCCGAGAAGATTCGCGCTGAGCTTGCCCGTATGACGCCTAAGGACCTGTCCGACCCGCAGCACGTGGCGGCAGTTCTGGGCTATGACGACCTAGACGAGGACTCCGTCATGACCCCGCTGGGCCTGCGCACGCTTTCTCGCGTGTCCGTCGTGCGCGACGGCGTGGCCGAGAAGATCGTCGACGAGTACGGCTCGCTGCAGGAGCTCATGGATGACATCAGCGAGGACCCGGAGCGCCTGGGCGACTTTGGCGTCAACAACCCTGCCATTCTTGCGGACTCCCTGTACCGCATGAAGGGTACCAAACAGGGGAACGCATAATGGCGCCCGTATGCGCCGTGGTCGTTGCCGGCGGCAGCGGCCAGCGCTTTGGAAATCCCGGCGGCAAGCAGCTCGTTAACGTGGCGGGCCGTCCGCTCATGAGCTGGTCCATCCGCGCGTTCGATCGTAGCGACAAGGTCGGCCACATTGTGGTGGTGTGTCCTGCCGAGCGCCGTGCCGAGATGCGTCGCCTGGCCATCGACCCGTTTGACTATGACACGCCCATCAGCTTTGCCGATGCCGGCGATACCCGTCAGGATTCCACCCGTGCCGGCGTGCACGCGGTGCCGGCGGGTTTCGAATATGTCGCTATCCACGACGGCGCTCGTCCGCTCATTACGACCGAGGCCATCGACCACGCTATCGACGTGCTCGTGAGTGACCGTGCTCTCGACGGTGTCGTGTGCGGTCAGCCCGCGATCGACACGCTCAAGATCGTCGATGGCGACAACATCGTCGAGACGCCGCCGCGTGAGCTCTATTGGGCCGCGCAGACGCCGCAGATCTTTAGCGTCGATGCTATGAAGCGCGCCCACGCTGCAGCCATTGCCGAGGGCTTTATCGGTACCGATGATTCGTCGCTGGTCGAGCGCATGGGTGGGCGCGTCCGCTGCGTCCAGAGCCCGCGCGATAACCTTAAGGTGACGGTGCCCGAGGACCTGCGTCCCGTAACCGCGATTCTGCTTGGCCGCATGGCCGAGGGAGAGGACCTTCCCCATGTTCAGTAACCTGCGCATTGGCCATGGCTACGACGTTCACCGTCTGGTGGAGGGGCGTCGATGTATCATCGGCGGTGTCGACATTCCCTACGAGCGCGGCCTGCTGGGCCACTCGGATGCTGATGTGCTCGCGCACGCCTTGGCCGACGCCATTCTGGGCGCCTGCCGCGGGGGAGACATCGGCAAGCTATTCCCCGATACCGACCCCGCCTATGAGGGTGCCGACTCGATGGTGCTGCTCGCTCGCGTGATGGACTATGCGCGCGAGCTGGGCTTCGAGTTTGTCGATGCCGATTGCACCATTGCCTGTCAGCAACCCAAGATCACCCCGCACCGCGATGCCATGCGCGCCAACCTTGCCCATGCCCTGGGCGTTGACGTCGAAAACGTGGGCGTCGCCGCCACTACGACCGAAAAGCTCGGTTGGGAAGGCCAGGGCGAGGGAATCGGCGCCTGGGCCGTCTGCCTGCTACAGAAAACCGTTAAGGAGTAACGAATGCGTATCTATAACAGCGCTACCCATAAAAAGGAAGAGTTCCAGCCCATCGAGTCCGGCAAGGTCCGCATGTACGTGTGCGGCCCCACGGTCTACGACAACATCCACATCGGCAACGCCCGCACGTTCATCAACTTTGACGTGATTCGCCGCTGGCTCATCGCGAGCGGCTACGAGGTCACGTTCGCCCAGAACCTCACCGATGTCGACGACAAGATCATCAAGCGCGCCAACGAGCAGGGCCGTACGGCCGCCGAGGTCGCGACGGAGTTCTCCGACAAGTTCATCGGCGTCATGCGCGCCGCCAACGTGCTCGATCCCGATGTGCGCCCCCGCGCCACCAAGGAGATCGGCCCCATGATCGCCATGATCAAGACGCTCATCGAGCAGGGCCATGCTTACGCCGCCGATAACGGCGACGTGTACTTTGCTGTGCGCAGCGATCCCAACTATGGTCAGGTCTCGGGCCGCAACATCGATGACCTTATGGTTGGTGCGCGTATCGAGGAGAACGAGGACAAGAACGACCCGCTCGACTTTGCCCTGTGGAAGGCCGCCAAGCCCGGCGAGCCCAGCTGGCCGAGTCCCTGGGGCGAGGGCCGTCCCGGTTGGCACACCGAGTGCGCTGCCATGGTGCATCGCTACCTGGGCACCCCGATCGACATCCACGGCGGCGGCTCCGACCTTGCCTTCCCGCATCACGAGAACGAGTGCGCCCAGGCCACCTGCGCCTGGCACCAGGGCTTTTCCAACACCTGGATGCACACGGGCATGCTGCTGGTTGACGGCGAGAAGATGTCCAAGTCGCTCGGAAACTTCTTTACGCTGGCCGAGGTGCTCGAGCAGCACTCTGCCGCGGCCCTGCGCCTGTTGATGCTGCAGACGAGCTATCGCTCGCCGCTCGACTTCTCCTGGGAGCGCCTGGAGGGTGCCGAGAATTCGCTCACGCGTATTGCCGGTACGGTCGAGAACCTGCGCTGGGCCGCGAACCATGCGACGGCCGATGCCGATGAGGCAGCATCCGAGGCGTTTGCCGCCAAGGCCGCCGAGACCCGTGCCGCCTTTAAGGAGTGCATGGACGACGACTTTAACACCGCTGGTGCCATGGGTGCTGTCTTTGGCTTTGTGACCGAGTGCAACCAGTACCTGGAGCAGGCGGGCGACGCTGCCGACAAGGCCGCCGCGCTTGCCGCCGCCGACACGCTGGCCGAGCTGCTCGATACGTTTGGTGTTGAGCTTCCCGAGCCCAAGGTCGAGCTGCCGCTGGGTCTGCTAGGCGTTGCCGCCGGCCTAGTCGCCTACACGGGTGACGACGTGGACGAGGCCGCTGCCAAGATTCTCGAGGCCCGCGCCGAGGCCCGCGCCGCCAAGAACTGGGATCTGGCGGATGCCATCCGCGATCAGCTCAAGGACCTGGGCCTCACCATTGAGGATACCGCCGCCGGTACCCGTATCAAATCTCTCTAATCCCCGCGGGTTTCCCAAGCACCCGACCGCCCGAGCCACGGCACCTTGCCTTTCAATCGTCGGGCATGACCTCAAGGTCAATGCCCTCCTCTTTCAAGACAATCTGCCGCACCTCGGGCGGTCGGTCTATTTGTTTCATTTGATAGTTGTATTTAGGAGGTCGCTTTATGGCCGACAATCGCAAGCGTGCATCGCGTGGAGGCAAGCAGACTGCTTCTGGCTCGCGTCCGACTCGCCGCAACGACCGCGCTGCCGCTCCCAAGGGCCAGCGCGAGCGCTCACAGGCTGCTCGCCCGCAGCGCGAGCGTAGCCGCGATAACGTCCAGGTTCCCAAGGGCGAATTTATCGAAGGTCGTCGTGCTGCCGCCGAGGCGCTGCGTACCGGCTTTCCCGTAAAGTGCGCGCTCATCGCTGAGGGCGGGGAGCGCGATGCCGCCTTGTCGCACCTGGTCGACGACCTCAACGCTGCAGGCGTCCGCATTAAGTATGTGCCGCGCGCGCAGCTCGATGCGCTGTCGAGCCATGGCGCTCACCAGGGCATTGCGCTCGAGGTTGGCAACTTCCCCTATGCCGACGTCGCCGACATCCTCGGCCGCGCGGGTGACGGACCGGCGCTCGTCGTCGTGCTCGATCATGTGACCGACGACGGTAACTTTGGTGCCATTGTGCGCTCTGCCGAGGTCGTGGGCGCGGCGGGCGTCATCATTGCCAACAAGCGCGCCGCCGGCGTGACCGTTGGCAGCTACAAGACTTCTGCCGGTGCTGTCATGCACCTGCCTATCGCACAGGTTCCCAATATCGCCCGTGCGCTCGATGACCTCAAGGCCGCTGGCTTTTGGGTGGGCGGTGCCTCCGAGCACGCCGAGGGCAGCTGCTGGGATGCTCCCTTCGAGGGCCGCGTGGCGCTCGTCATGGGCTCCGAGGGCGACGGCATCTCGCGCCTGGTGCTTGAGAAATGCGACTTTTTGACCAAGCTTCCCCAGCGCGGCATGACCGAGAGCCTCAATGTTGCCCAGGCGACAACGGCGCTGTGCTTTGAGTGGCTGCGCCGCAATGCCGGCGAGCTCATGGGGGAGGAGTAGCGCATGTCCAAGAAGAACCGCGCCAAGTCCAAGGCCAAGCGCTTTGGCGAGGGCTCGGCCAAGCCGATTGTTTCGGCTGCGACCTATGGCGTGGGCGGCAATGCGTTTGCGCAGGCTATCGCCGACCCAGTCTCGACGGTGCACTCCAACAAGCCCGAGCTGCTGGTGGTCGACGGTTACAACGTGATCCACTGCACGCCGCGCTACGAAAAGCTCGTGTACGACCATTCCGACGATCCGTATTCCAGCGACGTTCACGATATGGCGCGCACTGCCCTCATCAACGACGTTGCCGCGTTTGCCCAAGGCCGCTACGAGGCCGTAATCGTGTTTGACGGCGCGGGCAATATCTCCAGCGAGCGCCCCAATCTGCCGGCCCGTGGCGTGCGCATCGAGTTTTCGCCGACGGGCGTCTCTGCCGATACCGTGGTGCAGAAGCTCTGTATCGAGGCACGCGAGGAAGGCCGCGCGTGCTCCGTGGTGTCGAGCGACGGCACGATCCAGGCCGTCGTCATGGGCAAGGGCGTCACGCGCATCTCGAGCCGCATGCTGGTGGACGAGATCAAACAGATCGATAACGACGTTCACGAGGCAGAGGAAGCTCCGCAGATCAAGATGACCCTGGGCAGCCGCCTGAGCCCCGAGGTGCTGGCCAAGCTCAAGGCCCTGCGCGGGAGGTAGGTAGACCTTCAATGGGGGCTGCTTTCTCGATTGACCAACCAACTGGTTTGTAATCAGTGGGTTGCAGGCCGGCCTCGCCAAAACGAATAGTTTTTGGTTCTGGCGAACAGATAAAACTATTCGTTCTGACGAAGGGTTTTGAGATGTGGTCGGTCAAAGGGTCTGTTGCGCCTCGTCCGCAATTCCTTTATTCTTAACTGGCTTCGCGTGAAAGCGCCAAGTGTGCCAGTGTGGCGCAACGGTAGCGCAACTGATTTGTAATCAGTGGGTTGCAGGTTCGATTCCTGTCACTGGCTCCATGAGTTTTCGCAGGTCGGGGGCCGTATGGCTCCCGATTTTGCATTTTCATGCAACAGCTCATGCAACAAACATGCAACAATTAAATCGGAATTGCATTTATGTGTGTTTTGTGACCGATGTCCAATGTCCATAAATGCGTGCAACGAAGCAGGAAAAGCAAAGCTTACAGTTGCTGTCTCCATTAGAGTTTTGGGCTTTGTTTCTCCAACTGGGATAGGGTGGAAAGTGACCAAGGTGCCGAGAGCTCCGATGCTGCCTCTCGAAAGATCGCGCGCCGTGCGCGGCGCTCTTTCCTGTAGCCCATGGGTATTACTATAGTCTAGATTTAATTCGGCGCGAGAAGTCAAGGGCGACAAGGATTTCCCGTCGTTTGTGAGCAAGGTGATTGAAAGGACTCATGATGATTAATAGCGTAGAGGACCCAACGGTTGCCAATATTCTGTCGACCGATATGCTAAAAATCTATGACATTCCTCGTTACCAGCGCGAATACACTTGGAATCAGCGCGATTGGGCGAATCTCTATGACGATATCACCCAAAACGATGCCGGATACTTCCTGGGCTCGTTTATTGTCGTGAACGGGACTGTGAATTCCAAGATGGATACCATTCACTATGAAGTCATCGATGGCCAGCAACGCCTGACGACGCTCAGCCTTCTCCTTGCTGCCATCTACGCTCGCGTTATGGAGCATAAGGATTCTATCGACGATGACCTGATGCTGGACGATGTCCGCCCTCTGCGCAATCGCCTTATCCTGAAATCCGACAAGTCGAGGACGCGCGTTATTCCTCAGGTTCAGAATCATAACCTTGAGGATTACCGCTGGATCTTGAAGGAACATATCGGTTTAGACGTCGTTATGCAAAAGCCGAAGTTCCTCGGTCTGAGAAAGATGTCTAAGGCATTCAACTATTTTTACGATCGATTGGGCGAGGAAGTTGAAGACGGGAGCGGGATCGAATGTGTTCATGCCCTGCTTGATATCTGCAAGCTGGTGTGCTCCGCAGTCGTGGTCCAGATTACCGTCGATAGCCATGCGGACGCCTATACCCTGTTCGCGTCCCTTAACAACCGCGGTGTCCCCTTGAGCGCCGTTGACCTCATCAAAAACATGCTTCTCGGCAAGGTTGCCGGGGTGGATGACGGACGGCTCGACTATTACTTTGAACGCTGGCAGGAAGTGCTCCGCAATCTCGGCGATGACTACAAGACGCAGGAGCGCTTCTTCCGCCAGAACTACGATGCCTTCCGCCGGGAGGTAAATAAGCCATTTATCGGCGAATCAGGTTCCCAACTCCCCCTCGGTTCCGTTGCCACGCGTTCCAACCTTCTGAAAATCTACGAGAAGCGGATGGAAGCCGATGACGGCGCCCTTAAGGTGTTGGACGAGCTGACCGAGAATTCCGCACTCTACTCGAAGATCATTGGGCTCGATCAAGAGAGCCCGGATTCCGAGCTTTCGCATCAGCTTTTGGAGCTTTCGAGAGCGCAGGGCGTCGCATCTTACCTGATGCTGCTGTTCCTTTTCAAGAAGCAGGACCAGTTGGAGCTAAAAGATGAAACCCTCGCGCTTCTTGTTAAGCTCCTTGTCTGCTTCTTTGTCCGACGCAACCTTACCGATACGCCTCCCACGCGTGACCTGGAGAGGCTCTTCATCAGTATTTGCGAGAGCCTCGAAAGCGAGGGTCTCAAGGGCATTGCGGCCGCGGAATACATCAAGAAGCGCCTCGTCGACGTGTCTGCCAGTGACGCTTCCTTCAAAGAACGTCTTGAAGGGCCGATTTACGATGTCAATCCCGATATGACGCGCTACATCCTGACCGTTATTGCATCACCGAGCGTTACGAAGGAGATGAAGCCACTTTGGGATCGATATGACTCCGGAAACTACGTTTGGACAATCGAGCACATCTTTCCCCAAGGTAAGAACATTCCCGACGAATGGGTGAAGATGGTTGCGGACGGCGACGTTTCCAGGGCGATTGAGGTGCAGGAGAAGCAGGTTCATACGCTTGGAAATCTGACTATCACCGGATATAACTCAAAGCTGAGCAACATGCCCTTTGTGACCAAGCGAGACCGCAAGGATGCGAACGGGGCGAACGTCGGATACCGCAACGGGTTGAACCTGAACGACGAGTTGGTAAACACGGATACCTGGACCAGCGAGCAGATTCAGGAGCGCACAGACAAGCTCGTTGGACTCACTTTGAAAGCTTTTGACTTTGACGAGATTGAGTTCTAGTGACCTCCAGCCAATATCTTGGGGACATTCGGCCCAAACGATTCAATCTCAATCTGTAACATCTAGACCGGTATTTCTCTTCAAGCTGTTATAGATTGAGATGTTAAGACGGGTTGGCGGGTAATATCTCGATCTGTAACACGAAGAGGCTGAAAACCTTTCTTACTGTTACAGAATGAGACGGAAGTCGGGGCTACTGCGTAGTATCTCAATCTGTAACAGATAGGGGAGAAAATATTCTCTAGATGTTACAGATCGAGACAAAGGCCGGACCGGTCCCAGTCATCCTGTTTGAGCGAGGATTTCCGGACATACGAGCGTGGAAAATCTCCCGCCTGGAGGCTGAGCGTGGATAATCTCCCACTTTGGACTCGATGGCACGCCAAAAGTGGGAGATTATCCACGCTCGATTTTGCCTGGGAAGAGCAATCTTTTGTCTGGGAAGCCCGATCTCAACCTATATATAGGTGCAAATGAGTCGTTATCGAAGTAATATTCTGCAGGCTCACTCCACTACGCCAAAGTGTTCCCTCGGGAAATGTCATCGATATATGCAAATTCACCTTCCTTCATATCAAAACTCAGCAAAACCGCAGGTCAAAAGCATATAGATACGCCCGGCGCCGTGTATCTAGAGGTTTTCGTTGACAGCCCCCAAGGTTGCATCGTATTATCTTTTTCGTTCGCGGGGGCGGCGGTCCAAAAGACCAAAGAACCTGCGGATACTTGAACGATTGGGAGTTTGCCCGAGTGGTTAATGGGGACGGGCTGTAAACCCGTTGGCTCTGCCTACATAGGTTCGAATCCTATAGCTCCCACCCGTCAAGTGCCTGTATAGCTCAGTCGGTAGAGCACTTCGTTGGTAACGAAGAGGTCACCAGTTCAAGTCTGGTTGCAGGCTCCATCCGGCGGTGTAGCTCAGTTGGTTAGAGCACACGGTTCATACCCGTGGCGTCACTGGTTCGAATCCAGTCACCGCTACCATAGGTAACACGGTGGCTTCTCAATAGTATGTTGAGAGGCCACTATGGTATAAAGGCAAAGTCCCGTCCGGGGACGACCTGTTTAGAGGAGGGCTTTATGGCCAAAGAGAAGTTTGAGCGCACTAAGCCGCATGTTAACATCGGCACCATTGGTCACGTTGACCACGGCAAGACCACGCTGACCGCTGCCATCACCAAGGTTCTCTCCGAGACCGAGGGCTGCAAGGCTGACTTCACTGCGTTCGAGAACATCGACAAGGCTCCCGAGGAGCGCGAGCGCGGCATTACGATCTCCGTCTCCCACGTCGAGTACGAGACTGCTGCCCGTCACTACGCTCACGTTGACTGCCCGGGCCACGCTGACTACGTCAAGAACATGATCTCCGGTGCTGCTCAGATGGACGGCGCTATCCTGGTCATCGCCGCTACCGACGGCCCCATGGCTCAGACCCGCGAGCACATCCTGCTCGCCCGTCAGGTCGGCGTTCCCTACATCGTCGTCTTCCTGAACAAGTGCGACATGGTCGACGATGACGAGCTCATCGACCTCGTCGAGATGGAGACCCGTGAGCTCCTCTCCGAGTACGATTTCCCCGGCGACGACATCCCCGTCATCCGTGGTTCCGCTCTGGGCGCTCTCGAGGGCGACGCCAAGTGGATGGACGCCATCCGCGAGCTCATGAAGGCTGTCGACGAGTACATCCCGACGCCTGCTCGTAACAACGACCTCCCGTTCCTGATGGCCGTTGAGGACGTTATGACCATCTCCGGCCGTGGTACCGTTGCTACCGGCCGTGTCGAGCGCGGTGAGCTCAAGCTCAACGAGCCCGTCGAGATCGTCGGCATCAAGGATACCCAGAACACCGTCGTTACCGGTATCGAGATGTTCCGTAAGTCCATGGACTTCTGCGAGGCTGGCGACAACGTCGGTCTGCTGCTCCGCGGCATCAAGCGCGAGGACATCGAGCGCGGCCAGGTTCTCTGCAAGCCCGGTTCGGTTACCCCGCACACCAAGTTCACCGGCGAGATCTACGTTCTGACCAAGGAGGAGGGCGGCCGTCACACCCCGTTCTTCGATGGTTATCGTCCTCAGTTCTACTTCCGTACCACCGACGTTACCGGTACGGTCAAGCTCCCCGAGGGCACCGAGATGGCTATGCCTGGTGACCACATCACCATCGAGGGCGACCTCATCCACCCGATCGCCATGGAGGAGGGCCTGCGCTTCGCTATCCGCGAGGGCGGCCACACCGTCGGTTCGGGCATCGTCTCCACGATCATTGAGTAAATTAGCTCTTTGATATAGCTGACTTAGAGAACCCGGCACTTATATGGGTGCCGGGTTCTTTTCTGCAATGGATATTGAGCCGTTGCTGGTGTCGAGAGGATTGATAATGGTCCTGGGTGCACCGTCGATTAGATCTCGTTGGCTCCATTGATGTGTTCCAAATATGAATGGGTTCACCGAGAACCAATTGATTCGAGGTTTTCGTTGACAGCACTTACGTAGAGCTGATAAAGTATCAACTCGTGCCCGTACGGGGCGGAAATGAAAGGTTCAGGATACATGCGTACTCTAGTTACTCTTGCGTGCACTGAGTGCAAGCGCCGCAACTATACGACCACCAAGAACAAGTCGACCATGCCTGATCGTATGGAGATCAAGAAGTATTGCCCCTGGTGCCGTCACCACACGCTGCACAAAGAGACTCGCTAGTCTCTAGTCACATACGCCAGTAGTTCAATTGGTAGAGCATCGGTCTCCAAAACCGAGTGTTGAGGGTTCGAGTCCTTCCTGGCGTGCCAGTCATTATTCCGTAAGCTCCCAATTGGGGGCTTACGGTTTACTCATGTATAAGCGCATTGCGCGGAGGTAACCCAAATGGCCAACAAGAAGAACAAGAAGAAGGCTCAGCAGCAGGCGCCTGCCAACAACGCTGCCGCCAACTCCAAGGTTGAGGCCAAGAAGGCCGTTGCCAAGAAGAACGAGAAGGCTGCGAAGTCCAAGAAGAACGAGAAGCCTGGTTTCTTCGCCCGCACCAAGAAGTATTTCGCTTCGGTCAAGTCCGAGATGAAGCGTGTCACGTGGCCCGATAAGAAGGAGCTCGTGAACTACTCGGTCGTCGTTTGCGCTTCTCTGATCGTCGTCGGCGTCGTCATCGCTCTGCTCGATGCTGGCTTTGGCGAGGCTCTTGCTCTGTTCTCTGGATTGAGGGGCTAAACCATGTCTAAGCGTTGGTACGTCGTTCACACTTACTCTGGATACGAGAACCGCGTTAAGTCCGATCTCGAGCATCGCATCGAGACTATGGGCATGCAGGACCGTATCTTTGATATCGAGATTCCTATGGAGCGCGTCACCGAGATTAAAGAGGGTGGCAAGCGCGAGACCAAGGATTCCAAGATCTTCCCGGGTTATGTCCTGGTCCGCATGGAGATGGATGACGATGCTTGGACGTGCGTTCGTAACACGCCCGGCGTCACCGGTTTCCTAGGCGGCAACGGCAAGCCCGCTCCGCTTTCCCGCGACGAGTACAACAAGATGACTCGTCGTCCTGGTAAGGGCGATTCGCCCAAGCGCACCTCGGTTGATATTCAGGTCGGCACGTCCGTCCGCGTCACCGATGGCCCGCTTACCGACTTTGATGGCAAGGTCTCCGAGGTTAACACCGAGGCTGGCAAGCTCAAGGTCACGCTGATGATCTTTGGCCGCGAGACGCCGGTCGAGCTCGACTTTAACCAGGTCGCTGTCATCGCTTAAGTTTTCGTCCGTTCGCGCGAGCGTGCTTCTTCTGTGACTGCTCATCTCAGGAGTGCTTCTAACACGTGCGTGCTTACGATATAGCAAGTACTTCACACTCGTGATTCGAAAGGAATGACCATGGCTGAGAAGAAGGTTGCCAACGTCATTAAGCTCCAGATTCCTGCTGGTGCCGCTAACCCCGCTCCTCCCGTCGGCCCCGCCCTGGGCGCTGCTGGCGTGAACATCATGCAGTTCTGCCAGGCCTTTAACGCCGAGACGCAGGACAAGAAGGGCGACATCATCCCCGTTGAGATCTCTGTCTACGAGGATAAGTCCTTCTCCTTCATCACCAAGACCCCGCCGGCGGCTCACCTCATCAAGAAGGAGCTGAACCTCAAGTCTGGTTCTGCTAAGCCCCAGGCCGACAAGGTTGGTCAGCTCTCCCAGGAGCAGCTCACCAAGATCGCCGAGATCAAGATGCCGGACCTCAATGCCAACGACATTGACGCCGCCAAGAAGATCATCGCCGGTACCGCCCGTTCCATGGGCGTCACCATCGCTGAGTAGCGATTTCTTTAGGTAATGACGGGTGCTCCGACCGGGGCGCCCGTTATATGTGTGCAATAGGGCACACGATACGATGTGGGAGGGCATAAGCCCGTTTAACCACAGGAGGTAATGCACATGGCTAAGCATGGTAAGAGCTATAACGCCGCTGCCGAGAAGATCGACCGCGCCACGCTCTACACCCCCCTTCAGGCTGCCAAGCTCATCAAGGAGCTCGACACCGCCAAGTTCGACGAGACCGTCGAGGCCCACTTCCGTCTGGGCATCGATACTCGTAAGGCTGACCAGAACATCCGTGGTTCCATCTCCCTGCCCCACGGCACCGGCAAGACCGTTCGTGTTGCCGTCTTCGCCGAGGGCGAGAAGGCCCGCGAGGCCGAGGCTGCCGGCGCCGACATCATCGGTTCCGACGAGCTCGTCGCCCAGATCCAGAAGGGCGAGATCAACTTCGACGCCGCTATCGCTACGCCGAACATGATGGCCAAGGTTGGCCGCATCGGTAAGATCCTTGGTCCCCGTGGCCTCATGCCGAACCCCAAGCTCGGCACCGTTACCATGGACGTCGCCAAGATGGTCTCCGAGCTCAAGGCCGGCCGCGTTGAGTACCGCGCCGACCGCTACGGCATCTGCCACGTGCCCCTGGGCAAAAAGTCCTTCTCTGAGCAGCAGCTCGTCGAGAACTACGCTGCCCTGTACACCGAGATCCTGCGCGTCAAGCCCTCTTCTGCTAAGGGTAAGTACGTCAAGTCCATCTCCGTGTCTTCCACCATGGGCCCTGGCGTCAAGGTCGATCCCGCTGTCCAGCGTGACTTCCTGGCTGAGTAACTGCTAGTTACCGCCTGAGCAAAGCAAGCATTGCTAAAGAAACCTGGTTCTGCCTCGTGCAGGACCGGGTTTCTTGCTATCTCGGGCCAAAACCACCACAAAGGGGATAGGCACCTTTGTGGTGGTTTTGGCACTTTGGCGTCAATGTTATGGCATCGCAGCGAGCCGGTTCCAAGTGCCCCAGGTCGCCCCGAAAGAGGAGCGACGCGTACTTTGGTACGCGAGCGACGGCTTGAGGGGCGAGATGGGGTGCTTGGGGCCGGCGCAGCGTCAAGCCTTAAAGGTGGTTACCAGGGTGTTCTGGCGGTTGAGGACTCGATGGCCTCGTGGCGCTTGAGCTCGCGGCGCATAGTTTGCGAATTGAGCCAAGCTGCCTGCCAGCCACGGATGGGGTAGCGCGCCTCGTCCAGCTCAAACTGCGTATAACCGCAGGCGTTGATGATCGTCGTCCCGCACGTGTGTTGCCGCTCACGTTGAAAATCGTGGCCATAGCATTGGTGCACATGCCCGTGCACCATGTAGTCGGCCCCCCAGGACTCAAGCGCCGTGTTAAAGCATTCGAATCCTCGATGCGGCAGATCATCCAGATCGCCCACGCCGGCGGCGGGCGCGTGAGTGAGCAGGATGTCGCAGCCGCCGACCATCCTCACTTTGCGGGAGAGCTTGCGCATGCGCTTGGTCATCTCGCGCTCGGTATACATGTTGGCACCGTCTCGGTAGCGCATGGAGCCGCCAAGCCCCGCAATGCGGACGCCGCGGTACACGTAGACGGCGTCTTCGACACAGATGCAGCCACCCGGTGCATGACGTGAATAGCGGTCATCGTGGTTGCCGCGCACGTAGATGAGCGGTTTGTTGATGACGGTGACCAAAAACTCAAGATAATCCGGGTCCAGATCGCCGGCGGACAAAATCAGGTCGACACCCTCAAAGCGTTCCTTGCGAAAGCATTCCCAAAGGCATCGTTCCTCGGTATCGGCTACGGCAAGGATCTTCATAGGGCGCGGACTTTCGGCTCATCGTTGGGCTGTGGAATGGCGCCTACCACGTTGTCGGCCAGCCAGTTCATCTCGACGATTTGCGTGCTTGGCAGTGGGGGAAAGCCCTCGATCTGCACCACGCCGCTCTGACTGTGGAGCTCACCGCCAAACGGATTGATGGAGCCCTCGACGATGCCGTTGCGGAGTAGCTGCACCAGTTTGCGCGTCTGATAGGGCAGGCCCGGCGCGTAGCGAATGTCGATAACGCCCGAGCTCATGCCGTACCAGTAGTTGACGGCGCGAACCTGGTTGGCGTCACTGGTCTCATCCCAGGTGCCATGCAGCAGGCTTCGCACGATAAGCTCGTAGTATCGGCCCCAGTTCCATACCGGCATGGCGATGCCGACGACCTTGCCATCGACCAGGCGGTGGAGTCCGTAGGCCGTAGGGTCCTCCAGCGACTTGGACATGTCAGCGCCGGTCATGACGCTCACGCCTTCGCGGCGCATAGCCTCGGCAAGACCGCCGGCGGGCACATCGCCCCAGGTGAGGATTACCTGCGCGCGGGAGTCGAGCAGCGAGGCGCCAATCGCAAAGGCGTTGATCTCGCTAAGTGCGCCCGACGCAAAGACCGACGCGTGGTAGCCAATGCGATGGTTGTCCGCCATGCTGGCCGCAAGGGCGCCCAGGAGGAACTTGGCCTCGTACATCTTTCCAAAATACGAGCGCACGCTTTGGTGGGGAAGGCCGATAGAGCAGTTGAGGAACCGAACCCGAGGATACTCAACGGCAGCCCTGAGCGTGTATTCCATCAGGCGGTGCGAGGTCGAGAAGATGACGTTTGCTCCATGTTTGACAGCCGTTTCCGCGGCGGCGTAGAACGCGTCCGGATCGTGGCAGTCCTCGAACGCCTCGGTGCGCACGATACCGCCAAAGTGCTCATCGAGATACTGACGCCCTTGGTCGTGCAAGCTGTCCCAGCTCGACGATGCACAGGGGAATTCATGGATAAAGGCGATGCGCAGAGGGTTGGCCGCCGAATAAACGGTCTTGCCCATAAAGAAGTTGAGCACGCCGGAGGTGGACTTGGCGGGTGCTATATCCTCATCGACGCTCGGCGCTTCGACAAGATCGACCTTGTCCTCGTCATTTTTGCCGGCAATGACCAGCTCGCGCCAAATCTTGCACAGGCGGTTTACGACGATATCCGTCGGCGTATCTAGCAGGCGGTCCTGGTTGTACACATTGAGGTAGACGAGCATGGCGTCGGCGGGCGTAATGTCCAGATGGTCGCCGCCGGCGCGCAGGTAGGCGCGCTTAAAGAGTAGGAAGGTGTGGCGCAGGTAGTCGACTTTTTTCTGCGGCCATTTTTCGATAAGGTTCTGACCGAGCATCTTGGCGAGCGTCTCGTAGCTTCCCTCACGCGAGAACTCGATCTCGTATAGGGGGCAGACGCGCCAAAACGTGCAGAACTCGCCGTACAGGCGGCTTTCGACGGAATCCCATTTGCCGGGGTAGAGACGGGTGACCTTGGCCGAAACCGTCGGGGCGTCCAGGAATTTGAGGACGCTGACGCGCTTGTTGCCTTCCTGGACATAGAACCGATGCATGAACTCGGTGACGATGATGGGGTCGCGATAGCCCTCGGTCACCTGAATGTCGTAGAGGTTGGACCACTTGCGGGCGAATTCGGTGCTAAACGGCAGCAGGGGCATAAAGTTACACGAAAAGGCAGACTGACGGCCTTTGGTGACCGTGCCGACGACCATTTCGAGCGGAATGTCCCTCAGGCCGACGCTCTCTCGCTGACCTAAGGGGAGCTGGGCAACGAGGCCGTCGAGGTCCGTAAGGTACGGGTGCTCGCTTTGGCTGATGGCGCGACGGCGTCCCTGCTCGCCGCGCTTGCGTGCTTGACGATAGGCCTCTTCCATGGTGTCTACTCCCTTAGTCGTTTAAACAACGATATGAACCATGGTACCACGATGCGAAACCACCACAAAGGTGCCTGTCCCCTTTGTGGTGGTTTTAGGCGATGATGGGGGCGATGGCGCGGATGCAGGCGTCGGCTGCCGTGAAGGTGGTGCTGTCGTCACTGACGATAAAGATGATCTTGCCCTTGATGCCAAAGTCGCCGATCTCGCTAAAGAGCACGTAGGGCTCCTTGTCAAAGCCCGAGATGGGAAGCACGGCGGCCTTGGTGGCGTCGGTGAGCTCATCTGCCAGTGCGTCGAGTGAGGCCCACTTGGACGTGTCCTTTACGGCAACGGGCACAGCCACACGCCCAAAGGGCATGAGGTGCACGAGCGTGTTCTTGGAGATATTTGAGTTGGGAACGATGATGGTCTGCCCGGAGGCGTCCTCGATGGTCGTGTGGCGCCAGGTGATGTCCTGGACCACGCCCGACACGCCGCCGACCTCGATATTGTCGCCGGGCTTGATGATGCCCATAAAGGTCACCTGCATGCCACCGATAAGGTTTGACAGCGTGTCCTGAAAGCCGAGCGAGATGGCGATGCCGCCGACGCCAAGAGCGGCGACGAGGGCGTTTGCGTTAATGCCAAAGCAGTTGTCGAGGATAAAGCTGCCGCCAATCATCCATATGACGGCGCGCGCGATGTTGATGAAGATACTCGATGCGGGAAGCGGATTGTCGTCGCGGTTAAGCAGGTGGCGCAGGGTCTTGGACGCGACCTTGGCGGCAACGGCGGTGCCGATAGCCAAGATACCTGCCCAGATGATGTTGTGGACCCATCGTTGTGCAAAGAAATGAAGAATTGGCTCAAACAATTCCATGTAGGGAAAACCTCCTAAGGATCATTCAATCATGATACCCACCAAGAAGCCCGTCCGATCAAATTCGGACGGGCTTCTTGGTGGGTATAAGGTTTGCACGGCGGGGAAGAGATCTTCTCAAGGCAGTTTCCTTAGTTCTTGACCAGTGGTCCCTGCTGACGCTGGATTATCGACATGATATGCGAAAACCGCCGCAAGGGCGCCTGTCCCTTTGCGGCGGTTTTGACGTTTGTGCAGATAAAACCTGCCAAAATAAACCTGTCCCTCTTTGGCAGGTTTTAGCTCAGCAGCATGCGGTCGTTGGCGAGCTCGCCGCCCGAGACCTCCTCGAACTTCTGGAGCAGGTCGGCGACGGTGAGCGACTTTTTCTCGTCGCCGGCCACGTCGTAGATCACATGGCCCTCGTGCATCATGATCAGACGGTTGCCCAGACGGATGGCGTCGTTCATGTTGTGCGTGACCATGAGTGTGGTCAGGTGGTTCTCGTCGACGATCTCCTCGGTCAGGTTGAGCACCTTAGAAGCCGTCTTGGGGTCGAGGGCCGCGGTGTGCTCGTCGAGCAGCAGCAGGCGTGGCTTGGTGAGCGTGGCCATCAGCAGGGTGAGTGCCTGGCGTTGGCCGCCCGAGAGCAGGCCGACCTTGGCGTTGAGGCGCGTGTCCAGACCGAGGTCCAAGCGCTTGAGCAGTTCAACGTACTCGTCCTTCTCGGCCTTGGTGACGCCCCACGAAAGACCGCGACGCTGACCGCGACGCTTGGCGAGGGCCAGATTCTCGGCAATCTGCATGTCGGCTGCGGTGCCGCGCATGGGGTCCTGGAACACACGGCCCAGGTACTTGGCGCGCTGCGACTCGCTCGGACGCGAGATATCGTTGCCGTCGAGCTCAATAACGCCCGAATCGAGCGGATACACGCCGGCGATCATGTTGAGCAGCGTGGACTTGCCGGCGCCATTGCCGCCGATCACGGTCACAAAGTCGCCGTCGTTAAGGGTAAGGTCGACGCCGGTGAGTGCACGCTTTTCGGTGACGGTGCCCTTGTTAAAGGTCTTTTTGACGTGCGAGAGCTTAAGCATTTGCCTCATCTCCCTTCGTATAGGAGCTGCGGAGCTTGTAGCGCTCCCAAACCACGGGCACGCACAGGGCCACGGCAACGATCACGGCGGAGAGCAGCTTCATGTCGTTGGCATCCATGCCCAGCTGCAGCACGATGGCGCGAATGAGGAAGTACACCACGGAGCCAAAGACTGCAGAGGCAAGACGGACGGAGAACTGCGTGAGACCGCCGGGCAGCAGGCGGCCGAGCACCTCGCCGATAACAATGGCGGCAAGACCGATAACGATGGCGCCGGTGCCCATGCCAATGTCAGCGTACTTCTGGCTCTGGCAGATGAGCGCACCCGAAAGGCCGATAAGGGCGTTGGAGAGCACGAGGGCGATCATCTTGGTGGAGTTGGTGTTGACGCCCAAGGCGCGGATCATGTACTCGTTGTTGCCGGTGGCACGCAGTGCCGAGCCGATCTCGGTGCCGAAGAACCAGTACAGGATGGCGACGATGGCCACGGCCAGCACAATGCCCAGGATGATGGCAACGGTGGACTGCGGCAGGCCCGTCATGTGGCTGACGGATGAGAAGATGGTGCCCTTGGCAAGGATGGGCGTGTTGGATTTGCCCATGATGCGCAGGTTGATGGACCACAGACTGATCTGCGTAAGGATTCCGGCAAGGATCGCGGGAATCTCAAAGACGGTGGTCAAGATGCCCGTGACAGCGCCCGCGATGGCGCCGGCGCACATGCCGGCCAGCACGGCGAGCAGCGGGTCGACGTTATTGTTGACGATGAGCACGGCGCAAACACAGCCGCCGAGGGCAAAGCTGCCGTCGCAGGTCATATCGGGGATGTCGAGCAGGCGGAACGTGATAAACACGCCGAGCACCATGATGCCCCAGAGGACGCCCTGCGAAACGGCGCCCTGCAATGCAATGAGCATGCTTCATACCTCCTAGGATAGGGTGGACACGTGATTTTCCATAATAGCGGTAACACTGAATAAAAGAGCTGCGGCCGGATGTTTTGTCTCATCCGTAACAAGCAGGGCGAACGCCGGTCTTTGGCGTCCGCCCCTGTGGCTCAGATATTGAATAGCACGGCAACGGCGCGAGTATGAGCCCTAGGCACATCGCCGCGCATGCCGCTACGCGTCCAGAGCGGAGAGGTCGATGCCCAGGGCCTCGGCCATTTCGTCGTTCTTGACGACGACCAGGTCCTTGCTCGAGAGGTGCTTGATCGGCATATCCTCGGGCTTGGCCTCGCCCTTCAGGATCTTGACGGCCATCTCGCCCGCGGCGTAGCCCAGGTCCTCGTAGTTGATGGAGAGGGTGAACAGACCGCCGGCCTTGCACATGCCCTCCTCGCCAGTCACGAAGGGGAGCTTGTTCTCCTTGCAGATCTGGCCCACCTGCGAGGCACCCGCGGCGATGGTGTTGTCGGTGGGGGAGTACAGCGCGTCGACCTTGCCCACGGCAGACTCGACGACGGACTGAATCTCGTTGGAGCTCGAGACGGTGAAGTCGGTGTACTCGAGGCCCAGCTTGTCGAGCTCCTTCTTGGCGGCCTTGATCTGGACGTCGGAGTTGGACTCGGCGGTGCAGTAGAGCAGGCCGACCTTCTTAACGTCGGGCAAGACCTTCTGCATCATCTCGAGCTGCTCGGCGACCGGGGTGAGGTCGGAAGCGCCCGTGACGTTGGTGCCGGGCTTGTCGTTGTCCTGGACCAGGCCGGAAGCGGCGTAGTCGGTGATGGCACAGCCCACGATGGGGATATCGGCGGTGGCGCCGGCGGCAGCCTGCGCGGCGGGCGTAGCGATGGCATAGATCAGGTTGACGCCGTCGCCTACGAACTTGTCGGCAATGGACTTACACGTGGACTGGTCGTTCTGGGCGTTCTTCTGGTCGATCTTGACCTTGAGACCGCTCTTCTTGATGGCCTTGACGAAGCCGTCGTTGGCGGCATCGAGCGCGGAGTGCTCGGTAAGCTGCAGAACGCCGATGGTGTAGTCGGAACCGGCGGCAGCGGAGCCGGAACCAGAGTTGCCGCCGCATCCGGCGAGCGGAGCGAGCGCGAGCAGGCCAGCGGAGACAAGAAGGCTCCTGCGGCTGATGGTGATGTCCTTCATATCATTACCCCCAGTATAAAAATGGCTGGAAACACTGCACTAGGAAAAAGTGCAAGTGGGACTATAGTAACGCCGATGTCCATTTTTACAATAACCTGGCGGGTTTTTTAATACTGAACCGGATGGGCGGTGCTGAGGAACGACGGACGGTAACGGGGCTTATGCTGCGGGTGCGGGGCTGTCTTCTTCGTCTAGCGCGGCAAAGAGTTTCTTGCCGTCGAGCAAACGCGTGCTGACGTTTCTCATGCGGCTGACCTCAACGGTGCGCAGGGTGTCGTCGGCGCCTCGGGTGTCGTAGACCGTTCCCAGCAGATACGAGACGCCATCGCGCTGCCTGATGGCAAAGGGTCGGACCGTCATCCGTACCACCTCGATTTCGCCTCGGGTCAGGACGTTTGTGATATCAAAGCTGACAGTTGTTCCATGGTCGATGGCCTGTTCGACGAGTTCGCACGTGTCGATACGCTTGGCGTGCGGACGCGTTGTCTTGACGAGCGCGTCGTTGGCGGCCGGTGCCGGTTCGGGCATATCGAGATAGTCGCGAACATCGGCGCTCGCCATGGCGACCAGGTGCTGCGCCATGCTCTTTCGAATGGCTATGGGCGTCGATCGGTTACGCATGACCATGCCGTGGAGCCGTATGATCTCTTCGTCAGCAAGTGGGCGGGTGAGAAGCCGATAGCCCACGCCGCGCTTATAGTCGATTTCGTATCCGGCGTGACGAAGTGCGGATATCGAGGTATAGATGCTGCGGCG
Organism: Collinsella aerofaciens ATCC 25986; assembly: GCF_964259375.1. Taxonomy (GTDB): domain Bacteria; phylum Actinomycetota; class Coriobacteriia; order Coriobacteriales; family Coriobacteriaceae; genus Collinsella; species Collinsella aerofaciens_BO. The sequence goes on from NZ_CAXVJM010000014.1 coordinate 31,186, forward strand.
TGCCGCCGAGATGGGCATGCGGGCGGGGTCGTCGGGATGGGCGAGGAGCTCGACCAACTCGTCGGAAAGCAGCGCCTTGTCCTCGCCGGTGTTCTCGCTCAAGAGCTGCAGGATGCGTACGGCGCGATAGGCTGCCATCGAGGCGGAGCCCCTGGTCGTGGTCTCGTAGTTTTCAACAACAGCTTCGGTCATAGCGCCCACGTTCTTTCCTTTTTTGGTGATGGCAGATCAGAGCCTAGGGCGCGGAGCCTGGCTAAGGACGCATGGCGCCTTGGACGGTCGATGGTTGCCGGCAAACGGCGGGTCGAGTTTTCAACAACCCTGCCTAACTGACCAAAACCTTGCCAAAAGCTTGACGGATGCTGTTGAAAAAGCGCCCCTCGGCTTGCCGAGAGGCGCTGGCGTGATGCACTGGAACGCGTTTGTTGGCGCTGTGGAGATTAGAAGTCGGCGTTACCCACGGTACGAGGGTGCGGCAGGACGTCGCGGATGTTGCCCACGCCGGTGAGGTACATCACCAAGCGCTCGAAGCCCAGACCGTAGCCGGCGTGCTTGCAGGAACCGTAGCGGCGCAGGTCAAGGTAGTACTTGTACTGCTCGGGATTCATGCCCAGGTCCTTGATGCGGGCCTCGAGCAGATCCAGGCGCTCCTCGCGCTGGGAGCCACCGATGATCTCGCCGATGCCCGGCACCAGGCAGTCGGCGGCGGCGACGGTCTTGCCGTCCTCGTTCATGCGCATGTAGAACGCCTTGATTTCGGCCGGGTAGTCGGTTACGAAGGTCGGGCGCTTAAAGTGCTCCTCGGTCAGGAAACGCTCGTGCTCGGTTTGTAGGTCGATGCCCCAGCTCACGGGATAGTCAAACTTGTGACCGGCGGCGACGGCCTGCTCCAGGATCTCGACGGCCTCGGTGTAGGTAACGCGGGCAAAGTCGGAGTTTGCCACGTGGTTCAGACGCTCGATTAGACCCTTGTCCACAAACTTGTTGAGCATATTGAGCTCGTCGGGGCAGCTGGCCATAACGTCCTTAAGGACGTACTTGAGCATGGCCTCGGCGTTATCCATGTAGTCGTTGAGGTCGGCGAAGGCCATCTCGGGCTCAATCATCCAAAACTCGGCGGCATGGCGCGTGGTGTTGGAGTTTTCGGCGCGGAAGGTGGGGCCAAAGGTGTACACGTCGCCAAAGGCCATGGCAAAGTTCTCGGCATTGAGCTGGCCGGACACGGTGAGGCTCGCATGCTTGCCAAAGAAGTCCTGGCTCCAGTCGACCTCGCCGGACTCGGTGAGGGGCGGGTTTTTGGGGTCGAGCGTGGTCACGCGGAACATCTCGCCGGCGCCCTCGCAGTCACTCGTGGTGATGATGGGGGTGTTGACGTAGACAAAGCCCTGCTCCTGGAAGAAGCGGTGGATAGCGGCAGCCGCGACAGAGCGGATACGGAACACGGCGCGGAACAGGTTGGTGCGCGGGCGCAGGTGCTGTTGGGTGCGCAGGAACTCGACGGTGGCACGCTTCTTCTGCAGCGGGTAATCCGGGGCGCTGACGCCCTCGACCTCGATGGAGGTAGCAGAAAGCTCGAAGGGCTGGGGCGCATCGGGGGTCAGCTTAACGGTGCCGCTGCAGATGAGGGCGGCCGAGACGTTTTGATGGGCGATCTCGTCGTAGTTGTCGAGCGCCTCGCGGTTCATGACGACCTGCAGGTCGCGGAAGCAGCTGCCGTCGTTGAGCGTAACGAAGCCAAAGTTCTTCATGTCGCGGACGGACTTGACCCAGCCGGCAACGGTGACGGTCTGGCCACCGAGCGACTCGGCATCGGCATAGAGCTGCGCGATTTTGGTGCGGTTCACGTATCCTCCCATAACGGTTGTACGGATTATTTCCAAACAGTTAACCATTCTAACCCGCGAGTGGGGGCGTAGCAAAACGTCAGGTGTGATGTATGGGCGTGACGTGGGCACCGCGCAAGCGCCGATTTTGCGTTGCCTAGTGCCCGCAGATGGCTTGGCGTATGAGGGCTGCGTAGGTGTCGATTCCCGCCTGGGTGAGGTGTGTGCCGTCGTCGACGAGGTATTCGCTGTGGCCCTCCGAGGCGCCGTTCCAGTCGATGACGCCGGCGTTGTCGTTTTGGGCGCAGACGTCACGAATCATCTGGTTATTGCGGTCCTGTAGCTCGAGCGGTACGCGCACGGTCACAAAGTAGATGGGCTTGCCGCCCACGGCATTAATCACGTCCTGCACCTGCTGGGGGTCGCGGATGAGGCCGTTGGTGCCAAGCGCGCAGATGACCACGCTTGGATCGTAGTTGGCGCTGTCCTGTGCATAGACATCCTGGAAGGTGTAGAACTGGCGGCTCACCACGCCGTCGATGTGCGCGTTGGGAAGCGCCGCCTGAATGCCAGGTTGGGCACCTGCGGTGACCGAGTCGCCGATCATGAGCACGCGGGCGTCGCAGGTTCCGGTTGCCTCGTCGTAGGTAAAGCTCTTCCAGTCAAGGTTCTTCGGGACCTTTTCGGCGATAGGTCCCTCTTTGGGTTTTTGCTTGGTGGCGTCTTCGGATGCGGTGTCGCTGGGCTGGGATTCTTTACCGGATGCGGGCTCGGCGCCCTTGTCGTTGGCTCCGTTGTCCTGGGCGGAAGTCGCGTTCTGGGCAAGCTCGGGACGGAGTTGCTCGGCGCGGGCGGTGGCGATGTCTGCCCAGTCAAGCGGCGCGAAGGCAAGTGCGGCGACGCATACGGCGCCAAGCGCGGGGAGCACCATGGCGGGCGCGAGGACGTGCTTTCTTGCCGTGCTGTCCTGTTGGGCCGGCTTGCGGGACCAAGGACGTTCGACGAGGCGATAGAAAACCTCGGCTACCGCAAGGATCAGTACAAGCTGTAATACCTGCTCCCACCAGGCGGTGCGGGTAGTGCGGGTTGCGGGGTTCATAAGAAGCAGTAGGGGATAGTGCACCAGATAAACCGAGAACGAACGCTGCCCCAACCAGATGAGTGGTTTGGCCGACAACAGGCGACGCACGATGCACTCCGTATTCTGCACGCAGATGATGAGGAGTCCGGTGACGAGGGCAAACAACAAAAAGCCGCCGCGGTAGAGCCAGACGCTCTCTCCGGTCAGCATGAGTGCGCCGGCTATAACGGCAACGAGCCACGCGATAGAAATCGCATTGACCTTTGAGATGCCCTTGTTGGCGCCGGGGATATGGATGTCACCGCTCAGCATCTCACGCAGGCGCGGCGCTGCGATGGCGGCTAAGGCTCCGCATAGAAGCTCGGCGGCACGGGCGTCGGTTCCGTAGTAGACGCGCGATGTGTCGGCGGTGGGATTAAACATGAGGACCATGGCTGCCGTCGATACAAGCGCGAATGCGATCGTGATGCCGATGGCGGTACTGCGCGACCTGGTTTTGCTGCACAGTGCCATAAGGATGACCGGCCACACCAGATAGAACTGCATAGTGACGGCGCAGAACCACAGGTGCGTGAGCGGCGAGGGGAGCCCCGCGGCGGCGAAATACGAGACGTTGCGGAAGATGTAGAACCAGTTGCTCAAAAAGAGTGCCGATGACAGGGCGTCCTGCTGCACCTTAGGGAGTAAGCTCGGGGCTGCGATGTAGGTGGCGATGGCGGTAAGCGCGATGGTCACGACGATTGGCGGCATCATGCGCGCAATGCGGCGGCAGATATAGCGTGGGTACGAGAATCCGTCGCGTGCCGTGGCCCGCATAATGCTTTTGGTGGCGAGATAGCCACTCAGCGTAAAGAAGAGTGTAACGCCTAAAAAACCGCCGGTCAGGCGGCTGGGGCGAAGGTGATATAGGACGACGCCGGCGATGGCGAGGGCGCGGAGCCCGTCGAGCGCGACGATGCGTTGGTTGCGTTGAGGCGCGGCATGTACGGCGCCCGTGGGTGTGTTTTGCATCGATCTTTCCTCCAATGTCGACCTAGCAGTCTAGCGCTCTGCGCGGACAAAGGAAGGGGGTTCGTGCGGTTGAACAACATGCCGCGGGGCGATGCTTCGCTACGCAAAAGCCGCACCTGCGTTGATGCTCAGCTGCCTATATAGAAACGTTTCAGAACCTCTACATAGGCAAAAACAACAACACAGATGCGGCAAAGATGCACGGGGGGGTTGAGCCTTTATGCGATGATGCTCGGCTACTTGGTCTTGGCAACCAGCAGCGGATCGCCAAGCTTGACGAGCGGATTGCCGCCGATAAGCGTGCCAGACTCGCCGACGTGGTCGATGCTCTTGAGGCGGTCGAGCTCAGAGACGATGACGGTCACGATGTCCTCGTGGCCGGCGGCCTTGATAGCGTCGCGGTCGAAGCTGATGAGCGGCTGGCCGGCCTTGACCACATCGCCCATCTCGACAAAGCGGGCAAAACCCTTGCCGTTCATTTCCACGGTGCCCAGGCCAACATGGATGAACACGCGAAGACCGTCCTCGGTGATCATGCCGATGGAGTGGTTGGTGACGGTGGTGGCGCCGATACGGCCGTTAGCGGGGGCGTAAATGGTGCCGGTAATGGGCTCGATGCCGTAGCCCTGGCCGAGCATGCCCGAGGCGATGGTCTCGTCGGGAACATCACTCAGATTGACGAGCACGCCGTTGACAGGAGCGTAGATGACGCCTTCGCGGGTGGCGAAGCTTGCTGCGGGCGGAACGGACGCCTCGCCCGACGAAGTGAACGTGGACTTGAGCGAATCGAGCAGACCCATAGATGCCTCCAACGTATCAGGCGCGCATGTTGCACGCGTGTGGTTTGCCGGAAACGTTTCGTACGTGTTTCCCAGCACGGTCAGCGCTCCTATTTTACGCTGCTTGACGATGGTCCTGAGCTGGGATTATGTGATATATCAGTTGATGGCCAACTTATTGCGGGGGTGTTTCTGCGCCGCGGGCTCAAGTGGGGTACGCTAAGGTGCGAAAAACGAGTGCGCACGAATCGCACGGAGGGAGCACCTATGATTATTGAGAACCATGCGCTGTGGGGCGAGGAGCCGACCGAGGATTATCCGGCGACGTTTACGTATCTGGGTGCCGAGCCGCTGCCCGACAAGCCCAATGGCCGCCGCCCCGCGGTGATCATCTGCGGCGGAGGCGGGTTTACGCATATCGCTCCGCACGAGCAGGACCCGGTGGCGTTTGCATTTTTGGACCGCGGCTACCAGGCCTTTGTGCTCAACTATGTGACGAGCGCTACGGGCGACGTGAGCTTTCCGCACCCGCAGGCGGACCTCGCCAAGATGGTCGCTACCGTGCGCGCCAACGCCGACGAGTGGCATGTCGATCCCAAGCGCGTGTGCATCGTGGGTTTCTCGGCGGGCGGCATGATCTGCGCCTCGTTGGCAACGCAGTGGAAGACCGGACCCTTCGCGGGCCTTGCCGGGGCTCGTCCGGAGGATATTCGTCCCGACGCCGTGGTGCTGGGCTATCCGTTACTCGACCTTGCCTATGTGCGCGATATGCAGACGCGCGATCCGCGCATCGACCTGCGCGTGCCCAAGACGGGTGGCAAGACGGGGCGCGATTTGCTCAACGACTATCTGTCGATGGTGACGGGCGGCGAGGCGACCGATGAGCACCTGACCGATATTTGCCCTACCACGCACGTTTCGCGCCAGATGCCCCCGACCTTTGTGTGGGGCGTTTCGGACGACAAGACGGCGCCGATCGCGCAGGTCTACCCGTTTGCGCAGCGCATGGCCGAGGAGGGTGTTGCATGCGAGATGCACGTCTTTGACCAGGGTGGCCACGGCCTTTCGCTCGGCAACGCCAATACCGCGGTCGACAACGAGGACAAGCAGGTTTCCGTCCGTCCCTGGATCCGCCTGGCCTTCCGTTTCCTGGAGCGCCATCTGTAAGAGGACGGACATCCCCTCAATAACTTGCGGTGAAATAGCTCCTATTTAAGCCCTCAACCTGCCCAAGCAGGAACTATTCCACCGCAACTTTGTTTTGATGCCCCGCCCGGAAACGGTATCCCGGAATTCGCCCGGATGGTGGGATGCGCTTTCCAGAAGGGCGCCGCTTGGGAAACTGTGACCCGTGATCCACCGGGGACGGAGGAGAGCTGACCATTTTGGGTGGCGGCGGTCGGCTACTTCAGCGTGATGCAGGACGCGAGGAGGTCGCAGTATGTCTCTCCCGTGAAATCATAATTGATCCCAAGCGGGCGATATCCATCCTGAACATATCCCCAGTAAGGTCCGCCGGACAGCACTACAGTCTTGGCCGATGACGTCTTTCCGATCGTCTTAGAGAAGGCGGTCTCTGCGCCGCGCGGCGATCCATCGGTTGCGTATACCGTAAAGTTCGCTTTCGAGGCAACATCTTGCGCTCGAACATCGTTGGCGGTAAGGGTGTCGGACGTCGTTTCGAATTCAAGCCAGTCCATGGGGAACCAGTCGGGAAGGACCATCGTGAAGTAGTCGGTCTCAAACGTCCTTGCCTGTCGAGCCTCCTCTGCTTTCCTGGCCTCTTCCTCCGCCTGGCGCCTTGCCTCCTCCTCGGCCTGCTTGGCTGCCACGGCGTCGTCGCGGCGCTTGGTCGCGGCGGTCGCGAGCGCATTGGCGTCAATATTGAAGCCGGCCTTCTTGGCGCCCTCGTCCTCCTCGGCGTACTTCTTTGCCGCGGCGATCTGGTCATCGGTCACTTCGGACGCCTCGACCGGCTCCAGCGCCACGTCGCCCGCATCGACGATCTTCTTCTCGGCGGCCTTCTCGCCCAGCTTGATGCTGAGCTTTTCGGCGGGGACGGCGTAGACCGTGCCGTCGGCCGCGATGGGGGAGGCGGCGACCTCCACCTTGTAGCTGCCGCGGCGAAGCTCGACGCCCTCGCCGCTGCTGTCCACGTAGCGCACGGCGTCGACCTTCTTGCCGCGCTCTTCCTTGCCAGTAATATGAACCGGCAGTCTGCTCGCGCCTGCCGAGGTGTCCCAACCCTGGGCCGAGACGCTAAAGCGCACGGCGTGCTTCGCCGCGAGCGCCTCCTGCTCTGCCACCTCCCGTGCCTGCTCGGGGGCGTAGATGCCGAAGTAGTAGCCGGCGCCGCCGCCCGCGGCGAGCAATGCGGCCACGACCGCCGCGATCACGAGGGGCTTCTTTGAGCGCTTGGCCTTGGCCGGCACCGGCGTCGTCGGTCGCGCCTCGGCTGCCGGGGCGGATTGATAGTCGGTGTGCGATTCGGCCGGGGCTTCATGTTCGGCGGCGACGGGCTCTCCACACGCGGGGCAGAACCTGGCCCCGCCCTCGACCTTCGACCCGCAATTTCGGCAGAACATGTGCAGACTCCCCTCGAACGACGCCCGCGCGAATACCGGGCGCATTTCCTTCTGTCCTCATGCTAAGGGCGAACGCTCGCCCGTTGTTGCGCAACATTGCTGGGCTCTCCGTTCGGAAACTGCGTCCCGTTTCTGCTGCAGATTCCGGGGCGCAGTTTCCGCTAGAGACCTCAACCGGAAAGCGCATCCCGTTTTGACGCTTCAGAGTGGGACGCAGTTTCCCCGAGAGGTCTCATTGGGAAGCAATGGCCCGGAATCCCCCTTGCACCAATCTGTCGATTGAACATCGTTGTGTGTTCGCGCTATCATGCATGGATAAATTGGTTAGCCATGGCAAACGGTTAGCCATGGTAAACATAAATGCAACGCCCTGTGGGCGCCGGGGGAGGAACACGGACGTGAAGCTCGATACGCTCGAGATTGGAAAGGACGCCGTTGTCGCATCGGTGACATCGGACGACCAGGCACTCCGACAACATATTTTGGACATGGGCCTAACACCGGGCACCGAAGTCACCATGATGAAGTACGCCCCCATGGGCGACCCGCTCGAGATTCGCCTGCGTGGCTACGAGTTGACGCTGCGCAAGGACGATGCCGCACGGATTGAGCTCGTGGGTGTTCACGACACCGATACGGGTCCGCGCGCTAACGCCGCAATCGGCACGACGGAGCACCCGGCACTCGGCGAGGGGACGTATTCGCCCCGTGCGGCAAAAACGGCCGTGCCCGAGGGCGCACCGCTACATTTTGCCCTCGCCGGCAACCAAAACTGCGGTAAAACCACGCTGTTCAACCAGCTTACGGGCTCCAACCAGCATGTCGGTAACTTTCCCGGCGTGACGGTCGACCGCAAGGACGGCACCATCCGTAACCACCCCGAGGCGAGCGTCACTGATCTGCCTGGTATCTATTCGCTGTCGCCGTACACGGGCGAAGAGATCGTCAGCCGTCAGTTTATCCTGGATGAGCATCCCGACGCCATCATCGACATCATCGACGCCACCAACATCGAGCGCAATCTGTACCTGACGCTGCAGCTTATGGAGCTTGATCGCCCCATGGTCATCGCGCTCAACATGATGGACGAGGTGACGACCAACGGCGGTGCCATTGACGTCAACCTGCTCGAGAGTCTGCTGGGCGTGCCGGTCGTTCCCATTAGCGCCGCACGCAACGAGGGTATCGGCGAGCTGGTGGACCATGCCCTGCATGTGGCGCAGTTTCGCGAACGTCCCGGCCGCCTGGACTTCTGCGCGCCCGATGGCCCGGACGGCGGCGCGTTGCACCGCTGCATCCACGGCATCGCCAACCTCATCGAAGACCATGCCGTGACGGCGCACATCCCGGTGCGCTTTGCGGCGACCAAGCTGGTCGAGGGCGATGAGCTGGTAACCGAGGCGCTTCACCTGGATCGCAACGAGCTCGACGCTATCGAGCACATCATCACCCAGATGGAGGGCGAGGCCGGCACTGACCGCCTGTCTGCGCTGGCGGACATGCGCTTTAGCTTTATCGGCGATGTGTGCGGGCGCTGCGTCGTCAAGCCGCACGAAAGTCGCGAACACGTGCGCTCTGTCAAAATCGACCGCATTCTGACGGGTCGCCATACGGCCATTCCGGCGTTTCTGTTGATCATGGGCCTCGTCTTTTGGCTGACGTTTGGCGTGATCGGCGCGGCGTTGCAGGGACTCATGGAGGATGGCATCGCTGTCATCATCGCCTCGGCCGATGCAAGTCTTAAGGCGTTCGGAACCAACGACGTGGTGCGCTCGCTGGCTGTCGACGGCGTGCTTACGGGCGTGGGCAGCGTGCTGACCTTCCTGCCGATTATCGTCGTGCTCTTTTTGTTCCTCTCCATTCTGGAAGACTCCGGCTACATGGCACGCGTGGCCTTTGTCATGGATAAGGTGTTGCGTCGCTTTGGCCTGTCGGGCCGCAGCTTCGTGCCCATGCTCGTCGGTTTTGGCTGCACCGTGCCGGCTATCATGTCGACCCGTACGCTCCCATCCGAGCACGACCGCAAGATGACGGTCATGCTCACACCGTTCATGAGCTGTTCGGCCAAGTTGCCGGTCTACGGCCTGCTGTGCGGGGCGTTTTTCCCGCAGGCGACGGTTCCCGCCATGGTCTCGCTCTATCTGATCGGTATCGTGGTCGGCTGCATTGCGGCTTTGGTGCTCAACCGCACGGCATTTAAGGGCGACCCGGTGCCGTTTATCATGGAGCTTCCCAACTACCGCCTGCCGAGCGTCAAGACGACAGTGATGCTGGCATGGGATAAGGCCAAGGACTTTATTACCAAGGCCTTTACCATTATCTTTGCCGCTACCGTGGTCATCTGGTTCCTTCAGACGTTCGACATTCGCTTTAATGTGGTCGCCGATCAGTCGCAAAGCCTGCTTGCGGGCCTCGGCAGCATCATCGCGCCGGCGCTGGCGCCGCTTGGGTTTGGCGACTGGCGTGCGTCCACGGCGCTCGTCACCGGACTTATCGCCAAGGAGAGCGTCATATCGACGCTCACGGTGCTTTTGGGCGCGACCTCGCCCGCGGCACTGTCGACCATGTTTTCGCCGTTTACTGCCTATGTGTTTCTGGTCTTTACGCTGCTGTATCCGCCCTGCGTGGCTGCCATCGGCGCCGTCAAGAGCGAGCTGGGCGCGCGCTACGCCGTTGCCGTGTTCGCGTTTCAGGTGGCAGTCGCCTGGATCGTGGCGTTTGTCGTGCATTCGGCGGGCATATTGCTGGGGTTGGCTTAGTTATGTATTGACGGCGCAACCTCTGTGTATCGAATTGTTTTCGGCCCTGCATCTGTTGCTGACGGATGCGGGGCCGTTGCTATATAATCGCCTCCACTCAAAATGATTGGAGACGTTATATATGAGTCAGGCAAGGCAAGACGGCATCACGCTCAGGCAGTGGCTCCCGCTCGTCGGGCTCACCTGCTGTGCGTTCGTGTTCAACACGTCGGAGTTTATGCCCATCGGCCTTTTGACTGATATCGCCGCGTCGTTCTCGCTCACCGAGGCCCAGGCGGGCATCATGATCTCGGTCTATGCCTGGGGCGTCATGCTGCTGTCGTTGCCGCTCATGGTGTTCGCTTCGCGTTTCGAGTTCAAGCGGATGCTGCTGGGCGTGCTCGCCGTGTTCTCGCTCGGCCAGTTTCTGTCCGCTGTGGCGCCGACTTATCCCATCCTGGTCTGCGCGCGCCTGGTGGTCGCTTGCGCACATGCCGTGTTCTGGTCGGTCGCCTCGATTATGGCGTCGCGCCTGGTTGACACACGCCACGGGGCGCTCGCCATCAGCATGATCGCCACGGGCTCTTCCATCGCACAGATCTTCGGCCTGCCGCTCGGCCGCGCCATTGGCCTGGCCGTGGGCTGGCGTATGACGTTTGCCGTGGTCGGAGCGCTGTCTGCTGTCGCGGTCGTCTACCAGGCCACGGTGTTCCCCACCATGCCAGCGGGCGAGCGTTTTACGCTCAAGCAGCTGCCCGACCTGCTCAAGAACCCGTTCCTCATCGCGCTCTATGTGGTCACGGTCTTTATGGCGACCGGCTATTACGCGGGCTATAGCTATATCGAGCCTTTCCTGGCTCAGGTCGCGCATGTCGACGCAAGCGCCATCACCATGACGCTGACGGCGTTTGGCTGCTCTGGTCTGCTCGGAAGCTGGCTGTTCGGTCGGCTGTTCGATGGGCACCGGTTCCCGTTCCTCGCGATTACGCTCTCCGGCGTGCCGGTGGCTCTGCTGCTCATGGGTCCGGCCGCATCGTCGCTCGTGGCAGTGCTTGCCGTCTGCGCGCTGTGGGGCTGCTGCGCCACGGCCTTTAACGTGGCGTTCCAAGCCGAGCTCATCAAGCACACGCCGGCGGATTCGTCAGCCGTGGCCATGTCGATCTTCTCGGGCCTGTTCAACTTAGGCATCGGTACGGGCACCGCGATTGGCGGCGCCGTGGTGTCGGGCCCCGGAATCGCTTGGATTGGTTTCGTGGGCGGGGCGATTGCCGTCGTGGGCGTCATGCTCGCCATCACCGTATTGTTCCCAGCCATCCGCCGTGCAAAGCCTGTCGCCTAACCACATCCCCTCATCGGTTGCGGCAGAATGCGTACTGGGGTAGCTAATTTGGGACGGGGCTTTTTTGGCTACCCTTCAAGCAGGGGTAGCCAAAAAAGCCCCGTCCCAAATTAGCTACCCTGTTGGGCATACAATGGATGGCGTTGCGTGACAGATTTCCGGGAGGTTGCTATGTGGGCATACGAGACGACGTTCTATCAGATCTATCCGCTGGGCTTTTGCGGAGCTCCGCGCGAAAACGCCGCCCCCGTTGCCGAGGATGAGCTCGCCCAGGCCGCCGATGCCACAGCTAGCCCCGATGCCCCCATCATGAAGGTCGCCCAATGGGCCGACTACCTGCAGGGACTCGGTATTGGCGCCGTGCTGATCAATCCTCCACTCGAGTCTGATAGCCACGGTTACGACACGCGCAGCCTGCGCCATATCGACCGCCGCCTGGGTGGGGATGCCGACTTTGCCGCCGTATGCGACACGCTGCATGCCCATGGCATCCGCGTGGTGCTCGATGCCGTTTTCAACCACGTCGGTCGCGGCTTTTGGGCCTTCCGCGATGTGCAGGAGCGTAAGTGGGACTCGCCCTACAAGGATTGGTTCCACATCAGCTTTGACGGCGACTCCTGCTATGGCGATGGCTTTTGGTATGAGGGCTGGGAAGGCCATTTTGAGCTTGTGAAGCTCAACCTGCAAAATCCCGCCGTGGTCGATTACCTGCTTGAGTCCGTGCGTCGCTGGGCCGAGGTCTTTGGCGTCGACGGCCTGCGCTTGGACGTTGCCTATATGCTCGATCGCGATTTTATGCGCCGCCTGCACTCCTTTACCCGTGAGCTCAAGCCCGACTTTGTGCTGATTGGTGAGACGCTTCACGGCGACTACAACCAGATCGTCAACGAGGAAATGCTCGACTCCTGCACCAACTACGAGTGCTACAAGGGCCTATACTCCAGCTTTAACTCGGTCAACATGTTCGAGATCGCCCATTCGTTGCACCGTCAGTTTGGCGGTGACCCGTGGTGCATCTACCGTGGCAAACACCTGCTGTCGTTTGTCGACAACCACGATGTGCCGCGCCTGGCGAGCATCCTGACGGACAAGTCCTGCCTGCGCCCCGCCTATGGCATGCTGTTTGGCATGCCGGGCATTCCGTGCGTCTACTATGGCAGCGAGTGGGGGATTGCCGGCGAAAAGGGCGGCTCCGATGGCGATTGGGCGCTGCGTCCTGCGCTCGATGAGCCTGCGCCCAACGATCTGACGACATTTGTCACGCAGCTGGCGCACCTGCGCTCGGCAAACGATGCGGCGGCTCGTGCCCTCAACTATGGTGCCTATCGCAACGTGGTGATCCAGAACAAACAACTGCTGTTCGAGCGCGCCTGCGACGACGCGACGGTGCTCGTGGCGGTCAATGCCGTGAACGAGCCCTATTCCTTTGGAGCCGGCGAACTCAACGGCTCCTTCGTCGACCTGCTTGCCGACGACGCGCCCACGGTCGAGCTGCCGGGCTCCCTTGAACTTGCGCCCTATGAGGTGCGTTATCTGTTGAGGGCCTAGCTCGTGGCCACGCCAGATGAGGGCTATCAGCATATTGAGCATGGGTTTGAACCCGTGTTTGACGAGCGCTCGCGCGTTTTGGTGCTGGGGTCGTTTCCCTCGGTGCTCTCGCGTGCCAATGCCTTCTACTATGGCAATCCGCAGAACCGCTTTTGGCGCGTGATGGCCGCGTGCCTTGGTGCGCCCGTGCCGCCCAACGAGGGAGACTCTTTGGCGAGTGGCGAGCCCGCGACGCTTGACGCCTCGATTGCCGCCAAGCGGGCTATGCTGCTGAACGGCGGTGTGGCCCTGTGGGACGTGATCGAGAGCTGTGACATCAAGGGCTCGAGTGACGCCAGCATCAAAAACGTTGTGCCGGCACATATCGAGCGCATTACCGGTGCAGCTCCCATTGAGCAGGTGATATGCAACGGTGGTACAGCTGGTCGGCTCTACAAGCGCTATCTACAAGAACGCACGGGGCTGTCGGCCATCGTTCTGCCGTCGACTAGTCCCGCCAATGCGGCATGGCGCCTGGAACGCCTTGTCGAGCGCTGGCGCGAGGCCGTTGACTGGGGCGCTCTGTAATTTAGATATCTGATTGGGCGCGGGTGCTGAGGCGTTTCATGATGGCATGCCAGATCGGTGCGGGCAGCGCGGGCTTGACGCGCACCATGCCGTCGGCATCGACGCTACCGGCATTGCCACCGCCAAGCAGCTGCGCATGTTCAATGGAGCAGCCCATGCGCACAGCGCCCACAAGCTTATCCATCGCTTCCGAAAATGGCCGACGCAAGAGGCCCATACGCGGGGAGTGGCGAAGTGCTGCGATGCCGTTGCCGGCACAGATGACAACGCCGTCGCACCATGGCAGGTCACGTAGAAGACATGCCCGATACAGGCGGTCGAGAACTTCGTCCGCCTGCTTGGTGTTTTTGGACAGGGCTTGGACGATGACATAGACGCGCGCGTCTGTATTCTTAAGGCGATCGAGTGTCTGCTCGACAGCGGTCATCGTTTCATCACCAAATGCATCATCAACAGCGAGCACCATGCCATCGACTGCACCGGTGTCATTTGCCTTCAAGTTGACCGGGCGGGGGAGTGCGGTGCCGGAAAGCTGAGCATAGGCGGCGATGGCATCCTGGAGGTCCCAAAGCAAAAACTCAAGATCGGCGCTCTCGGGAATACTGACAAACGCGATGTTGTGCAGTGCTTTTGGTACATCGCCGCGTGCGGTCGTCTCCATGCCGCCTCCTTTTCGGTTGGTTTCCGTTTAGGTTACACCGTCTGGTGGCGCTCCGCCGCGCTATCCTAGTGCAACCCTTACGAAAGGAACGCCATGCGTCTGCCCATGAATACCTCGCTTGCCACGCTCAAGCCCTCCGGCATCCGCCGAATCAACGCGCTCGCCGCCCAGCACCCAGGATGCATTGCGCTCGCGCTCGGCGAGCCTGATTTTCCCACGCCCGACGTGATTGGCGCCGAGGTGACCGCCGCACTGGACCGCGGTGACACGCACTATCCGCCCAACAACGGTCGCCCCGCCCTGCGCGAGGCGCTGTCTGCCTACATGGGGGACGCGGGCCTGACGTTTTCCGCCGACGAGGTCATCCTGACCGACGGCGCGACCGAGGCCCTGTCGGCTACGCTTATGGCCATGCTCAACCCCGGCGACGAGGTCATTATTCCCACGCCGGCCTTTGGCCTGTACGAGAGCATCGTCGTGGCCAATCACGCCAAAGCGGTCTTTTTGGATACAGAGCCTGCGCAATTCCAGATTGACGAGGGCGCACTTCGTGCTTGCGTAACGCCGGCGACCAAGGCCATCGTCATCTGCACGCCCAACAATCCTACGGGCTGCATTCTCGACGCGGCTTCGCTCGACGCCGTGGCGCGCGTAGCGGAGCAGGCGGGCATCTACGTGGTCTGTGACGACGTGTACAACCGACTCGTCTATGTGGACGGCTACGAGCGCTTCGCCCAGCGACACCCGGAGCTGCGCGAGCAGACGGTCGTCATCGAGAGCTTCTCCAAACCCTGGGCCATGACCGGCTGGCGCTTGGGCTGGCTCGCAGCGGCAGCCCCCGTTATCGCCGAGATTGCCAAGGCTCACCAATACTTAGTATCGAGCGCCGTCTCCTTCGAAATGGACGCCGCAGCCCGAGCCCTGACCGTCGACCCAACCCCCATGCTCAAAGTCTACCGAGCCCGCCGCAAACGCGTGCTCGCAGCCTTAAACGCCATGGGCCTCGACGTAGTGGAACCAGCCGGCGCCTTCTACGCCTTCCCCAGCATCAAACAATTCGGCCTAACCAGCGAAGCCTTCTGCATCAAAGCCATCAAAGAGGCAAACGTAGCCCTAGTCCCGGGCGACTGCTTCGGAACCGAAGGCCACATCCGCCTAAGCTACTGCGTCTCCGACCAAGATTTGGACGAAGGTCTCCGCCGCCTGTCCAACTTCGTGTCAACCCTATAGCCCACCGGGACCCAAAACCATCAGCCCGCCGACCCAAGCATTATGCGTGGGGCGCGCCGGCCAACGGCAACCCTGGCTGCCCCAAAGTCAACACAGGTCGCGCCGCCAAAGGCCAGGCGCAAGCTTTTCGTAGATTCCGCACGAGCCGAAGAGCACTAAATGTGCTCTTCGTGCGAGCCCAGGACTTGACCGAGCGAAAAGCTTGCGCCTGGCCTTTGGCGGCGCGACCGAGATGGTGGAATTGTGTGCAGCCAGGGTTGCCGTTGACCGACGCCGGGGTCCCCGCCATAATACTTTCGGTTCACGCACGAATCCGCTGCCAGAGACAGCCGGTGCAAACGGGCATCGCCCGCGAGCTTAATGGGATATCCCGCCAGCCGAGGTGGTCGAGTAGATATGTCTTCTCGCCCCCGTCGCTCATGCAGCGCGGGGGCTTTCTTTTTGGACATGCCCCCGTCACGTCCTTGTGGCGGACCGTGCCCGGAAAGAATTCGAGGAGGTGTAATTCATGCCCCAGCAGTACAAAATCGACAAGGTTGCAGAGATCGAGTCCCGTATCGCCGAGAACGCCGGTCTGTTCGTCGTCAACTACAATGGTCTGACGGTTAAGCAGGCTCAGGAGCTGCGTCATCAGCTTCGCGAGTGCGGCGCCGAGATGAAGGTCTACAAGAACAACCTGGTCAAGATCGCTCTCAAGAACCAGGAGCAGCCCGAGCTCGACGAGATCCTCGCCGGCCCCGTCGCTTATGTGTTCTACGAGACCGAGCCGGTCGAGGCCGCTAAGACCCTTAAGGACTTCTCCGCTAAGTCCAAGGGCGTCCTTGAGATCAAGGGCGGTATCTCCGACGGCAAGGCCGTTTCCGCTGATGATGTTAAGGCTATCGCCGAGCTGCCCACCAAGGATCAGCTTCTCGGCCAGATCGCCGGTCTCATCTCCGGTTTCGCTCGCGACATCGCTGTCTGCGTCAACGGCGTTTCCTCTGGTCTCGCTCGTTCGATCCAGCAGGTCTCCGAGCAGAAGGCAGCCTAGTTGCTGTTTTCACCCGCGGCGGCAACGCCGCACCCCTGGCGCATTCGCGCCGTGTTTTAACTGATCTCCGTGCATTCGCACGGAAACCGAAAGGACTTAGAAATGGCTAAGCTTACCACCGATGAGATCATCGATGCTCTTAAGGAAATGACCCTTCTCGAGGCTTCCGAGCTCGTCAAGGCTATCGAGGACACCTTCGGCGTTTCCGCCGCTGCTCCTGCCGCTGTTGTCGCCGCTCCCGCTGCTGGCGCTGCTGAGGCCGAGGAGAAGACCGAGTTTGACGTCGTGCTCGAGGGCTTCGGCGACAACAAGATCCAGGTCATCAAGGCCGTCCGTGAGCTCACCAACCTTGGCCTGAAGGAGGCCAAGGAGGTCGTCGAGGGCGCTCCCAAGGCTGTTCTCGAGGGTGCCAAGAAGGAGGACGCCGAGGCTGCCAAGGAGAAGCTCGAGGCTGCTGGCGCTGCTGTCACCCTCAAGTAATCAGGCTTTCTCGCCAGATTTCTTTGCAGACGGGGTTCGCATTGCGAGCCCCGTCTTTTTTGTTTTGGCCCTTCATTCCCATTACTCGGCACGCAGCACACCGCTGTCTTCGCCGCGCCAATCCCGTTACCGCTGGGGCGTAAAATTGCACCATTCGAGCAATAATTTGCGTTGACCTGCTGAAGAATTGCGTTTGCCTTACGGCGACGTATGTCTCCGGCGGTAAGATACTTCGGTATCGCAATTTGGTCTGCGGCCGCCGTGCCGCACGCACAGGGCGCATTCTGCGCCTGCGAAAGGATCCTTGAATAATATGAAGGCAATCATCCCCGCCGCCGGTCTTGGCACGCGTTTTCTGCCTGGCACCAAGTGCACGCCCAAAGAGATGCTGCCGGTACTCGACAAGCCGGTCATCCAGTATGTCGTTGAGGAGGCGCTCGACCCCGAGGAGGTCGACGACGCCATCATCGTTACCTCTCCCGGTAAGCCCGAGCTGCTGAGCTACTTCCAGCCCGATCGTTCGCTCGAGAACCTGCTGCGCGAGCGCGGCAAGAACGCCTATGCCGATGCCGTCGCCCACGCTGGCGGTATGCCGGTCGATTTCCGCTATCAGTACGAGCCCAAGGGCCTCGGTCACGCCATTCGCTCTGCTGCCGACGCCGTGGCAGGGGAGAACTTCCTGGTTCTTCTGGGCGACTACGTTGTGCCTAACCGCGACATCTGCGACAAGATGCTCGCCGTTTCCAAGGAGCACGGTGGCGCTTCGGTTATCGCCGTCGCTGCTTGCTCGCCCGAGGAAGTCAGCCGCTACGGCGTTATCGCCGGCGATCGCGTGGGCTCTCTCGAGGGCTTCGAGAATGCCGCTGACGACGAGTCGGGCGCTGTCTGGCGCATCGGCGGTCTGGTCGAGAAGCCCGCTCCCGAGGCGGCTCCGTCCAACCTGTACATCGTCGGTCGTTACCTGCTGAGCCCGCTGGTCATGGACCTGCTGGCCGATCAGCAGGCCGGCAAGGGCGGCGAGATCCAGCTCACCGACGCCATGGCCCGCTCGCTCGATCGCGAGGCCATGTACGCTGTCGTCATCGACCCGCTCTCGGGCTACGACACCGGCACCCCGTCTGGCTGGATGGCCACCAACGCCCTCATGGCTGCAAGCGATCCTCGCTTTGCCGGCGCCTTCTGGGACGCCATCGACGAGCGCGGCGGCTTGATGCGCAAATAAGCCTTCGGGCATCGACATTTACGGGTGCGGACTTCGGTCTGCACCCGTTTTTTTTCAGCCAATGTGACAAAGGGACGGTCTCTTTGTCACATCCTGCCGCTTCAACTGATTTCCTTCCAAGCAAAAGGGCCGTCCCGTGAGGGGCGGCCCGATTTGGCTGTGGGTTCGCTTGTCAGATGTTATTCGACCGGATGGCCGCACTTGGGGCAGAACTTGGCTTCTGGTACGAGTGGGGTGCCGCAGTGGCGGCAGAATTTCGGGGCAGAAGATGCGACCGGCTGCTGGGAAATGTCTGTGAGGGGCTCCCCTGACGTTTGCCATTGTGTATCAAATGCCGAATCAGCAGAAGACTGTTGAGCGACCTGTTCCTGCTGGGCATACTTCTTGTGGCGGCTGCGCTTGTGCTTCTTTGCTTTGGGTGCGGTGCCAGCGATGCTTGTTTGAGCTGCGGCGCGCTTTTTGCGACGGATGCAAACGACTGCGATGCCGCCGATGATCATCAGGACAAGCGCAATCCCACCGCCAATAACGATTGGCATGTTGTCCTGGGCAAAGAAGATGAGTTTTTCGATCGGGCTATAGTGGATATTCGACTTGTAGACGTCGATGTGCATCTTCGTGGGGTCTTCGGCATCGGAATAGTCCACAACGATTTTTTGGTCGTTATCGACGAACTCGGGGGAGCAATAGCTATCCAATTTAATTTTACAGTCGACCCTCTGGCCTGTCTTGGTGTCGATGAGGCGAACGACGGTTGAACTGTCGTTTGAGATCGAGGCCAGCACGATATTGCCGTCTCTCGAGATGTCGGTATTATCAATCCAGTCCTCGTCGTCGTTTTTTATTAAATATCGAATTTGCTTCCCAGTGTTTGGGTCAATAACAATAGTGTCGTAGTTTTCGCCAGTAATGGCTAGGATATATTTTCCCCAGGTGTCATAGATACTAATTTTATTGCCGTCGGCTACTTTATCGATGTTGCCATCGTAATCCGCCATGAAATAGGTTGTATATAGCGAATCGTCGTCGCTGGTGGTTTCTATGAGTAGTTTATCGGACCTGCATGCCCTAGTTACCCCATTACATTGGGCGTTGCCTGGCATCTCTTTAATTGACGTGGAGCCATCGGGAATGTCGATTATCTTGAGCTTTCGATTCGAGCAGACATACAAACGCTTTCCATCCCTTGAGAGGAGGGCATCTAAATCGCCTTTTTCGAACTTGTACGTAAATGTTTTCTCATTTGATTGCAGATTGAAAACGCAAACTTTCCCGTATTTGCCATTCGAACAATAGGCAGTCAAGCTGCTTCCGTCTTCATTAAGCTCGATGCCGTTGACCTCTGATTTCTTTACTTGTATAGAGTGGGCGACCCGCTGTTGATCTTCGACGGAATAGACGATGACCTTGCCGTCCTCCAGCCAATAAAGGTACTTGTTGTCCCAAGTACTCTGAACATCGGATAGACAGGATTTCGGTATGTCGATAGGAGTGACTTCACCGCTCTTAAAATCAAGCCGTGAATAACCGTAATATACATAATTATCGTTATAGTTATCGTAAAGATCATAGTCATAGTCTGCGATGATGGCATAATTGCCGTCGTCTGTGACCCGTGCAGACGAATCCTCGCCTTCGACGTCGACAGCTAGCGACTTTTCCAGCTCCGGTGTCGGTAGGCCGTCAGCTAATGCTGCGGGGGGGGCAGCCAGCGGGGTCAGCGCCGCTACGATGCCGATTGCGACCGCGGCGATCCTCCCGCCTTTTCGGATGCTCTTAAACATGGTAATCCTTTCGTTGGGTTATAAGTAACTATCTAGTATCTTCATGCCGGATTCGAAGAATCTGTTGCGCAACATAGCCAAACGGATGTGGTAAAGCGGCGGTCCCTTTGTCGCATCCTGTCGGAAAGCGCGTCCCACCCTTCGGTCGAATTCTGGGATGCGCTTTCCGGTTGGGGCCCCTAGCGGAAACTGCGACCCGGAATATCGGCTCAGAACGGGATATGCTTTCCCAAACAGGGCTCAACCGGAAACTGCGGCCCAGTTTGAGGCCTCAAAACGGGACGCAGTTTCCGCCCGATTAACCCTCAAAGCCATTCCGCCATTCAGCGGCGCGCATCAGTAGCGCTGTTCACAGAAAATATATGAACAGGTGTTCGATACACATCCATCTACCTGCGCCTTTTCTGTCGAAAAACTTTGCTACTCCAAAAACTCAATCGCGTCAAGGCTTTTCTTGCCCAACGGTCGGTACCTGATAAACTATTAGGTTGCGATAACTGGCGAAGCTATGCCTCGCCAACCCACCGAGCATTTCCGTGAAGGAGGAAAAACCTGGTGACCTACGCATACACTGCCACTGAGCGCAAGCGCGTCAGCTTCGGGAAAATCCCGGAGGCCATGGAGCTCCCCAACCTTATCTCTGTTCAAAGGGAATCCTTTGAGCGTTTTAAGGACGAGGGCCTTCGTGAGGCGTTCAAGGAATCCAGCCCCATCCAGAGCCAGAACCATGTTCTCGAGGTTACCTTCGGCGAGCATCAGTTCGGCGACCCCGCGCACACCGTTGAGGAGTGCCGCGAGAAGGATATGACCTATCAGGCTCCGCTTCTGACCGACGTCCGTCTCACCAACAAGGAGATCGGCGAGATCAAGGAGCAGCTCGTCTTCATGGGCGACTTCCCCATGATGACCGATCAGGGCACCTTCATCATCAACGGTACTGAGCGTATCGTCGTCTCGCAGCTCGTCCGCTCCCCGGGCGTGTACTACAGCTCCGAGATGGATTCGGGCAAGCAGATCTACAAGGCCCAGATCATCCCGTCCCGCGGTGCCTGGCTTGAGTTTGAGGTCGACAAGCGCGATCAGCTCATGGTCTCCATCGACCGTAAGCGCAAGCAGAGCGCCACGATGTTCCTGCGCGCCCTTGGCATCGCTGTCACCAACGACGACATCATCGAGCTGCTCGGCAACTCCGATGTGATCAAGCGCACCCTGGAGCGCGACACCGCCCTTACCCGCGAGGATGCCCTCATCGAGATCTACCGTCGCCTGCGCCCGGGCGAGCCTCCCACCGTGGACGCTTCCCGCAGCCTGCTCGAGGGCCTGCTCTTTAACCCGCAGCGCTACGATCTGGCCCGCGTCGGTCGCTACAAGGTCAACAAGAAGCTCAACCTCACCACCGAGGAAGAGGTCACGGTGCTCACCGACGAGGATATCGTCGCGACGCTGCGCTACCTGCTGTCCCTCGCTGCCGGCGAGCAGGGCTTCAAGGTCGACGACATCGACCACTTTGGCAACCGCCGCATCCGTACCGTCGGCGAGCTCGTCGCCAACCAGTTCCGTATCGGCATGAGCCGTATGGAGCGCGTCGTCCGTGAGCGCATGAGCTCCCAGGACATCGACGAGATCACCCCGCAGTCGCTCATCAACATCCGCCCGATCGTGGCCTCCATCAAGGAGTTCTTCGGTTCCTCGCAGCTCTCGCAGTTCATGGACCAGGCGAACCCCCTGACCGGTCTGACCCACAAGCGCCGTCTGTCCGCACTCGGCCCTGGCGGTCTTGCCGGCCACAAGTCCGGCTCCAGCCGCCGCACCAACGTGCCGACGGCCGTCCGCGACGTTCACAACTCGCACTACAGCCGCATGTGCCCGATCGAGACCCCCGAAGGCCCCAACATCGGCCTGATCGGCTCGCTCGCCCTCTACGCCCGCGTCAACGAGTACGGCTTCATCGAGGCCCCGTTCCGCCGCGTCGAGAACGGCGTTGCCACCGATCAGATCGACTGGATGACCGCTGACGAGGAAGAGAAGCACGTCATCGCGCCGGCCAACACGCCGCTCGATCCCAAGACCAACGAGTTCATCACGACCGATGCCGAGGGCAAGATCGTCCGTCCGCACACCGTGATCGCCCGTACCCGCGACTTCGACGGCTCCTTCGGCGCTCCCGCCGACGTGCCCGTCGAGGACGTCGACTACATGGACGTCTCACCGCGTCAGATGCTCTCCGTCGCAGCCACGCTGATTCCGTTCCTGGAGCACGACGACGCCAAGCGTACGCTGATGGGCGCTAACATGCAGCGTCAGGCCGTGCCGCTGGTTCACCCCGCCGCTCCCTATGTCGGTACCGGCATGGAGCGTCGCGCCGCTCTGGACTCCGGCGAGGTCACCCTGGCCAAGAACGCCGGTGAGGTCATCTTTGCCGACGCCGCCAAGATCATCGTCAAGCATGCCGGCGGCATGGACGAGTATCACCTGGCCAAGTACCAGCGCTCCAACCAGTCCACCTGCATCAACCACCGTCCGCTCGTGCGCGTCGGTGACACCGTTGAGCAGGGCGAGCCTCTGGCCGACGGTCCTTCGACCGATCACGGCGAGCTCGCACTGGGCCAGAACCTCACCGTGGCCTACATGCCGTGGGAAGGCTTTAACTACGAGGACGGTATCGTCGTGTCCGAGCGCCTGGTGGCCGAGGACCTGCTGACGACCATCAACATCACCCGTCACGAGATCGACGCCCGCGACACCAAGCTCGGCCCCGAGGAGATCACCCGCGAGATCCCGAACCTCTCCGAGGACATGCTTGCCAACCTCGACGAGGACGGCATCATCCGCATCGGCGCCGAGGTCGGCCCTGGCGACATCCTGGTCGGCAAGGTCACGCCCAAGGGCGAGAGCGCTCTGACCGCCGAGGAGCGCCTGCTGCGCGCCATCTTCGGTGCCAAGGCCCACGATGTCCGCGACACCTCCCTTAAGATGCCTCACGGCGCTTACGGCCGCGTCATCGACGTCGTCCGCTTTAGCCGCGAGAACGGCGACGACCTGGCCCCCGGCGTCAACGAGCAGGTGCGCGTCTACGTCGCCCAGCGTCGTAAGATCCAGCAGGGCGATAAGATCGCCGGCCGCCACGGCAACAAGGGTGTTATTTGTAACGTTCTGCCGGTCGAGGACATGCCCTACATGGCTGACGGTACCCCGATCGACGTTATCCTCAACCCGCTGGGCGTTCCTTCGCGTATGAACGTCGGCCAGCTGCTCGAGTGCCACCTTGGCTGGGCTGCTGCGTGCGGTTGGGATACCGAGCAGGCCGACTCCGACAAGTACGTCCCCGGTCCGTTCTTCACCGCCACGCCCGTCTTCGACGGCGCCAAGGAGGACGAGATCGCCGAGGTCATCCGTCGTGCCAACAAGAACATGCTCAACAAAGCCACCGCTGCCTTTGGCGATCACATGCGTCCCGAGTTCGTCACCCAGCTTGACGAGCGCGGCAAGACCCGCCTGTTCGACGGCCGCACCGGCGAGGAGTTCCGCGAGCCCATTACCGTGGGTACGTCCTACATCCTCAAGCTCGGCCACATGGTCGACGACAAGATCCACGCCCGTTCGACCGGCCCTTACAGCCTGGTTACCCAGCAGCCTCTGGGCGGCAAGGCCCAGTTCGGCGGCCAGCGCTTCGGCGAGATGGAAGTTTGGGCACTGTACGCTTACGGTGCTTCCAACGTCCTGCAGGAGATCCTGACCGTCAAGTCCGACGATACCGTGGGCCGCGTCAAGACCTACGAGTCCATCGTCAAGGGCGAGAACGTTCCTGTCCCGGGTATCCCCGAGTCCTTCAAGGTTCTCGTCAAGGAGATTCGCTCCCTCGCACTGGACATCGAGCCCATGCACGATGCCGACGAGGACGCCTCCGCCCCTGTGACCGCCGAGGAGACCTCTGCTCTCGACGACCTGGCTGCGCTCGCCGGCGTTGACGCCGACGTCGAGGCCGAGGATGCCGAGGCCGCCGAGGCACCCGAGGCTGTCGCCGCCACGACCACTGATAAGGAGTAGTTGACTGTGGCAGATTTCGAAGCTACTGATTTTGACTCGGTAAAGATCTCCCTTGCCTCCGCCGACCAGATCCGTTCCTGGTCGCACGGTGAGGTCAAGAAGCCGGAGACCATCAATTACCGTACCCTCAAGCCCGAGAAGGACGGCCTGTTCTGCGAGAAGATCTTCGGTCCCGCCAAGGACTGGGAGTGCTCCTGCGGCAAGTACAAGGGCATCCGCTTTAAGGGCATCGTCTGCGAGCGCTGCGGCGTCGAGGTCACCTCGGCCAAGGTGCGTCGCGACCGCATGGGCCACATCGAGCTCGCCGCTCCCGTGTCCCACATCTGGTACTTCAAGAGCCCCACGAGCTTCCCGATGAGCCGTATGCTCGACATCAAGTCCAAGGACCTCGAGAAGGTTCTGTACTTTGCCAGCTACATCATCACCGAGGTCGACTATGAGGCCCGCGAGGCCGACGCCGACGACCTGCGCGAGGAGCTCGCCGCCGATCTGGAAGAGATCGATGCCGAGTGCGCCCGCCAGATCGAGTCCCTCAAGGAGCAGGGCAACCCCGAGAACTTTGACGAGTTCTCCGACGAGGAGCCGCTGACCCCCGAGGAGATCGCCTCTGGCATCGTCGACATCGAGGAAGAGTGCAAGGACGAGAAGCAGCTCCGCACGGACGCCTTCAACGCCTTTATGAAGCTCAGCGAGCGCGACCTCATTTCCGATGAGCCGCTGTTCCGCGAGATGACTCGCTACTACTCCATGTACTTCAAGGGTGGCATGGGTGCCGAGGCCGTCCGCGACCTGCTCGCTGCCATCGACCTCCCCTCCGAGGCCGAGAAGCTCAAGGCCATCATCGCCGACGAGGACTCCCAGAAGCAGAAGCGCGAGAAGGCCGTTAAGCGCCTCGAGGTCGTTGACGCCTTCCTGAAGGGCGGCAACAGCCCCGCGAACATGATTCTGGACGTCATTCCGGTCATTCCGCCCGATTTGCGCCCGATGGTCCAGCTCGACGGCGGCCGCTTCGCCGCGTCCGACCTCAACGACCTGTACCGTCGCGTGATCAACCGTAACAACCGACTCAAGCGCCTGCTCGACCTGGACGCCCCTGCGATTATCGTGAACAACGAGAAGCGCATGCTCCAGGAGTCCGTGGACGCCCTGTTCGACAACGGCCGTCGTGGTCGCCCGGTCTCTGGCCGTGGCGGTCGCCCGCTCAAGTCGCTCGCCGAGGCCCTCAAGGGCAAGCAGGGTCGTTTCCGTCAGAACCTGCTGGGCAAGCGTGTCGACTACTCCGGCCGTTCGGTAATCGTTACCGACCCTAAGCTGCTGCTGCACCAGTGCGGTCTGCCCAAGACCATGGCGCTGGAGCTCTTCAAGCCCTTCGTCATGAAGCGCCTGGTCGAGCTTGGCAAGGTCGAGAACATCAAGGGCGCCAAGCGCGCTATCGACCGCGGTGCCACCTTTGTGTGGGATATCCTCGAAGAGGTCATCGACGGCCGCGTCGTGCTGCTCAACCGTGCACCGACCCTGCACCGTCTGTCCATCCAGGCCTTTGAGCCGGTGCTGGTCGAGGGCAAGGCTATCCACCTGCATCCGCTGGTCTGCTCGCCCTTCAACGCCGACTTCGACGGCGACCAGATGTCTGTCCACGTGCCGCTGTCCAGCCAGGCTCAGGCCGAGGCCCGCGTGCTCATGCTCTCTGCGAACAACCTGCGCTCGCCGGCATCCGGCAAGCCGGTCAACATCCCTTCGCAGGACATGATCATCGGTGTGTACTACCTCACCCAGGTTCGCGAGGGTCTGCCGGGCGAGAACCACGTGTTCTCGAGCTTTGACGACGCGCTGCACGCCTATGACTGCCGCTCCGAGGTCGACATGCAGGCCAAGATCCAGGTCCGCGTGTCCGCTGCCGATGCCAACGTCATCAACGAGGACGGCACCCGTATCTTCCGCGTCAAGAACGGCAAGAACGAGTTTGTCGACTACGACGTCACCGGCAACAAGACCGCGCGCTTCGAGACCTCTATCGGCCGCATCATCTTCAACCGCCAGTGCCTGCCCGAAGACTATGAGTTCATGAACTACAAGATGGTCAAGGGCGATGTGGCCAAGCTGGTTGCCGACTGCTGCGATCGTTACCCCGAGGCCAAGGTCGGCCCGATCCTCGACGCCATCAAGTACTCCGGCTTCCACTACGCTACCCGCGCCGGCCTCACCATCTCGGTGTGGGACGCTCTTATCCCTGCCGAGAAGCAGGAGCTGCTCGACCGCGCCCAGGCCAACGTCGACCAGATTAACGAGTACTTCGAGGAGGGCTTTATCAACGAGACGGAGCGCCACATCGAAGTCGTTAACGAGTGGACCGCTTGTACCGATAAGGTTGCAGCGCTCATGCTCGACATGTTCGACGAGGAGAACCCGCTGTACATGATGGCCGACTCCGGCGCCCGTGGTTCTAAGACCCAGCTGCGTCAGCTCGGCGGCATGCGTGGCCTGATGGCAGACATGTCCGGTGAGACGATCGACCTTCCCATTAAGGCGAACTTCCGCGAGGGTCTGCTGCCGCTCGAGTACTTCATTTCGACCTACGGCGCCCGTAAGGGCCTGGTCGATACCGCATCCCACACTTCGGACTCTGGTTACCTGACCCGTCGTCTGGTCGACGTGGCCCAGGACGTCATCGTCCGCGAGGAGGACTGCGGTACGCACGAGGGCGTCACCTACAACCTCATCATCCCCGGCACCACCGACCTCAACACCGACCTCGTCGGCCGTTGCTTCATCGAGGACGTCGTGGCTCCCGATGGCACCGTGCTCTTTGAGCAGGATGGCTACATCGAGAAGGTCGCCGACATCCAGAAGATGGTCGATGCGGGCCTTAAGAAGGTCAAGCTTCGCGCGCTGCTCACCTGCCGCTCCAAGTACGGCGTGTGCCAGAAGTGCTACGGCTGGGATCTTTCCACCCGTCGTCCGGTCGCCATCGGTACCGCGGTCGGCATTATTGCCGCCCAGTCCATCGGCGAGCCCGGTACGCAGCTTACGATGCGTACCATTCACTCCGGCGGCGTCGCTGGCGTCGACGATATTACGCAGGGTCTGCCTACGGTCAGCCGTATGTTCGATATCGTCGGCAACGTCAACGAGAAGATTCTGGGTCGCGAGGCCGAGCTGGCTCCGTACTCCGGTCACCTCTCGATTAAGCCCGAGAAGTCCGAGTACGTGCTGACGCTCACCGACTCCGAGGACCACACACGTGTCCTCGACGAGCGTCGCGTTCCCGCATCGGTGCGCTTTATGCCCGAGATCGAGGACGGCTGCGAGGTTCGCGCCGGCGACCAGATCACCAAGGGCTTCGTCAACTTCCGCAACCTGCGCAAGCTGACCGACATCGAGTCGACGATGCACACCTTCGTCGAGAGCGTTAAGGACGTCTACACCAGCCAGGGCGTCGACCTGAACGACAAGCACATCGAGGTGCTCGCACGTCAGATGCTACGTCGCGTTCAGATCACCAACCCCGGCGACTCCAAGTACCTGCTTGGTCAGTACGTCGACCGCTACGAGTTCGCCGACGAGGTCGAGCGCGTTGCCCGTCTGGGCGGTCAGGCTCCTGTGGCCGAGCCCGTCATCCTGGGTACGCTCAAGGTCGCGTCCAACATCGACTCCTGGCTGTCGAGCGCTTCGTTCATCCGTACCGCCGGTGTCCTTACCGAGGCTGCCATCGAGGGCAAGGTCGACCACCTTCTCGACCTTAAGTCCAACGTCATCGTCGGTAAGAAGATCCCGGCTGGTACCGGCCTCAAGCCGTACGCCAACGCCAAGCTGACGTATCGCACGGCCGACGGCTATGTCGACATCGACGGTCCGGCTTCGCCCAACGCCAAGTCGCTGCCCGAGTGGGCTCCTGTGGAGCTCAAGGACCTGGACGAGCAGCTCCCACAGCAGCTCGACTGGGCCGGCTACGACGAGTTTGGTGGTGCTGACGGTTCGTTCACCCGCAACGGCCACACCATCTCCGCCGAGAAGGCTCGCCTGTACCTGTTCGACGACCTGGGCGTGTCGCAGCGCTGGACCAACAAGTTCAGCGAGGTCGGCATCGAGACGGTCGGCGACCTGGTCGGCAAGTCCGAGGAGGATCTGCTGCGCATTGATGGTATCGGTGCCAAGGCGATCGAGGAGCTCCGTGACGGCCTGGAGGCCCACGACCTGCTCTACATCCTCGAGAACAACGACGACGTTGCCGACGAGGAAGACCTCTCGCAGCTGCTGCAGATGGTCTTTAGCCCCGACGGTCCGGACGACATCCTGCTGGGCACCTCTGCCGCGCCGACGCATCACGCCGACGCCGACGAGGAGCTCCTGGGCGCCCCGATCGACGACAAGAAGGCTCCCGCCAACGGTGCCATCAACGAGGACATGGCGTCCCTCGACGAGCTGCTCAACCAGCTCGTGGACACCGACGACGCCGAAGAGGCCAAGGACAACGACGAGGAGTAACTAGTTCCGCCGTTCTAACGAACGGCGGCGACCTCCGTCGCTGTGCGGCCCCCAGAGCTACAATCTGTCATTCAAAAGGCAGGGCATGACCAAAAGGTCAATGCCCTGCCTTTTTCATGCCGCCTTGTGCACTTCGGGGGCACGCTCGCTTGCGTGGGCGCAACCTATTTCGTGCCGTAGGGCCCTTGGATACCTTGGGGACGTGCTATTTTGTTTCCTCGGCCCGCAGAAGATCGGCGGCGACTCTTTTTAAAATGGCGGTACGTTTCTTCGCGTTTGGGGGAATAAGGTGTGCATGAACGTAGCTCGCCTCGGTCATCGGGAGGCCGCATGCCACAGGTGATTCAAGACATCGACCAGCGCTATTCGCGCCTGCGACCCTTTGTGACGTTTGCAGGCTGCGCGCTCATCTACTATGTGGTGCTCACGGTGTTTTTGAACATCCCTGTCTTTAATGGCGAGACGCAGCTCCGGCCCGCTTCGGGTGTCGGTCCTGTCCTGGGGCTCTTTTTTGGCTGGCCGGGAATCTTGGGTTGTGCCGTGGGCAACCTTATCTCCGACGCAGGCGCCGAATCGGACCCGCTCATGCTTGCCGTGTACACCGGGATCCAGGTACTCTACGACGCCGTCCCGTATGTAGTGTGGTATCTGGTTCGCCGTAAGAGCAAGAACCCGTATCCGAGTCTCGCCTCGGCCAAAAATGCCGCGTTGTTCTTGATGGCGACCGTGGTGGCTGCAGCGGCGGTGACGCTCATGCTCATGCCGTTCGAGACGGATCGCATGGCCTTCCTCGATATTCACCTGGTGCGGTTTCTGAACAACGAGCTCTTCCTGATCTATGTGGGAATGCCGCTGCTCATTGCGCTGGAGCTTTCACCCCTACAACCTCGGGGGCCGCATTTTATCGAAACGCCCTATGAGCGCCCTGCCCATATGAACCTCTCTCAGCGCTGCATGACGACGGCTATTCTGGCCGCGATCGTGCTCATCGGCATCGAGGCCATTGCGGGGCCATATCGGCGTCTGTCGATAACCGAATCGGACTATGCCGTCATCATCGGCCGGGTATATCTCAACGTGAGTGTCATGACGGTCATAATCGTGTTGCCCGCGATTGCCGCGATAGGTTTGATCGAGAAACACTTCACGCGTCCGATCGAGCGCCTGACCGAGGCGAGCCGCCCGTTTGCTGCCGACGCAGTGCTGGCGGCGCATAACGCGGACACCTCATTCGACACCAAAATCGATGAGACCGGGATCAGGCCGGCATACGAGGTACGTGAGCTCTTCAATGCCATCGATAAGATGCGTGCGGACCTGGTTGACTATGTGGGACGCCTTGCGGACGTAACTGCCGAGCGCGAGCGCGTGGCGGCAGAGCTCGATGTCGCACGGCGTATTCAGCTTGCGGCCGTTCCGCACGATTTTTCGGAGCTGGTCGAGCGCTCCGGCGTTGATATCGCAGGGTCGATGCGCCCGGCACGCATGGTGGGCGGCGACTTTTACGACGTCTTTGAGGCGGGGGACGGGCGCATCGCCTTTGTGGTGGGCGATGTCTCGGGCAAGGGCGTGCCCGCAGCCCTCTTTATGATGCGCGCCCAGGGGCTGCTGCGCGAGCAGATCCAGACCTGCGAGGATATGGGCGTTGCGTTCACGGCGGTCAATAAGCTCCTGTGCGAGCGCAACGATGAAAACCTTTTTGTGACGGCCTTTGCCTGCGTTCTCGACTGCGAGACGGGGCACGTGGTGTTTGCCAACGCCGGTCACAATCCTCCGCTCCTGATTCGCGACAGTGTTCCTCAATACTTCCGGCCGCGTCCGGGTCTCGTTTTGGGCGCGATGGATATGGTCCGCTACCGGCAGGGTGAGCTGGACCTTGCCCCCGGCGATCGGATGCTTATCTACACCGATGGTGTTACCGAGGCGGCGGACGTGCGCGATGAGCTCTATGGTGAGGAGCGATTCGAGAAGTGCGTTCATGCGCTCATGGCTGAGGGCGCAGCGTCGATGGAAGCCGTTATCGAGGGCGTGGTCGCTGACGTGGACGCGTTTGCCGGCGATGCTCCCCAAGCGGACGACATCACGATTCTGGGCTTTGGCTGCCCCGCCTGTACGAGTCGCATCGAGCTTGCTGCCGAGGATGAAAACCTTGAGCAGCTGTTTGCGTGGCTCGGGCCGCTCTGCGCTCGCCCCGGTATGACGCCCAAGATGCTCTCGAGCCTGATGCTCGTGATGGAGGAGCTCTTCGTCAACATATGCCATTACGGCTTTCCCGATGGCGTCGAGCGCCGTCCCGTGGTGGTCGAGGCCTGGGCAGATGACGATGCGCGCGTGCTCACGCTCGCCCTTATCGATGGGGGAGTTGCCTACGACCCTCTTACCTTTGAAGGCCAAAAGGTCGAAAATGCCGATAATGCCCGCATCGGTGGGCTTGGATTATTGCTCGTGAGGAAGAACCTCGACGACATCGTCTATCGGCGTTCGGGGGACAAAAACGTCCTGCGTATGGTCAAAACGTATCAATAGAAAGGACATCACATGGATATCAACGTTACCAAAGACGGGGCCAAGCTCCAGATCGTGCTTTCGGGTCGTTTGGACACCAACACCGCACCCGAGCTCGATACCGAGCTCAAGGCGCAGGCCGAGGGCGTGACGGAACTCATCATTGACCTCACGGACGTGCAATATGTCTCTTCTGCGGGCTTGCGCGTGCTCCTTGCTGCCCAAAAGGAAATGAACAAGGTGGACGGAGCCCTCAAGGTGCTGCATCCCAACGAGTACGTGATGGATGTCTTCGAGGCCACGGGCTTTGTCGACATCATGGATATCGAGCAGTAGGGGGCACATATGGCACGCGACGAGGTTATCGACTCCCTGACGACTGACGCGCAGGAACACGAGGCACCCGCGCGCGAGGCGGTGCAGGTCATGGATCCGGCCACGGTCCGCAACATGATGATGAAGATGCAGCTCGAGGCCGGCGAACAGCTGGGTCGTCAACTCGTGGCCGATGTACAGCACACGCGGGAGGTTCAGGAAGAGCTGCTCTTTGAGATGCTCGAAACCAACAAGAACACCCCTTATGGACGCGAACACGGCTTCGCGGACATCAAGACCGTCGAGGACTTCAAGAAGCTCCCGTATACCACCTACGACGACTATGCGGGCTACATCTACGAGGTCATGGAGCACGGCACGCGTGGCGTGGTGACCACCGAGGAGATCGTCCACTTCAACGAGACCTCGGGTACCATGGGCAACCCCAAGGGCATTCCGTATACCAAGCGCATGGCCGAGGTTCTCATGGGTTACTCCGGCGCTTTTACCATCGCCATGGCCGCCAAGGAACTCGGCGGCGGCGAGGCGCTTACGCGCGGGCGCGCCTTCTGCACCATGGAGGGCCACGTCAACACGCTCAAGAGCGGCATCACCTTTGGATCGCTTTCGTGCAAGGCCACGAGTGACAACCGCCAGTACCTCTCAGCCACGACCACGAGTCCCGACGCGGCGGTCTTCGCCAAGCCGGGTACCGACACGCGCTATCTCCATACGCGCTACGCCATTGCCGAAAAATCCATCACCGAGATCAGCTGCGTGTTCATTACCAACCTGCTCGACCTCATGCGTTATGTCGAGGACAACTGGCAGATGCTCGTGCACGACATCGAGACGGGCACGATCGACCCCTCGATTCAGATGCCCGACGACGTGCGCGCCCAGCTCGAGAACGCTCTCGAGCCCATGCCGGAGCGCGCGGCCGAGCTGCGACAGATCTTCGAGGGCGGCTTCGACGCGCCGGTCGCGAGCCTCATGTGGCCGCGGCTCGTGCTCATCCGCTCGGTGGCGGGCGGCGGGTTTGCGCCCTATACGCAGCGCCTGCGTCGCTTTTTGGGCGAACAGGTGCACCTGCTCTACACCGGTTACTCCGCCTCCGAGGGCGCGTTCTCGGTGCCCTTCGAGCTCGATAACCCCTCGAGCGTCTTCTTGCCGCGCTCGGTCTACTTTGAGTTCGTTCCGGTGGAGAACCCCGACTACGACCATACGCTTGGGCTTGAGGACCTTGAGGAAGGCGTAGACTACGAGGTTATCATCACGAGCCGCAGCGGTTTCTACCGCTACAAGATGCGCGATGCCATCCATGTGACGGGCCATCGCGGCACCTGTCCCACGATGGAGTTCCTCTACCGCCTGGATCAGACCGTCAATATGAAGGGCGAGAAGACCACCGAGGCCGTGCTTCGCGGCGTTGCAGATCGCGTGGCCGAGCGCATGGGGCTCGATCTGGTGGACTTTAGCGTCTACCCGGACGTGGATGTGCATCCGCCGCGCTATGAGTTCCTCTACGAGTTCTACCATGCCGACCACGACGCAATCGACCTTGCCGAGCTCTCGCGCGTGACCGACGAGGAACTCCGTGCGGGCAACTACGATGTTGACTACATGACCGAGGACGGCGACTTCGCCCCCGCGAACGCGCTCGTGCTCCAGGACGAGACCAACCAGCTTTGGGTGGACATGCTCGTGATGCGCGGCAAGGCGCCCAACCAGATCAAGCCCGTTCACATCATCGATACCGAGCAGAAGCGCCGCTTCTTCTATGCGCTCGTCGATCACGATGTTTGCGCCTAGGGGACAGGAGCTGCCGCGTGTGACCGAGGGCGCCAACGACGCCCTCATCAAGCGCGTGTTCCGCTCCTATGTTGCCATCACCATTTTGATCACGCTCTCCGCAACGCTCGGCATGATGCTCGACACGGTGCTTGCGGGCAACTTTATCGGACCGGATGCGGTGGCGGCCATCGGCATGGCATCGTCGCTTTTGATTTTGATATCGGGCCTTGCGGGCGTTTTCTCGGCGGGCAGCATGGCGCTTGTCGCCCGCGCTCGCGGAATGCGCGACGACGAGGCCGTGCGGGTGCTCTTTAGCGTGACGGTCGCCGCGTCGCTTGCGATGGGCGTCGTTCTTTCGGTGGCGGGCGTTATCGCTGCCGATGGGATTGCGGACCTGTTCGGTGCGCACACGGGCGTTCTCCATGAGGATACGGCTGGGTTTATCCGTGGCCTTTCCTTTGGAAGCTTTGCCATCGTGGGGACCTCGGTGATGATGGGGCTCACGCGTATCGACGGCGCAGCCACACTGGGCCTGGTGGCCATCGTCACTATGAGTGTGGTCGATGTGGCGGCCAATCTCTTTGCCATCGTGGTGCTTCACGCCGGCACCTTCGGCATGGGCTGCGCCACGGCATTTGCCTATATGGTGGCGCTCGCCATCTGCTGCACGCACCTGCTGAGTTCCAAATGCACGCTCAGGTTTGTGAGCCCCTTTGGTCACCTGCATGAGCTTGTCGAGGTCGTCAATACCGGCATGCCCGATTCCGTCATGCGCTTTTCCACGACGGCGCGCACGTTCCTGTTCAACCGGATTCTCATGCTTGTGGCGGGGGCCTCTGCCGTAACGGCGCTCTCGATGCTCTCGAGCGTGAGCACGTTTCTTTCGGCCGTCACCGTGGGCGTGGGGGAG
Source organism: Collinsella aerofaciens ATCC 25986 (assembly GCF_964259375.1). Taxonomy (GTDB): domain Bacteria; phylum Actinomycetota; class Coriobacteriia; order Coriobacteriales; family Coriobacteriaceae; genus Collinsella; species Collinsella aerofaciens_BO. The sequence continues at coordinate 65,120 of NZ_CAXVJM010000014.1, forward strand.
ACGGCGGTGCTGCTGTTCTCCATCTTTTACGGCGAGAGCGACCGCGCGTCGCTCACGGCCACTGCGCGCGTGGCGCTCCGTATGGGACTTGCACTCTGCATTGTGGTCTGCGCCGCGGTCTTTGTTTGCGCCGAGCAGGTCGTTGCCGTTTTTGGCCTGGCTGGGACCGATGCCTTTGGCTATGGCGTTGCAGCCGTTCGGTTCTTTTGCCTGTCCGTGCCCGTCGACCTGGTGCTGCAGGTGCTCGGAAACTTCTACCGCAGCTGCGGCAACGTGGCCGCATCCAACGTCATCGCGTTTGGGCAGTCGGTGGGAGGCCAGGCCGTGATCGCCGCTGCGACGATGGGGATTCTCGGCGTGGAGGGCATTTGGCTCTCCTTCCCGGCCGGCGAGCTTTTGGTATTGGTACTTGTGATGGTTTGGGCCGCATCTAAGCGCGCGCGTGCCGGCGAGCATGGCGGGGGTTTGGTCGAGCGCTCGCTGGCGTTTCCGCCCGGTATGGAGGACGGCGCCGATTGCTGTGCTTCGTTCTTTGGGTGCGGTGACGCTTCGATGGCGCCGGAGCTTTCCGATTGCGTCGGCACCTGGTGCCGCGAGGCGGGCGTCGATGCCAAGCGGAGCTACCTTGTGGCCCTGGCCGTGGAGGAGATAGCTCAAAACGTTGCCACGCACGGCGTGGGCAAGGGCCCGGCCGAGGTGGACGTCAAGGTGATCTTGCGCGGGGACGGGGCCCTGGTGCTTCGCATCCGCGATAACGGTCGAGCTTTCAACCCGCTTGACTACGACCTCGAGGCGGCCGACGCCTGTGGCTGCATCGGCATCAAGCTTCTACGCGCAATGCTCGAGGATCTGGAATATCAAAACGTTCTTGGCCTCAACAACACCGTCGCGACCCTTAAGCCGTAGCCTTCAGAAAAAGCGCCGCCGTTCAAGCGAACGGCGGCGACCTCCATCGCTGAGCGGCCCCACAGATTGTACGCTCTGTGGGGCCGCTCGCTTGCGTATATACATACAACATATTGTGTTTCGCTTACCCCTTGGGCCCGTGGAAACGGAGGAAAACGGATCATTTGAGGCTGTGATTTCGGAAGTGCGGTGAAAAACTCAGAACCCTCGAGCACACCTATAATATAACCCACTACTGACCTGCGGTTTTGTTGTCAAAAATGCCGCTATGGTTGAGGGTTTCCGATTTTTCCCCGCACTTCCGAAAACCCCATCGATCCACATGCCATAAAAGGACGCCAATCGCCGTGAAGGCTGACGCTTCCCTAGATAAAACCAGCCAAAATAAACCTGTCCCTATTTGACAGGTAACGCTGCCCCGACGAGCGCGTCGGATTCCCGGCCCGGGCGGCCCTGGGCTTAAGTTTGTCGCGAGTTCCGCACGAGCCGGAGGCCACTTAATGTGGCCTCCGTGCGAGCCAGGACTGTAGAGCAGC